>JABTBR010000063.1 GCA_013284265.1 Oxalobacteraceae bacterium | reverse complement strand
ACCCACGGCAAAGAGCCGGGGTCTGACCCGCCGGGTCAGACCCCAGGGATACGCCGTGGGTTTTAAAGGCACCGCGGCATGCTTACTCTGCCGGCGGTTCGGCCGGCGCCAGCGCTTCGGCGGCCGGGGAGCCGAACAGCTGGCGGTAACTGGCGTAGAAGGAGCAGTGCAGCATCACGGTGACGATGACCGACATCGGCATCATCACCATCATGGCCAGCTGGCTGCGGCCGAACAGGATGATGATCAGCTGGCTGAGCAGAATGCTGATGCTGGCCCAGCCCAGGATGAACACGGCAAAGGCCTTGAAGGCGCGCAGCACGGCGAAGAAGCTGAAGAAGATCGCCTTGCCCACGCTCATGTTCTGCCAGTAGATCAGCGGCGCGGCGAAGCAGAAGGCCATCGCGCCGGGAATGTAGAGGGCGATCGCCAGCAGCACGGCCTTGCCCATGCTGCCATCTTTCATCAGCTCGGGCGAGGGTTCGACCTGGCCGGTAAACAGCTGGAACAGCGCGCCGCCGTCGACCAGGGCCGAACCACCCAGCGCCAGGCCGGCCACCAGCAGGTACAGCATGCCCAGGGTGAACAGGGCGGGGAAGGCGGGCTTCCTGAAACCGGAGAACAGCAGGCCGGGCATGACGCGCTTGCCTTGCTCGATATGGGCGCAGGCGCGCATGAAGGCGATCGAAAACACCGGCACCAGGATGATGGGCAACACCTGCCCCAGCACCGGCAGAATGCCCAGCGCGAGCATGAAGAACATATAGCCGAGGAAGAGCGTCGACAGGCCGCCCGGCTGGGAACGGAACAGTTGCAGGCCCTGTCGGACCCACTGCCAGCCGGTGCTTGCGGGGAGCTTGTCCATCAGAACAGCGCCGGCGCCGGGGTGGCGATGCGTTCGCGCAGGATGCGCTCGAAATGGCCGGGATCGTGGGGCGTGAGCATTTCGGCTTCGCGCGGCAGGTAGTAGTCGTACAGGCGCGAGAGCCAGAAGCGCAGCGCGCCGGCGCGCAGCATCGGCTGCCAGGCAGTCTGTTCTTCGGCCGTGAACGGGCGCACGGCGTGGTAGGCGGCGAGCAGGGCGCGCACGCGGGCCGTGTCGAGCACGCCGGTATCCAGGGCGATGCACCAGTCGTTGACGGTGACGGCCACGTCGAACAGCCAGCTGTCGCAGCCGGCGAAGTAGAAGTCGAAGAAGCCGGTCAGGCGTTCGCCGTCGAACATGACGTTATTGCGGAACAGGTCGGCATGCACGGGACCCTGCTGCAGGGCGGCGTAAGTGGCGCTGCCGGCAAAGGCTTGCTGGAAGTGCATTTCGGCGCGCAGCAGGTGGGCGTTGGCTTCCGACAGATAGGGCAATACTTGCGGCGTGGTCTCGTTCCACCAGTCCAGGCCGCGCAGATTCGGCTGTTGCAGCGGGTAGTCGCTGGCGGCCAGGTGCATGCGCGCCAGCATGGCGCCGACGGCGGCGCAATGGACCGGCTGCGGGTCCATCTGCGAGCTGCCGGCCAGTTTGCTGACGATGGAGGCGGGCTTGCCGTGCAGGGCGGCGATCAGTTCGCCCTGGGCATTGGCCACCGGGGCCGGCACCAGCACGCCGCGCTCGGCCAGGTGGCGCATCAGTTGCAAATAGAAAGGGAGTTGTTCGAAGGACAGGTTCTCGAAGATGGTCAGCACGTACTCGCCGCGCTCCGTGCTCAGGAAGAAATTGCTGTTTTCGATGCCGGAGGCGATGCCTTTCAGTGCCAGCGGCTTGCCAAGGGGGAATTGCGTGATCCACTGGCTGACATCTTCCAGGGTGACCGGTGTAAAAACTGCCATGAGGAGAAACTTGAATAGGGGTAGTCTGCGGCACACCGCTGGCGCGCCGGGCGTGGGGTCGGGAAAGCCTTATTTGGCGGGCGGCGCGTCGTCGCCGGCGCTGTCGCCTTCCTTGGTGGTTTTCTTCTTTTTCTTGCCAAGATCGAATTCCATCACGGTCCACTGCGGGCCGCGGTTGGCGCTGCCCATGGCGTCACCCGGCAGGGCGCTGCCCGCGGGGGTGTTCGGCTTGACCTTGTAGGTGCTGTTGCCGCTCTTGACCGTCGCTTCGGTCACCCGGCCGCCATCGCGCTTTTCCGTGATTTTTTTCTCTTTGGCTGGCTTGGCATTGACGGTGATCGGGTCGTCGGCGATTTCCTCGATTTTGTCGAGCTTGGGCGGCGCGGCACTCGGGGTCTGGGCGACCGCCGGCACGATGTGCGCGCACAGGGTCAACAGGAGTACAGGCCAGAGGGAGGACGTGCGCATCATAATCGGGGTCGCCTAGGTTAAAACACCATGAAATTCTTACCAGATTCCATTGTAACAAACTGACACGCTTCCCAGTTTTTAAAGCGCATTTTGCTGGCCTGGGGCAAGCCCGTGGCGTGCAGGTCTTGCCTTTCTGGAAACGATGCCCGGATGGCAGGCGGCGGCGGTAAACAATGCGATAATGGCAGATCGTCCCTATTCAGACCCTTAGACACCCCATTCGGCCTTATGCAAAAAACCCTGCTGTTAGTTGACGGTTCCAGTTATCTGTACCGTGCCTTCCATGCGCTGCCCGACCTGCGCAGCCCCGACGGCCATCCCACCGGCGCCATGCACGGCATGGTCAATATGCTGCGCCGCCTGCGCGCCGATTATCCGGCCGCCTACATCGCCTGCGTGTTCGATGCCAAGGGCAAGACCTTCCGCGACGATATGTACCCGGAATACAAGGCCACGCGCGCCTCGATGCCGGACGATCTGCGCCTGCAGATCGAACCTATCCATGTGGCCGTCAAGGCGATGGGCTGGCCTATCCTGATGGTCGAGGGGGTGGAGGCGGACGACGTGATCGGTACGCTGGCGGTGCAGGCCAAGGAAGCCGGCATGGACGTGATCGTGTCCACCGGCGACAAGGACCTGGCCCAGCTGGTCAACGCCAATGTCACGCTGATCAATACCATGAGCAACGAGAAGCTCGACGAGGCCGGCGTGCTGGCCAAGTTCGGCGTGCCGCCGAACCGCATCATCGATTACCTGACCCTGATCGGCGACACGGTCGACAATGTGCCGGGCGTGAGCAAGTGCGGACCGAAGACGGCGCTCAAATGGCTGACGGCCTACGACAGCCTCGATGGCGTGATCGCCAACGCGGCCTCGGTCGGTGGCGCGGTGGGCGAGAACCTGCGCAAGGCGCTGGAGTGGCTGCCCAAGGGGCGCGAGCTGATCACGGTCAAGACCGACTGCGACCTGTCGGCGCACATGAGCACCATCCACGAATCGCTGGTGGCGCGCGGCGAGGACAATGAGGTGCTGCTGGCCTTCTTCGCCCAGTACGGCTTCAAGACGCTGCTGCGTGAACTCGGTGGCGCGGGCGGCGGGGCGGCCAGTGGCCGTGGCGTTGCCGGCGCTGGCGCTGGAACGGGGGGCGCCGCCGCACTTGGCGCTGGTCCCGGCGCGGGCGGCACGGCCGCAGGCGCCGGTTTCGGCACGGGCGACCTGTTCGCCGCGCCGGCACCGGCCGTCACCGTGTACGAAACCGTGTTCACCGAAGCGGAACTGGATCGCTGGATCGCGCTGATCGATGCGGCGGCGCTGACGGCCGTCGATACCGAGACGACCTCGCTGGAGCCGATGACGGCCCAGATGGTGGGTATTTCGCTGTCGGTCGAGCCGGGCGTGGCCGCCTATATTCCAGTGGCGCACAGCTATGCGGGCGTACCGGAACAACTGTCGCGCGAGTTCGTGCTGGGCAAGCTGAAATCCTGGCTGGAGAATCCCGATAAACCGAAGGTGGGCCAGAACCTGAAGTACGACAGCCATATCTTCGCCAACCATGGCGTGCAGCTGCGCGGCATCGTGCACGACACGCTGCTGCAATCGTATGTATTCGAATCGCACCGCAGCCATGATATGGACAGCCTGGCGCTACGCCATCTGCACCATACGACGATTCCCTTCGTCGACGTGTGCGGCAAGGGCGTCAACCAGATCACCTTCGACCAGGTGGAGCTCGAGCGCGCCACCGCCTATGCGGCGGAAGACGCGGACATCACGCTGCGCCTGCACCGGGCCATGATCGGCGAGATAGAGCGCGACGAGAAGCTCACCTTCATCTACCGCAATATCGAGCTGCCGACGGCGGTGGTGCTGCAGAAGATCGAACGCAACGGCGTGCATATCGACGCCGCGCTGCTGGCCACGCAGTCGGCCGAGCTGGGCGCGCGCATCCTGGAGCTGGAGCAGCAGGCCTATGTGCTGGCCGAAGGCCCGTTCAACCTGGGTTCGCCCAAGCAGATCGGCGAGATCTTCTTCGAGAAGCTCAAGTTGCCGGTGGTGAAAAAGACCCCGAGCGGCGCGCCGTCGACGGACGAGGAGGTGCTGCAAAAGCTGGCCGAGGATTATCCGCTGCCGAAAATCCTGCTCGAGTACCGCGGCATGGCCAAGCTGAAGTCGACCTATACCGACAAGCTGCCCAAGATGATCAATGCGCAGACGGGCCGCGTGCACACGAACTATGCGCAGGCGGTGGCGGTGACGGGCCGGCTCGCTTCGAACGACCCGAATCTGCAGAACATCCCGATCCGCACCAAGGAAGGCCGCCGCATCCGCGAAGCCTTCGTGGCGCCGGCCGGCAGCCATATCGTCTCGGCCGACTATTCGCAGATCGAGCTGCGCATCATGGCGCATATCTCGGGCGACGAGAACATGTTGCGCGCCTTCGCAGAGGGCGTGGACATTCACCGCGCCACCGCCGCCGAGATCTTCGGCGTGGCGGCCGATGAGGTGTCGAGCGAACAGCGCCGCTACGCCAAGGTGATCAACTTTGGCCTGATCTACGGCATGAGCGCCTTCGGCCTGGCCGGCAACCTGGGTATCGAGCGCGGTGCGGCGCAAAGCTATATCGACCGTTATTTCGCGCGCTTCTCCGGCGTCAAACAATATATGGACGATACGCGCCTGCAGGCCAAGGCGCGCGGCTATGTGGAAACCGTGTTCGGACGCCGTCTGTGGCTGCCGGAGATCAATTCGCCCAACGGCCCGCGCCGCCAGGGCGCCGAACGGGCGGCGATCAACGCGCCGATGCAGGGCACGGCGGCCGATCTGATCAAGCTGGCGATGATCGCGGTGCAGGGCTGGCTGGAAGCCGATGGCCTGCAAACGCGCATGATCATGCAGGTGCACGACGAGCTGGTACTGGAAGTGCCGGACGCCGAACTGGCGCTGGTGCGCGAGCGCCTGCCGCAGCTGATGGCCGGCGTGGCCGCGCTGAAGGTGCCGCTGACGGCCGAAGTGGGCGTGGGCAAGAACTGGGACGAGGCGCACTAAGGCACCAAGGCACTGAGGCGGCGCCGCTGCATATTTTTTTTGTTGTTCGCTTTGCTGGTACTTTTATCGGAGGAGTTGCATGAAAAATTTGATTCAGGATGCACAGAGCCTGTTGGGCACATCCACGCTGACCGATGGCGTGGAGCGCCGCGACTTCTTGAAGGTGGCGCTCGGTGGCGGCTTCGCGCTGGCGGCCATGCCGGTGGTGGCGCAGAATGTCATCAAGACCGATACGGCGGGCCTGAGCGCGGGCACCATCACGATCAAGGTCGGGGGGCAGGATGTGCAGGTGTACCGCGCCCAGCCAGCGGGCAAGCGCAAGCTGCCGGTGGTGCTGGTGGTGTCCGAGATCTTCGGCGTACATGAGCATATCGCCGACGTGGCGCGCCGTTTCGCCAAGCTGGGCTATCTGGCGCTGGCGCCCGAACTGTTCGTGCGCCAGGGCGACCCGAGCATGGCCGCCTCGGTGGCCGAAATACAGCGCGACATCATCGCCAAGACGCCGGACCAGCAGGTGCTGGGCGACCTGGACGCGGTGGTGGCCTGGGCCAAGGCGAATGGCGGCGATACCTCGAAGCTGGGCATCACCGGTTTCTGCTGGGGCGGCCGGATCACCTGGCTGTACGCGGCGCATAACCCGGACGTGAAGGCCGGCGTGGCCTGGTATGGCCGGCTGGTGGGCGAGCACAGCGTGCTGTTCCCGCGTCATCCGGTCGATATCGCGGCCCGGCTGACGGTGCCGGTGCTGGGCCTGTATGGTCAAAAAGACACGGGCATCACCCAGGACGCGGTGGCGCAGATGCGCGAGGCGCTGGCCAAGGGCGGCAGCAAGTCGAGCATCGTCGTGTATCCGAATTCCGGCCACGCCTTCCATGCCGACTACCGCCCCAGCTATGTGGAAGCGGACGCCAAGGACGGTTTTGCCCGTGCGCTGGCCTGGTTCAAGGACCACGGCGTGATCTGAGCCGGCGGCCCGGCGGCCGCGCGGCGGCATGCAAGCGGGCGGCCGGCAAAGGTTCACTGAGCGGTAACTGAGCAGAATCGCGGGCAGGGCGGTAAAATACCGGCCCGGCCCGTCGCGCTTGCACGGTCATGCCCAGCTGGGACCAGGACAATAATAGGTAAGCAAAATCGATCCCATACTCATTTCCATACTGCTGGCCACCACGGTGGCCGGCGTTGTCAGCATTTCGGCCGCGGCGGTGTTTTCGTTCGCGCTGCTGTCGAAGGTCGTCGAACGCATGGTCAGCCTGTCGGTGGGCATCATGCTGTCGACTTCCCTGCTGCATGCGCTGCCGGAGGCGTTTGAATCGCAGGCCGACCCGCGCAGCCTGTTCGCCACGCTGCTGGGCGGGCTGCTGGCCTTCTTCATGCTGGAAAAGCTGGCGATCCTGCGCCATTCGCACCACCATGAGGGCGATGGCCACCATCACGCCCATGGCCACGACAAGCACGAGGCGGGCAAGGCCGGCTGGATGATCCTGGTGGGCGACGGCATGCACAACTTCACCGACGGCATCCTGATCGCGGCGGCCTTCCTGGCCAATCCGGAACTGGGCCTGGTGACGGGCCTGGCCATCATCGCCCACGAAATCCCCCAGGAGATCGGCGATTTTATTGTGCTGCTCAATGCCGGCTTCTCGCGCACCCGCGCCTATGTATTCAATCTGCTGTGCAGCCTGATGTCGATCGCCGGCGGGGTGCTGGGCTACTACACCCTGGACCGCGCCAGCGGCATGATTCCCTATGTGCTGGTGTTCGCCTCGTCCGGCTTCATCTATATCGCCGTCAGCGACCTGATGCCGCAGATGCAGCGCCGCGCCACGCTGCGCGAGACGATTCCGCAGGTGCTGCTGGTGGCGCTGGGCGTGTGTATCGTGCTGTTCCTGACGGGCAGCCACCACTAGGGCGGCCGCCAAGCCGGCCCGCTTGCGGGCGCGCAAGCGCCGCGTCCGCTTCGTTTGACGGGGACGGCGGGCGGAGTATGATGGGGTTTTTCGTCTCAAGTTGGAGGCGCCAATCATGGGCGACAGGCAAACCAAAATGGCGGCGGCCCTCGCCGCCCTGTCCGGGTCCGACCGTGCTCGCTTGGAGCGCATGGCGGATCGCGGCGATACCACTCCGGAGCTACTGTGGGAAGCCGTGTATCAGTACGGCTTTGATGATATGGAGGAGAGTATCGAAGCCAATATCGAGATGGACAATGCAGCGGCTGCCGGCCAGTTGATTCCACACGAAGAGCTTATGAGGCAGGTCGACGACATGTTGGCAGAGAATGCAAAGCGCAAGCGGCGTACCGCCTAAGCTGCTGATTCGCTGGTCGCCGGCGGCAATCAAGTCCTATTATGCCAGCCTTGCCCACATCGAAATGCAAGACGACCATACGGCAAAGCTAATAGCTCAGCGCGTCAACAGAGCACTCGATATCCTCAGCTCGCAGCCGGGCCTGGGTACGCCGGTGCCCCGATCGTTTTCCAGGCGCTTTGCCATTCCCAATACTGGGCACATGATTGAATATCGGGTGCGCGGTATCGAGTTATGGATTTCGCGCTGGATGCGCCAGACCCGCCGGCGCAAACCATCGCTTCCTTAAGCGCCCGTCGCCACCGGCCGCGCCGGATCGCATCGCTTCCTTAAGCGCCAGTCGCCACCGGCCGCGCCGGATCGCATCGCTTCCTTAAGCGCCAGTCGCCACCGGCCGCGCCGGATCGGCGCACCATTCGCTCCACGAACCCGGATACAGCGCGGCGCCGCCCAGGCCCGCCACCTCCATCGCCAGCAGATTGTGGCAGGCGGTCACGCCCGAGCCGCACTGCAGGATGGCTGCCTGCGGCAGAGCGAACAGCGGAGTGAATTCCTGCTTGAGCTGGGCGGCGTCCTTGAAACGGCCATCGGCCGCCAGATTGTCCTTGAAGAAGCGGTTCTTGGCCCCGGGAATGTGGCCGCCGACCGGGTCCATCGTTTCGTTCTCGCCGCGGAAGCGGTCCGGCGCGCGCGCATCGATGACCGTGCGCTCGGCACTGGCAAGATTGGCCACGATGTCGGCCGCCGTCACGGTCGATGTCAGCGTCGGCCGCTCGTTCAGGTGGCCGCGCGCCGGCGTGGCCACCGGGGTGACCAGCGGCAGGCCCTGGGCTTGCCAGGCGGCCAGGCCGCCGTCGAGCACGGCCACGGCCGGATGGCCGATCCAGCGCAACAGCCACCACAGGCGCGCCGCATACATGCCGCCGTGGGCGTCATAGGCGACGACCTGGGTATCGTCGTCGATGCCCCAGCCGCGCAGGGTGTCGATCAGGGCGACGCGCTCGGGCAGCGGATGGCGGCCACGGAAGCCGGCGCCGCTGCCGCCCTTGGGGCCGGACAGGTCGTCGTCGATGCTGGCGAACTGGGCGTTCTGGATGTGGCCGATGGCGTAGCCGTCGCGGCCCGCGCTCGGGTTCATCAGGTCGTGGCGGCAGTCGAGGATGACCCAGTGGCTGTCGGTCACGTGGGCGGCCAGGGTGGCGGCGTCGATCAGGGTGCTGTGCATGGGTGAAGCTCCTTAAAGAAGATACTTCCGGATGAAGGCGGCGCGCCGCGCCAGGGCGCTAGCCGCGCCGTCGTCAGACTTCGCTGGCGATGGGGTCGGTACTGGCGATGGCCTTGCCGCGTTCGGTGTTGCGGGTATTGTAAAACGTTGCGGCGCTGCCGGACACCAGTATCACGCCGATGCCGGCCCAGCTGTGCCAGGAAAATACGTCGCCGAAGATCAGCACGCCCCAGATGCTGGAGAAGATGATGCCGCTGTACTGCAGATTGGCCACCACCAGGGTCTTGCCGAGGCGGTAGGCGCGCGTCATGGCCATCTGGGCCGAGGTGGCGCAGATGCCGATGCCCAGCAGTAGCAGGGCGCCATGGCTGGTGTTGATCGGGTGCCAGACCACCTGACCGGCTTCGCTGAACAGGAAGTTGCCGAGGATGCCGGCGGCCAGATTGGTGACGGAAAAATAGAACACCACGCGGTATTCCGGCTCGCCGGCCAGGCCCAGCTTGCGCACCTGCAGATAGGCCAGCGCCGACAGCACGCTGGAAGCTAGGGCGATCAGCGCGGGGGCGAGCAGCTGGGAGTCGAACACGGGCCGCAGCAGCAGGGTGACGCCGACAAAGCTCATGGCGATGGCGGCAATCAGCGGCCATTCGACGTGCTGGCGCGCATGCCACCAGCCGGCGCCGAGCAGGAAGGCGGCCATCCAGATCGGCGCCATATAGTTCAAGGTCATGGCGGTGGCCAGCGGCAGCCGGGCGATGGCGTAGAACCACAGCCACAGCGCGACCACGCCGACCACGCCGCGCCACAGGTGGGCGAAGGGCAGGGCGGTGCGCAGGCTGCCGCCGCGCAGGCGGATCAGGCAGAACAGGACCGTGACGCCGACGACGCCACGGTACATGACGATTTCAGAGGTGGAAAACTGCTCGGAGGCGAGCTTGACGCACACGCCCATGACGGCAAACATGAAACTGGCGAACAGCATCCACAGCGATTGCATCGGGCTCCTAGGCGCGGTCCGGCAGCGCGATCTGGCCGCGGTACCACTCGTGGAAGTGCTGCATGCCGTCTTCCATCGGCGACTGGTAGGGCCCGGCGTCGCTGGTGCCGCGCCGCATCAGGACCTTGCGGCCGGCATCCATGCGCAGGGCGATCCCGTCGTCCTCGACGCAGGTTTCCATGTAGGCGGCGCGCTCGGCTTCGATGAATTCGCGCTCGAACAGCACGATTTCCTCGGGATAGTAGAACTCCACCACGTTGCGGGTGCGCTGCGGGCCATCCGGCCACAGGGTCGAGACGATCAGCACGTGCGGATACCATTCGACCATGATGTTCGGATACAGGGTCAGCCAGATGGCGCCGTACGGTGGCGGTTCGCCGCCGCGGAATTTGAGTACCTGTTCCTGCCAGCGCTGGTAGACGGGCGAACCGGACTTGAGCAGGCCGCGGTTGACGCCCACGGTCTGCACGCTGTAGTCGCGGCCGAATTCCCAGCGCAGGTCGTCGCAGCTGACGAAGCCGCCCAGACCCGGGTGGAAGGGCTCGACGTGGTAATCCTCCAGATAGACTTCAATGAAGGTCTTCCAGTTGTAATTACAGGTCTGCACTTCGACGTGGTCGAACATATAGCCGGAGAAATCCAGATCCTTGCTGACCGACAATTCCTTGAGCTTGTCCATGACGTTGTAGCCGTTCTGCTCGAACAGCAGGCCGTTCCAGTTCTGCAACTGGGTTTTGGGCAAGTTCAGGCAGGGCGTCTCGGGGAAGTGCGGCGCGCCGATCAGTTCCCCCTTGAGGTCATAGGTCCAGCGGTGCAGCGGGCAGACGATATTGTTGGCGTTGCCGCGGCCATTGAACATCAGGGCCTGGCGGTGGCGGCAGACATTGGACAGCAGTTCGATGCCGTTTGCGTTGCGCACCAGCATACGCCCTTCGTTTTCGGAAACAAGAGTCGCAAAATCGCCGGCGTTCGGCACCATCAGTTCGTGTCCGACGTAACGCGGACCGGCCTGGAATAATTGCTGCATTTCACGCTGCAACAGCGTTTCGTCAAAATAGACGTTTACCGGAAGTTGCGCGTTTGAACGCGCGAGCTTGGCGTGGGTACCCAGATCGGACATCCCAACCCCCCTTAATATGTACATCAAACCAAAGAGAGACAGACTCCGCAAAGACCTGAATTCAAAATGTTGAAATGGTATTTCGGACAGAACCGGAGATTATAGCGCGAAATGGGGTGGGCGTCGCCACGTTGGCCGGGTTTTCGGCCGGAATGCTTGCAGAAAACCCATGTTTGACGGCGCCGGGCGGGCGATTGCGTTAAAATCACGGGTGGATGGCGGCGTCCGCGCTTAGCCTGGCCTTTACCCTGATAAGTTGGTTTGTTCTAAAATAACGGGCTACACTGCGTTGGCAGCCCGTGCCGCCGCTTTTGTCTTAACAATCCGAGTGCCTATGTCAAAGAAATCAACTGCCGATACCGCCGCCGCCGGCGCCGCGCCCGCTTCGTTTGAAGAAGCGATGGCCGAACTGGCGCAACTGGTGTCGCAAATGGAGGCGGGCCAGTTGCCGCTGGAAGCGTCGGTGGCCGCCTATCAGCGCGGCTCCTCGCTGGTGAAATTCTGCGGCGCCCAGCTCGACAAGGTCGAGTCCCAGGTCAAGGTGCTCGAGGGCGACATGCTCAAACCGTTTGCCGACGCCGGCGAGGAGGCGTGATGACGGCCGCTTTCGACGACTGGATGAAAACCGTGCAGGCCGGCGCCGAGCAGGACCTGGCCTCCTATCTGCCCGGTCCGGAGCTGCTGCCGCTGAAACTGCACCAGGCCATGCGCTATGCGCTGCTCGGCGGCGGCAAGCGCGTGCGCCCGCTGCTGGTGTATGCGGCCGGCGCCCTGTTTGGCGCCGATGCCGAGGCCCTGAGCCGCGCGGCGGCGGCGCTGGAAATGATCCACGCCTACTCGCTGGTGCACGACGACATGCCCTGCATGGATGACGATGCGCTACGCCGCGGCAAGCCAACCGTGCACGTGGCCTATGACGAGGCCACCGCGCTGCTGGTGGGCGATGCGCTGCAATCCCAGGCCTTCCTGGTGCTGGCCGAGGCGCGCTCGCTGCCGCCGGCGCGCCAGCTGGCGATGCTGCGCCTGCTGGCCCAGGCGGCCGGTTCGGCCGGCATGTGCGGCGGCCAGGCGATCGATCTCGACAGCGTGGGCCTGAGCCTGACGCTGGAGCAGCTGGAGCAGATGCACCAGCTCAAAACGGGTGCGCTGCTGCGCGCCTCGGTGGTACTGGGCGCGCTGGCCGGCAAGGAGCTCGAGCCGGCCGAACTGGACGCCCTCAACGATTACGCACGCGCCATCGGCCTGGCCTTCCAGGTGGTGGACGACGTGCTCGACGCGACGGCCGATTCGGCCACGCTCGGCAAGACCGCCGGCAAGGATGCGGCCGACAATAAACCGACCTATGTGTCGATTCTGGGTCTGGAACCGTCGCGCGCGCTGGCGGAAAAATTACGGCTCGACGCGCATGCCGCGCTCGCGCCGTTCGGAGAAAAAGCTGCGCGCCTACGCGAACTCGCGGATTTGATCGTGCAGCGGAAAGCATAAATGAACTTGCTCGAAAATATCAATTCACCGGCCGACGTGCGCAAGCTGGCGCGCGCCCAACTGACGCCGCTGGCGCACGAACTGCGCCACTACCTGCTCGATTCCGTCTCCAAGACGGGCGGCCATCTGTCGTCCAACCTGGGCACGGTCGAACTGACGGTGGCGCTGCACTATGTGTTCAACACCCCGCACGACCGCATCGTGTGGGACGTGGGCCACCAGACCTATTCGCACAAGATCCTGACCGGCCGGCGCGAGCGCATGCACACGCTGCGCCAGCTCAACGGCATCTCCGGCTTCCCCAAGCGCGACGAGAGCGAATACGACACCTTCGGCACGGCGCACTCGTCGACTTCGATTTCGGCCGCGCTGGGCATGGCGCAGGCGGCCAAGATCAAGGGCGAGCAGCGCCACGCGATCGCCGTCATCGGCGACGGCTCCATGACGGCCGGTATGGCCTTCGAGGCGCTGAACAACGCCGGCGTGCAGGACGATATCAATCTGCTGGTGATCCTGAACGACAATGACATGTCGATCTCGCCGCCGGTGGGCGCGTTGAACCGCTATCTGGCGCGCCTGATGTCGGGCCAGTTCTATGCCGCCGCCAAGAACGTGGGCAAGTCGGTGCTGCCTGGCCCCGTGCTGGAACTGGCCAAGCGCCTGGAAGAGCATGCCAAGGGCATGGTGGTTCCGGCCACGATGTTCGAGGAATTCGGCTTCAACTACATCGGCCCGATCGACGGCCATGATCTGGAATCGCTGATCCCGACGCTGCAGAACATCCGCCAGCTCAAGGGGCCGCAGTTCCTGCACGTGGTGACCAAAAAAGGCCAGGGCTACAAGCTGGCCGAGGCCGAGCCGGTGCTGTACCATGGCACGCCGAAATTCAATCCGGCCGAAGGCATCAAGCCCGCGGCCGCCGGCAAGAAGACCTATACCGAAGTATTCGGCGACTGGCTGTGCGACATGGCCGCCGCCGACAAGCGCCTGGTCGGCATCACGCCAGCCATGCGCGAAGGTTCGGGCATGGTGCGCTTCGAGCAGCTGTACCCGGCGCGTTATTTCGACGTGGGTATCGCCGAGCAGCATGCGGTGACCTTCGGCGCGGGCCTGGCTTGCGAAGGCATGAAGCCGGTGGTGGCGATTTACTCCACCTTCCTGCAGCGCGCCTACGATCAGCTGATTCACGACGTGGCGCTGCAAAACCTGGACGTGACCTTCGCGCTGGACCGCGCCGGTTTGGTCGGCGCCGATGGTGCGACCCATGCCGGCAACTACGATATGGCCTACCTGCGCTGCATTCCGAACATGGTGATCATGGCCGCGTCGGACGAGAATGAATGCCGCCAGATGCTGTCGACCGGCTACCAGTACCAGGGACCGGCGGCGATCCGCTATCCGCGCGGTTCGGGCAACGGCACGGTGGTGCAGGCCTCGCTGGACGTGCTGGAAATCGGCAAGGGCGAGATCAAGCGCCAGGGCGAGAAGATCGCGATCCTGGCTTTCGGTTCGATGGTGGCGCCGTCGGTCACGGCGGGCGAGCAGCTCGGTGCGACCGTGGCCAATATGCGCTTCGTCAAGCCGCTGGACGTGGGGCTGCTCAAGCAACTGGCTGCTGAACATGACTATCTGGTGACGGTGGAAGAGGGTTCCATCATGGGCGGCGCCGGTTCCGCCGTGGCCGAAGCCCTGGCTGCCGAAGGTATCGTCAAGCCGCTGCTGATGCTGGGCCTGCCGGATCAGTTTATCGACCATGGCGATCCGGCCAAGCTGCTGGCCAGCGTGGGACTCGATGGCGCCGGTATCGCCGCCTCGATCCGCAAGCGCTTCGCCGCCGACGAACCGCGTCTGGTGGTCAACAACGGCTAAGCCCCGTGATGCGCCGGCCTTGGGCCGGCAGTATAAGAACACGCCGCACCGCGCAGGTCCGGCGTGTTTTTTTTCGCCTTGTGCGCAGCTTAATCGAAGGCGCAATGGTCTTCCATGATGTCCTGTTTGCGCCGGTGTTTGTCGGTGCGCCGTTCGGGGTGGTCCAGTACGAGCGCAGTTTGGAGCGCATCGCTCATGGCCTTGGCCGCTGCCTGCATGGACTCCATGGGGGAGGCGGAAAATCGACAAGTTCAAATAAGACGAAACGAGATAAAACGAGATGCTCAAACGAGAACGGTTTTGCTGAAGGGCTTGGGCCGGACTACCCACACCTCCTCACTGGATTTGCACTGAGGCATTGGTTTTGATGTGGCATGACTTGGTTCTAAGGGATTTCCTTGCCTTGCTGTAATTGCCGTCCTATATTGATATAAACAGTTTATTTTGTTTATCCGGTGGCGCGCTGGCGCGGGGAGGCAATATGGGTGTGCTGGCGATTGCGGGAATCGGCCTGTTGCTTGCCTGCGCGGCAAGCCATGCCCAGGTGCCGGAATCCGGACGCTGGCAGGAACTCAGTTTCAGCGCAGAGGCGGTGGACGGTCGGATGGAGGATCGTTTTATCGACCGGGTGGTCGATCTGGCCGCCGCCGGGCAGCTGGATCGGGATCGGGCCTTGCTCGGGCGTTTGCAAACCATCATGGCGAAACTGGTGCGGCAGGCCGTGCTCATCAAGCCGGAAGCCGCCTTGTGGGCGTGGGAAGTGCACCTTGGCAGCGATTCGGACGTGGATGCGGTCAGCATGGCTGGCGGGAAAATCCTCGTCGGCAGCGCATTTGTGCGCTCGCTGGCGCTCGACGATGGCGAACTGGCGGTTTTGCTGGCGCATGAAGTGGCGCATGCGCTGGCCGAGCACCAGCGCGAAACCTTATCCGAAGCCTTGCTGTTCAACCGTCAGCCGGTGGTACCGCTCGATGTGCTGATGGAAAGGCTGGATACGGATTTGTCGCTGCAGATCAAACTGTCGGGCCTGTCGTCCTTGCAGGAAAGCGAGGCCGACCAGCTGGGCATGGTGCTGGCGCACCGCGCCGGCTGGCCTGCCAGCGCCATGGTCAGCTTTTATCGCAAGCTGGCCGAGCATGAGCAGGCCAGCGTGCTATCTGGCAGCCACCCGGCCGCCGCGTCGCGCCTCAGCATGGCCAAGGGCATGGCGCTGCTGCTGACGCCATGAGTGGCCGGTCAGCCGCGTTTGCGTTCGTGCTGCCACAGCACGTCGCTGCCGCCGGCGTAGCGGTTTAAAGTGCGCGACAGCACAAACATCAGGTCGGACAGGCGGTTCACGTACTGGCGCGGATGGTCGTGGATGGTTTCGGTCCGGCCCAGCGTGACGATGGCGCGTTCGGCGCGGCGGCACACGGTGCGGCAGACATGCGCCAGCGAGGCGGCGCGCGAGCCGGCCGGCAGAATGAATTCGGTCAGCGCCGGCAGGTCGGCATTGTATTTGGCCAGCAGGGTGTCGAGGCGGACCACATGGTCGTCGGTGATCATCTGATAGCCGGGTATGCACAGTTCGCCGCCCAGGTCGAACAGATCGTGCTGGATGGTGACCAGTTCCTCGTGCAGCTCGGCGGGCATGTCCTCGCACAGCAGCAAGCCTATGTTGGAATTGAGTTCATCCACTTCGCCAATCGAATGGATGCGCACGCTGTCCTTGTCGGTACGGCTGCCATCGCCCAGGCCCGTGGTGCCGTTGTCTCCGGTACGGGTGGCGATTTTAGAAAGTCGGTTGCCCATGATGCGTCCTGATCTGTCAAAGATAGGAGGATACGACAAAATCCCATCGTACGGTCCGATTCCGGGACGCCGGGTGTGGCCTTGAGACTGACGCCGAACTTAATTGTGCAATCTTGTCAGGTATTGAACAAGATACGGTTTTTTTGCTTACAATCGAGTCCTGTCCACGCGCCCGCAGGATCTCGTCACCATGCATACCGCCGCACCAGAATCCGCCGCCCTGGCCGCCCGCCGGTTGGAAGTCGCCACCGCCCTGCGGGCGCTGCTGCCGGCGCGTTGCGTGCTGTCCGAGGCGGAGGATACCCGTCCCTACGAATGCGACGGCCTGGCCGCCTACCGCCAGCTGCCGATGGTGGTGACCCTGCCCGACACCGAGGCGCAGGTGGTGGCGATCCTGAACCTGTGCCGCGAACTGAAGGTGCCTATCGTGCCGCGCGGCGCCGGCACCGGCCTGTCCGGCGGGGCGATGCCGATCGCCGACGGGGTGGTGCTGTCGACCGCGCGCCTGAACCAGATCGTGCGGGTTGACGCGCGTTCGCGCACGGCGGTGGTGCAGCCGGGCGTGCGCAATCTGGCCATCTCGGAGGCGGCCGCGCCGCACGGCCTGTATTACGCCCCCGATCCCTCCTCGCAGATCGCCTGTACCATCGGCGGCAACGTGGCGGAAAACTCCGGCGGCGTGCACTGCCTCAAATACGGCCTGACCGTGCATAACGTGCTGCGGGTGCGCATGGTGACCATCGAGGGAGAGGTGGTGGAACTGGGCAGCGAGGCGCTCGACGCGGCCGGCCTCGATCTGCTGTCGGTGTTCATCGGTTCCGAAGGCATGCTGGGCATCGTCACCGAAGTGACCGTCAAACTGATACCGCGTCCCGCGTCGGCACGGGTGATCATGGCCTCCTTCGCCGAGGTCACGGCCGGCTGCAATGCGGTGGCCGAGCTGATTGCCGCCGGCATCATCCCGGCGGGGCTGGAGATGATGGACCAGACTTCGGCGCGCATGGTCGAACCTTTCGTGCATGCCGGCTACGACACCGACGCGGCCGCGATCCTGCTGTGCGAAGCCGACGGCACCATCGAGGAAGTGGAAGAGGAAATCGCGCGCATGACGGCGGTGCTGCAAACGGCGGGCGCCAACGCGATCGCCGTGTCGCAGACCGAGGCCGAGCGCCTGCGCTTCTGGTCGGGCCGCAAGAACGCCTTCCCGGCGGCGGGGCGGATTTCGCCCGACTACTACTGCATGGACGGCACCATTCCGCGCAAGCGCCTGGCCCAGGTGCTGAGCGGGATCGCCGACATGGAAACGCGCTACGGCCTGCGCTGCGCCAATGTATTCCATGCGGGCGACGGCAATCTGCATCCACTGATCCTGTTCAACGCCAACATCGCCGACGAATTCGCCCGCGCCGAAGCCTTCGGCGCCGAGATCCTGGCGCTGTGCGTGGAAGTGGGCGGCACCATCACCGGCGAACATGGCGTGGGCATCGAGAAGATCGATTCGATGTGCGTGCAGTTCGCGCCGGCCGAGCTGGAAGCGTTTTTCTCGGTCAAGCGCGCCTTCGATCCGGCCGGTCTGCTCAACCCCGACAAAGCCATTCCCACGCTGAACCGCTGCGCCGAATTCGGCAAGATGCGCGTCAGCGGCGGCCAGCTGAACTTTGCCCACCTGTCGCGTTTTTGAACGGAGCCCCCTTGCAAGCGATCGCCGAACAGTTTCAAGAGACCATACGCGCAGCGAGCGCCGCGCGTGCGCCATTGACCATCCGTGGCGGCGGCAGCAAGGACTGGTATGGCAATGGCGCCGCCAGCACCACGGTACTCGATACGCGCGCATACACGGGCATCGTCGCTTATGAGCCGACCGAACTGGTGATCACGGCGCGCTGCGGCACGCCGCTGGCCGAGATCGAAGCCTTGCTGGCGCGGCATGGCCAGATGCTCGCTTTCGAGCCGCCGCGCTTCGGTTCCGGTTCCACCATTGGCGGCGTGGTGGCCACTGCCTTGTCCGGGCCGCGCCGCGCCAGCGCAGGCGCGGTGCGCGACTTCATGCTGGGCGCGCGCCTGATCGATGGACACGGCGAGCATCTGCGCTTCGGCGGGCAGGTGATGAAAAACGTGGCTGGCTACGATGTCGCCCGGCTGCTGGCCGGTTCGCTCGGCACGCTGGGATTGATCACGGAAGTGTCGATCAAGGTCTTGCCGCTGCCGCTGCGCGAAGCGAGCCTGCGCTTTGAGCTGGGCGAGATCGAAGCGCTGGCGCGCCTGAACGAATGGGCCGGCCAGCCGCTGCCGATCTCCGCCAGTTGCTGGCATGACGGCGTGCTCAGCGTGCGCCTGTCCGGTGCCGAGGCGGCGGTGACGGCGGCGCAGCGCAAGCTTGGCGGTGCGGCATTCGGTGGCGCGGCGCGCGACGACGCCTCCTTCTGGACCAGCCTGCGCGACCAGAGCCACGCCTACTTCGACGGCGGCGATCTGTGGCGCCTGTCGGTGCCGCCGGCGGCCAGCGCGATCATCCTCAAAGGCGAGCAGCTGATCGAGTGGGGCGGCGCGCAGCGCTGGTTCAAGGCGGCTGCGGCCGACGCGCAGAAAATCCGCGGCATCGCCGCCGCCGTGGGCGGCCACGCGACGCTGTTCCGCGGTACAGCGGCATCGGCGGCGGGTGCCTTCCATCCGCTGGCGCCGGCGCTGCACAAAATCCATCAGCGCCTGCGCGCGCAGTTCGACCCATCCGGCATCTTCAACCCAGGGCGCATGTACTGATATGCAAACCAATCTCGCCGATTTCATCAAGAACACGCCCGAGGGCGACGAAGCCGAAGCGATCCTGCGCGCCTGCGTGCACTGCGGCTTCTGCACCGCCACCTGTCCCACCTACCAGTTGCTGGGCGACGAACTCGATGGCCCGCGCGGACGCATCTATCTGATCAAGCAGGTGCTCGAAGGCGCGCCCGTCACCGTGCGCACCCAGACCCATCTGGACCGCTGCCTGACTTGCCGCAATTGCGAAACCACCTGTCCGTCCGGCGTCCAGTATGGGCGGCTGGCCGACATCGGCCGCAAGGTGGTCGAGCAGCGCGTCGAACGTCCGCTGCTGGAACGGCTCAAGCGCAAGGTGCTCAAGGAAGCGCTGCCGCGCCCGTGGATCTTCACGCCGGCGCTGCGCGCGGGCCAGCTGTTGCGGCCGCTGTTGTCGAAACCGCTGCAGGACAAGATCCCGCGTTTGCAAAGCGCGGGCCGCTGGCCGGCCACGCCGCACGCGCGGCGCATGCTGGTGCTGGCCGGTTGCGCCCAGCCGGCGATGGCGCCCAACATCAACGCCGCCGCCGCGCGCGTGCTCGATGCGCTCGGTGTGCAGCTGCTGGTGGCGCCGCGCGCGGGCTGCTGCGGCGCGCTGCGCTACCATTTGAACGACCAGGACGCCGCGCTGGACGATATGCGCCGCAATATCGACGTGTGGTGGCCGTATGTGGAAGCGGGCGGTGCTGGCGGCGGTGCCGGCGTCGAAGCGATCGTCATGACCGCCTCCGGCTGCGGCGTCACCGTCAAGGAATACGGCCATCTGCTGGCACACGACAGCGCCTACGCGGCCAAGGCGGCGCGCATCAGCGCGCTGACGCGCGACCTGTCCGAGGTGATGGGGGAGTTTGAAGCGCCGCTGGCGCGGCGCCTGCGCGGCAGGGTAGGGGAGCGCATCGCCTACCATCCACCCTGCACGCTGCAGCACGGCCAGCAGATCCGCGGCAAGGTCGAGGGCTTGCTGCGCGCCGCCGGTGTCGACCTGCAGCTGTGCGCCGACAGCCACCTGTGCTGCGGCTCGGCCGGCAGCTATTCGCTGCTGCAGCCAGAACTGGCGCTGCAACTGCGCGACCGCAAGCTGCTCAATCTGGAGGCGACCGGCGCCAAGCTCATCGTGTCGGCCAATGTCGGCTGCCAGGCGCATTTGCAGTCGGGCACGCAGGTCACGGTACAGCACTGGATCGAACTGGTCGACCGCGCGCTGGCAGACTGGAACGGGCCTTAATGCAGCAGCGTCGCCATCGCCGTGCCGGCGCCGCTGTCGTCCGGATGCCTGGCCTGCAGGCCGGCGATCGGCGCGAGCCGGGTGGCCGCCTGCCAGGCCGGCGCGCTGTCGAAGGCGGCGATCCACGGCAGCACCTCGGCCGCCGGCATCGGCCGCGCGATCCCGAAGCCCTGGGCCAGATCGCAGCCCAGGCGCATCAGCAGCGCGCCATGGGCCACCGTCTCCACGCCTTCGGCGATCACGCCCAGCTCGAAGGCCTTGGCCAGTCCGATCACGGCCGACACCAGATGCAGGTCGTCGCGGTCGACCAGCATATTGCGCACGAAGCTCTGGTCGATTTTTAAGATGTCGGCCGGCAGCCGCTTCAGATAGCTCATCGACGAATAGCCGGTGCCGAAATCGTCCAGCGCGAAGCCGATGCCCAGCGCCTGGCAGGCCAGCATGATGGCGCGCACATGGCCCACATCGTTCAGCGCCGACGATTCCAGGATCTCCAGCTCCAGCATCGACGGCGGCACCCCGGGATGCTCGGCCAGGATCGCCGTGAGCCGCTCGACGAAATCGGTGCGCTGAAAATGGCGCGCCGCGATGTTGACGCTGATGACCCAGTCCGGCGCAACGTGGCGCCAGTGTTGCAGCTGGCGCAGCGCTTCGCGCAGCACCCATTCGCCGATATCGACGATCACGTCGGTATGTTCGACCACCGGCAGGAAATCGGCCGGTCCCACCACGCCGCGCAGCGGATGGTGCCAGCGCAGCAGCGCCTCCATGCCCACGATAC
Source organism: Oxalobacteraceae bacterium (assembly GCA_013284265.1). GTDB lineage: Bacteria > Pseudomonadota > Gammaproteobacteria > Burkholderiales > Burkholderiaceae_D > Rugamonas. The sequence goes on along the minus strand of JABTBR010000063.1, from coordinate 14,169 downwards.
GGCCGGCGCGCATGTCCAGCTTGGGCTGGTAGTACAGGCGCAGCTCGCCCGCGCGCAGCGCATTGCGCACCTCGGTGCGGCGGTTGTGGTGGGTGCGCACCTGCTCGTCCTGCACCGCGTCGAAGAAATGCACCTTGTTGCGGCCGGTGATCTTGGCCTGGTACAAGGCCTGGTCGGCGTGGCGCAGCAGATGGTCGGCGCTGGTGTCGTCGCGCCCGCTGCCGATGGCCACGCCCACGCTGGCCGACAGCGGCACCGCCTCGCCCTCGCACATATAGTCGCACGCCAGCGCGGCCATCAGCGCCGCCATTGCCTGCTCGATGGCGGCGCGGTCGCGCTGTTCGGGCATCAAGAGCACGAATTCGTCGCCGCCCAGGCGCGCCACATAATGGCGCTGGCCGGCGAATTCGTGCAGGCGGCTGGCCACCTGCTTGAGGATGTCGTCGCCCAGCTGCTGGCCCAGGCTCTGGTTGATCTGCTGGAAGTGGTCGAGGTCGAACAGGCACACCGCCATCAGATACCGGCCGTCGCGCGCGCGCGCGATCTCGTGCTCGAAGCGCGCCGCCAGCGCCGCGCGGTTGGGCAGCCCGGTCAGGATGTCGTGGTTGCTCTGCCAGGACATCTGCTGGATCAGCTGCTTGTTCTCGCTGACGTCGCGGAACACCAGCACCGCGCCCTGCACCGCGCCGTCGGCTTCGCGGATCGCCGCGGCCGTGTACTCGACCATGAATTTGCCGCCCCCGCTGTGGCGCAGGCTCTGGTTGCCGACCTTGACCACCGGCCCGCCCGCATGGATGCTGGCCATGGCCTTGCGCAGCGAGTGCTGGCCGAAGTTATTGGCCAGCACGAACACATGGTGCAGCTCGCGCCCGCGCGCCTGCTCCGCCTGCCAGCCGGTCAGTGCCTGCGCCACCTCGTTGAAACTGAGGATGCGTCCGGCCAGGTCGGTGGTGACGACGGCGTCGCCGATCGAGGCCAGCGTGACTTCGATGCGTTCTTTTTCCGCATGCAGCTCGGCCTGGGCGCAGCGGGTCTGTTCCAGTTGTTCGCCCAGCAGCAGGCGGCTGTTCTGCAGCGAATCGACCAGCCACTCCACTTCCTGCGCCATATTGTTGAAGGTGGTGGCCAGCGCGCGCGCCTCGAGCGTGCCGCGCACGCGCATGCGCACCGTGTGCTCGCCGTTCTGGAAGCGGTCGGTGGCCCGTCCCAGCCGCGCCAGCATGCGCCGGTTCGAGCAGATCAGCACGGCGAGCAGCGCATAGATCAGGCCCACGTTGACGGCCGAGATGGCGGCCTGCTGGCTGACCGTATGCCAGACCCGGTTCAGCGCCAGCTCCGGCGCGAATTGCAGTTGCAGCGAGGCCGTCGGCGTCAGCTGCACGTCGCGCGTGATGGGCCGCAGCGCGCCCAGGCGCGCGCACAGGCGCGCAAACCAGCGCGGACTGCCTGCCGGCAGGGACGGGGACTGGGAGCGTTGCGCTTCCAGATGGCCGCCCGGATAATCGAGGCGCAGCATGAACGCGTCGGCGTTCAGCCGCAGCGCGCCGGCCAGCGCCGCGTCGAGCGCGGCGCGGTCGTGCAGGGCCAGCGGCGCCTGCAGATTGTTGTGCAGATAGTCGCCCAGCTGCTGGGCGTCCAGCGTGTAGCGCAGGTTCACCTCGGCCGCCTCGGCCTCGATCAGCAGCGAATAGCGCAGCAGCACCACGGCCGCGACGAGCACGAAGATGGGCAGAAACCAACGCGAGTAGGTTCCCATGCGCATCCAGGACGACTGTATTTTCCCGAGCAAGGACATAAGAGGGTGGGCGGCGGCTGAGCGGTAATAGGCGGAAGAATAATTCGCAGACATTATTACCGAAAAGTTAAGCCAGCTACAGACTATTTTGGCCCCGCGGACCCGCAAACTGGCTCGCCAGGCCGCATTCCGGCGGGGTAAACGTCTGTGCAACTGCTTGCATAAACAAAAATCCCGGCATAAAATAGTGCAACCAGTTGCATTAACGCGGGCGCGTCGCCCGGCTACCCCACAGGAGATTCCCCATGTCGCAGTCCCCGTCGCCCTATCCTCATTTGCTCGCCCCGCTCGATCTGGGCTTCACCACCCTGAAAAACCGCGTCATCATGGGGTCCATGCACGTCGGCCTGGAAGAGGTGGAAAACGGCTTTGAACGGATGGCCGCCTTCTACGCCGAACGGGCGCGCGGCGGCGTGGGCCTGATCGTCACCGGCGGCATCGCCCCCAATGAGCGCGGCCGCCCGATGCGCGGCGGCGCCATGCTGGCCGACGCCGCCGAGGCCGAGCACCACAAGATCGTCACGGCCGCCGTGCACGCCGAGGGCGGCAAGATCGCCATGCAGATCCTGCACTTCGGGCGCTACTCCTACCAGTCCACGCTGGTCGCCCCCAGCGCCCTGCAGGCCCCGATCAATCCCTTCAAGCCGCATGCGCTGACGAGTGAAGAAGTCGAGCAAACCGTCGAAAACTTCGTCAACTGCGCCGCGCTGGCCCAGAGCGCCGGCTACGACGGCGTCGAGATCATGGGTTCCGAGGGCTATCTGATCAACGAATTCATCGCCGCCCGTACCAACCAGCGCGACGACGAATGGGGCGGCAGTTATGCCAAGCGCATGCGCTTCCCGCTGGAGATCGTGCGCCGCATCCGCGCCCGCGTCGGCCCCGAGTTCATCCTGATCTACCGCCTGTCGATGCTCGACCTGGTCGAAGGCGGTTCCTCGCTGGCCGAAGTGATCGAACTGGCCCAGGGCGTGGAAGCGGCCGGCGCCACCATCATCAACACCGGCATCGGCTGGCACGAGGCGCGCATACCCACCATCGCCACCAAGGTGCCGCGCGCCGCCTTCGGCTGGGTCACGGAAAAACTCAAGGGCCATGTCGGCATCCCGCTGGTGGCCACCAACCGCATCAACACCCCCGAAGTGGCCGAAGGCTTGCTGGCCAAGGGCAGCTGCGACATGGTCTCGATGGCCCGCCCGCTGCTGGCCGACCCGCAGTTCGTGCTGAAGGCGGCCGAGGGCCGCGCCGATGAAATCAACACCTGCATCGGCTGCAACCAGGCCTGCCTGGACCACACCTTCGGCGGCAAGATCACCTCCTGCCTGGTCAATCCGCGCGCCTGCCACGAAACCGAACTGGTGTTCGTCCCGGCGCCGCACAAGAAGCGCGTGGCCGTGGTGGGCGCCGGCCCCGGTGGCCTGAGCTGCGCGCTGGGCGCGGCCGAGCGTGGCCACGCCGTCACCCTGTTCGACGCGGCCGGCGAGATCGGCGGCCAGTTCAATATCGCCAAGACGGTGCCGGGCAAGGAAGAGTTCCATGAAACCATACGCTACTTCGGCCGCCAGATCGCCTTGCGCGGCATCGACCTGAAGCTCAACACCCGCGTCGACGTGGCCCAGCTGGTCGCGGGCGGCTTCGACGAAATCGTGTTGGCCACCGGTGTCACGCCGCGCACGCCGGACATCGAAGGCGTCGCTCATCCCAAGGTGCTGAGCTACCTGGACGTGCTGCGCGACGGCAAAGCGGTGGGCCAGACGGTGGCCGTGATCGGTGCCGGCGGCATCGGTTTCGACGTGGCCGAATTCCTGACCCACGAAGGCCACAGCGCCAGCCTGGATGCCGACAAGTTCTACCGCGAGTGGGGCATCGACACCGGCTACGCCGAACCGGGCGGCATCCGGCCGCCGCAGGCGCCGCTTGCCGCGCGCCAGATCTACCTGTTGCAGCGCAAGAGCAGCAAGGTCGGCGACCAGCTCGGCAAGACCACCGGCTGGATCCACCGCAGCTCGCTCAAGGCGCGCCGCGTGGTGATGCAGCCCTCGGTCACGTATCGCAAGATCGACGACGCCGGCCTGCACATCACCGTCGATGGCCAGGAGCAGCTGCTGGCGGTCGACCATGTGGTGCTGTGCGCGGGCCAGGAACCCCAGCGCGCGCTGTACGCCGGCCTGCAGTCGGCCGGCTGCAGCGTGCACCTGGTCGGTGGCGCCGACGTCGCCGCCGAACTCGACGCCAAGCGCGCCATCGACCAGGGCGCGCGCCTGGCGGCCACGCTGTAAGCGTTTTTCACCCAGCCCGGCCAGAGCGGCCGGGCCTGCCGTTTTCCCTGTAACGTAGCTCATCGAAAGGATAGAAATGAGCAGCATTCCTGCCCAGTTGCACCCCGCCGTACAAGCTTCCCTGGCCACCTGGCACGAGATGATCGCCAGCGGCGACCTCGCGCGCCTGCCCGCCATGGTCCAGCCGGACGCCGTGTTCCACTCGCCGATCGCCAGCAAGCCCTACCACTCGGCCCAGGCCGTGGTGCTGGTGCTTAACACGGCGATTCAGGTCTTCGAGGATTTCCAGTACCACCGCCAACTGGCCAGCGAAGACGGCCTGAGCGTGGTGCTGGAATTTAGCGCCCACGTCGGCGACAAGGACTTGAAGGGGATAGACCTGATACGCTTCGACGAACAGGGCAAGATCGTCGAGTTTGAAGTGATGGTGCGCCCGCTCAGCGGCCTGCAGGCGCTGGGCGAGCAGATGGGCGCGCGCATCGCGGCCCAGCTGCCGGCCTTCAAGGCCCCGGCCTGAGCGGGCGCGGCGTGGGATAATCCTGTCCACGTCCACCATTTACAGGCTTACCGTCCATGTCCCTGCCGCACGCGCTGCTGACCGCCCTGCTTGAGGAAGCCAGTTCCGGCCTGGACCTGGCGCGCCGTTTCGACCATTCGATCGGCAATTTCTGGCACGCCACCCACCAGCAGATATACCGCGAGCTGGGCCGGCTGGAGGAGCAGGGCTGGGTCGAATCGCTGCCGCCGGAAACGGGGCGCGGACGCAAGCGGGTCTACCGCGTGCTACCGTCCGGGCGCGCCGAACTGGCGCGCTGGACCGCCGAAAGCCAGGATCCGAAACCGATGCGCGACGAGCTGATGCTGCGCATCCGCGCCGAAGCGGCGATCGGCCCGGCCGGCGTCAGCGACGATGTGCGGCGCCGCCTCGACATGCATCGCAGCAAGCTGGCGATCTACCGCCAGGTCGAGGCGCGCGACTTCCCCGTGCCGCCGACTACGCGCGACAAGCAGCTCCAGCACCTGATCCTGCGTGCCGGCATCATGCATGAGCAATTCTGGGTGGAGTGGTCGGAAGAGGCGCTGCAGGTGATGGCCAAGCCCGCCTGATTCTCAAGCCGCCAGCAGCTTCTCGATATCGCCGATCAGCTCTTCCGGCTTGGTGGCCGGCGCATAGCGCTTGAACACCTTGCCATCCTTGCCGACCAGGAACTTGGTGAAATTCCACTTGATCGCTTCCGTGCCCAGCAGGCCGGGCGCGTCCTTCTTCAGGCGCTGGAACAGCGGATGGGCATCGCTGCCATTGACATCGATCTTGGCGAACAGCGGGAAATTGACGCCGTAATTCTTCTCGCAAAAGGCGCCGATTTCCTCCGCCTGCCCCGGTTCCTGGCCGCCGAACTGATTGCAGGGAAAGCCCAGCACTTCCACGCCCTTGTCCTTGAACTGCTGATACACCGTTTCCAGGCCCTGATACTGCGGCGTGAAGCCGCATTTGCTGGCCGTATTGACGATCAGCAGCACCTTGCCCTTGTACTGGCTCAGGTCGGTTGGCGCGCCGGACAGGCTGTCGGCGCTGAAGTCGTAGATTGTGCTCATCAAATGATTCCCAAGTGTTCAGTGCCGGCCGAGAGATCCCGGTTCTTCGACGCCTTGCCTTCGAGCTTGATGGCCAGGCGCAAGTCATTGACCGAGTCCGCATTGCGCAGCGCGTCCTCGTAGGAGATTTTATCGGCTTCGTGCAAATCGAATAGGGACTGGTCGAAAGTCTGCATGCCCAGCTCGCGCGACTTCTTCATCAGCTCCTTGATTTCATGCACCTGGCCCTTGAAGATCAGGTCCGAAATCAGCGGCGAGTTCAGCATGATCTCGATCGCCACCGCGCGCCCCTTGCTCTCTTTCAGGGGAATCAGGCGCTGCGACACCATGCCGCGCAGATTGAGCGACAGGTCCATCAGCAACTGCTGGCGCCGCTCCTCGGGGAAGAAGTTGACGATGCGGTCCAGCGCCTGATTGGCGCTGTTGGCGTGCAGGGTGGCCAGGCACAGATGGCCCGTCTCGGCGAAGGCGATCGCATGGTCCATGGTCTGGCGGTCGCGGATCTCGCCGATCTGGATCACGTCCGGCGCCTGGCGCAGCGTGTTCTTCAGCGCCACTTCCCAGTCTTCCGTATCGACACCCACCTCGCGCTGGGTCATGATGCAATTCTTATGCGGGTGCACATACTCGACCGGATCCTCGATCGTGATGATGTGGCCGTAGCTGTTCTCGTTGCGGTAGCCCACCATCGCCGCCAGGGTGGTCGACTTGCCCGAGCCGGTCGCGCCCACCATGATCACCAGGCCGCGCTTGGACATCACCACTTCCTTGAGGATGTCCGGCAAGCCCAGGTCTTCCAGCTTGGGAATTTCGCTGGTGATCGTGCGCAGCACCATGCCGACCGAACTCATCTGCACGAAGGCCGACACCCGGAAACGGCCCAGGTCGCCCGGACTGATGGCGAAGTTCGCCTCCTTGCTCAGTTCGAACGAGGCCGTTTGCTTATCGTTCATGATCGAGCGCGCCAGATCGGTCGTATGCGCGGCGGTCAGCACCTGGGCCGACACCGGCGTCATCTTGCCGTCGATTTTGATCGCCGGCGGAAAGCCCGCCGTGATGAACAAGTCCGAGCCTTTTTTGCTGACCATCAGGCGCAGCAGATCGAACATGAATTTTGAAGCCTGATCGCGTTCCATGGTACTTCCTTTAACCGGGGTCAGGTCTGGCATTCGGACACGAGCCCGGCGCTAGCCAGGGCAGGGCGCGGACAATGTCCGAATGACAGACCTGACCCCCGGCGGGGTGTGAGGAGATTGAGGGGCTTAGCCGGGGAAATTGTCCGGGGTCTTGGCGGCCGAGCGGGCGGCGGCCGAGGAGATGACGTTGCGCCGTACCAGATCGGTCAGGGTCTGGTCCAGCGTCTGCATGCCCATATTGCTGCCGGTCTGGATCGCCGAATACATCTGGGCGATCTTCGCTTCGCGGATCAGGTTGCGGATGGCCGGCGTGGCGACCATGATTTCATGCGCGGCCACGCGGCCCGAACCATCCTTGGTCTTGAGCAGGGTCTGCGAAATGACGGCCTGCAAGGATTCGGACAGCATCGCCCTTACCATTTCCTTTTCGTCGGCCGGGAACACGTCGACGATACGGTCGATGGTCTTGGCGGCGGACGAGGTGTGCAGCGTGCCGAACACCAGGTGGCCCGTCTCGGCGGCCGACAGCGCCAGGCGGATGGTTTCCAGGTCGCGCAGCTCGCCGACCAGGATCACGTCGGGATCTTCCCGCAGCGCCGAACGCAGCGCATTGTTGAACGACAGGGTGTGCGGCCCGACTTCGCGCTGGTTGATCAGGCATTTCTTCGATTCGTGCACGAACTCGATCGGGTCTTCGATCGTCAGGATGTGGCCGTACTCGGTTTCATTGACGTGGTTGACCATCGCCGCCAGCGTGGTCGACTTGCCCGAACCGGTCGGACCGGTCACCAGCACCAGGCCGCGCGGCTTCAGGGCCAGGTCGGCGAAGATCTTCGGACAGTTCAGTTCTTCCAGGCTCATGATCTTGGACGGAATCGTCCGCAGCACGGCGGCCGCGCCCCGTTCCTGGTTGTAGGCATTGACGCGGAAACGCGCCAGGCCGGGGATGGCGAAGGAAAAATCGCATTCGAGCATTTCCTCATAGGCCTTGCGCTGGCCATCGTTCATGATGTCATAGATCATGCCGTGCACATCCTTGTGCTCGAGCGGTGGCAGATTAATCCGCCGCACATCGCCGTGCACCCGTATCATGGGCGGCAAACCGGCCGACAGGTGCAAGTCCGAGGCTTTGTTCTTGACCGAGAATGCGAGTAGTTCCGAAATGTCCATTTATAATTCCTTGCCTGGAGTTGAATGCCGGGTAAGCGGTGCTACCGCTGCAGACGAACGCATTACACTATCCGATCAATGATTATGTCCACAATCGACCTGAACTTGCAAGCCATCGGCCGTACAATTATTGCCACATCCCAAGAATTTTCCCGGGCGCCGGACGCCGTGCAATTGCTGGCCGTGTCGAAAACCTTCGGCGCCGACGCGGTGCAGGCCGCCGTGGCGGCGGGCCAGCGCGCCTTCGGCGAAAATTATCTGCAGGAAGCGCTGGACAAGCAGCGCGCCGTGGCCGAGCTGGTCCCCGGCGTGGCGCTGGACTGGCATTTCATCGGTCCGATCCAGAGCAACAAGACCCGTCCCATCGCCGAGCACTTCGCCTGGGTGCACACGGTCGACCGTCTGAAGATCGCCCAGCGCCTGTCCGAGCAGCGCCCGGACGGTTTGCCCGATCTGAATATCTGCCTGCAAGTCAACATCAGCGGCGAGGCCAGCAAGAGCGGCGTCAGCCCGGCCGAACTGCCGGCGCTGGCGGCCCAGGTGGCCGCCTTGCCACGGCTGCGGCTGCGCGGCCTGATGGCGATCCCCGAACCGCTGGAAGCATTTGAGCAGCAACGCGCCGCCTTTGCCCAGTTGCGCCAGTTGTATGAACAGCTGCGCGCCGACGGCATGGCACTCGATACCCTGTCGATGGGCATGTCGGCCGACCTGCGCGCCGCCATTGCCGAGGGCGCCACCATCGTGCGCGTCGGCAGCGCCATTTTCGGCGCACGCAATTATCATTAAACAAAGAGACAAGAGAACAGCCATGAGCACAGCAGAATTGAAGATTGCCTTTATCGGCGGCGGGAATATGGCCGCCGCCCTGATCGCCGGTCTGGCCGGCAAGCTGACGGCAGGGGCCAACATCCATGTGGTCGATCCGAACCCGGCGGCGCTGGAGCAATTGCGCGCGCGGTATGGCGTGAGCAGCGCGCCGGCGGCCGACGCGGCCGTTGCCGCCTGCGACGTGATCGTGCTGGCGGTCAAGCCGCAAAGCATGCGCGAAGTGGCGGCCCAGTTGCTGCCGCTGCTGGCTGGCGCAGCCGGCAAGCCCCTGATGCTGTCGATCGCGGCCGGCATCCGCGCCGCCGATCTGGCGCGCTGGCTGGGCGGCTACGAAGCCATCGTGCGCTGCATGCCGAATACGCCGGCCCTGATCGGCCTGGGCATTACCGGCATGGTCGCCAGCGCCGGCGTCAGCGCCGCGCAGAAGGCTTCGGCCGACGCGATCCTGCAGGCGGTCGGCGCCACCGTGTGGCTGGACAATGAAGCGCTGATCGATCCCGTTACGGCGGTCTCGGGCAGCGGCCCGGCCTATGTGTTTTATTTTATTGAAGCGATGCAGCAGGCCGCGCTGGAGATGGGCTTGAGCGCGGAGCAGGGCACGCAGCTGGCGCTGGCCACCTTTGTCGGCGCGGCCCAGCTGGCTACGCAATCGAGCGAGCCAGTGTCGCTGTTGCGCGAAAGAGTCACCTCCAAGGGCGGCACCACCTATGCCGCGCTGACGAGCATGGAAAACAGCGGCGTCAAGGCCGCGATTGTGCAGGCGATGAAGGCCGCGGCCGAGCGGGGCCGCGAGCTGGGCGAGGAATTGGGCGGGGTTTGATGTAAAGAAAATGGCGGGCCGGCGGCTATCGTTGAAACCCACGGCGTACCCTTGGGGTCTGACCCAGGGTCCGGGGAGGGCCTGCGCCCCGCCTGTCCCTGCGGGACAGGCCCCCGGCTCTTTGCCCTGGGTTTTAAAGGTGCCGCCGGCCCGCGAGCGTCTGACTTATTTGCGGCTGACCAGCAGTCCGACAATCACCCCCACCGCGGCACCCAGGCCCACAGCCTTCCAGGGATTGTCCTTGACATACATATCGGCCGAGCGCGCCGCCATGCGGCCGCGTGCCATCACGCTGTCTTCTATCTTGAGCAGATCGGTGCGCGCGGTACGCAGCGCGTCCTCGAAGCGGGCGCGGGTTTCGGCGGCCTCGTCGGCACCACGGGTCTTGGCTTCGCTGAGCCAGCTCTCCGCATTGCTGATCACACTAGTGAGTTCATCCATCAGCCTGGCGCGCGCGTCGCCGTTATCGGCCTGGCTGCGCGCGATGCTGTCGTTGCTGGCACCGCCTTTTCCATTTTGCTGGGGTTGCTGGGTTTGCTGATTCTGCGACGGATCCATAAATAGCCTCGTTGAAAGTGTAGGAATGGTGCCGGCCTGGGTAGGAATAAGCACCGGACATCCCAGTGTAGGCAAGCGAAGCGGCGCGGCTTTGCGCCGCCTCAATCGCGCGTAGCGTCGCCACGCGGACGCAGCATCGTCGCGACCCGGCCAGCGGTCCGGCCAGCGATCATGCCCGCTGCCGCTGCCGCTGCCGCTGCCGCTGCCGCTGCCACCGCGCTCAGCGCAGCGCGAAGTCCAGCGCCACGCCGGCGAACACGGCCGCACCCAGCCAGTTATTGTGGCGGAAGGCGTAGAAGCAAGGGTCGCGCTCGCGGCCCCGGATCAGGGTGTAGTGGTAGCAGGCGATGCCGGCCGCCACCAGCAGCCCGGCCTGGTACCACATGCCCATGCCCAACTGCCAGCCGCACACCAGCAGCAGCGCCAGGTAGAGCGCATAGCAGGCCATCACGGCCGCCACGTCGAAGCGGCCGAAGGTGATGGCCGAGGTGCGGATGCCGATTTTCACATCGTCGTCGCGGTCCACCATCGCGTACTCGGTGTCGTAGGCGACCGCCCACAGCACATTGCCCATCAGCAGCACCCAGGCCACCGCCGGCACCTTGTCCTGCACGGCGGCGAAGGCCATCGGTATGCCGAAGCCGAAGGCGATGCCCAGATAGGCTTGCGGGATCGCGAAGAAGCGCTTGAAGTAGGGATAGGTGCCGGCGATGATGACGGCGGCCACCGACAACTGTTTGGTCAGCGCGTTCAGCGGCAGGATCAGGCAGAAGGAAATGAGGGCGAGGACGGCGGCGATGGCCAGCGCTTCCTTGCCGCTGATGCGTCCGCTCGTGAGGGGGCGCTGGGCGGTGCGCTTGACGTGCTTGTCGAAATCCTGGTCGGCGTAATCGTTGATGGCGCAGCCGGCCGAGCGCATCAGCAGGGTGCCCAGCGAGAAGATCAGCAGCAGGCGCCAGTCCGGCACGCCGTTCGAAGCGAGCCACAGCGCGCTCAAAGTGGGCCATAGCAGCAGCAGGGTGCCGATCGGTTTGTCCAGGCGCACCAGACGGAAGTACAACTCCAGCTTGTTCATGGAAGGTTTCGCAGAGGGAAACGGCGATTATCGCAAATCGCGGCGCGGCCGGCTATTTTTCCTCGTCGCGCAAGACGGTCACGCCCGGCAGCTCGCAGCCGCGCACGACGTCGCAGATGGCGTCGATGGCGGCCTTGCGGGTGAAGCTTTTACGCCACACGATGACCACCCGGCGCGAGGGCACCGGCTGCTCGAAGGGACGGAACTGCAGCATGCCGTCGCGCGTGCCCATGTCCGGCACCGAGGCACGCGGCAGCACGGTCAGGCCGATGCCGCTGGCGACCATGTGGCGGATGGTTTCGAGGGAGGAGCCTTCAAAGGTACGCTGCATGCCATTGCCCGGCGCCGAGAAGCGCGCCATTTCCGGACACACTTCCAGCACCTGGTCGCGGAAGCAGTGGCCATTGCCGAGCAGGAGCATGTTCTCGGTTTTCAGGTCGTCGGCCGGGATGGACTTGCGCTGGGCCCAGGGATGGGCCTGTGGCATCGCCACCACGAAGGGTTCGTCATATAGGGCGTGCATCGCCATGCCATGGTCGGGCAGGGGCAGGGCCATGATGGCCGCGTCCAGTTCGCCCTGGCGCAGCATTTCCAGCAGCTTGACGGTGAAATTTTCCTGCAGGATCAGCGGCATCTGCGGCACTTTGGCGATCATGCCCTTGACCAGCGGCGGCAGCAGATAGGGGCCGATGGTGTAGATCACGCCCAGGCGCAGCTGGCCGGCCAGCGGGTCCTTGTTTTGTTTGGCTAACTCCTTGATCGCGGCGGTCTGTTCCAGCACCCGTTCGGCCTGGGCCACGATCTGGGCGCCCAGCGGGGTGACCGAGATTTCCGCGCCGCCGCGCTCGAACAGCACGACGCCCAACTCATCTTCGAGCTTCTTGATTGCTACCGACAAGGTCGGCTGGGCGACATAGCAGGCTTCGGCAGCGTGTCCGAAGTGTTTCGCTCGCGCAACAGCGACGATGTATTTCAGTTCGGTCAGAGTCATTCAGGTATTTGAACACAGGCAATGCTTGGATGCAATGACTGAAACGGCGGCGCCACACTCGCGGCCCCGGCAAGAAAAATGTGTGTGGTGAAATGCACTCGATATAATGATGCACCAGCTGGTTGGGCCACAGCGATGCATAATGAAAGGCGAGTATGTCCTCCACATTCGGACCGGAAGAAGCCCAGGCTTATCTGCACAAATTACTGAAGGTGATGCACCACACGGGAGGCTCGGACCTGTTCATCTCGGCCGACTTCCCGCCCAGCATCAAGTCCCAGGGCGCGATGAAACCCCTGAGCCAGCAAAAGCTGAGCGGCGACATCACGCGCGCGCTGGCGCTGTCGATCATGAACGAGAAGCAGCGCCGCGAGTTCGAGGCCGAGCTGGAATGCAACTTCGCCATCTCGCTGCCCGACGTATGCCGCTTCCGCGTCAACGTCTTCGTGCAGCAGCAAAACGTGGCCATGGTGATCCGCACCATCGCCTCGGAAATCCCCAACTTCGAAAAGCTCGAACTGCCCGAGGTGCTCAAGGACGTCATCATGACCAAGCGCGGCCTGGTGCTGGTGGTCGGCGGCACCGGTTCCGGCAAGTCCACCACGCTGGCGGCGATGATCGACTACCGCAACGCCAATTCGGCCGGCCACATCATCACGGTGGAAGACCCGGTCGAGTACGTGCACAAGAACAAGGGTTGCCTGATCACCCACCGCGAGGTCGGCGTCGACACCCTGTCCTGGCACAATGCGCTGAAGAACACCCTGCGCCAGGCGCCCGACGTGATCCTGATCGGCGAGATCCGCGACACCGAGACGATGGAGCATGCGATCGCCTTCGCCGAAACGGGCCACCTGTGCCTGGGCACCTTGCACGCGAACAACTCGAACCAGACCATGGACCGCATCATCAACTTCTTCCCGGAAGAGCGCCGCAATCAGCTGCTGATGGACCTGTCGTCGAATCTGCGCGCCATCGTCTCGCAGCGCCTGGTGCGCACCGAGGATGGCAAGGGCCGCAAGGCCGCCATCGAAATCCTGCTGAACACGCCGACGATCGCCGAGATGATCTTCAAGGGGAACTTCCAGGCGATCAAGGAAATCATGCACAAATCGCGCGAGCTGGGCATGTGCACCTTCGACCAGGCCTTGTATGAACTCTATAATAAGGGTTACATCGCCTATGAAGAGGCGATCCGCAACGCCGACTCGGCCAACGGCCTGCGCCTGCAGATCAAGCTGCGCGGCGACCGCAAGGAGCCGGGCGGCGACGCCGGGCCGGCCACTGCCGACACGCTGAGCATGCAGATCGAGGAAGAGCCGGAAGAAGACGAACAAGGCAAGACCTGAACCTGGCGCCCGGCCGCTCACCTGGCCGGCGCCGCAACTGAAGAAACCGATGCCTGAATTTGAAAACAAGATTTGCAGCCGTGAACAACTGGCCGCGCGCGTCGCGGCCCTGCCCAAGCCGGTGGTGCTGACCAATGGCGTGTTCGACCTGCTGCACCGCGGCCATGTGACCTATCTGGCGCAGGCGCGCGCGCTGGGCGCCTCGCTGGTGGTGGCGGCCAATACCGACGCCTCCGTCAAGCGCCTGGGCAAGGGCGACGACCGTCCGCTCAACAGCTGCCCCGACCGTCTGGCCGTGCTGGCGGCGCTGGAGTCGGTCAGCCTGGTGGTGGACTTCGATGAAGATACCGCGCTGGAAGTGGTGCGGGAAGCGCGCCCGGAGATCTACGTCAAGGGCGGCGACTACGATATGCAGGCCATTCCCGAGGGGCAGGCTGTGCTGGCTTACGGTGGACAGGCCGTCGCGATCGATTTCGCGCACGACCGCTCGACGACCAAGCTGCTCAACAAGATACGCAACTAGGATCCCTTGCTGTCAATGCCTGCGGGCCGGCGGCAGTATGGAAAACCCA
>JABTBR010000062.1 GCA_013284265.1 Oxalobacteraceae bacterium | reverse complement strand
TGACCCGCCGGGTCTGACCCCAGGGGTAAGCCGTGGGTTCTAAGACGGCAGCCGACCCGCCGCCGCCAGCCAGCCAGCCAGCCAGCCAGCCAGCCAGCCAGCCAGCGAGCCCCGCTTTATTGAACAAATTAAATTACTGAGGAATAAACATGGCTAAAATTGTATTCGGGATGGCAGTACCGCACAGCGGCATGCTGGGCCAGGCGCCGGAAGACTGGCTCAAAAACGGCGAACGCGACCGCAACAATCCCGAGCTGTGGTTCCGCAACCGCACCTGGACCTATCCGGAACTGGAAGCGCACCGCGAAGCGGCCTTCGAGCAATACCTGACCATCGAGGAGCGCAGCGCCCGCGCCGCGCGCTGCCGCTCCGCACTCGACGAGATGGCCGCCGCCTACCGCGCCGCCGAGATCGATGTGGCCATCATCCTCGGCAAAGACCAGAAGGAAATCTTTCTCGACTTCTCGCCATCGATCGCCATCTTCACCGGCACCGAAGTGCACAACGGTCCGCCCCAGCGCGATGTGTATGCGCCCGACCACCATGTCACCCACCCCTGCCATCCGGAACTGGCCAAGTACCTGATCGACGCCTTCCAGAAAGAGGGTTTCGACCTGACCGACCTGTTCAAGTGGCCGGACAACGTGTGGATGAAACCGCTGCCCGACTACCCGGTGGCGCCGCATGCCTACAGCTTTGTCTACCACCAGATCATGGATGACAATCCGCCGCCGCACGTGCCCATCATCATGAATTGCTTCTACCCGCCGACCCAGCCGTCGATGGCGCGTTGCATCGAATTCGGCCGGGTGCTGCGCGATGCGATCAACGCCTGGCCCGCCAATGTGCGCGTGGGCATCTTCGCCTCGGGCGGCCTGTCGCACTTCGTCAACGACGAGGAATTCGACCAGAGCATCCTGAAGATGCTGGCCGCCTACGACTACGACGGCCTGGCCGCCGTCCCCGACGGTTACTACCAGTCCGGCACTTCCGAGATCAAGCTGTATGTCAGCGTGATGAAGGCCATGCAGGACACCGGCGCCGAGATGACCCTGGTCGACTATGTGCCGTGCTGGCGCACCGCCGCCGGCACCGGCGAAGGCATGGGCTTCATGTACTGGAACGAGAAGAAGTAAGCACTTCCCCACACACACCTCCGCTGACCCCGCCGCGTATCCGCACGGGGAATTCACCTGAATCACACTAGAAAACGAGGACATCATGAGCAAGTCACGTCTGAACGGCATCATTCGCGCCTGGGAAGATGGTAAACCGGCCTTCACCACCTTTGCCAAACTGGATAAACAAAGCGCCATCGACCTGAGCGAAGCCCCCTACGACGGCATCGTGTTCGAGATGGAGCACAATCCCTACGACGTCGCCGGCCTGGGCGATGCGCTGCAGTACATGCTCAACCGCAAGCAGATCGCGGCCTCCGGCTCGGTGGCGCCCTCGGTGACGCCGATCGCGCGCATTCCCGCCAATGGCGTCGAGATGAACCAGTCCTTCGCCAAGCAGGTGCTGGACCGCGGCGTCTATGGCGTGATCACCCCGCACGTGGCCACCGTCGAGCAAGCCTACAACGCGGTCGCCTCCTGCCGCTATGCCCGTCCGAAAAACGCGCCGCTGTACGAGCCGAAAGGCGTGCGTGGCGATGGTCCCGCCAACGCGGCGCGCTACTGGGGGCTGAGCCAGCAGGAATACTATGCCAAGGCCGACGTCTGGCCGCTGGCGCCGCAGGGCGAAATCCTGGTGGGCCTGATGATCGAAAGCACCCAGGCGATTGAAAACCTGGACGATATGCTGGCCAATGTGCCCGGCATTGGCTTCGTGCTGATCGGCGAAGGCGATCTGAGCCAGGAACTGGGCCTGGCGCGCCAGTACGAGCACCCTGAAGTGCTGGCCGCGATGAGCCAGATCGTGGCGACCTGCCACAAGCACCAGGTGCGGGTCGGCAATCCGCACGTGACCGCCAGCAACTACGAGCGCCTGCTCAAGGAAGGCTACAGCTTCCTGATGTCGGCCCCGCAGCGCAGCTACGGCGTGATCGGCAAGGCGCGCGACATGGCGGGGTACTGATCATGAACGGCGCCGAAAGCCTGGTTCAGACGCTCACCGATCAGGGCGTCGACATTTGCTTCGCCAATCCCGGCACCTCGGAGATGCACTTCCTGAAGGCGCTGGAGAATCCGAAGATGCGCAGTGTGCTGTGCCTGTTCGAGGGCGTCTGCACCGGCGCCGCCGACGGCTACTACCGGATGAAGGATGCGCCGGCTTCGACCCTGCTGCACCTGGGACCGGGCCTGGCCAACGGTCTGGCCAATATCCACAATGCCAAGCGCGCCTCGTCGGGCATGGTCAATATCGTGGGCGAGCATTCGGCCGCGCATTTGAAGTACGACCCGCCGCTGATGTCCGATATCGACGGCCTGGCACGTCCGCTGAGCCACTGGGTGCGGCGGGTGGAGTCGGCCGGCGCGGTGGCCTGGGACGTGGCCACGGCGGTCGCCAAGGCCAGCGAACAGCCGGGCCAGATCGCCACCTTGATCCTGCCGGGCGATGCCTCCTGGCAGGAGGCGGGCGAGGTGGCGACACTGCCGCGCGCCCAGGCCGTGGCCAAGCTGCCGGACACGGCCCGCATCGACCACGTGGCCAAGGTACTGCGTTCGGGCGAGCCGGCGCTGATCATCCTGGCGGGCCGTTCGACCCGTGCCCGCGCGACCGAACTGGCGGGCAAGATCAAGGCGGCCACCGGCTGCCGCGTCGCCACCCAGTTCTTCAGCTCGCGCATCGAGCGCGGCGCCGGACGCGTGACGGTGGAACGGATTCCCTATGCGGTGGGGCAGGCGCTGGACTACCTGAAAGGCTTCAAGCACATCATCACGGTCGAGACGACCGAGCCGATCGCCTTCTTCAGCTATCCGGACAAGCCCAGCCTGCTCAAGGCCCCCGGTACCAGCGTGCATACGCTGGTGGAGATCGGCGAGGACGGCGTGGCCGGCCTGGAGATGCTGGCCCATGCGCTGGGTGCCAACGCCACCCCGGCCGTGTTCCAGCCGCGCGGCGACAGCACGCCGCCGAACGGCGCGCTGACCCCGGCCAGCATCGCCCAGGCGCTGGCCTCGGCGCTGCCGGAGAACTGCATCCTGGTCGATGAATCGCTGACCACGGGCCGCGAAACGATGGGCCTGACGGTGGGCGCCGCGCCGCACGACCTGATCAACAACATGGGCGGCTCGATCGGCTACGGCACGCCGGTGGCGACCGGTGCGGCGCTTGCCTGTCCCGACCGGCGCGTGTTCTGCATGGTCGGCGATGGCAGCGCGATGTACACGATCCAGTCGCTGTGGACCCAGGCGCGCGAGGGCCTGAACATCACCACCATCATCTTCGCCAACAACAGCTACGCGATTCTGAAAGCCGAGTACGCCAACATGGGCGCCGGTGCGCCGGGGCCGCGCGCGCTGGCCATGATCGACATCGACAAGCCGCGCATCGACTGGCAAGCGATGGCGACCAGCATGGGCGTGCCTTCGGTGTCGGTCGACACGGCAGAGGCCTTCCACCAGGCGCTGGTGGATTCGGCGCGCGAACCGGGACCGTCGCTGATCGAGGTCCGGCTGTAATTTTATTCAAGCATAAGGAAACCCAATATGACTAGTACATTGAGCGGCGTGGCTACGCTGCGCACCAACCTGGCCGAGTATCCGGTGACGAAGGCGCTGAGAGATGGCCGCGTGACATCCGACATCGTCAAGCTCGACTTCTGCGGCCCGACCCCGGCGCACAACGGCTTCAAGGCGATGGTGCGCGAGAACGCCTTCGACGCGGGCGAACTGGCCATCGTCACCTTCCTGCAGGCCAAGGCCTATGGCAAACCGTATGTGCTGCTGCCGACGCCGATCTCGGGCCGCTTCCAGCACCACTGCGCCGGTTTCAACAGCGACTTCGGCCTCATCAATCCCAAGGATATCGAGGGCAAGCGGGTGGGCGTGCGCACCTATACCCAGACCACCGCGCTGTGGATACGCGGCATCCTGCGCCACGAGTACGGTGTCGATCTGGACAAGGTGGAGTGGATGACGCTGGGCGACGGCCACCTGGCCGAGTATAGCGACCCGAGCAATTGCACTCGCCTGCCTGCCGGCGTATCGATTCCGCAGCTGATGCTCGATGGCGATCTGACCGCCGCCCTGCTCGGCGAGGACATGCCGAAAGACTCGCGCGTGCGCACCCTGGTGCCGGACGCGCACATGGCCGCCAAGGACTGGTTCGCGCGTGAAAACGTGGTGCCGATCAACCACATGTTCGTGGTGCACGAAAGCATTTCGAAGCAGCGCCCGGACATCGTGCGCGAGCTGTACCGGATGATCGTCGAGAGCCGCGAGCTGACCGAGGGCGGCGTACCCGCGATCTTCCCACCGATCGGACTGGAGCAGAACCGCAAGGGACTACAACTGGCGATCGACTGGGCACTGGACCAGAAAATCATTCCGCGCCGCCTGTCTGTCGACGAACTGTTCGACGACGTCACCGGCAGCTTGGGCTGAAGAAGTAGAAGCAGTGAGGAGTAGCAAGCAGTAAGCAGTAGCAAACAATGTAAGCAGCAGTAAAACACGATGCGGCGATGGCGATGGCGCCGTCGCCGCATCCGCAAGTCAGTGAAATTAAAACAATTCCAACGGAGATATTCATGCGACGCAGCACAGTTTTTTGTTTTTCGGCGATGATGATGGGCATCGCGCCAACCTGGGCGCAAAGTAATGTGGTTCTGTACGGTCTGCTCGACGAAGGCATCGAGCGGGTCATCGGCGTATCCCAAGGCAACGGCCAGACCGGCACCAACTACCGCGTGGGCGCGGGCACGGCGGCATCGCGCTGGGGCCTGCGCGGCAGCGAGGACATCGGCTCCGGCCTGAAGGCCGTGTTCACGCTGGAAGGCGGCATTTCGGTCGATAGCGGCGCCCAGGGGCAGGGCCGCTTGTTCGGGCGCCAGGCCTGGGTCGGCCTGTCCGGCGATTTCGGCACCGTTTCCATCGGCCGCCAGTACGCGATGCGCTATTACGCGCTGCTCGATGCCGACGTCTTCGGCGCCGGCGCGCAGGGGCTGGGCTCCATCGATCCCGGCATTCCGAATGCGCGCATCGACAATGCCATTGCCTATCGCGGCAAGATCGGCAGCTTCAGCGGCGGCATCAATTACAGTCCTGGCCGCGATACGGTCAACAGCAATAGCGTAGCCGGCAGCAACTGCCCGGGCGAAACGGCGGACTCGAAGATGTGCCGCGAATGGTCGGTCATGGCCAAGTACGACGGCGGCAACTGGGGCGTGGTCAGCGGCTATGAGAAGCAGTACGGCGGCACTGCGGCCACCTACGGCGGCCTGACGTCGCCGGACAAGACCGACACCCGTCTGACGGTGAACGCCTACTATGTGAAGGAGCATGCCCGCTACGGCGCCGGCTGGCTCAAGCGGGTCAACGACGGCATGGCCACGCCGACGAGCGACCTGTACTGGATCGGCGCCGCCGTGCCGGTGGCTGGCCAGTTCGTCATCGACGCCATGGTGGCCGAGCTGAACTACCGCGACTCGCCGAACGCGGTGCGCCTGTACGCGCTGCGCGCCGACTACCTGCTGTCCAAGCGCTCGATGCTGTACCTGGGTGTGGCCAACGTCAGCAACAGCGGCACGCTGGCGATCGCCGCCACCACCAACCCGCCCGCCACCGCGCCATTGGCAGGCGGCGCGCAGCAGTCGATCTTTACGGGTATCAAGCATACCTTCTGAGTTGACTCGCTTCGCTAGCCTTATTGTGTCTGCCTGATCCCATCAGGCACAGGCCGCGTATTGTCCGTGCCGTCATCCAGCGGCATGGGCGACACGCGGTTTTTTATTTTTTGGTCGTTGACATACCTTGCGTGAGCATTACAATGGTATATACGTATTGTATATACCAAGGAGGTCCGTGATGGAACAAGGTGCCGTTTTTCAAAGTAATCGCAGTCAGGCCATTCGCTTGCCCAAAGCGGTGGCTTTTCCTGACGACGTGAAGCGCGTTGATGTCGTTGTGCTGGGACGAACCAGGATCATTACCCCTGCCGGCGAGGCTTGGGAGAGCTGGTTTGACGGGCCTGCAGTCACCGCTGATTTCATGGTGAAGCGCGAGCAGCCTGCCGAGGAGAAAAGGGAATCCTTTTAAATGCTCAAGTTCATGTTGGATACCAATACCTGCATATTCACCATCAAGAACAAGCCCGCGAATGTTCGGGAAATGTTCATCCGGCAGCATGGCTTGATGTGTATTAGTACGATTACCTTGATGGAGCTCATCTACGGAGTGGAGCGGTCGGCAGATCCGGCGCGAAATTTAGCGCAAGTGCAGGGTTTCGCGGCCCGCCTGGATGTGTTGGAGTTCGACAGCAACGCGGCCGCCCACGCTGGCCAGATCCGCGCCGAACTGGCCAGCGCGGGCACACCAGTGGGGCCATACGATCTGATGATTGCCGGGCATGCCCGTTCGCGCGGACTGGTCATCGTGACCAACAATCTGCGCGAATTCGAGCGCGTGCCGGGACTTCGCGTAGAGGATTGGCTCGGTTAGGGAGCGGTGCAGGTCATCAATGGGTCATGTTCGCATCTCATAATCGCGCTCGGACCGGCGGGCAAGATTTCCCCTCTATTTTTCCGCCGTCCCTACCTTGCCATTTTTGACGACGGAAACCGATGAAACAATCCCTCAAAACGATGCTGTCCGCCGCCTGCATGCTGGTGCTCGGACTGCCTGCCCACGCCGCCACCTCGCGCTCCGCCTGGGTGGTCAGCCAGGTCTATGACTACAACCACCCATTCGCCGCCACCGACAGCGCCGACCTGGCGACCAAGATGTCGACCATGGCGGCCAGCGCATTCCAGTTCTACCGTGGCACGGATCACATCTTCTTCCAGGATATGTCGACCTTGCCCTCGTCGCTGTACACCTCGGTCCAGTCCGGTTATACCTGGCTAGGCGGCGATACCCACGTCGGCAATTTCAACGCGGTGCGCGACAGCGCCGGGAACGAAGTATTCGCCGTGGGTGACTTCGACGAAGGCTATCTGGGGCAATTCGTGTGGGACGTGCGTCGCCTTGCGGTCAGTATGATCCTGGCGGGCCGCGACAAGGGCCTGTCCGACGCGGATATCACGACCGCCATCAACACGATGGTGGGCGCGTATCTGGACAAGATGGATGCCTTCAAGGGCAGCAGCGATGAGCTGAGCTTCCAGTTAAAAAACGGCAATACCAGCGGCGTGGTTCAGGACACGATTTCGGCGGGCAACAACGGGACCCGTTCGGCTTTGCTGTCCAAATACACGCAGCTCAGCGGCAGCATCCGGACCTTTCAGACCAGCACGCAGTTGCAGGCAGTCGATGCCGGCAGCTATAGCGCCATCGTGTCGGGCATGAGCGCGTATATCGCGTCGATCGCAGCGTCCAAGCGTTACAGCGGCAGCTATTATACGGTCAAGGATATCCGCCAAAAGTTCGGCTCCGGCGTGGGTAGCCTGGGCAAGCTGCGCTATTACATCCTGGTGGAAGGTCCGTCCTCGGCCACGTCCGACGACGTGATTCTTGAAATGAAACAGAGTACAGCCAGCGCGGTGGCGCAAGTCACGGGCGGCCGCCTTCCCGCGTCCGCCTATGCCTACAACGAAGGCTGCCGCATCGCCCTGACCTTGAAGGCGCAATTGATCAATGCCGACGTGCTGGTGGGTTGCACCACCATCGCCAGCACGCATTACTACCTGCACGAAAAATCGCCTTACCAGCAGGACTTCGACGTCAGCGCATTGTCTAGCGCGGGCAAGCTGAATACCGCGGCGGGCTATCTGGGGCCGGCACTGGCATCGGCGCACGCGCTGGCTGACCAGGACTATGATGCCGCCATTGTCAGCTACAGCATCGATAAACAGGTGGCGGACGCCGTCACCAGCAAGAGCGGCTTCAAGGCGGAAATCCTGAGCTTCGCTTTCGACTATGCGGCACAGGTCAATCTGGACTGGCAGGCATTGGTCGCGGCGAAAAATGCGGGGACGCCGCTGTATTGACGCTGCCGGCCCAGGAGCGCCGGGCGCCAGCAAATCAAGGTCCTGGCGGGAGCTGGAAGCATAGCGTGAGCGGCACTATCCCAAGTGCCGTTTTTTTACGGGGCTTTTATGCGAAGCCGTTCATTCTTTATAAAATTCTTACAGCTGAACGGTTAACATTTCCAGTATCAGCATGCTCGCTTGCCAGCATGGTTCGGTTCATCGGCAATGGCGAGCAGGTTCCTGACTCGGTGCGTAGAGCATCGGCGCGGCGGGGCGCCAACTACGCGTTCGCACAAACGGCGATGGTGCAAGAAAACCGTTCGTGCTCGTCATCTTGATATGGGATCCAATCGGTATGCGGAAAATGAACGAGGTGCGCCTTGACCGGCACGATGGTGGATGGATTCACGGCGCGGATGGGAATACGCACGAGGCACAAGGCGTGACTGTGTACACCGCCTTTTGGATGGGCATGATCGCTGCCATAGTCATGATTGTGTACACCACGGTTTCCCTGTTGTTCGAGACCGGCCTGCTATGAGACGGCATCGCTCATCCCGCTGTCTGGCACGAGCACCGCGCTTGATTCCCTTCCATCATTCGCAGCACCCCGCTTATGTTTTCTAGCTTCACTCTTCGCGGTAAGCGCGTCGAACTGCGCCCGATAGCGGAGCGCGACGCTGCCGTCTTGTTTGAACTGTACTCGGATCCCGAGGTGATGCGTTACTGGAACCATGCCCCGTGGACAAGTATCGATCAGTCCAGAACGGCGATCGACGAGGCGCGCTCGGACCATGCCAGCGGCGCCAGCCTGCACTGTGCGATCGAACACAGGGAAAGTGGGGTGCTGATCGGCAGCTGCGCCCTGTATGCCTTCGCTCCCCAGCACAGCTGCGCCAGCCTCGGCGATCTGCTTGCGAGGGAATACTGGGGCCAGGGCTATCTGTCGGAGGCCATGCGGGTTCTGCTCGACTATGCGTTTGCCGAGCTCAAGCTCAATCGCATCGAAGCCGACGTCAACCGCGGCAACGCGGGATCCGCGATGGCGCTCGACAGGCTGGGGTTTCGTCACGAGGGGAGTATGCGCGAGCGCTGGATCGTGGCGGGCGAAAAACGCGATACGGAATCGTACGGCCTGCTGCGCAGCGATTGGTGCGCCAAGGCCGTACGCATCAGCAGCAAGCCCTTCAGATAGTCACCGCATTGATGCGCACGCGGTCGGGCAGCCGGCCTGTTCGATTCGGCCAGGGGCGCTGCGCCTGCGATGCCGAGACCTGCGCCCCTGAGGTGGCCGACGAATTTCGTGCCTTGTACAAAGAGGTGTATGCGCAGCAGTAATCACGCCGTCTAATCGGCATCCTTCCGCCAGACGGCGGCGAAGGACTTGATCTTCGCCCAGGCGGACAGGCGCTCATCGGACAAGGCGTCGAGGAAGTCGGACAGGCGCTTGGACTTGACCATGGTGTATGAGGTCAGCACCACGGTAATGATCGCTGTCACGCCAAATATCCACAGCCGCCGGCTCAGTGGCGCGTCCGCCTCGGCCAACAGGTTCATGCCGAGAAAGCCGGTCGTGACGGTACCGATCAGGCCGAAAATGGTCACCACGGTCAGGCGAACCACCGTGTTCGCCTGACGGCGCAGACTGTCGGCGTCCAGATAGGCGTTCATGTCGGCCATCCTGACCTTGACCTCGGCATGCAGGCGGTCCAGGTCGAGATGGCGGGAACACATGTGAAACAGCGCGCGGACCTGGGCTTGCTCGGAAATTTCATGAAACCAGTAACGGTGGGTAAAGCGAAGAAAACCCTCGAAGGAGGCGCGGATCTTGCGTTTGAAGCGCCTGACGTTGTCCGCGTCACCCACATTGAGACAGTTGAGCGCCTCGGCGAGCCGGTCCGAAAACATCAGCAGCGAGGCTTTTTGCAGGTGGGCGATCAGGAACAGCAGAAAGTGCTGGTGGCGGAACTGGGCCAGCACGCCGCGATCGCGGCAGCGATAGAAGTCGGAGCGCGCATCGCCAACGACGACCAGCGCGTGGCCGCTGCACAGGTAGCGCGTGTGCGGCGCGGCGCCTGCGGCGCTCCAGAAGCGGTCGTAACAATACTGTCTTTCGAAGTCGTCCAGATACTGCTCCGAAAAGGGCAGGGCGGCTACGCCGTCGTGTGCGGCGGCGTCGGTGCCCGGCATGCCGGCGCCGGTGACCAGTCCCAGCCGGATGAAGTCCCGGCGCGACAGTGCGCGCGGATGATCGACGGCCAGATAGGCCATCATGGGCATCCGGTAATACTCGATTTGCTGATAGCGCAGCACGCCGGTCTGGTCCTCCAGATCATGGACCAGGGGTTCGAGCAGGAATTTCCAGTGGCTGGCAAAGCTGGGCGCGCGGCGCGCCCACGCATGCAACAGGATAGCCTCTTTTTGCTGTGCCTCGGACGCCGCCAGCACCCGCCCGCCGGCGTCGAGCCACTCGACACTGTGCAGGCAATGCAGGGGCTGGCCGGACGGGTCCCATCCGGCCGGATAAGCGCGTCCGAAGCGATACAGCAGGTCTTGCGCGATGCTGAGCGGCAGCTCGTCGGCACAGACTTCAACGTTGAGCATGACGACGTCGACGTCATAGAAGAAATACAAATCGATGTGAACGATATCGAGCGTGAGCGGCGCGTCGCCGGCGCCGCGGATGACGCGGACCTGGGCGATGTCGCGGCGCCGGAATACCCGCATCGGCGACGCGCTGCCGCGGTTGTCGGGCGTGCGCCCCTCGCCATACAGGAAGCGCTGCACATAGGGGAGGAAGGCGACGAATTCATTGTAGTGACGCTCATGAAAGTTCGCCACGTCGCCATCGTATTCATCGACGACCTCGCGCCAGGGCGAGCCGGCGCCAGGGTCGGCGCTGTCATGCTGTCCCACCACCCCGGCGTTCGCGTCCGATCCCATGGCCCGCAGAATGTCCCAGGGCCGCAGATGGGCGCGCTCGGTGCCTGCGGCGGGTATCAGCCTTAGTGGCCACAGCAATATCTGCCGCAAATGGCGTACCCGCGGATCCGCGGCGGAACCCGGTCCACCCTGCTCGCTGGCGGAATCGCTGGTCTGCGTCATGGGGGCTACCCATCCTTTCGCATCGTGATGGCAAAAGCGGCTCGATTGCCCAGTATAGCGATTTAATGGCGGCAAGTATGGGCAAGACATGGAGGCGGCATTGGCGGCGACAGTGATCCATGCGCCAGATACGTATCGCTATGGGCAGGGACGCTGTGTTTGTGATGCGGAAACATGCGACCCGGATAGCGCGGCGCAATTGCATGCGCTCTACCACAGGTGTATGGACAGCAGGTGTGACGGGCGCGCACCCAGCCCGGGGCGCCGCCTGGCTCGGCCTGGGGAGGGCCGAACGGGGCGCGGTCATCGCCGCCGCTCACGCGCTTGACGCTGGCGACGATCGCATCCACGGTGGCGCCCGCCCGATCGACCAGTTGCGCGCCCGTGGACTTGTTCGACTGAATCGCCGATCAGGGTCTTGATCTCCTTGGCGGCGGCGGAGCGCTGGGCCAGATCGCGCACCTCGGATGCCACGGCGCATGGTCGGCGTTCTGCTTGACGGTGCTGGTCAGCTGCTCCATGGACGATGCGGTTTGTTCCAGCGATCGATGCCCAGGCGCGGGAAGATAGCGCAACGATGGCGCGGTGTTTTGGCCCGCGCCATCGGTCGGCCACGGCATGGCGCTATTCCTCCGGTCAGCCGACCTTATTCCAGGTTCTGCACCTGTTCGCGCATCTGCTCGATCAGCAGCTTCAGTTCCATCGACGCGTCGGCCAGCTCCTTGACGGAGGCTTTGGCGCCCAGGGTGTTGGCTTCGCGGTTGAGCTCCTGCATCATGAAGTCCAGGCGCTTGCCGACCTGGCCGCCTTTTTTCAGGATGTGGCGGGTCTCGCTCAGGTGGGCCGACAGGCGGCCCAGCTCTTCGGCTACGTCGATGCGAATGCCGTACAGGATCACTTCCTGGCGGATACGCTCGAGCGCGTCCTGGCGCGACAGCGCCGAATTCGATCCCTGGCAGGCCAGACCCAGCGCGTCCTGCATGCGCTCGACGGCTTTTTGTTGGAATGCTGCAACAACTTGGGGAATCAGCGGGGTGATCCGTTTGACGATTTGTTCCATCGCATCGATGCGGGTGGTCAGCATCGCTTCGAGCGCCGCGCCTTCGCGCTGGCGGCTGGTAACAAACGCGGCGACGGTGCGGGCGGTCAGCGTGGCGACGTCGGCCTGCAGCGATTCCTGGCCGATCTGGGCTTCCTCGATGACGCCTGGCCAGCGCAGCAATTCGGCCACCGTCATGACCGGCGCGCCGACGAAATGCTTGCCCACTTCGACCTGCAAACGTTGCAGTTCGGTCAAAAGTGGCATATTCAGCGCCTGGGTGCCGGCGGTGGCCGCCTTGCGTCCGAAACTGAGACGCAGCTCTACCTTGCCGCGTGTGATTGCGGCCATAATGGCGGTACGTAAATCGGGCTCAAGCGCGCGTAAATCGTCGTTTATTCGAAACTGCAAATCCAGAAAGCGCGAATTCACGCTCTTGATTTCGATCGTCAATGTCCCCGCAGCGCTTTCGCTGGTGGCAACCGCGTAGCCTGTCATGCTGGAAATGCTCAATGGATGTCCCCGATTTAATCTTTACAAAACAGTGATTTATCCACACAATCGGTATGTTGAGGCGAGGAAACCTATGGCTGTACAAAACAACGCCCCGTTGCCCGATGGTCTGGAAAT
Organism: Oxalobacteraceae bacterium; assembly: GCA_013284265.1. Classification (GTDB taxonomy): domain Bacteria; phylum Pseudomonadota; class Gammaproteobacteria; order Burkholderiales; family Burkholderiaceae_D; genus Rugamonas. The sequence goes on along the minus strand of JABTBR010000062.1, from coordinate 23,167 downwards.
TGCTGGATATCGCATTGTAAAGAAAATTGCGTCCGGTGGGTTCAGTATTGTATATCTGGCCTATGACCCGGACGGCAACACCGTGGCGATCAAAGAATATCTGCCCAGCGCATTGGCGCTGCGCGAACCGGGCGAACTGCTGCCTGCCATCTCGAAGGCCAATCTGGCCGTGTTCCGGATCGGCCTGAAATGCTTCTTCGAGGAGGGCAGGGCGTTGGCGCGCATCGCCCACCCGAATGTGGTGCGGGTGCTCAATTTTTTCCGTGGCAACGACACCGTGTATATGGTGATGGCCTATGAGTCCGGCCATTCGCTGCAGGAGCAGATCCACCGCCAGCGCACGCGCGGCAGCAAGATGGGCGAGGCCTTCATCCGCCAGATCTTCGTACAGGTGCTCAAGGGCCTGAGGGAGGTGCACGCCAATTCCCTGCTGCATCTGGACCTGAAGCCGGCCAATATCTATCTGCGCAACGACGGCACGCCGCTGCTGCTCGACTTTGGCGCGGCGCGCCAGACCGTCAACAGCGACCTGCCCATGCTCACGCCGATGTACACGCCCGGCTTCGCGCCGGTGGAACTGTATTCGCGCAGCGGCGGACTGGGACCGTGGACCGATGTGTACAGCATCGGCGCCTCGATGTTCGCCTGCATGGTCGGCTCGGCGCCCCAGCCGGCCGAACAGCGCAAGACCGAAGACAAGATGGATGCCCACTTCGCCAAGCTCGAAGGGCTGTACTCGCCCGATCTGATCAAGCTGGTGCGCTGGTGCCTGCAAATGGACCCGCTGGCGCGGCCGCAAAGCCTGTTCGAGCTGCAAAAGGCGCTGCGCGCGCCGGTGCCGCCCTTGCCGGCGGCGCCGCAACCGGAACCCAAAAGCGGCTGGCGCAGCGTGGTCGAACGCCTGGGCCGGCTGGCCCGCAAGAAGGATGCGTCCGGCCCCAGCACGCAGCAACCGTAAGCGCCCCACTAACTGAAGAAACACAAGGCCGCACATGCAATTCTCCGTATACCAGGAAAGCAACATCGGCGGACGCAAAGTCAACCAGGACCGGATGGGCTACAGCTTCACGCGCGACGCGCTGCTGCTGGTGCTGGCCGACGGCATGGGAGGACATCTGCGCGGCGAGATCGCCGCCGCGCTGGCGATGCAGACCATTTCCGAGCTGTTCCAGCAGCAGGCCACGCCCCATGTGAAAAAGCCCGAGCGCTTCCTGGAAGACGCCTTCCTGGCCGCGCATCAGGAAATTCACCGCTATCGAGCCCTCAACAATATGCCGGACACGCCGCGCACCACCATCGTGGCCTGCCTGATCCAGCACAACACGGCGGTGTGGGCCCATTGCGGCGATTCGCGCCTGTACTGGATACGCAACGGCACGATACTGGGGCGCACACGCGACCACTCGCATATCGAGAACCTGATCGCCAAGGGCCTGGCCGCGCCGTCGGAACGCTCGACCCACCCGGACCGCAACAAGCTGTATAACTGCCTGGGCGCGGCCAGCCTGCCGCGGGTGGAACTGTCGCAGCGCGCCAGCCTGATGCCGGGCGACCTGATGTTATTGTGTTCGGACGGGTTGTGGTCGATGGTGCCGGACGAAGAAATGCTGCGCTCGCTGCAGCACCAGACCATCGTGCGCGCGATCCCCGAGATGCTGGTGTCCGCGCTGGCCACGGCCGGCGCGAGCAGCGACAATGTGACGGCGCTGGCCATCATGTGGCAGGGCCGCTCCATCCTCGATGGCGTCAACACCATGAGCGGCGAGGGCCAGTCCACCGTGATCTCGACCGAAATGCTGCCGGACGACCTGCACAGCACCACCATCGGCCATGCCATGGTCGATGCCCCGGCCGACGGCGCGCCGGACGAGAACATCGACGCCTTCAACGACGACGAAATTGAAAGAGCCATCGCGGAAATCCGCGGTGCGATAGAAAAATCATCCCAGATATTGAAATAGGAAAGCCATGACATTTGTATCCCGCCCCAGCGGCCGCCCGGTCGACGCCCTGCGCACCCTGCGCCTGACCCGCGACTACACCAAGCATGCCGAAGGGTCGGTACTGATCGAGTGCGGCGACACCAAGGTGATCTGCACGGCCAGCATCGAAGACAAGGTGCCGGGATTTTTGAAGGGCAAGGGCCAGGGCTGGATGACGGCCGAATACGGTATGCTGCCGCGTTCGACCCACACCCGCATGGACCGCGAGGCCGCGCGCGGCAAGCAGTCCGGCCGCACCCAGGAGATCCAGCGCCTGATCGGCCGCTCGCTGCGCGCCGCCTTTGATTTGCAGGCCTTCGGCGAACGCACGCTGCATCTCGACTGCGACGTGATCCAGGCCGACGGCGGCACCCGCACCGCCTCGATCACCGGCGCCATGGTCGCCGCCTACGACGCCTTCTCCAAGCTGGTGGCGCGCGGCGCCGTGCCGGCCATCCCGGTCAAGCATTTCGTCGCCGCGATCTCGGTCGGCGTGTACCAGGGCATGCCGGTGCTGGACCTGGACTATATTGAGGATTCCGGCTGCGACACCGACATGAATGTGGTCATGACCGACGCCGGCCACTTCATCGAGGTGCAGGGTACCGCCGAAGGCGCCGCCTTCGACCGCGCCGGCATGGACCGTTTGCTCGATCTGGCGCAGGGCGGTATCGCCGACCTGATCAAGTTGCAGAAGCAGGCGCTGGGCCTGGCGGTATAAAACTCAGCGCGCCGCTGACCCGATTAAAACCCAAGGCTTACCCCTGGGGTCTGACCCGTCGGGTCAGACCCCGGCTCTTTGCCGTGGGTTCTAAGAGCCGCGATGGCCCTCAAGCTTGCCTGGCCTGCTGCCGCTGGCCCAGCCGCTCAATCAGAAAATCGACAAAGGCCGAGGTCTTCGGCGCGAGGAACTCGCGCGCCGGGTAGACGGCGTAGCTCGACGGTCCCGGCGGCAGCTCGCAATGGGCCAGCACCGGAACCAGCAGGCCACGCGCCAGCTCCTGGCGCATCAGCCCCAGCGGCCCGCGCATGATCCCCGCGCCGGCGACGGCGGCCGTGACCAGCGAGCCGCCATCATTGATCTGCAGCGCTCCCGTGACGCGGATGGCATACAGCCCGTCCACTCCCATGAAGGTCCACTCATCGAACACCTTGCCGCCATTGGCGTATATCAGGCAGGCGTGCGCCGTCAGCTCGTGCGGCGTCCGCGGCGTGCCCGCGCGCGCCAGATAGGACGGGGCGGCGGCGATGCAGCTGGGATTGTCGGCCAGCTTGCGCGCCACCAGCGTGGAGTCGACCATGCTGGTGGTGCGGATCGCCACGTCGATCTGTTCGGCGATCAGGTCCACCATGCGGTCTTCCAGCTGCAAGGCTATCCTCACCTGCGGGTGCAGGGCGGTGAACTCGGTCAGCAGCGGCACCAGCAGGCGGCGCGCGGCGATCGAGCAGGACACGCGCAGCATGCCGCGCACCTGCTGCTGGTACTGGTCGGTGAGCTGCTCGATATTGCCCAGCGCGCGCTCGATCTGGCGCGCCTGCTCCAGCACCAGCTCGCCGATCTCGGTCAGCGCCAGGCGCCGGGTCGAGCGCTGGATCAGGCGCGCGCCCAGTTCCTCTTCCAGCTTGGCCAGCTGGCGCGACACCACCGACTTGCCCACCCCCAGCTGGGTCGCGGCGGCGCTGATGCTGCCTTCCTTGATGATGCTGGCGAAGACGGCCAGGTATTGTGGATTAGGCATGATTTTCCTGGTGATGGTGCTGCGATTGTCCTGATCTAGCCAACAATGTAATGTGGTATTGATGACTTATCAAGCACGGAAAGCGGGCCTATACTGATTTCCGTCAGTACCACACACTTAGCCAAGGAAAACGCCATGAATACCGTCAATCACCAGTTCCGTCTTGCCCGCCGTCCGAACGGCGCCGTGTCGCGCAGCGATTTCGACTACGTGGCGGCGCCACTGGAAGCCCCGGCCGAAGGCCAGGTCCAGATCCAGATCCTGTACGTCTCGCTCGACCCGGCCATGCGCGGCTGGATGGCCCCCAGCGAGGATTCGTATATGCCGCCGGTGGCCATTGGTGAAGTGATGCGCGCCATCGCCGTGGGCCGGGTGACGGCTTCGCAGCATCCCGGTTTCGCCGTGGGCGAGCATGTGAGCGGCATGCTGGGTGTGCAGGAATATGCGATCTCGAACGGCCAGGGCCTGAACAAGGTCGATCCAAAACTGGCGCCGCTGCCGCTGTATCTGGGTGGCCTGGGCATGACCGGCCTGACCGCCTACTTCGGCCTGCTCGACGTGGGCCAGCCCAAGGCGGGCGACACGGTGGTGGTGTCCGGCGCGGCCGGCGCGGTGGGCATGATCGTGGGCCAGATCGCCAAGCTGAAAGGCGCCCGCGTGATCGGCATCGCCGGCGGTGCCGACAAGGTGCGCTACCTGATCGAGGAACTGGGCTTTGACGCCGCCATCGACTACAAGAACGAGGACGTGGCCGAGGCGCTGAAGAAGCATGCGCCCAAGGGCGTGGATGTGTTCTTCGACAATGTCGGCGGCGCCATTCTCGATGCGGTGCTGGGACGGCTGGCGATGGGCGCCCGCGTGGTGATCTGCGGCGCGATCTCGCAGTACAACAACACCAGTGCCATGCAAGGCCCGTCGAACTACATGCAGATTATGATCAAGCGCGCCACCATGCGCGGCGTGATGGTGCTGGACTACTATCCCCGCGCGATGGAAGCCATCGTGGCCATGGGCGGCTGGATCGCCGAGGGCAAGCTGAAGACCCGCGAAGACGTGGTGCAGGGTCTGGATACCTTCCCGGAGACCTTCGCCAAGCTGTTCAGCGGTGGCAACAACGGCAAGCTGGTGTTGCAGGTCGCCGCTTAAGCGAAGCGGGACAGGCCGGGCAGCCGCACATTGGCGCTACCGGCGCACTGGCGGGGCAGGCGGGGCTTTGGCTGCCCGCCCCGCAAAAGGGTTTACAATGGCGGCACTTTTACCGCTACTTCGATTACCCATGACTCAACGCCTCGTCCTCGCCTCCAATAACGCCGGCAAGCTCAAAGAATTCAATGAACTGCTGGCCACCGTCGGCTTTTCGGTCCATGCCCAGGGCGAGTTCGATGTGCCCGAAGTGGATGAACCGCACCATACCTTTGTCGAAAATGCACTGGAAAAAGCCCGTCATGCATCGCGCCTGACCGGGCTGCCGGCGCTGGCGGACGATTCCGGCGTCTGCGTCAATGCCTTCGGCGGCGCGCCCGGCGTGTATTCGGCGCGCTTTGCCGGCGAGCCGAAATCGGACGCCCGCAACAATGAAAAAATGATCACCGATCTGGCCGCGCATGCGGACAAATCGGCTTACTACTACTGCGTGCTGGTGTTCGTGCGCCATGCCGACGATCCGCAGCCGGTGATTGCCGACGGCCGCTGGAATGGCGAAATGATCGCCACCCCGCGCGGTGCCGGCGGCTTTGGCTACGATCCGCATTTCTACATTCCTGCGCTGGGCAAGTGCGCCGCCGAGCTGACGCCAGACGAAAAGAACCGCCTGTCGCATCGCGGCCAGGCCCTGCGCGCGCTGGTTGAGAAACTGCGCGGCTGAGGTAGACGAGAATGATCCCGATTAAAATCGCCGGTGCCAGCAAGGCCGCCGGTCCGGCCAAGCCTTCCGCCGCAGCCACCGCCAACAGCGGCATCGGCGACGCCGCCGGCGCCGCGCTCAAGTATCTGCAGCCCGGCGCGCTGAACCTGGCGGCGCTGCCGCCGCTGTCGCTGTACGTCCACTTCCCCTGGTGCGTGCGCAAATGCCCTTACTGCGACTTCAATTCGCACGAAGCGAAGGAGGGCGAAGCCTTCCCGGAGAAGGAATACCTGGACGCGCTGCGCACCGATCTGGAACTGGCGCTGCCGCTGATCTGGGGCCGCAAGATACACACCGTCTTCATCGGTGGCGGCACGCCCAGCCTGATGTCGGCGGCCGGACTCGATCGCCTGTTGTCGGACCTGCGCACCTTGCTGCCGCTGGAAAGCGACGCCGAGATCACGATGGAGGCCAATCCGGGCACCTTCGAAGCGGAGAAGTTCAAGTCTTACCGTGCCAGCGGCATCAACCGCCTGTCGATCGGCATCCAGAGCTTCAATCCTGGTCACCTGAAGGCGCTGGGACGCATCCACGACGGCGACGAAGCGCGCCGCGCGGTGGAGATCGCGCTGGCCAACTTCGATAACTTCAACCTCGACCTGATGTATGCGCTGCCGACGCAGACGCTGGAAGAAGCACGCCAGGATATTCAAACGGCGATGTCCTTCGGCCCGCCGCACCTGTCGCTGTACCACCTGACGATGGAGCCGAACACCCTGTTCGCCAAGTACCCGCCGGTGCTGCCGGACGACGACGCCAGCGCCGACATGCAGGACATGATCGCCGAGATGACCGCCGCCCAGGGCTACGGCCAGTACGAGGTGTCGGCCTATGCCAGGGAAGGCCATCAGGCGCGCCACAATCTGAATTATTGGGAGTTTGGCGACTACCTCGGCATCGGCGCCGGCGCGCATTCGAAGATCTCCTTCCCGCACCGCATCCTGCGCCAGGCGCGCTACAAGCAGCCCAGGGCCTATATGGATCAGGTCAAGGCCGGCACGCCGGTGCAGGAGGAGTACGAGATCGGCCGCGAGGATATGGGCTTTGAGTTCATGCTCAACACCCTGCGCCTGCACAAGGGCTTCTCGCCGAACCTGTTCGCCGAGCGCACTGGCCTGAACATCAATGTGATTGAAAAGCAGCTCAATGCCGCCGAGGCCAAGGGCCTGCTGTTTCGCGACCACCAGATCATCCGCCCGACGGAACTGGGGCAGCGCTTCCTCAACGATTTGCAGCAGATGTTCCTGGGCGGATAAGCATGAGGGGAGCGGCTGCCGCTGCCTCGAAGTCGAACCGGGCCGGCATCGCTGTGATCACTGCGCCCGGTAGCGTCCTATCATCGTGACGAGCGCGAGAAATAGCCATCCCACCAGCACAAAGCCCAGCAACAGAGCGCATGCGTTGAGCAGCGAGCGGGCATAGCCAAGGGTGGCGACGTCGATGAAATAATAGGGATAGCTGCCAAGCACGGCACCGCGAAGCAAGAGGTAGGCGAAGTAGGCGATCGGATAGAGGCACCATGTCAGCGGCGACCACCAGGGTAGATTCCGCTTCGGCGCGGCAAACAGCCAATAGGCGCAGTATGATGCCGGGGTCAGGTAATGCAGCAGCACATCCGCCAGCCATTGCAGGCCCTGGGGATTCCACACGTGACTGAGTAAAAAATGGTAGGCCAGCGCGACCAGCGCAATACTGGTGGCGGCGCATGCCATCGTTTGACCGCTGGCGAAAAAGCGGCCCAGCCTGCTCTGTGGCGCCAACAGCGGCAAGCTCAGTGTCAAGGTCACGAAGATGTTGGTCAAGACCGTGAAAAAGCTTAAATAGATCAGCATCCCCTCGGCCAGCGACTTGTTCCTGCTCAGGGACAGCCACAATTGCAGCAGTACACCCGACCAGGCCAGCAGCGCCAGCGCCGGCACGACCAGGTCGTGCGAACCGGCCTGCCGACTGGATGGGATATCGGAAGCTGCGTTATTCATGTGCTAGGCCGTCGATGTTAAATAATTAACTGACTTTACCATACCCGAATGGCAAAAAGTAAACCGGCCCAGAGGGATGCACGATCAGAACTCTTCCCACTCCTTGTCGTCGCCCACGGTGGCGGCCTTGCGCGAAGCGGCCGCTGGCTTGGATGTGCTCAGCCGCTTCGGCGCCGCTGCCGGCGCGCGCGCCGGCTTGGCCGCGGCGGCGGTAGGCACGGCGCGCCGCGTTACCGCCGCCGGCGGCGCCATCGTCCCGCCATCATTCCCCAGCTTGAATACCGCCGCCGCGCTCGACAGGCTGGCCGCCTGGTCCTGCATGCTTTCGGCGGCCGCCGCGGCTTGCTCCACCAGCGCGGCATTCTGCTGCGTGACCTGATCCATCTGCGTGATCGCGGTATTGACTTGATCGATACCGATGCTTTGCTCGCTGCTGGCCGAGGTGATCTCGCCCATGATGTCGGTCACGCGGCGCACGCTGGACACCACCTCGTCCATCGTGCTGCCGGCTTGCTGCACCAGGCGCGCGCCGATGTCGACCTGCTCGACCGAGTTGCCGATCAATTCCTTGATTTCCTTGGCCGCGCCGGCCGAGCGCTGCGCCAGATTGCGCACCTCGGAAGCCACCACGGCGAAGCCGCGTCCCTGTTCGCCGGCGCGCGCCGCTTCCACCGCCGCGTTCAGCGCGAGGATATTGGTCTGGAAGGCGATGCCGTCGATGACGCCGATGATGTCGACGATTTTCTTGGCCGATGCGTCGATCGATCCCATCGTCTCGACCACCTGGCCGACGATGGTGCCGCCTTTTTCCGCCACGTCCGACGCGGCCCGCGCCAGCTGGTTGGCCTGCTTGGCGTTTTCCGCGTTCTGGCGCACGGTGGAGGTCAGTTCTTCCATCGAGGAGGCGGTTTCTTCCAGCGAGCTGGCCTGCTCCTCGGTGCGCGAGGACAGGTCCAGATTGCCGGCGGCGATTTCGGCCGAGGCGGTGGCGATTGAGTGCGTGCCGATCTGCACCTGGCTGACGATGCTGCGCAGCGCTTCGTTCATGCCGCGCAGGGCGGTATTGAGGTCGCCGATTTCGTCGCGCGTGCTGTCCGGGAAGCTGGTGGTCAGGTCACCCGAGGCGACGGTGCTGGCGATGTCCACCGCTTTCCTGAGCGGCACCGTGATGCTGCGCGCGATGATCCAGGCGGCCACGCTGCCGAAGGCCACCAGCAGCACCGTCAGCACCATCTGCAGCATATTGCTGCGGTCATTGGCCGCGTCGATGGCGTGGGCGGTGTTGTCGATCGCCTTGCGCTGGAAGGCCAGGAATTCCATGACGCGCTTCTGATAGGTCTCGGCGGCGGGCGCGAAGGCGTCCTTGTACAGTTTTTCGGCGCCGTCCCCATCACCCGATTTGCGCGCGTTCATGACGGCGGTCTTGGAATCCTGGTAGGTCTTGCGGATGCTGATGGCCGCGTCGTACATGGTCTTTTCTTCGGGGCTGGCGATCATGCCCTCGATGGTGGTGATCATCCCTGCGCCCTTCTTGCTGCTGTCGGCGATGACGTCGGCGAAGGTCTCCGACAGTTTCTCGTCGCTGCTGCGCGCGATCATGGCGGTGCGTGCCACGGCCGAGTAAATCAGCACATACCAGTCGGAGGCAATGCGTTCCTTGGCCAGCGGCTTTTCCATCATCTGGCGGGTGGCGGCGGCGTTGTTGCGGGCGTTGATCAGCGCGACCGAGGTGGTCAGCACGGACAACAGCAGGACGATTGCAAATCCCAGCGCCAGGCGGGTGGAGATGCGCATATGCGACAGAAAGTTCATGGTGTTTACCCCCCGTATGAATCTATCGGAAACCAACGATGGTCTGTCTAGTATGCGCCGATAGATGCCGCTGGGACATGAATTTTTCTTCCGATATTGTTGCTATTATGGAACAAAAAGCCGTGTCAGGATGTCAATGAGGGATATCCAGCACGATATTCAGAAGCCCCGCGCCTGCTGCAGATCCGGTTTTTCGCTCCAGCGCGCGAAGGCCTCGGCCATGCGTTCGCTCTCGCCGATGGCGCGGGTCCAGTCGCGCGTGCGCGCCGCATGGTCCTGGCCGTAGAAGGTGAAGTCGCGCCGGTCCGGCAGTTTGCCGTTGGGCAGGCTGGCCAGGAAGGCGGGCGAGGGCGACACCATCACCACGTTTTCCAGCGCGGCGTCGCGCGCGCGCCGCCACGGCAGCGACTTGTCCAGCCAGCCGGGCACGATGTAGTCGGCGAAGTGGGGATATAGCACCAGTCCCGGATCGCGCTGGTAGGGCAGGTGCAGGTGGTAGTCGATCAGGCCGCCGTCCCAGTAGGCGCCGGGCGGCGCGCCGGCGATGCCGGTGACCGCTTCGAGCACCAGCGGAATCGAGCCCGAGGCGAGCAGGGCGTCGCGCAGATTGGCGTCGGACAGGCCGACGAAATGGCTGGAGAAGGCGTCGAACTCCTGGCGCAGCCAGGCCGAGTCGTCGCGCGCGTTGTGGAACACCACCCGCTCCATCGAGCCGGCCAGGCGTTTTCTGGCGACGACGTTGCTGGCGGCGGCGATGATGAAGCCGGCCATTTCGCGCCAGCGCGTGCCGCTTTGCGCCAGCGCGCCGATGCCGCGCACCGTGATCACCGACAGGTGATGGTCGGGATGGGCCATCACCTCGGCGCCGCGACCGTCGAGTACCTCGTCGAGCAGGGCGCGGCAGGTGCGGCTGACATAGGCCGCGTCCACCTTGGCCGGATAGCGCTGGGCCGCATACAGGCGCGCCAGCCGCTGGTGCGCGGCCACCGGATCGTGGAAGGCCGACGCCGCCATGCGCCAGGCGCCGATCGAGGCGCCCACCAGCTTGCGCTGGCGCGGCGCATCCTTCAGCCAGGAGCCGAACATCCAGCAATCCATGCCGTGCAGGATCAGGCCCTTGGGACCGCCCGCGGCGGCCGGCACGATGGCCACGTCGGCCGCCTGCATGCCGTCGGCGGCGATGCGCTGGCGTGCGCGCGCGCCGAGGCGGATGGTGATCGGCGAGGCCATCGCTTATTTCACCGTGGCGCGCTCGGATGCGCCCCGATCGAGGCCGCCGCCCAGGGCGCGATACAGGTCGATCGCGCTGGCCGTGCGCAGCAGGCGCGCCTGCACCAGCGACTGCTGGGCGCTGAACAGCTCGCGCTGGGCGTCGAGCACGTCGAGCGTGCTGGCCACGCCGTTGTCGAAGCGCAGTTGCAGCAGCTTCAGGCGGTCGGCCTGGGCTTCCTGCACGGCGCGCTGGGCCGCCACCTGCTGGCCCAGATAGTCGCGCGCGGCCAGCGCGTCGGCCACTTCGCGGAAGGCGGTCTGGATGGTTTTCTCGTAGTCGGCCACGGCGATGTTCTTGCGTACCTCGGTCAGGCTCAGGTTGGCGCGGTTGCGGCCGGCGTCGAAGATCGGCAGCAGCATCTGCGGCGCGAACGACCAGTTGCCGGAGCCGCTGTCGAACAGGCCGCCGATGGACGGGCTGGCGCTGCCGACGGCGGCGCTCAGGCTCACGCGCGGGAAGAAGGCCGCGCGCGCCGCGCCGATGTTGGCGTTGGCCGATTTCAAACGCTGTTCGGCGGCGCGGATATCGGGCCGGCGTGCCAGCAGGTCCGAGGGCGTGCCTTCCGGCAGGGCGCTCATCGCGTCGATGGCGGCATCGCTAGCCATGGCGCCGCCGGCGGCAACCGCGGTCGCGGCGGGAGCGGCAGCGCTGGCCGAGGGCTGGCCCACCAGCAGGGTCAGGGCGTTGGCCGCCTGGGCGCGCTGGCGTGCCAGCGTCAGGGCCGCCACGCGCGCCGTTTCCATCAGCGTTTCGTTCGAACGCAGGTCCAGGCGCGAGGAGGCGCCCGCCTCGAAGCGCTGCTGGGTGAGTTTGCTGGTGCGCTGGCGCGCTTCAAAGGTCTGCTGGGCCAGCAGGTACTGCTCGGCGTAGGCGCGCTCGGTGAAGTAGGCCTTGGCCACTTCGGCCACCAGGCTGATTTGCGCGGACTGGCGCGCCTCGTCGGTGGCCAGGTAGGCCGCCAGCGCGGCGTCGTTCAGGCTTTTGACGCGGCCGAAGAAGTCCAGCTCGAAGGAGGAAATCGCCAGGCCGGCGTCGTAGCGCTTGCCGATGCTGGCCTGCCCGGTGGACGACAGGAAGGCCGGTGTTTTGGCCTTGGTGGCGGACAGGCTGGCGTTCAGGTTTGGCAGGCGGTCGGCCGATTGCAGATCGTACTGGGCACGCGCTTCTTCGATGCGCAGCGCGGCGGTGCGCAGGTCGCGGTTGTTTTCCAGCGCGGCGGCGATCAGCTCGCGCAGGCGGGCATCGGCGAAGTAGTCGCGCCAGCCGGTATCGACGGCGTTGCGGGCGTCAGCGCCAGGCGTGGCAGCGGTGTTGCCCGCTGCGGCGCGGCCGCTGCCAGCGGCCGGGTTGGCCGGGTAGGCATCGGCCACGGGCGCGGCGGGACGCTGGTAGCTCGGCGCCATCGAGCAGGCCGACAGCAGGCCGGCCGCCAGCAGTGCTGCCAGCAGCGGGGCCAAGGCGGTGAGACGGGGCTTATTTTCAGTCATGTTTTTTCTCCTCGGGCAGATCGAGTTCATGCGCGGCCAGCCTGCGCTGGCGTTCGCTGCCCTTGAATATTTTGCGTACCACCACGAAGAACACCGGCACCAGGAACACGGCCAGCACGGTGGCGGTGATCATGCCGCCCATCACGCCGGTACCGATGGCGCGCTGGCTGGCCGAACCGGCGCCGGTGGCGATCACCAGCGGCAGCACGCCGAGGATGAAGGCCAGCGAGGTCATGATGATGGGGCGGAAGCGCAGGTGCACCGCTTCCAGCGTCGCTTCGATCAGGCCCTTGCCCTGCGCCTGCAGGTCTTTGGCGAACTCGATGATCAGGATCGCGTTCTTGGCCGACAGGCCGATGATGGCGATCAGGCCCACCTTGAAGTACACGTCGTTGGGCATGCCGCGCAAGGTGGCGCCCAGCAGCGCGCCCAGGATACCGAGCGGCACCACCAGCAGCACCGCCACCGGTATCGATTCGCTCTCGTACAGCGCGGCCAGCACCAGGAAGGCGGCCAGCATCGACAGCGCGAACAGGGCCGGGGCCTGCGAGCCGGAGGTTTTTTCTTCCAGCGACTGGCCGGTCCATTCGATGCCGAACCCCGGCGGCAGTTGCGCGGCCAGGTGTTCCAGCTCGGCCATCGCCTCGCCGGTGCTGCGGCCAGGCGCGGCATCCCCGCTCAGCTTGATGGCGGGATAACCGTTGTAGCGCACCAGTTGCACCGGACCGTTGATCCAGTGCGAGCTGGCGAAGGACGAGAAGGGCACCATCACGCCGCTGGCGCTGCGCACGTTCAGCTTGAGGATATCCTCGGGCTGCAGGCGGCGCGGCGCGTCGGCCTGCACGATCACGCGCTGCTGGCGGCCGCTGCTGGCAAAGTCGTTCACATAGCTCGAACCGAGCGCGATCGACAGCATGCTGTTGATGTCGGCGAAGGTCACGCCCAGGGCATTGGCTTTTTCGCGGTCGATGTCCAGCTGCAGCTGCGGCGCGTCTTCCAGGCCTTCCGGACGCACGCCTTTGAGGATGGTGCTCTTGCCGGCCATGCCCAGCAGCTGGTTGCGCGCGGCGACCAGCGCGGCGTGGCCGGCCGAGCTGCGGTCCTGCAGGCGCGCCGTGATGCCGGTGGCGTTGCCCAGTTCGCGGATGGGCGGAGGGCTGAGCGGGAACACGATCGCGTCCGGAATGCCGGACAGGGCGCCGAAGGCGCGCTGCGCGATCGCCGTGGCCGAATGCTCTTCCGTGCGTTCCTTCCAGTCCTTGAGCGGCACGAACACCAGGCCGGCGTTCTGGCCGTTGCCCGAGAAGCTGAAGCCGGCCACCGCGATGGTGCGCGCCACGCCGGGCTGCTTGCGGAAGTAGTCGTCCACCTTGGCCAGCACCGCGCTGGTGCGGCTGGTGGAGGCGCCGGCCGGCAGCTGCACGTTGGCGATGATGTAGCCCTGATCCTCGTTCGGCAGGAAGGACGAAGGCATGCGCGCGTACAGCCAGCCCACCACGCCGAGGATCAGCGCGAAGATCAGCAGGTAGCGCCCGGTTCGGGTCAGCATCTTGGCGATAACGCCCTGATAGCCGGTGGCGGTGACGGCGAAGCGGCGGTTGAACCAGCCGAAGAAGCCGCGCTTTTCGATATGGTGTCCCGCTTCCACCGGCTTCAGGATGGTGGCGCACAGGGCCGGCGTGAGCGTCAGCGCCATCAGGGCGGAGAACACCATGGCCGAGACCATCGCCAGCGAGAACTGGCGGTAGATCGCGCCCACGGCGCCGCCGAAGAAGGCCATCGGAATGAACACGGCGATCAGCACCAGCGTGATGCCGATGATGGCGCCGGTGATCTGCGACATCGCCTTGCGGGTGGCGTCGCGCGGCGACAGGCCTTCCTCGCTCATGATGCGCTCGACGTTTTCCACCACCACGATGGCATCGTCGACCAGGATACCGATGGCCAGCACCATGCCGAACATGGTCAGCACGTTGATCGAGAAGCCGAACAGCTGCATCGCGGCGAAGGTGCCCATCAGCGCGACCGGCACCACGATGGTCGGAATCAGGGTGTAGCGGAAGTTTTGCAGGAACAGGTACATCACCAGGAACACCAGGATCACCGCCTCGATCAGGGTCTTGACCACTTCCTCGATCGAGATCTTGACGAACAGCGAGGTGTCGTAAGGGATGGTGTATTTCACGCCGGGCGGGAAGAAGCGCGCCAGCTCATCCATCTTGGTGCGCACCGCGTCGGCGGTCTGCAGCGCGTTGCCGGTCAGCGAAAGCTGCACCGCGATGGCGGAAAACGGCGCGCCGTTCAGGCGGGCCGTGATGCCGTAGCTGGCGCCGCCCATTTCGATGCGCGCCACGTCCTTCAGGCGCACGGTGGCGCCGCTGGCGTTCGAGCGCAGCACGACCTGGCCGAATTCATCGGTCGAGGCCAGTTGGCCGGTGACCACGATGGGCGCGGAATAGGTCTGCTTTTCCGGCGCGGGCAGGTCGCCCAGCGTGCCGGAGGTGACCTGGGCGTTCTGCGCCTTGATGGCGGCGGTGACGTCGGCCATGTTCAGCTTTAGCCCGACCAGTTTGGCCGGGTCGATCCAGATGCGCATGGCGCGCTCGGTGCCGAACAACTGGGCCTGGCCCACGCCCGGCAGGCGCTTGATTTCATTGACGACGTTGCGCGCCAGGTAGTCACCCAGCGCGGTCGGATCGAGCTTGCCGTCGGTGGAGGACAGGCCGACGAACATCAGGATGTTGGAGCGCGCCTTGTTGACCTGCACGCCCTGCTGGGTCACGGCCTGCGGCAGGCGCGACTCGACCCGCTTGATGCGGTTCTGCACATCGACGGCGGCCAGATCCGGATTGGTGCCCGGCTGGAAGGTGACGGTGATGGTGACGGCGCCATTCGATTCGCTTTGCGATTCGACGTATTGCAGGCCGTCGGCCCCGTTCATTTCCTGCTCGATCACGCTGGTGACGGCGTCGTCGAGCACCTGGGCGGTGGCGCCAGGGTAGTTGGCCGACACCACGATCGATGGCGGCGCGATGGTCGGGTACTGGGCCACGGGCAGAACCGTGATCGCCAGCGCACCGCCGAGCAAGATGAAGAGAGCGATCACCCACGCAAACACGGGGCGGTCGATGAAGAACTTGGCCATCTGGACTCCCTGGGTTTATTTGGATGCGGCTGGAGCAGCTGCCGCTGCCGGGGCGGCGCCGGCCGGCTTGGCCTGGGCCGACGCGGCGGCGCCGCTTGCCGGCGCGGACGTTGCGGCGCCAGCGGCAGGCGCCGCTGCCGGTCCCTGCCAGGCCACCGGCTTGACGGTGCTGCCCGGCTTGGCCTTCTGGAAGCCTTCGACGATGATGCGTTCGCCGCCTTTCAGGCCGCTGCTGATGATCCAGTTCTGGCCCTGCGCGGTATCGGCCTTGACCGGCACTGGCGTGACCTTGTTGTCCGCGTCGACCACCATCACGGAAGCGCCTTCGGCGCCGCGCACCACGGCTTGCTGGGGCACGGTGATGGCCGCCTCGTTGACGCCCTGATCCAGGCGGGCGCGCACATACATGCCCGGCAGCAGGGTACGGTTCGGGTTCGGGAATTCGGCGCGCAGCGAGATCGTGCCCGAGCTTTCATCGACCGTCACGTCGGAGAACAGCAGCTTGCCGCTGTGCGGATAGGGCTGGCCGTCTTCGGTGACCAGGCTCACGCGCGCCTGATCCTTGCCTGCGCTTTTGAGTTTGCCGCTGGCCAGCGCCTGCTGCATGCGCAGCAGTTCGGTGGACGACTGGGTGATGGTCACGTAGATAGGATCGAGCTGCTGCACGGTGGCCATCGGCGTCGCTTCGCCCTGGCCGACCAGCGCGCCCTCGGTCACCAGCGCGCGGCCGATGCGGCCGGAAATCGGCGCGGTGACGGTGGCGTAGCCCAAGGTCAGGCCGGCGTTCTGGCGCGCGGCGCGCGCGGTGGCCAGGTCGGCCGCGGTCTGCTTCTGGGCGGTGACGGCATCGTCGTATTCCTGCTGGCTGACCGCTTGCGCGGCCAGCAGCGGCTTGTAGCGTTTTACCTTGAGATCGGCCTGGGCCAGGTTCGCCTCGGCCTTGGCCACGGCGGCCTGGGCGCTGTCGTAGGAGGCCTGGAAGCTGGCCGGATCGATCTTGAACAGCACCTCGCCAGCCTTGACCTCGCCACCTTCCTTGAACACGCGCTGCAGCACGATGCCGGCCGTGCGCGCACGCACCTGGGCGATGCGCGACGCTTCCAGCCGGCCCGGCAACTCGGTGCTGATGGTGACGCTGGCGGGGGCGACGGTGATGACGGAAACGGTGGCTGGCGGTGGTGGACCGCCGGCGCCGGCCTGCTTGTCGCCGCAGGCGGCCAGCAGCGACAGGGTCAGGATGGCGGAGGCAATGGCTGTGCAACGAGGAACTGATCTCATGGATGTCTCGTAAAAAGATGTTGAAGATGATCCTGCTTCGCCTTGGCACGGGATACGGCAAGGAGAGGTGCCAGCATTGTAATACAGCGTTAAATGTAACGTTTTGTAGGAAACAACACTTGCTAATTAGTATTTACAAGCGAAAAAAAACGGAAGCAGGCAGGGCGCCTTGCTTCCGTCCGGTGGAGCAGCGCCATGGCCTGGCTGGCCACAGCGTTCTTGCTTCCCTGCCGAGCAGCTACGCTTAGCGCATCGCGGTAATCATCTGTTTCAGCTTGCCCGAGTCGGCACAGAAGGCGCGAATGCCTTCGGCCAGTTTTTCTGTCGCCATCGCATCTTCGTTGAGCTGGAAGCGGAAGGCTTTTTCGTCTTGCGCGATCTTGACCATGCCCGCGCCCGGCGCCGCGTCGGCGCTCAGCTTGCGTTCCAGCGGTTCATTGCTGTCGGCCAGTTTTTGCAGCAGGTCCGGGCTGATGGTGAGCAGGTCGCAGCCGGCCAGTTCGATGATCTGGCTGGTGTTGCGGAAGCTCGCGCCCATCACTTCGGTTTTGTAGCCGAACTTGCGGTAGTAATTGTAAATCCGTTTGACCGATTGCACGCCAGGATCGTCGGCGCCGGTCGATTCGATGCCGGTCGATTTCTTGTACCAGTCGTAGATGCGGCCGACGAAGGGCGAGATCAGTTGTGCGCCCGCTTCGGCGCAGGCGATGGCCTGGCCCAGCGAGAACAGCAGGGTCATATTGCAGCGGATGCCTTCTTTTTCCAGGATCTCGGCGGCGCGCACGCCTTCCCAGGTGGCGGCGATCTTGATCAGCACGCGGCTGCGGTCGATGCCGGCTTTTTGGTACAGATTGATCAGTTCGCGGCCCTTGGCCACGGTGCCTTCGGTGTCGAAGGACAGGCGCGCATCGACTTCGGTCGACACGCGGCCAGGGATGATCTTGAGGATTTCCACGCCGAAGGCGATCAGCAACTGATCGATGATGACGGTGGTCGAGCCGTTGGGATTGTCGCGCACGGCCTTGGCCAGCAGCGGCTTGTATTCGTCCTTCTGCACCGCCTTCAGGATCAGCGATGGATTGGTGGTCGCGTCGCGCGGAGTGTAGGCCTTGATCGACTGGAAGTCGCCGGTGTCGGCAACGACGGTGGTGAATTTCTTGAGTTGTTCGAGTTGGTTCATGTGCAGGGCCAGAAGGGGTGAAGGGACTTACGGTTGAAGATTGCTTGAGTATCTTATCTTATTGTACTCAAGCTGCTGCCAAGCTGAAAGGAAAGCGCCTGCGGTGTGGCGGATTTGGGATGCAAGCTTGCCGGCTCAGGCAATTTGCAGGTACATCAGCTCTTCGTCGTACAGCTGGCCGGCCACCAGCGTCGAGCCGGGTTCGGTGCCGAAGGAGGTGAATCCGAGTGTGTGATACAGGTTCAGGGCGCGCGTATTGCTGGTGTTGACGCCCAGATTGAGCTGGCGCAGGCCGATCCCGCGCGCGTGCTCGATCAGCGCGGCCAGCATCTGGCGCGCGACGCCGCCTCTTCTGGCGTCGGGATCGACGCAGACGCCCCACAGGAAGCCCTTGTGGGCCACTTGCCTCATGGTTTCGCGGCGCAGTCCGGCCGCGCCAATCAGCTCCGGTCCGTGAAAGGCGCCAAACACGACCTGGCTGGCGTTGGCCTCCAGCCGGCTCCGTAGTTCGGATTCGGTACGGCCGGCTTCTTCCTCGTAGGTGGCCCAGAACGAGGTGGGCGAATCGGCGATGGATTTCAGCCGCAGTGCTTGGAATGCCAGGGCATCGGACGGGGTGAGCGGGCGGATATTGAGATTACTGTGCATGGGACGAGTAGGTGTTATTGCACTTCGGACCAGCGCGGCAGGGCGTGTTTGCGTGCGCTGACATGGTAGTACAGGCCCATGCACAGGCCGAAGAACAGCGCGGCCAGCAGCGTGGGCAGCAGCGTCGCTTCGACAGGGGTGTCGTTATGCAGCCACTGGATCGGCCACATGATGAGCCACCAGAGCAGGCCAAAGTTGGAGCCGGACAAGAGGGCGTTGGCCGGCAGGCTGCGGAAATGCGGCGGCGCTATCTTGACGCCCCAGCGCCATAACAGCAGGAACAGCGGCGGCGCGGAAGTGCTGCGGCGGATGCCTTTGGAATTAAGCAGTCGCAGGGCTGCTTCGCGGCGGTCTTCAAATGTCATGGCAGGCTTTACAGGAAGGCGGCGCCGTCAGAAGCGGGCGCCACTGTTGAAACATTGTAAATACTGACATATAAATCGCGTGCTGCCAATGGCTGATGGGATTGCCGGATTTGCGCAAACTAGGTGTCGTCGTTGGCGCGCAAAATGAGCGGTTCAACAGTGGAATTTTTAACATCTGGAGCATCGCGATATGCCTACCTCGTTTGCCTCCATTGAAAAAGCATCTCGTGCGTTGCCACCAGAGGAGCGCGCGAAGCTGGTCGAAATATTGCTGGGCACGTTGAGCAACTCGCCAGTGGCCGATATTGAAGCGGCCTAGGGTACTGAAATCATGGCACGACTGGACGCCAATCAGCGCGGAGAGCTTGAAGTACGTCCGGCGAAATGGGTATTTTCCGAAGCCCGCCGTATGGCACGGTGAAATGACTAGTTGTTGCAGCTCATGTTGACAACGTGTCCGGTAGCCGGCGGCTTCCACCCCAAAGCCGCCGGTCGGGCCGCATTATTTTTTTGAGCGGCCAACCAATTCTTCGGCGATTGCAAGCAGTTCTCGGTCGCCCTCCAAACCATAATAGGGTTTGACCTTGAGATGATTTCGAGGTTGACGGGCTATTTTTTCCGGCGAATCGTCAAGGATGGTGATGCGTTCTACCGGATAACCATGACTCTGCACCCGCCGAAGGTCTTTGATATACACGTAGCCGTTGGACTGCGCATCCACACGTTGAATACAACGCTCTACTGCCCAAGAAAACTTCACATCAAAACCGGCAAAAATCTCTGCCACAACTGCATCAACATACTCCCGTGAGGACGATGATTAGATAGCAAAATCGTAGA
Organism: Oxalobacteraceae bacterium; assembly: GCA_013284265.1. GTDB lineage: Bacteria > Pseudomonadota > Gammaproteobacteria > Burkholderiales > Burkholderiaceae_D > Rugamonas. The sequence continues at coordinate 3,536 of JABTBR010000062.1, read as the reverse complement.
AAGGCTGTGTAGAGGAAAGAAGCTCGAAATAAAAGGGGCGCTTGTAAACGAAATACGGTTTGAATTCAAAATCCGCTGTGCGTGCAAGCTGCTCAGTGGTCGCATGCACTAGGGTTTCGTCAAGGTCGAAAATAAGGAGTTTGTTTGTCATGCATGGCCTAGTGTGTGTCGTATTGCCAAGCTACGTACCGTAATTTCCCATGTGTAAATTTAAGAATTACTTCGCCGTTCTGGTCACCACCCGTGGCATAAATGAAGGACTCTGCCTGTGTGTATGTGGGGGAGCCTATCGTGGCTTTGACCTTCGCCTGCGACTGTCCCATCTTCAACCCGCAGGGTAACTTAAAGCTGGGAGACATTGTCGAAAGCACCGACGGCATAGGTGTGCCGTCTGGATAGCGATAGAAACCTGCGTGAAAATTCTTAAACTTCACGCGGTAAAAATCAATCTTTGTGCCATCGCCAGATGGGTCATCCACGACCGATACCGAAACTCTATCCGGCTTTTCTGTGATGGCAATTTCCCAATGCTGCTCGACATAGTTAATCAGCCGGTGGGCCGTTGACCTGGAACTGTCGTCAGCATCTGACAATGTCTGCGCGCACTCATTGGCTGAAGCAGTGGATAGTCCCGCCATAAATATCACACTGACTACTCTTGCAAACACATGCATCCTCATGGTCCTCTAGTGCTTTAGGCAAACGACGTCCGGTTTGGGCCGTAATACGACGGAGTGCTATGCCGACCAGCACGAATTTATTCGCAAATTCACTCCGATTTTTGCCCCGAAGAATACAAGCATCGCAAAGCCTGCTAGCAGCGGCAGCGCCATTAACGCGAATCCGTAGGTGGCCACTACAACCGGGGACCACAATATCAACAGGCCGAAAAATGCACCTGTGGCTACGGTTCTATGCCCTGAGCGTTGGACGAAAAAACCTTGGCCCATTCCGATTGCCAATGCAGACAGGACGATGGCGACCAGTCTGATAATTCCAGAGAAATTCTCAAGTCCAGTGTAATTGAAAAAGGCCGCAAAAAAGCTGATGATGCCACTAGATATTCCTATGAGTACAGTCTTAACTTTGCTCATCAACACCTCTCAAAAGGATTCAGTCTACGTCAGCTCCTGGCTGAAAACTGTAGCTTAGTCAGAAAGTATAGCGCTACGCCTGCTTAGGGCACTCTAAGGGCTACCAGCACGAATGCGACCTTCCCATTCAGATCTATAAGATCAAAGGACGCTTGAAGATCACTCCACTCCCCGTTCAACGGCAGCCACCAATCGAGGCGCCCGACGAAGCCGGCATATCGTTCCTGCACAGGCGCAAGGTCAAGATCATTGTCCCATCGGCTTCCAGAAGCAGTTGAAATTTCAGTTACGACGTATGACGGGTCACCTTCTACCGGTGTGTCGCTACCGTAGTTGGAAATCCATTCTTTTAATTCATCAGGCGCGGACACCCACGAGCGCCCCGGTTGCTCTGCAACGTGATGCAGCATTTCATGCGCCGCCGCGTAATTCTGGCTGACCAACTTATCAGTCCAGGAGCACGCGAAATAGATGACGTCAGCTTCTGACGGTGGAAACGCAATAGAAATCATTTTGGTCCGAAGTAAATTTCATTATCGACCATTGTGGCCGCTTGTGGCCGCTTGTGGCCGGTAGCGGTCGAATAAGGACTCTAACTCATCTGATAGTCGTTGTCAGTTTAAGTCTAATTCGCTGCCGCCTAGTCCACCAGCGAGCCGCAGCTGAGATTGGCGATTGCGCCGGTCATGGCGCCGGCACCATCGGATGCGGCGAAGGCGGCGAAGGCGCTGATCTGGTCCAACGTGGGCAGGCGGTCCAGCAGGGTCGCGCCTTGGGCACGGCCTTGCAACATGGCTTCGACGCTGATTCCGTTCAGGCTCGCCATGCCTTCGAACACGGCGCGCGTGTGTGAGGTGGCTACCGCTTCAGGAATCGCGTCGGGCCGCATGCAGATCACGCGGATGCCTTGCGGTCCCAGTTCTCCCGCGAGGATACGTGACATCGCTTCGATCGCCGCGCTGCTGACGCCATTGCCCAGGAAGCCTGCGCCGCTCAGGCGCGCGCCTGGTGTGGACAGGGTCAGGATTACGCCTGACCTGTTGCGCGCCATGTAGGGTGCCGCTGCCTGCGCGGTCAGGAAGTTGGAGCGGTTGTATTTGTGGACCGGCAGTTCGAACTCCTCATACGACAGTTCGGCGAACGGCGTGCCCTGCACGTGGGCGAAGCCGGCGGCGTTGAGCATGACGTCGATGCCGCCTGCAGCGTCCGCCACGGCGCGCGCGTGCTCGCGCACGGCCGGGCCGTCCAGCGCGTCGAGCTGCGCCGCCGCCGCGTTGCCGCCGGCCGCGCGAATCTCGCTGGCCAGTTGCTCCAGCTTGGACAGCGTGGGTCCGGCCAGGAACAGCCGTGCGCCTTCGCGCGCGAACCTGCGCGCCACGGCGCCGCCGATGGCGCCTGCCGCGCCGTGAATGATGCAGCGTTTTCCTTGCAAGATCATGATGAACTCCTTTGGGAAGAAATACCTCGATGAAAATACCTTGGTGAAAAATGGGATGCGAAATGCTTCGGCAAGAAAATGTCTCAACGAGCGGTGCCTCAACGAGAAATGCCTTGGCGAGGCGTGTCCCCTTAAGGGAAAAGGGCCGCCAGCACATCCAGCACATCGCCCCATCCTTCGGTATGCGACAGTTGCGCTGCCTCGTCAGGAAGCTGGCGATGGGTGACGACGATGTCGGTCGCGGCGCTGCCGGCAATGAAGTCCACGGTGACGAGCGATTCGCGCTCCGCCGTGGCGGCCGAAATCCAGCTGAACACCAGCTTGCGCGGACGCTCGATGGTCAGATAGTGGCCGGTATGGCGGTAGGAACTGTCGTCTCCGTGCATGATGATCTCGAAGGCGCCGCCTTCGCGCGGATCGCAGCTGACGCTGGCGCGCGCCATGCCGCCGGGCCGCATGAATTGCGCCAGCATGTCCGCATCGAGCCAGGCGTCGAACAGCTCTTCGGCGCTGGCGGCGATGCTGCGGCGGACGGTGACGAGGTACTGCCCGGTGAGTTCAGCCATGATCTTTCTCCTTGCGGCGTGCGCTGATCAAGTGATCGAGGGCGGCCAGACGGTCTTCCCAGAAGCTCTGGAAGTGGGCGATCCATTGCGCCGCTTCGGATAGTGGGGCGGCGTTTAAAGTCAGTAGATGGTCGCGTCCCGTGATCGTGCGGGTCAGCAGGCCGGCGCGCTCCAGCAGCTTGATGTGCTTGGAGGTGGAGTTGAGCGAGATCGGGAAGTCGCGCGCCAGATCGGTCACCCGTGCGCTGCCCTGGGCCAGCCTGGCCAGGATGGCGCGCCGGGTCGGGTCGGCCATCGCGGTGAAGATGTCGTCGAGCTGGCTGGTTTTAGTATATTCATCCATATGGGTGAATATAGGCTGCTAAAAAACCGATGTCAAGCGCTTTGAGCCGGAGGTAGTGGCGCTGAACTGAGAAGAATACTTGCTTGGCTGGCTGG
>JABTBR010000061.1 GCA_013284265.1 Oxalobacteraceae bacterium | reverse complement strand
TTTGCCGGTCGAGCCGGAGGTATAGATCACATACGCCAGCGCGGCACCATGCAGGGTCACGCCGGGATTGGCTTCGCTGTGCCGCGACAGATCGAGTGCGTCGAGCAGCAGCATCTGGCCGCCCGGTGGCGCCGGAATCCGCGCCGCCACCGAGGTTTGCGCCAGCAGCAGCGCCATGCCGCTGTCCTGCACCATCGCCTCGATGCGCTCGGCCGGGTAGTCGGGATCGAGTGGAACATAGGCGCCGCCCGCCTTCAGGATCGCCAGCAGGCCGACGATCATGCCGGTCGAGCGCTCCAGCGCGATGCCGACCGGCGCCTCGGGACGCACACCCAGCGCGATCAGATGGTGCGCCAGGCGGTTGGCGCGCCGGTTCAGTTCCGCATAGTTCAATTCTTCGGTGCCGTGTATCAGCGCGGTGGCGAAGGGACGCTCCCACGCCTGGCGCTCGAACAGCTGCAAGGCCGTTTCGCCGTCCGGATGGCGCCGGGCGTTCACACCCCATTGCTGCAACTGGCCCAGATCGGCATCGTCGAGCAGCGCCACGGCGGCGATGCTGAGTTCCGGGCTGGCCGCCATCTGTTCCAGCACACGCTGGAAGCAGCGCGCCAGGCGCGCCGCGCTGGCAGCGTCGAACAGATCGCTGTTGTATTCCAGCCGGCCGCGTACCCGCTCGGCACTCAGGCTGACGTCAAGCGACAGATCGAACTTGGCGCCCTGCTCGGAAAATTCCACTGGAGTGCAACGTGCCGCACCGAAGTCCAGCGCGCCCAGCGCATCGTCCATCTGCACGCCCAGCATTACCTGGAACAGCGGGCTGCGCGCCGGATCGCGCCGTTCGGCGCGGCTTTCCAGCAGTTTTTCGAACGGCAGCTCCGCGTGTTCCAGCGCGGCCAGCGCATCGGTCCGCACCTGTCGCAGCACTTCGTGCAGCGTCATCCGCGGTGCCAGCCGCGCACGGAATACCTGGGTAGCAATGAAGTAGCCCAGCATCTCCTGCACTTCCTCGCGCTGGCGGCCGGCATTGGGAACGCCCACGGCGAAATCGTCCTGCCCGCTGTAGCGCGCCATCAGTACCTGCCATGCCGCCAGCAGCACCATGAAGGGGCTGCTCTTCTCGGCGCGGCAGAACTGCTGCAAGGCCAGCGCCAGTTGGGGCGGCAACGTAAAGTGCAGCGCGCCGCCACGATAGCTTTGGCGCGCCGGACGTGGGTGATCGGTCGGCAAATCGAGCGCAGGCACGTCCGCGCCCAGGTAGTTATTCCAGAAAGCGATATCGTCCATCTGCGCGGCGCTGCCATCCTGGCTGGCCTGCCACAGGGCGTAATCGGCATATTGCAGCGGCAGCGCCGCCAGCTCGACCGCGCCATCCTGCGCCAGCGCCTGGCGGTAGGCCGCGCTCAGGTCGCGTGCCAGGATAGGATTGGACCAGGCATCCGAAACGATATGGTGCAGGCACAGCGCCAGCACATGCTGCTCCGCCTCCAGCCGCACCAGCGTGGCCACCAGCAGCACGCCACCGCCCAGGTCGAACACATGCCCGGCCACGCGCGCGATCACCTGATCGAGCCGCTGCTGGCGTTCGGCCGGAGCCAGCTCCGACAGGTCCAGCCGTTCCAGCACAAAGGGCTGCGCAGCCTGGATCTGCTGCATCGGCACGCCATCACGCTCGAAGAAGCGGCTGCGCAGGACCGCATGGCGCCGGATCACGGCAGCAAAGGCCCGCTCCAGCGCCTCGGCATCCAGCGCTCCCGTCAAGCGCAGTGCGCGCGGCAGGTTGTACGCGGTCAGTCCGGGCTCCAGGCTTTGCAGGAACCACAGTTGCTGCTGGGCGTAGCTCAGGGGCACGGCCTCGCCGTCCTGCACGCGCGTTCTCAGCGCATTCTCGGGCGCTAGATCCGCTCGGGTCATATCGTTCATTCAGTATCCTAGTATTCAGTTCGTCGTATGGCCGGCCGCAGCCCCTGGCTGCGCATCGTGCACAGCCTGCACGGCCAGCTCTTCCAGCCGCGCCAGTTGGGTCGCGCTGCGGTCCTTGCGCAGCGCGGCAGCCAGTGCGGCCACACTCGAATGGTCGAAAATGACGGCCGCGGCCAGTTCCAACTGCAGGCGCTTGCGTATCCGCGCCACCAGCTTGATCACCAGCAGCGAGTGGCCACCCAGCTCGAAGAAGTCTTCATCCACGCCGACCCGCTCGCGGCCCAGCACCTGCGCCATGCAGGAAGCCAGCACCGTTTCGAGCGCATCGCGTGGGGCGGCAACGCCGGCGGGTACCTGCTGCGCGCGCGCCGAGGCGAGCGCAAGGCGGTCGATCTTGCCGTTGGCCAGACGCGGGAACTCCGCCAGCAGGGTCAGACGCGCAGGCACCATATGCGCGGGCAGCAAGGCGGCGGCACTGATGCGCAGCGCGGCCAGCGCGCCATCGGCCGCCAACGTGGCGTCGCCCATCAGGAAGGCGGCCAGTTCCAGCCCGCCCTGCACGGTCGCTACCGGCAGCACCACGGCCTGGCGCACCCCCGGCTGATTCAGCAGCAGCGCTTCAATCTCGCCCGGCTCCACGCGGTAGCCGCGAATTTTGAGCTGGTGATCGGCTCGTCCTGCCAGACGCACGCCGCCCTCAGGCAGCACATAGGCCAGATCGCCGGTGCGATAGAGGCGCGCTTCCGGCTGCAGCGGATCGGCGACGAAGGCGCCGTCCGCGCTGCGGTTCAGGTATCCCTGGCACAGCTGGGCACCGCCCACATACAGCTCGCCCTTGGCGCCGGCCGGCACCGGCCGCAGTGCTTCGTCCAGCACGCGGATGGTGTTGTTGGCCAGCGGCTGGCTCAATGGCAGCACTTCGGCCAGCTCGCCTTGCACCGCGACGGCGTGTACCAGCACGCCGACAGTCGCCTCGGTCGGGCCGTAATGGTTATAGATGGCACAATCGGGCGCCAAGGCGGCGATCCGCGCCACCAGCGCGCGCGGCGCCGCTTCGCCTCCCAGTACCAGCTTGCGCGGCAAGTGCGGCGCGGCGCATTCAAGCAGCGCTTCCAGATGCGAAGGCACGATCTTCAAACCATCGATCGCGTGGCGCAGCACGAAACGGCTGAAAGCATCGCCGTCGCCGGTGTCGCCGGCGCCGGCGACCACCAGGCAGGCGCCATTGAACAAGGCGCCGAACAGCGCGGTGTTCCCCAGGTCGGCGGCGACCGTGCTGGTCAAGGCCCAGCGCCGCACCGTGTTCAACTCCAGCGCGGCCGATACTGCCGCCACGTAGTTGAGCAGCGCGCCGTGGGAGATCTTTACTCCCTTGGGCTTGCCGGTGGAGCCGGAGGTGTACAGCACGTAGGCCAGCGCATCGAGACCGGCCGGCGTGCCGGGTGCTGTGTCGGAGAATGCGCCCAGGTCGATCTGGTCGAGCGCCGCTTCGCTATGCGCCGTCCGCCCGGCCGCATCGGACGCATCAGAGAGCTGCACAGCGCCTGCATGCAGCACCAGCACCGCCTGCGCGTCGGCCAATACGGCCTCACGGCGAGCGGCCGGCCACTCGGGCTCCAGCGGCAGGTACGCCGCACCCGCCGACCACGTGGCCAGCATTGCCACCAGCAGATCGGGCGAACGCGGCATGTTCAAGGCCACCAGCGAGCCAGGCCCCACGCCACGCGTACACATCCAATTGCCAAGGCGGTGTACGCGCCCAAGCAACTCGCCATAGCTCCATGCCAGGCCATCGGCCGCCACCGCATCGGCGGCAGGCGTGCGCCCGGCCCATTGCGCCACGTGCCAGCCCACGGTATTGCCGCCGAAGTCAGCGCGCTGCTGCCACGCCGATGCGGCGGCGCGTTCACGCGGACCAATCACATCGTAGCCATGCACCAGCGCTGCTGGCTGGGCCAAGACGGCCGCCAGCAGCGTGACATACTGCTCGCTCAGATGCTCCAGTGCCGCACGTGAGTAATGTTCGGGGTTGGCGTGCAGCGTCAGCGCGGCACCGTCTTCATTCCACAGCACCTCCAACGCCAGCTCGAACGCCACCGGCGCCGACTGTTCACGTGGCTGCCAGCGGCCCGGCTGCGCCTCGCCGTAGACAAAGCCGATCGTCACACGGCCAAGAATAAACGAATCGTCCAGCACCAGGGCTTCCTGCGCCTCCAGATGGGATTCCGCCAGCGCGGCACAGCGTCCCAGCCAGCCGGTGAAGTACTCATCGGGCTGCACATCCACCAGCACCGGCAGGATCTTCTCGTAGACGCCCAGACCGCCCCGCATCGGTTCGTAGTCCAGGCGGCAATCGTGCTGCCAGCCCGTCACGCAAGGCGCGTAGCCGCTCAGGCGCGCCAGCAGCAAGGTCCACACCGACTGCAGCAGGGTTTCCACACTGACGTCCTGCGCGCGCGCCAGCCCGGCCACTTTGACAGCGAGCGTTGGGTCGATCTGCGCGTTCACCAACAACTGCGCGCGCAATGACGGTGTCACATTCGCATGGGCGTTCGTGCCAGAACTCTGGCTTCGAGTCGCGCCCGCGCTCTCGCGCCGATAGGACAGGCGCGGTGCGCCACGTTCCTGCAGCGCGCGCAGTTGCGCATCCCAGTAGCTTCGGCCGGAGGCGCTATCCTCGTCCTCGTTAAGATCCTGGCGCCATTCGACGAAGCTGGCGTACTGGAACGGCTGGTCCGGCTCCACATCGGCCTGTCCATGGAAGGCCGCTTCGATCTGAGCGAGCAGGCTGCGCAGGCTGGCGCCATCGGCGGCCAACGCGGATGCGGCCAGCGCCAGGATGGCGCTGCCATCGTCGAGCCGCAGCAGCGCCGCCCGTATCAGCTGGCCCTGCCCCAACGCCAGTGGCGCGCGCGCGAAGTCATCGTGCCACTGCGCGACGGCGCGCGCATCGTCCTGGCCGCGCCAGTCCAGATACTGCCACTCCAGCGGCGGCGCGGCATCGAGTGCGCTTTGACGTAGACCGCGATAACCATCCGCATAGGCAAACACATGACGCAGCACGGTATGCCGTGCGATCACGTCGCTGACGACGGCGCGCAGCACCGAGGCATCGAGCGTGCCCGCCGCGCCGGGCGCGAGAATTTCGGCCAGCAGCACCACGTTCGCCAGCGCATCCGGTGCCTGCGCGCCCAGCAGCACGCGCTGTTCAGGCGCCAGCGCCAGACTGTCCTGCCCAGACGGCAAGCCTGTTTCGTTCAACTCATTCATTCGATTCGCCTTGCATTGCATTGACTGGTGGGACCGATGGCAGCGCATCCTTGGGGGGAGTTGCATCGGCCAGCGCGGAACGGTCGAACATCGCCCCCATGGCGACGACGATCTTGCGCGGGCCTTCGAACGGGTCGCGTGCATGGGCGGCCAGCATGTTGTCGAGCATGACCACATCGCCCTGGCGCCAATCGAAGCGCACCGCGCACTCCTCGTAGGTCCGGCCGATGATGGCCATGGTCTCGTCCGGAATCGCGCTGCCATCGCCGAAGTAGACCTGGCGCGGCATGCGCTCCGCGCCCACCAGTGCCAGCAGATCGGCCCGTCCCTCCGCTTCCAGGCAGCTGACGTGATGCAGCTGCACCTGATTGAAGAACACGCGCTCGCCGGTGACCGGATGAACAATCACTGCCGGACAGCGGGTGCGGGTTTGCAGTTCGTCGTGTTCCAGCCAGCGCCATTCGATACCGGCCAGCGCCAGCCGGGTTTCCACTTCGGCGCGGCTGTCGGTCTTGAAGAAGTCGCGCCATGGCACATCGAGCCGGTCGGTGAAGGTCCGTACATACAGCAGTTCCTTGCGCTCGAACTCATCCACCAGCGCGGCCGGCAGGCGGCGCAGCATTTCGCGGCAGTCGACAATCGGCGTGGCGCCGCCCACCGGCGACGGCAGCTCGCAATAGAACCACTGCTTGCGCGGCCAATGGTCCAGATGCGCGCTCTCGTTATGGAACAGGATCATCTCGCGCTCCGGATACGGTGTGGAACGGTAGGTATTGCGGCCGCCTTCCTTCTTTGGCAGGTCACCGTAGTTACCGTACAGTTCAGGTTCGATCAGTTCCGCGAAGTTCTCGAAATCCTGCGGCGTGTTCAGGCCGAAGTTCCGGAACAGGATGCCGCCGTGTCGGGTCAGTACGCTGTCGATGTAATCGCGCTGGCTGCCCGCCCATGCCACCGCATCGATATCGCTGCTCGCCTCGATCACCAGCGGGAACTCGCGGCCCTCCCGCAGGTACGACATGCGCACCGGAGCGCGCGGCGCGGCCTTGGCGCCATCCTTGCCGGCCAGTTTTTTCAGTTTGTCCATCTTGCCCGCCTTGGCGGTCGGGGTATCGCTCATGCTGCTATCCTTGAATGGGGTAATCGGGAAGCTGGCCAGGCTGTCCTGCGGCCTCGCCACGATCTGGCGCAGCAGCTCCTGCCACTGCGCGGCGCTGCGGGCGATGCTCTCGCGCCGATACAGCGCGCTGGCAAACACCCACTGCGCCCGCAAGCCTTGCGCGCTTTCGCTGACGAAGACCGCCAGATCGAACTTCGACTGCGTGCTTGCCTGTGCCTTCAGCTCGATGCGCAGGCCGGGAATGTCGAACTGTGCTTCGGGCATGTTCTGCATCACGAACAGCACCTGCACCAGCGGCTTGCGCTGGCGTCCGCGCGCCAGGCCGGCCGTATCCAGAATCTGGTCGAACGGCAGGTCCTGGTGCGCGAACGCGGCAAGGCTGGCTTCGTGCGCCTGCGCCAGCCATTCGGTGAAGCTCTGCTCCGCATCCAGCCGCGAACGCAGCGGCAGTACATTGACGAAGAAGCCGATCAGCTGTTCCAGCGCGGGATGGCTACGCCCCGCCACGTCGGTGCCGATCACCAGATCAGCGGCGCCGCTCTGGCGGTGCAGCAGCAGTTGGAAGGACGCCAGCAGCAGCGTGAACAGCGAGGTTTGCCGGGAGCGTGCCAGTTGGGCCAGTTCCCGCGTCAGTGCCGGCTCCAGTGTCACGCTGAGCGAATCGCCCAGCGTCGACGCCAGATCCTGCTCGGACGCTTTCTCATATGGCAGCGTGGACGACTGCGGTGCGGCGGCCAGCGTGGCGCGCCAGAACGCATGATCCGCTTCGGCGCTGGTGGTCAGTTTGCGCGCATGCCAGTCGGCATAGTCGGCGTACTGGATTTCCAATGCCGGCAGCGGCGCCGCATTGCCCGCATCCAGGGCACGGTACTGCGCCACGAAGTCGCGGATGAATACCGACTGCGACCAGCCATCGAAGGCGATGTGATGCACCGCCAGCAGCAGCACGTGACGCTGCGGTGCCAGCCGGACCAAGCGGGCGCGCAGCAGCGGGCCATGGGCCAGGTCGAATGGCGCATCGGCGTGCTCCATGGCCGCCAGCTCCAATTGACGCTGCTGGCTGTCCGCATCGAAGGCACTCAGATACAGCTCACTCAGTTCCAGGGGCGACTGCGCCAAAGGCAGGATGTACGCGGCCGGATCGCCGTCTTCATCTTCGCGATAGACGGTGCGCAGCACTTCGTGGCGGGTGATCAGCGCCTGCAGGCTGGCGTGCAGGACGGCCGGATCGAGCGAACCGCTCAAGGTCAGCGCCGCCGCCATGTGGTAGGCGCGGCGCGCCTGCGCATCGGCCAGACGGTCCACCAGCCACAAACGGCGCTGAGCCGGCGACAGCGCCATCGCCGCGCGGCGTGGCACCGGCAGCAGGACTGGCCCGGCACCCTCCGCCACGATGCCGTCCAGTTGGGCCGCCATGTCGCTCAGCAGCGGGTATTCGAACACCTTGCGCAGCGGCAGATCGATGCCGGTGGCCAGTCGAAGGCGCGCCGTGAGTCCGATGGCCAGCAGCGAGTGGCCGCCCAGCTCAAAGAAATGATCGTCGCGGCTGACTTCGCGCAGACCCAGCACCTCGGCCCAGATCGCGGCCAGCGCCTGCTCCCGCGCACCTTGCGGCGCCGCGCCAGCGCGTCCGGCATGCAGCTGCTCCGGCAGCGGCAGCGCCTTACGGTCGGTCTTGCCATTGGCGTTCAACGGCAACGCGGCCAGCACCAGGACCGCGGACGGCACCATATAGTCCGGCAGCCCGGCTGCCAGCGCCGCCTTGAGCACGGCGGCATCGAGCTGTTGTCCGGCCGCCGGCGCGGCGTACGCCAGCAGGCGCGCACCGCCCTGCCCCTGGTTCACCAGTACGATGGCCTCACCCACGCCGGGTTGCGCGCGCAGACGCGCCTCGATTTCGCCCAGCTCGATGCGGAAGCCGCGAATCTTGACCTGATGATCGGCCCGGCCCAGATACTCCAGCTGGCCCTGGGCATTCCAGCGTGCCAGATCACCGCTGCGGTACAACCTGCTGCCGTCGTTGGCCAATGGGTCGGCCACGAAGCGGCTGGCCGTCAGCGCCGCGCGCATCAGATAGCCGCGCGCCAGACCGGCGCCGGCCACGTACAGCTCACCGGCCACGCCCAGCGGCACCGGATTGAGTTGTGCGTCGAGCACGCGCAGACCCAGGTCGGGCAGCGCGATACCGATCGGGCTGCGCTGCGCCCCCAGATCGGCCGCCGTGATGCGCCGGTAGGTGACGTGCACCGTGGTTTCGGTGATACCGTACATATTGATCAGCTGAGGCGCATCGTCGCCGAAGCGGGCGATCCACGGCCGCAGACTTTCCGGTTCCAGCGTCTCGCCGCCGAACACCACCACGCGCAGCGCCAGCGCGTCACCGTCGTACAGACCCGGTGCCTGCATCAGCTGGGCGAACGCCGACGGAGTCTGGTTCAGCACCGTCACGCCTTCCTGGCGCAGCAGCGCCAGGAAGTCCTGTGGCGCGCGGCTGACCATGAACGGCACCAGCACCAGACGGCCGCCGTGGCACAGAGCACCGAAAATTTCCCATACCGAGAAGTCGAAAGCGTAGGAGTGGAACAGCGTCCACACATCCTGCGGACCGAAATTAAACCAATCGTGGCTGCTTTCCAGCAGACGCAGCACATTGCGGTGCGACTGCAGCGCTCCTTTCGGCTGGCCGGTGGAACCGGAGGTGTAGATCACATAGGCCAGACTGTCCGCATGCTGCGGCAATTGCGGATTGGCCGCGCTGAAGCCGTCCAGCTCCAGCGTATCGATGGCGACGGTGATAAAGCTGGTTCCAGCCTGCGGCAGCGCTGCCGCGTCCACAGCGCTATGGGTCAGCAGCAGTGCGATGGCGCTGTCTTCCGCCATATACGACAGCCGTTCGCGTGGATAGTCCGGGTCCAGCGGCACGTAGGCCGCACCGGCCTTCAGCACGGCCAGCAGCGCCACCAGCATGTCGGGTGTGCGCGTGAAGCCAACGCCGACACGCTGCTCCGCGCCCACGCCGCTGGCGATCAGGTAGTGCGACAGGCGATTGGCGCGGACATTCAGTTCCGCATAGCTCAGGCGCTGTTCGCCGCACACCAGTGCAATCGCATCGGGCCGCAACCGCGCCTGCGCTTCGATGCGCTGCTGCAGCGTGCCATCGCCTGGATAGAGCTCATGCGCCGCGCCCGGCAGGTTCGCCGGTGCCGTCAGCGGAGGGGCCGATGCTACGCTACCGCGCGCGGACAACTGCTCCAGCACCGCACGCTCCGCTTGCGTCAGCAAATCGATCGTATGCAGGGCGGCATCCGGCGCGCTGGCCAATGCCTGCAACAGGGCTTGATAGTGACCCGCCATGCGCTCCATCGTGGCCGGTTCGAACAGCTCGCGGGCATACGCGAAAGCGATGTCGATGCCGCCATCGTCGTTCTCCGTGCTGTTGATTACCAGTTCGAACTGGGCCGCCTGCTCGCCCAGCTCCAGCCGCTCCAGCACCAGGCCTGGCAGCGCGGCCAGCAGGCCGCGCTTGTCACGCTGGTGATTCAGCATGACCTGGAACAGCGGATGGCTGTCCAGGCTGCGTTCCGGCTGCAAGGCTTCCACCAGCTGCTCGAACGGCAGATCCTGATGCGCCTGCGCTTCCAGCGTCGCCACCCTTGCCTGCGCCAGCAATGCGCGCAGCGTGCTGTCCGGACTCACCTGGGCGCGCAGCACCTGGGTGTTGACGAACAGGCCGACGATATCTTCGGTATCGGCATGGTGGCGGTTCGCCACGGGCACGCCGATGCGGATATTCTGCTGCGCGGTATAGCGCTGCATCAGCGCCTGCAAGCCTGCCAGTAGCGCCATGAACAGCGTGGAGCCCTGCGCCCGCGCGCGCGTTTGCAGCGCCTGCGCCAGTGCCGCCGGCAGCGCAACGCGATGCTGGGCCAGCGTGTAGCCATCCGGGCGCGCGGCGCGCGGATAATCGGTATGCAGTTGCAGCACCGGCTGCTCGCCGCCCAGTTGCTGGCGCCAGTAAGCCAGCTGGCGTGCGCTTTCACCGCCGGCCAGCCAGTTGCGCTGCCAGGCCGCGTAGTCGGCGTACTGGAACGGCAGGGACGTCAGTTGCGGCGCCTGTCCACTCAATTGGCTGCGATACAGCTCGACGAACTCCGCGATCAGTACCTGCATCGACCAGCCATCGGAAATGATGTGGTGCAGGGCCAGCACCAGCTGATACTCCTCAGCGCCCGTGCGGATCACAACAATGCGCAGCAACGGACCAGTGGTCAGGTCGAAAGGCTGCTGCCGCACCCGGCTGGCCACGGCCAGCGCTTCCGCGTCACGTTCGGCCTGCGGCAGTGCGCTCATGTCGGCCAGCGGAATTTCCAGCCTCAGTTCCGGCAGCACGCGCTGGCGCGCCAGACCTTGGGCATCGGCCTCAAAGACGGTACGCAGCGACGCATGACGCTGCACCAATGCCTGGAAGCCGGCGCGCAAGGCATGCATATCCAGCAGCCCTTTCAGCACCAGCGTACCCGCGATGTGGTACGCACTGCTGGCGCGGTCCAGCTGCCACAGGAACCATTGACGGTCCTGCGCATACGACACCGCCAGCGGCACTCGAGCGTCTTGCTGTGGCAAGGCGGTGATAGCAGGTACGGTGACCGCTACCGCAACGGCGGAGGCACCTGCTTGGCCAGTGATTTCCCCTGTTGCGGCAGGTACCGCAGCAGCGTCGGCAGCGAGCGATTGCGCCAGCGCGGACAACACCGGATATTCGAATACCTGTCGTCCCTGAAGGCGCAATCCTGCCTTGCGGGCACGCGCGATCAGCTTCAGGCTCAGGATCGAGTCGCCGCCCAGTTCGAAGAAATGGTCTCCGCGCCCCACCCGCTCATGTCCCAGCAGCTCGGCCCAGATGGCGGCCAGTGTGGTTTCCGTTTCGCCCTGCGGCGCCTCAAAGGTTTTTCCCTGCGCGGCCTGCGGCTGCGGCAGCGCCTTGCGATCGAGCTTGCCGTTGGCATTCAGCGGCATGGCGTCGAGCAGCGTGACGCTGGACGGCACCATGTAATCCGGCAGCTGATTGGCCAGCAGCGTTTGTAATCCGGCGCTGGTGCATGCCCCGCCTTCGGCCAGAACCACGTAAGCGTTCAGCTGCAGGCGGCCGTCGGCGGCGGCCATCGCCAGCACTTCGGCTGCGGCCACGCCATCCTGCGCCAGCAGTGCGGCCGCCACCTCGCGCGGCTCCACGCGGTAGCCGCGAATTTTCACCTGATCGTCAATCCGGCCGAGGAATTCCAGGCTCCCGTCGGGCAGTTGGCGCACCCGATCGCCAGTGCGGTACAGACGCGCGCCGGCGGTATCGAAGGGATGGGCGATGAAGCGTTCGGCCGTCATGCCGGCGCGGCCCAGATAGCCGCGCGCCACACCCCGTCCACCCAGATACAGTTCGCCGGCCACGCCCGGTGCCACCGGGTTCAGTTCCGCGTCGAGCACCCAGGCCTGGCTGTTAGGCAGCGGTGTACCGATCGGCAGCGTGGCCGCACCAGGCGTTTCAAGCGCCGCCGGGTGGGTCAGGATGCCGACCGTGGTCTCGGTCGGACCATAGTGATTGATGACGGAGCAAGCCGGCTGCAAGCTGCGCACGCGCTCCAGCAGCGCCCACGAAGTCGCCTCGCCGCCCAGTACCAGACGCTGGCGCGGCAACACGTCCGCACTACGCGCCGCGTTCAGCAGCGCCTGCAGATGGCTGGGAACGATCTTCAGCACGTCGATGGCGTGAGCGCGCATGTAGTCGGCAAAGCTGTCCGGATCGAAGGCACGCTGCTGGCTGATCAGATGCAGGCTGTGACCGGCGCACAGCGCACCGAAGAAACTGGTATGCCCCAGATCGGCGGCCACCGTGGAGACCATCGCCACGTTGGCGCCCTGCTCCGGCAAGGCCAGCCGGCCCAGTACACCCTGCACGTAATTGGCCAGCGCGCCATGCGTAAGCAGCACGCCCTTGGGCTGTCCAGTCGAACCGGAGGTATAGATGACGTAAGCCGCTTGCTGCGCCTGAACTTGAACTTGAGTTTGGGCTGGTGCCTGTTCGCCACTACGGCCGTTCTGAGTGGCGTCCGTCTGAACTTCACCGCACGCAAGCGCAAGCTGCGGCACCGCTGTATTCCATGCCGCGTCGCCCGCGCTGAGCAGCAGCACGGCGCCGCTGTCCTTCAACTGCCATGCCAGCCGCTCGCCCGGCAAGGCCGGGTCCAGCGGCACATACGCGCCGCCAGCCTTGAGCACCGCCAGCACGCCCAGCACAAAGGCGCAGGAGCGCTCGGCATGCAAGCCGACCCGTACTTCCGGGCCGACGCCGCGGCTGCGCAGCGTTTGCGCCAGCAGTGCGGCCTGACGATCCAACGCGGCATAATCCAGCGTTTCCTCTTCATGGCGTACCGCCAGCCGTTGCGGAAAGCGCGCGACCGCACGCTGCCACAACGCCAGCACGTCCGGCGCGTCGAAATACTCGCTCGGACCGCGCAGGCGCGTGACCGCTCCCGGCCACTGCCAGGAAGCCGGCGTGCTCTCGGGCTGTGCCAGCAACTGGCGCGCGAAGTCCTGCATGGCCTCATCCAGACGGGCTACGCTGGCCTCATCCAGCACGGCGGCATCGTAAATCCAGCGCGTGGCGATGCCGGCGCTGCCATTGCTGAAGTCCAGGCTCAGGTCAAAGTGGGCCGGACCGGCCTGCACTTCTTCCAGTTCCAGTACCTGCCCCGCCATGCGCACGCCCTGCGGCACGCCCGGCTGCTCGGTACACTTGACCTGGAACAGCGGATGCACCCCAGGCTGGCGCTCCGGCTGCAAAGCCTCGACCAGCAGGTGGAAAGGCACATCGGCGTGGGCTTGCGCCCCGATCACCGCCTGGCGTACCTGCTCCAGCAGATGCGTGAACGGCAGGCGCGCGTCGATGCGCGTGCGCAGCACCGGCAGATTGACCAGATAGCCGACCAGGCCATGGGTCTCGGCGCGCTGACGGTTGGCGGTTGGCGCACCCACGCGCAGATCCTGCTGGCCGCTGACGCGGTACAGCAGCGTCTTGAGCAGCGCCAGCATGGCCATGTACAAGGTCACGCCCTGCATGCGCGCGTACTGGCGCAGCGCATCGCTCAGCGCTGCCGGCCACACTGCGCCATGCACACCGGCGAGCGGCGCGGGCTGGCCGGCGGCGCCACGCGGGCGGTCCAGCGGCAGTTCAAGTGCGGGGTGTTCGGTGCCCAGGCGCTGGCGCCAGTAATCGATCTGGCGCGCCATCTCGGCGCCTTCCAGATGCTGGCGCTGCCACTGGGCGAAATCGGCAAACTGGATCGGCAGTGGTGCCAGCGCGGCAACGGCACCGGCTGCGCGCGCCGCATAGCATTCCATCAGTTCGCCGATGGCGATCTGCAGCGACCAGCCATCGACCGCGATGTGATGGGCGGCCAGTACCAGCTCGGCGCCATCGGCACCGGTGGCGCGCAGCAGCGTGGCGCGGAACGGCAATTCAACCGCCAGATTGAACGGCGCGCTGGCCAGGGCCTGTACGGCCGTCGTGAAGCCGGCGGCCTGATCAAGCCTGATCTGCGCCAGCGTAAAACGGTCAGCTGGCAGCACCAGCTGGCTCGCTTCGCCATCGGCACCGACGGGGAAGACGGTGCGCAGCGGCTCATGGCGCTGCACCAGGTCCTGCAAAGCCGCTTGCAAGGCCTCGATATCGCAAGTGGAAGGAAGGCGCAGACGCACCGCGAGATTGTAGGCCGGGCTGGCTGGCGCCAGCGCCCAGGTCAGCCAAAGGCCCTGCTGCGACAGCGACAGGGGCAACAGGGCCTGGCCGCTGCGCGGCAGATGCGCGATCGACGCTTCGATGGCCCCCCGGGGAACAGCGCCAGTGGCCAGCAGCGTGCGCAGCTGAGCGGCGCACGCTTCCAGTACAGGGAATTCGAACATCAAGCGTACCGGGAAGGCGATATTCCAGCGCTGCGCCACCAGCGCGGCGACCTGCACCGCGCGCAGCGAGTTACCGCCCGCGACGAAAAAATGGGTGTCGCGTCCCAACGCCAGGGACGTGTGCGGCAAAGTACCGGCAGCGGCAGCGGAAACGCCCGCGACAGTATCAACGCTTGCGCCAAGGGCTGTGGCAGCGCCGTTAACGCGTTTGCTGCCCTGCTCCAGCACCTGCTGCCAGATCGCCGTCAGTTCGCGCCCGGTGTCATCATCCAGCTGCCGCGACTGCGCTTGCGCCGCGCTGCCGTCCTGGAAGCTACCGTGCGCGTACACCGCGTAGGCATCCAGTTCGCCCTTGAGCCAGCCCTGGCGGCAGGCCCCGCGCTGCAGCTTGCCGCTGGAGGTCTTGGGCAAGGCACCCGGTTGCAGCAGCAGCGCCACGGCCACCGGTTCGCGGCACACCGAGCTGACGGCCTGGCTCAGCGCATCGACCAGCGCCGCGGGCGGCACCAGCTTTTGCAGCCCGCGCGACACTTCCACCGCCACGCCCACGCCTTCGCCGCCCTGCGGCAGGGTGACCGAGAACGCAGCCACACGGCCTTTGCGCACAGCTTCCACTTCAGCCTCGATGGCGCGCTCGATATCTTGCGGATACAGATTCTGGCCACGCAGGATGATCACATCCTTGATGCGGCCGGCGATATACAGCTGGCCCTCATGCAGGAAGCCCAGGTCGCCGCTGCGCAGCCAGCGCTGCCCGTCGCGCACGGCGAAGGTGGCAGCGCTATCGTCAGGACGCTGCCAGTATCCCTGCGCGATGCTCGGGCCGGCGGCCCAGATTTCGCCGATCCGGCGCTCAGCCAGATCTTCCTGCGTCTGCGGATCGACAATCGCCACGCGGTGTTCCGATGGAATTGCGCCGCAAGCGACCAGCAACACGCCGTCGGCCGCCACCTGCGGGCTGCCTGCCGCCAGGCTGGCGGCGTCGAAGGCGCTGGCGACCAGGCCCGCGCCGCGCCGGCCACCGCTCACCAGCAAGGTCGCCTCGGCCAGTCCGAAGCAGGGATAGACCGCGCCGGCATCGAAGCCGCAAGGCGCGAAGTACTCAATGAAGGAGGCCAGCGTATCGTGACGTACCGGCTCGGCGCCGGAGAAGGCCACGCGCCAGCTGGACAGGTCCAGTCCGGCCAGCTGGGCTTCGCGCACCCGTTCCAGGCACAGGCGGAAGGCGAAGTCCGGCCCGCCGCTGATGGTGCCGCGATGGCGCGCGATCGCTTCGAGCCAGCGGATCGGCCGTTCGAGGAAGTACGATGGGCTCATCAGCACCACCGGAATGCCGCGGTGGATAGGCTGCAGCAGGCCGCCGATCAGGCCCATGTCGTGGTACAGCGGCAGCCAGCTGACGAACACGTCGTCGCTGGTGACGGCCATAGCTTCCTCGATCGCGCGCTCGTTCGCCATCAGGTTTCCGTGGCTGACCATCACGCCCTTGGGCGCGGCGGTGGAGCCCGAGGTGTACTGCAGGAAGGCGATTTCTTCCGGCTGCGGCGCGTAGGGACGCCACAGCGCGGCCCGTTCCGTATCCACCGCGTCCACCGCCAGCGCGCTGGCTCCACCGAAGATGCGGTGCTCGCCCAGCAGCGCGATCACCTCGCTGCTGGTCAGCACACAGGCGGCGGCGCAGTCGGCGGCGATGCCGGCCAGCCGCGCCAGATGCTGTTCGCGCGCCGACTCGGGCGGGAACACCGGCACGGCGGTCAGGCCCGCATACAGACAGGCGAAGAAGGCGACGACATAGTGCTCATCGTTGTCGAGCACCAGCAAGGCGCGGTCGCCGGGCGCGAAGCCGGCCTGCAGCTCGGCCGCCAGTGCGCGCACGCGCGCGTCCAGCTGGGCAAAGCTGAACTGGCGCTCGCCATCGCGGCCGATCGCGGTCAGCGCGGTGTCGGCGGGACGCAGCTGGGCCAGCGTTTGCAGTTGTTCGACCATGCTGGCCGGGGCCTGCAGCGGAATACGGGTAAGCTGATTCATCGTGGAGTACTCGCTTTAAAATTGATCCAGATTGCCGTGCGGCTCGGCCATCGCCACCACCACCTTGCGCGGCCCCTTGAACGGCGCGCGCGCGTGCGCCGCCAGCATGTTGTCGAGCATGAGCACATCGCCGTCCTGCCAGCGGAAGCTCACCGTTTCGGCCGCCAGTACCGCGCGCACTTCCTCGAAGATTGCGTCCGGGATCACGCTGCCGTCGGCGTAGTAGACGTTGCGCGGCAAGTCGTCGCCGCACAGCTCTTCCAGCGACTCGCGCACTTCCGGCTGCAGGTTCGAGACGTGGAACAGATGCCCCTGGTTGAACCACACCGTGTCGCCCGTATGGGGGTGGATGGCGATCGCCTGGCATAACTGGGTCGTGCGCAGTCCGTCGTCGTCCTTCCACTCCCAGCCGATGCGGGCGCGGTCGCAGAAGGCCTCGACCTCGGCGCGCACCTCGGTGTTGAAGACCTGCTGCCACGGCATGTCGAACTCGCCGTAGTTGCGCACGTACAGAATGCCAGGCGCGAAACGCGCGCGGATATGCTCGGGCATGCGCCGGTAGATGGCGCGGCTGTCGGCGATCGGCGTTTCGCCGCCACTCGGAGCGGCGATCACGCTGTGGAACCAGATCTTCATCGGCCACTCGCGCGTGTAGGCTTGTTCGTTATGCAGCGGAATATGCTGGTGCGCCGGATACTCGGTGGAGGTGTACACACCGGTATCGACCGCGCTGCGCGGCGTGGAGGCGAATTCATAATTGAGCAGCGGGTGACCAAAACCGGCCGCGAACTGCTGGAAGTGCTGTACCGACGGGACGTCGAAGCCGCGCAGCAGTACGCCGCCCACCTGCTTCAGGTGCGCGTCGATCTCGGCGGCGAGCCGGGTTTGTGCATCGAGCAGCGCCTCGCCGGCAAATG
Source organism: Oxalobacteraceae bacterium (assembly GCA_013284265.1). Lineage (GTDB taxonomy): Bacteria > Pseudomonadota > Gammaproteobacteria > Burkholderiales > Burkholderiaceae_D > Rugamonas. Next base: position 19,601 of record JABTBR010000061.1, on the reverse strand, counting down.
CCGGGGTAATCAGCACCGGCAGTTCGGAGTCCTGCGGCGCGCTGCGCTCGAATCGGGTCATCAATTCCATCATGTTTAATCCTTTGTGTGCCAGGCCGGTGCGGCGCTGAAATGAGGGGGAGCCGGGATCGCGCAGCCGGCGTGCTGCCGGGGGATTCGGAACGGAGCGATGCTCAGGCAGTGGCAAAGGCTGCATCGGCAACTCTCGCGAGCTGGTGCTTCAGCTCCCGTAAGATGGCTTGCAGTACTGCGGCTTCCTGCTGGCGAATAAAGAAATGGCCTCCCTGGAACCACTGCAGGGAAAAGTCGGTGCCGGCCTCGCGCTGCCACGACAATACGCGCTCGGCGCCGATGTCGTCCTGACGGCCGGCCAGTACTTCCAGCGGCATCGGCAAGGGCGCGCCCTCGCGATAGACAAAACTTTGGCACAGGCGGTAGTCAGCGCCCAGGATATCGAGCGTCATGCGCATCAGTTCCGGGCTCTCGAACACCTCCTCGGGCGTGCCGCCCTGGCGCCGCATATCGGCGATCAGATCGGCGTCGCTGGTGTGCAGGAAGCGGTCGCTGTCGCGCCGCGATGGACCGGCGGTGCCGGAGGCGAACAGCACACGCGGCAACGCCTGTCCTTGTTCATGCTGGTGGCGTGCGATGCCATAGGCCAGCAGCGCGCCCATGCTGTGGCCGAACAGCGCGTATGGCTGCTGCATCAGGCCCGCATGCTCGCGGCACAGCTGGGACACCAGCCGATCGAAATTTTCCGCACAGGGCTCGCCCATGCGCCGGCCACGGCCGGGCAATTCCAGCGGCACCAGATTGACCCAGGTCGGCAACAGGCGCCGCCAACGCAGGTACATCGTGGCGCTGGCTCCCGCGTTGGGCAGGCACAGCAGATTGACGACGCTCATGGCTGTCAGGCCGCGCCGTTGGCGTTTGCAGGCGCGTCCAGGCCCTGCCCCGCCATCCACTCGCGCAGCGAACGGGGACGCATATCGGTCCAGGCCCGTTCGACATATGCGAGCACGGTTTTCTTGTCGCCCTGGATGCCGTCGACGGCGCTCCAGCCGCCCGGTACGGATTTCCATTGCGGCCAGATGGAATATTGGTCTTCGTGATTTATCAGGACGATGAAAATTTCGTCCTCGCGGTCAAAGCAGCTGGTAGACATGCGGCGTCCTTAGTGGGATTGAACAGAAGCGTGGCAGGAGCATCAGGCTCCATGCCTCTGTAGCAAAGACGCGGCAACGGGCGGCTTGTTTAGTGCCCGGCCCAGAAAGAGTGAAGAGAATTATGCGATGCGGCAGAAAGCCTGATGGCGACAGGCGCGCCTTGGCCGCGGCCAGTGTGGCTGCGGATGAGCACAATCAAAAAAGGGAAACCTGCGGGAAGGGGAATTGCGAAAGTGCGACTACTCCGGCACGCCATTTTCGAACGCCGGCGGCACCAGGCCAGTTAGCAGCCATAGGCGGCAAGCTTTATCGTACTGTTTGCGGTGCTGCTCGTGGGCGGCCAGCCAGAGCGTCAGTTCGGAACGGGTGGCGGCATCGAAAGGCGCGCTCTCATGCTCGCGCACGACCCAGGCCCAGGCGGTGTTCCACACCAGATCCGGGGATACTTCCTTGTCCATGCTCTCTCCTGCAGGTATGCGGTGCGGACCGGGAGGCCGGGACGCTCTGTTCGGAAGGATAATCGAGAACGGACAGAAATGCCAGTCGCCGTCCGGCGCCTGGCGGCCACCTTAGTCGTCGAGCAGATCGCGGCAGCCTTGCAGCGCCTCGAGCGCATCGCGGATCATGAAGTTCACCAGCGTGGCCGAGCAGCCCAGCCGCACGGCGATGTCGCGCTGGGTCATCTCCTGCAGGCGATACAGTTCGAAAGCGCGCCGGGTCCGTTCCGGCAAGCCGTTCAGCGCCTGCTCGATGGCGGCCACCACCCGCTTCTCGTTGAGGATCTTGTCCGGCGTGGCGCCGCTCGGACGCTCCAGCGTTTCCACATCGAGGCCAAAGGTGCGGTAGCTCGCCTCGGTACTATGGCGCCGGAAGTGATCCATCGCCAGATTGCGCACCACCTGGAAGCAATAGAACAGCGGCTTTTGCACGCTGCGCACGCAACTGCCGTCGGCCAGCTTCAAATAGGCATCCTGCATGATTTCATCGGCCAGATCGGCGGTACGGACGATATTCATCGCCATCTGGCGAAGTTGGGAGCGATGCTCAATAAAGACATCGCCCAGCGACAATTGTAAGGACACGAAAAAATACCTCCCGGCGATATGCAAATTCCCTGAACATCGGGCCTTGATCCAAATGCGAATAATTATCATTCCATTTTACAGCGAAATGGCGAACAACATTGCTAAATTTGCATACGAAATGGGAAAAAAGTCCTGACGAAAATGAAAAAACTACCAGCCGGGATGGCCAAATGGGCTGGGAGCGCTTCCGCGCCACCCGAAAAAAAACCCGCGAAGCGATCGCGGGTTTTCAGAAAAACCATCCGTCCGGGCAGGCCGGGCGCTTACTTGGCGGACAGGCCCAAGGTCAGCGGAACGAGTTTCCCCGGCTCGGCCGAGATGGCCTGCGGCGTGCCCGCCGTGGCGCTGGCAGGGGCCACGCCGGCATCCTTCAACGCGGCAAGGATCGCGGCGGAACGCTGGCTGCCCAGTTTGCTCAAGGCATCGGGCGCCAGCGGCTGCTGCTGTTCCAGCTTGTGCCACAGACCGTCATAAAAAGCCGTGGCATCGGCCACCTGGGGTTCGCCCTGGATCAGCTTGCCCACACGCTGCCAGATCGGCAGTTTCTGCTGGGCCGCTGCCGTAGCTGCGACGGCCTTGGCGCCGGCATCGGCCTGCGTGGCAGCCGGCGCGGCCGGCACAGCCGACGATGCGGACGGTTTTGCCGCGCCCCCAGGAGCAGCCGCTTCGGCCAGTTTCTTCTGCTTGTCCAGCTCGGCATCGCCGAAGCGTTCGGCATACAGCGCACGCACGGCGCCGCGGATGCTGCGGGTACCCAGATCGAGCGGCCCCGGCTCCTCCCCCGCCTCCATCTTGATGCCCGCGCGCGTCGCCACCACATGCCGCAAGGCACGGGTCTTCAGCGCCATCCCATCGGCCGCTTCGCTGTAATGGCCGGGCACGGACAGGTTCAACTGCTGGCGCGCCGCCAGGATCTTGGCCACCTGCCGCAGTTTTTCCTGCTCGGGCGGCAGCAAGGCGGCGCTGCCGGCGTCGAAATCGATGGCTTCGAGCTTGTCGCCGCTGACGCCGAGCAAGCTGCCCAGGGCGCGGAACGGCGAGGTCACGATCTTGCTCAGCACATTGCCCAGCGCCTTCCACACCACGCTGCCGTAACTGAATTGCGGATCGTTCATATCGCCCGAGACCGGCAAGCCCAGGTCGATGCGGCCATCGCTGTCCTTGAGGATGGCCAGCGCCAGCGCCAGCGGAATCTGCAAGGCATCCGGGCTGTCGGCGCGCTCGCCCAGCGTCAGCTTGTCGAACACGATCTGGTTATTGCCTTCCAGCTGATTCTTGCGCACCTTGTATTGCAGGTCGAGCGAGATCTTGCCTTCGGCGATCTTGTAGCCGGCAAACTTCATCGTATAAGGCGAGGCCGACACCATGTCCACGTTCTTGAACACCACATTCAGATCGGTGTTGTCGCTGGGAGCGAAAGGATTGAGCTGGCCGCGAACGCGCGCCTGGCCGAACTCATCCACGCGGCCATCCAGTTCGATCTGGCTGCGCGCCTCTTTCTTCGACGACAGGCCGCTGACGACGCCATTCAACTCGTAGATCTTGGCGCTGAACTGCGGCCGCAGACTCAGGTCGGTAAAGTCCAGCTTGGCGTTTTGCAGACGCACCCGGCGCACCCGCACGGGGAATGGCGTGGCAGCCGGCGTCGGCACAGCTACACTGGACTGGCTCGCCACCCGGCTGGCGTTGGCGTTCGCGGGGACCGAAACGGACGCGGCTGCAACACCGGCGGCGGCAGTGACGGCGCCGGTAGACGCGGCCTTGCCGCCATCGCCTTGCACCAGCAGACGCGAAGCGTTGAAGCTGCGGTCGTTTTCAATGATCAGCTTGGCATTGGGTTCGACGATGCGCAGTTCCGGAATTTCCAGCATATCCGGGCCCAGGCTGAAGTTGACCTTGTCCGCGCGCACGCTTTTCCAGGCGGCGAAAGGATCGCCATCTTCTTCGTTCAGCGCCAGGCCGGCCACTTCCACGCTACCCGCATAGCTGAAATCGTTTTTGTTGACGGCGGCGTTGCCGCTGGTCAGGCGGCCGCGTGCGGACAGGCTACCGCCGGCCAGCTTCAGCTTCAGATGCTGGCTCAGCAAAGGCTGCACCGGCGCCAGCGCCAGCTGCTTGAGCGCCACCTCCGCTTCAAAGGCCGCCGTCGACGGCACCAGCTTGCCCTTGGCCGTAAAGCTGCCGCCTTCGCGCACGCTCAGTCCGGCATCGAACTGCAGCGGCTGCGCCAGATTGCTGCTGGCACCCGTGAGCGCAATGTGTAGATCCTGCACATTGGCCTGGATGCCCGTGCCTTTGTCGTCCAGCTTCAGGCCGAATTTGTTCAGCTCGACACTGCGCGCGGACACTTGCCACGCTGCTTGCTGCGTCTCGGCAGGCGTGGCGCTGGCGGCCGCCGTCTTGGCCGCCGCGGTTTTAACGGACGCGGCATTAGCGGGCTCGGCCGCGCCGGACTTCGGCAAGCCTTTGACGATGGTAAATTGCCCCTGCGCATCGCGGGTCAGCGCGACCTGGCCGCCATCGGCATACAGGCGGCCCAGCGTCAGGCTGCGCGCAGCCAGATCCAGCGCCCCTTCGGTCAGGCCCAGCTCGCCAAGCTGCACATGCTTTTGCGCGCCATTGGCCAGCACCACTTCATTGAACGACAGGCCGGCATCGCCGATGTTCAGTTTGAATCCGCCGGCGCCCTGCTCCATGCTCAGCTGCATGCGCAACTGCGAGCTGGCCGCGTTCAAGGTCAGCGCCGGACTCACCGAAGCATCGGACATATTGATCGCAAGCTGGTCGATCGCGACCTGCTTGAATTGCAGCTTCCAAGGTGCGGGCGCGGCGGTCTTGGCGGCAGGCGTTGGCACGCTTGCCGATGCCGGCACACTGGCAACAGTCTCCGCGTTTGCGCCCTGCCCGGCAAGCGGCGGCATGCCGGCCGGCGTTGCATTCGCCACAGGCACCGTCAGATTCGCCAGGTCCAGCTCGCCCTTGGCATCACGCTTGAGCGACAGCTGCCCACCCTCCACCTTCAAGGCGGCCACGCTCGCCGCACGCGTGCGCAGGTCCAGATCCACGCCGCTCAGTTCGAACAATTTCAGATCGGTAAAATTACTGCCCGTCTCGCCGCGCCGCAGACCGATATCGTGCAAGGCCAGCAGCGCGCCATTCAGGCTCGCGTCGAATTTACCATTCGCATAGGCAAACTTGTATGGCAACTTGGCCGACAATTGCCCCTGCGTCAGCCGCACCAGCGAAGTCGACTTCAGATACGCCGCCAGGCCAGGCAGCGCAAGCTTGTCCAGCGTCAGTTCCCCTTCGCCACGAATCGGACTCAGCGAAGACTTGCCGCGCCATTCCAGCTTGCCGCCATGCACCGCGTCGGCCGCGAAGCGATGATTGCCATCGTGCTCAGGCAAGGTGCTCAGATTATCCAGCGCGAAATTGATAGGTGTGAACGATTCCGTATAACCGGCCTGGCGATCCTGCATCTCCACCTTGCCCTGCTCCAGCGCGAAATGGTCGATGATCAGGCGTGGCATGCCCGTATCCGGCGTTTTCTCGTGATGGCGTTTTTCCCAGGTGGCCAGCAATTCGGACACATTGAATTTCCCATCCGGCGCAATCGCCAGATGCAGCGCGGGGGCGCTCAGACGTATCTCCGCCAGATGCCAGGCGCGGTGCAGCATCGACGACCAGTTCAACTCGACCACCAGCCCGCCCAGCGCAAACAGCGGCGTATCGTTGGTCTCGCTTAAGCGCAGGTCGCGCAGTTGCAGGCGCAGCGTGAAGGGATTGAAGCTGACTTCGCCCACGCTGGCTTTGCGCTCCAGCTCGGTTTGCACGAAGGCAGGCAGCTGACTCGAAATCAGCTGCGGCAATAGCCAGTATCCGGCCGCGCCATACACGGCAACGACACCCGCCGCACCGGCGGCCCAGCGCTTCCAGCGCACATTCTTCAACTGCAAACCAATCTCCCCGTGATATCGCAGACTGGCTCAGGTCGCTGCCAGACTGGCGATTATTGCCATCCCGACATTCTACCGTTTCCTGCAAACAAAGAGCGTTTCTGGAACGCTTACTTACAAAGCTGGGGAGACGAAGGCTGATGGCATGGCAGCCAAGGCGCCGCGACGGGCGCTCGCTGCCGCTGGGCGATGCTCTTTAATGGCCGATAGCTGCGGAGTTCAATTGCGGGAGATGCACGGGGAGTTGGGTTCCCATCACCGCGACCAGTTGCAGCGCGGGCCGGGGAGCGTGCTTTGCGGAAGTTGTCTGCGGCGTGGGCAAGGCCAGGACATTGGCCGGGACATTTGTCGGGACAGCTTGCACCTCGGGCAGAGGATCACCCTTACTTACTTTAAGGTAATCGCCCTGTCGCTGTCCCGCCTGCGGGTCCAGTATGCGTGCCGCAACATCGGCCGGAATGCCGTTTTCCGCCATATACCGCGCGGCATCCTCCGCGCCCAGCATAGCCAGAAACACGATCGCAACTTCCACGCGTTGCGCAGTCAGTTCATCCCGTCGCTGTCGTTTCGGCATAGTGGTGTGAGGGGTAAAAGTTATACTGTATATAAAAACAGTATATCATCTCATTTGCCTGGCTGCGACCGATAAATTGGGGCACAAACGCCAGATTCTGAGCCGGTTTTAGTTTCCATCAATAAATCATACGGCTGGGATCATACTGACCGTTTGATTTGTATCAAGACCAACCCGGTGGCGCCTGATTTCGCAACGCGGTGCGCAGAGGCACTGCGGCCTAGCCTGTTGCGCCTGTCCCAACTCAATTCGTGGGCAGACCGCCACCTTGCGCTATCGCGCGGCATGAGCAGGCAGGTTTATGTTCCAATGGGAAATTACCCTTGCCAGTCAATCTGGCGCAGGCAAACTTCACCACTTCAAGGAACGTACTATGAACCCCATCAAAATTATTGGCATCGTCCTCATCGCGGCGGGCACGCTCGGCCTCGTGTATGGCGGATTCAGCTATACGAAGGAAACCACCGCGGTCAAGCTCGGGCCGGTTGAGTTCTCGGTGAAAGAGAAAGAGACCGTCAACATCCCTCTGTGGGCCGGCATCGCGGCGATTGTAGGCGGCGTGGTACTGCTGGGCGTGGGCGGAAAGAGTCGCTGAGCCAGAACCCGTCTGATACTCAGAATATATACTGCACGCGCATGGTGAAACTCTTCGCCGCGCGCGCGGAATTGCGCCCCATCAGATAGGCCGCTTCGTATTTGAGTGCATGCTTGCCGATATCGCGGCTGCCGAAAATGGCCGGACCGGCGCGGTGCGACTGCTTGTCCGAGGCCAGCCAGTCGTTCCACTTGCCCACCTCGCCGAACGCTTGCAGGCCAGGCTGAAACCAGCTCTTCCATCGATACTTCATCTGAAACTGATAGCTCAGTTCGGTATGATTGTCGCTGCCCGGCGCGCTGACCCGGTAATTTCAGGCCAGGAAGTCCATCAGCACGGCGGTGACCAGCGCATGATCCTCCGCCTGCGGCAAGCCCGACACCGTGATGGTGCCTATCATGCCCGTGCCTTTAACAATCAACGGGAAGGCCCCGCCATGGGCCGCATAGATCGCCTGGTCCAGGCCGGTATGCACCTCGAAGCTGGTGCCACGGCTGCGGTGGTACTGGCCGATGTAGAAGGAGCTGTGCGCAAAACGCTGCACCACATTATTCTTGCGGCGTATCCAATCCGCATTGTCCGCCGTCGTGCCCTGCATGGCGTGCTGAAACAGCTGCTGGCCATTGCGGCTGATATCGATGGTGATCGCCTTGCCCATATCGCGCGCCGCTTTTTCCAGACGCATGCCGATCTCCAGCGCCATGGCGTTGCTGAAGCTGTCGAACTGGAGCCGCTCTTCCTGAGCAAGCAGGGTCGCCAACAGGGTGGTGTAATCTTCCGCCATTACTTCTCTCCTTCCCATTCGAAAACAATCGTGCTTTGTTCCTGGTGGCTACGCATCGCGCCCTCAATCACCGTGATCACATCGAGGGCCTCCTGCGGACTCACCGGGGCGGCCTTGCCTTCCACAATGGCCTCATACATGCCCTGGTAATACGCCTCGTAACTGCCCCTGGCCGTTTCCACCTCCGCGTTGAGCTGGAGCCCGTTCGCTTCGAAGCTCAGCTTGCCGTAGCAGGCGCTGTCGTCCTGCCCCCATTGCGGATGGCCGGGACCTTCACCGCGCAACAGCGCCGCCTCCTGCGAATCGAGACCATATTTGATGAAACTGCCCTCGGCGCCATGCACCTGGAAACGCGGACCGGGTTCGCGCACCAGCATGCTTGAGCACAGCACGACCTTCAGGGAGCCATAGTCCAGCAGCAGATGGAAATAGTCGTCGACCTGGGCCTGTGGGCGCTGCGTGCCGATGTCGGCCAGCACGCTCAATGGCTTGCCGAACAGGCACAGCGCCTGGTCGATCAGATGCGAACCCAGGTCGAACAGCACGCCCGCGCCCGGCGCCGGCTGTTCGCGCCAGCGCCCGTCCACGCCGGGGACGAAACGGTCGAAGTGCGATTCGTAGTTGTACACCTGGCCCAGCAATCCGGAATCCATGCAGCGGCGCACCGTGAGGAAATCGTTGTCCCAGCGCCGATTGTGAAACACGCTCAACTGCAAGCCGCGTTCTGTGGCCAGCGCGATCAGCTCCCGCCCTTCCGCCACCGAAATCACGAAAGGCTTGTCCACCACGACATGCTTGCCTGCCAGCAGAGCTTCCCGCGCCAGCGGGAAATGCGAGGTATTGGGCGTGGCGATGACCACCAGATCGATCGCCGGATCGGCGAAGATGGCGCTGCTGTCCGCATCGACCCGCGCAGCGGGATAGTCGCGCAAGACCGCTTGCGGATTGCTCGACGCGACGCGTTCCAGTTTGAGCCCCGGAATGGCGCTGATGAGTGGCGCATGAAAAACGGACGAGGCAAATCCATATCCCAATAATCCGACAGAGAGTTGACGCATGAAGAGATCCTTAACGATGTAGGTGCGTGGCAGTGTGCCGCTTGGCCGATCAGCCTGCTTCTGGCGCAAATGGAATACCGCGCTGCTCGCGATGGCTGCGCATGGCGCATTCAATTACCCGGATGACGTTGAGCCCATCGCGTCCAGGCACCGGCACCGGTCCAGCGCCGCGAATGGCGTCACGGACGCCCTGATAGTAAGCGAGGTAATCACCGGGAATGCCGGGCACGCTGGCCTTGATAGGCAGGCCATTCCGTTGCGTGAGCAAACGGCCATCGCTGACAGGCTGTTCTTCGCCCCAGCCCGCACTGCCCGGCCTGCGCCCCTGCTTGAGCGCGTCTTCCTGGGAATCGATGCCGCTCTTGATAAAGCTGCCCAGCGTACCGTGCACCTGAAACCGTGGCCCAGGCTGGCGTACCAGCGCGCTCGACGTGAGCACCACCTTGCGTATGCCGTAGTCCAGCAAGAGGTGGAAATAATCCGGCGCCTGTTCGCCGCCGCGCTGGTTGGCGACGTTCGCGCGGATAGCTTGGGGCAGACCGAACAGCACCAGGGCCTGGTCGATCAGGTGCGAACCCAAATCGTAGAGTGCGCCTGAGCCGGGAAAGTCCTGCTCCCGCCAACGCTGGCGCACCAGCGGCCGGAAGCGATTGAAATGCGCGTGATAGGTGTGCACCTCGCCGAGCAGTCCGGCGTCGATGCAATGCTTGACGGTCAGGAAATCGCTGTCCCAGCGGCGATTGTGAAAGACGCTGAGCACCAGGCCCAGCCTGTCGGCCAGTTGAACCAGCTCATCGCCCTCGGCCGCGGTCACGGTAAATGGCTTCTCCACCACGACATGCTTGCCGGCCAGCAGGGCCTGGCGCGCCAGATCGTAATGGGTCGTATTGGTGCTTGCGATGACCACCAGATCGATGTCCGCCGCGTTGATCAGCTCGCTCGCTGCGGCGATCGTATCAACGCCAGGCAAGGCGACTTTTTCGGGAGCCGATGTCGCGATGCGTACCAGCTGCATGCCTGCGCAGGACATGATCAAGGGTACGTGAAAGGTGGCTCCGGCGTAGCCGTGGCCGATCAGACCGACGCGCACCGGACGCGCGTCGCTAACAACTGTTTCATTGAATACGGCCATTGCCTCTAGTCTCCTGATTATGCATCGAATGACTTGCGAATAATAAGGCATTTTGCGTATTCAGCGCAACACATAAGGCAATTTACGCTTTAAAACTTAGGAAAATCAATAATAGTAAGTCATATGCCTTAAATATCACCAGCAACAATCACTTCGACGCCCAGATCGGCAAGCACCTCGGCGACGGCCGGCGGCGGCGACTGGTCGGTCACCAGAATGTCGATACCCTCGAAGCCGCACAATTTATGGAAGAAGGAACGGCTGAACTTTGCCGAATCGGCCAGCATGATCACCTGCGTCGCGTGTTCGATCATGGCGCGCTTGAGCCCGACCTGCGCCTCGGATGCACAGGTCAGTCCCGTTGGATCGATACCGCAAACGCCCAGAAATAATTTATCCACCTGAAAATCGGCCAGCATGTCGCTGGTGCGCGCGCCCTCCAGGCTGCGTTCGAAGAAATTGAAACGCCCGCCCAGTACATGCAGGTCGACACCCTCACTCTTGCTCAGCGCATGGGCGATATCGATCGAGTTGGTCAGCACACTCAACGGCGCGACCCGGATGGCCTTGGCCACTTCCAGCACCGTGGTCGAGGCGTCGAACAGCACCCTTTCGCCCGCGCGGACCAGGCCGGCCGCCACCGCGCCTATCCGCGCCTTGCCCGGCAGTGTCTGTCCGCGCGCATTGAAACTCTCCACCTGCTGGGTTGAGGGCGGCAATACGGCCCCGCCGCGCACGCGCAGGATGCGCCCTTCCGCATCCAGCCGCACCAGGTCCCGCCGCGCGGTATCGCGGGTCACCTTGTACAGCTGGCAGATGTCTTCGATGCCGATGCGGTAGTGCTGAGTCAGGTGAGCGCAGATCGCGCTCAGGCGATCGCTTTGGGACATTGACGAGGTGGTGGTGATTGCCATGTGGGTATTTTCCAGGAAAGATGCAGCAGCTTAGCCGCATTGTATCAATCGCGGGAAGTGGCCTTGCTTCAAGCCCTCCTCTCGACGAAACCCGGCCCGACAAAGACACGTGCCGCATTTCCTCGCTCTGCCTGTTGATGTTGCAAACGGCGTTCCGACTTTGTCCTGCCCTCCTCCGCCTTCGCAAGCTCCGCCAGTTTGCTGGCCAGAAGCTGGCCGGCCAGCTTCTTGTTCGCGTGCTGGCTACGCTCCGTCTGTACTTTTACCGACAGGCCCGTGGCAAGATGCGTCGCCCGGATTGCACTGTCGGTCTTGTTGACGTGCTGCCCGCCGGGACCGGAGGCACGGGTCGCCTCGTAGCGAATCTCGCCACAATCGGGCAGTGCGTTCGGCGGATCGATTGCCGCACCATTCAAAAACCAGTTCTTCCGCTTGTGGAGCTTTCTGTACGGGCTCGCGCAAATCCACAGGATGCTGCCGCTCCAACGCCGCGCAAGTTCAGCAACCTGCCCCGATTCGCCATCGAGCTGAAGCAGAACCGACCGCATGCTGCCTTCGATCGGTCCGGCAAGCTGTTCGACCAGCGTCACGTTGACGCCCATCGCAGCAGCTTCGACACCCATGCGCTCAAGCGCCTTTTTCACACCGAGGCAACATTCGGCGGGCCCCGTGTTGGCGGTAAGTTGTAGCCAGATCATCAGCAGCACTCCCCGCGTGTCTTGTAGGTCAGCACAGGCTTGCTTCGGTAGATAATCCGGGCAAGGCCGGCACCGACCAGGCTGCCGAGGACGCTGTCGACATTTTTATAGGCTTGCGGCGCCTCCTCATAAATCAAGGCGCGGTCATGACAAATGACCCGACCACCCATCGAAGTCCTGCTCAGCTGGGATGGAGTGGCAAGCTTGATCAGACGGCCTTTGCAATCGGTACGCGACCATTTACGGCCGGCACCATGTGCCAGCGAGTGCAGGCTCAGCGGACCGTTGATTTCGACGGGCTCGATCAGATAACTGTAGTCATCTCGTGAGCCGGGCAATATCACCAGGCCCTGGTCGCTTGGCGTCGCGCCCTTGCGGTGCAGCCATCCATGCTGACCGGCGATACATGCAGGCATGACCGTGTTGTGGTTCACATCCAGCACCAACTCACCAGTGCAGCGCAGGCGGTGGAAGATACGGGCAGCGATCAGCGCCCGGTTCAGTTCGGCGTACTGCAAAGCGGCCGCGTGCTGTGCCAGATAGCCGCTCGCATCCGGTCCGGCTTCAGGCAAGCCGGCATGACTGAACGTATCGACATGGCTGCGCAAGATCGCCTCACCCAAACCCCGCGAACCGCTGTGAACCAACAGTTGCAGGCATTTGCTGTTCAGTTTGGTTTGCGCCAGTACCTCGGCGCATTCAACGTGGTCGATCACCTGAAGCTCGGCGAAATGGTTGCCCCTGCCGATAGTACCCAGCGAGCGTAACTGTGCCGAATCCAAGCCGACCGAACTCAGCAAGGTAGACAAGATATCCACCCGCCCCATCAGTTCGGGATCGAAGCGTTGCAGCGCATCCCACTCGTCCGCGCCGATCACCTCGTCGAGGTTGGCGAGTTGCTTGTCGATCTTGTCGAGCTTGGCCTTGCCAGCCACGATATCGGTTTGCCACAGCGCCATGCCGCAGCCGATGTCGTTGCCGACCAGCGCGGGATAGAAACGGTCCACCGAAAAGAACGCCGCACCGACCGGGTAGCCTCGTCCCGGATGCAGGTCGGGCAGACCGACCACTTGCTGCATGCCTGGCAACTCGGCCGTCGTTTTGGTTTGTTGCACTGCTGCGTCTTCAAGCCACAGGCGGTCGGACGCGATGATCGTCACACGATCAGAAATATGTTGAACAAAATTGCCCATTTGAAGCCAATCCAAAGAAAAAATAAGGGATTGGGCATGGCGGCGCACCGGCGTGTGAACGCCGAGATAGTGCAGGAAGACTTGAGGATGGAGGGCGGGCGCGATGCCGCCGGCATTAATCCAGGAAGTTACCAGCCAGACCCAGGAAAGGAGAGTTAGAGTTCAGGTTTTGCATTTTTATCTCCTTTTCAGAATGGGTGGGCTTGCGAAGGGGATTGATAGTAGATGATTTTTTGTAAATCGACAAGTTTTTCAACCGAACCAAAACATGAAACTTACCGAACGAATGTCCAAGCAACATTGGATTTAAAATTCGCACTCTTTGATCCGCACGACGCCCATAAAAGCGGACTTGATGTCGACGTCCGGCCACTCCGCAAAGATGGCCGGGATCTTGGTGTACGCTGAATGAGTCCCGATTACGACCATGAGGCAACCGCGACGCTGATCCAGATGTTCTTCGTCTCCAATATCATTGACGTCATTTACTTCAACGACCCGGCAATTCCGCGAGTGGTACGGCGGCTTTTCCATGACAATCATTTTCATGTAACCGTAAAGGCTTAGAAGTCGACATGAAACGATTCATAGCTGCGCTCGCATTGTTGGTAGCCGGTATGGCGCTAGGCCACGAGGCAAAGACGTGGGAGTGGACTCTTCAACCGCTGGTGGGAAAATACGCGATCTATGGCGGCGATCTTGGCGATACCCCCCCGCCTGCCAAAGACGACGCGCGCATTGCCTTTTATGTTCGTGGTTCAGCTGCCCGCGAGATGTTTGCGGCTATAGGGCCTGACCGAAAAAATAGATGCGGAATTGAAAAAGGCGGCCGGGTTCGAGAAAAGGAACGCATCGCCTGCTACTACCGCCCTTCCGATGGATACCAATGCTCTTTTGGTTTCGACCTCACGTCGGGCAGAAGCATTGGTGGCTCCATCTGCTGACTTCGTCATCAACCAGCCAGAAAATTTACTTCTCCCGAGCGCCAATCTCAAGTGAATCGCTTCACTTATGTTGAGATCAAATGCCGGAACGTCGGCTCAATATTTTTCGAATGCAGGAATCTGACGATATCTTCCAGCGTCGCATCCTTCAGGAGCAAGCCTTCGGGAGCCACCACAGGTACAGGCGCAGGCGCACTATCCACCGGAGCGGTGCCATGCGATTGCTGGAGCGCATTCAAGGCGTGCTGGAACTGCGCCTTGCTGATGCGCTGCAAGCCTTCCAGCAAAGCGGCTTGCCCGGAGCATGGCGGCGCCATCTCCAGACCCGATTCGTCCGCGAAAGAAGCGCCCAGGTCTGGATGAATAAACGCCGCCCACTTGCCGGTGTCCGTGTGCAAACATGGCGGTAGTTCAACCGGGGCAAGGGCTGCATCGGGACTCAAGGCCATGTCGGAAAAATGCGCTGCGTGCAGCAGTTCCATGAATTGCTGGGCTTGCGCCGCAGCGATGGGCGCTTCGAGCGACAGCCACAGGCAATAGCCGTCTATGCCGGAGATACTCACGGCGGGCGCCGGAAAATTGAACACTGACTGCAAGACGTTCGCCACCTCGCACAGCCGAGTCCAATGTGCAGCGTCATCGCCGCTGGAGATTTTGCGGAAGGGGATGGCGATGGCACGTGTTTGACCATCGGCAGTTGCAAGGCTGATGGTCTGTGTGCTTAGACCTCGCAGGCGCTGCGCCAGGGCTTCCGGCGATATGCTGCCCGCTGGGAGGTATAGGCGGGTCAATTCTGAAATTATTTTTTGCATCTACTTCCTTGAAGTCCGACTGAGAGGGATTGCAGCCCATACCATAGCACGATGGCCAACACCGAGACCGAGGCGGCCAAGTCGCGCAAGCAGCGGCGCACGCTGAAACAGATCTGTGAGTAATCCTGACGACGCTGGACAGAATTGAACATGGTTGGTCGGCCGGTGCCAAAATTATTTCGTAACTATCAGATCAAGTCGCGATCACTAAACATGAGCGAACGTTGCGCGGCCTACATCTAATTTAATTTTGGATATTTCGATCGGAAGTGCGCCTCAAGCGCCTTGGCAGCTTCCATAAATCGCGCACCGAATTCGTCAGTTGAACCATCAAAAGGGCGATTCATTATTTTGTCCATTTCGGCCCGCCGCGCATCATTCCTTAAGTTGAAGGGCAGATTGGGCATTCGCTCATACCGTAGCTGTTCGCTAATTGCGCCACTCAGTTCTCGCTCCAGGCGTAGCATTGACTCGGCAAGTTTCCGGGAACCATCGCCCCACAACGCTTCAGCTTCATTCACACCCTCCATCAGAGCGGAGCGCGCTTCGTCTAGCCGCTTCCAGCGCGATGAGTAAGCGTTCTCGGTTGCAAGTCCGCGCTTTTCATCCTCGGTTTTTCTTTGCTTCTCTTGGTCCATCAGAACCATTTCATGGCTCGAAATCCATGGGTTTCGAACGTGATCAATTGCATCGCAATACTGCGCTAGGGCAATCAGCGTGTTTCGGACCAAGTTATATGTGGTTTGTCCTTGATGCTGACGGTTCCACGTCCCTAAACCTTTCCACGCGACGAATGCGCCAATGATCGCAGCTCCAGCAACGATGATGTCCTTTACGATTGAAACAGTCTTATCTAAAGAGAAGAGGAATTGGGCCGCTGCACAGTACAAGTCCATCGCAAGCCTCGCTGTAATTTCCAAACGTCAATTATAAGACTGAGGAGCACTAGAGAGTTCGCCTCATGTCAGCTCTGATTTCCAGCACCCCCCTGTCGCCGATATGCAACTACATTGTCTCGTGTAGAGCCACTCCTTCAGGCGGTACCGAAACAGTTGCTGCTATCGCTACAGGCGCTTGACTAACGCCATTGTTGAAAATCAAACAACCTGTTACTGTTTGTCATGATCTAGCCGAATTTCACGTCTTACCAATCATATCGGGAACGCGAATGAACTTATCAATCAAGGAATTTTGGACGCAGCGGTTTGCCAATGTAGCCAAGCAGGCCAGCTTGGCTGTGCTGCCAGGATGGAACGGGGGATGTGAAGCCGATGAATTTTACGTCCCCGCTAAGCTGACACTTCGTGAGGGCTTCGATGATCTCAGTCAGAATGTTTGGTTGATCGGTGCTCCCGGCGCGGTAGGTAAATCTACTCTCGCAAAAGAGATTTGCGCGGCTACCGGTGCAGTCTACGTCGACCTCGCAACCGCAGCGACTGTTGCGGGTAACTACATGGTGGGTGGCCTTGTCTACACCCAACTTCTAGCGGCATGGACTTCTGGGACTGCGACGGTATTAATTGACGCATTGGATGAGGCGCGTCTTCGAGTGACGCAGTCCGGTTTCGAAGCTTTTCTAAGCGATGTCGCACAAGTTGCGAAGATGGGTGGCTTCCCGGTGATCATTCTTGGCCGCGTCGGCATCATTGAAGAGGCGTGGACGATCTTGAATGAATACAGCAACATCGAGCCACCGATTTTTGATATCGAACTTTTCGAGGCTAATGAAGCAAAGCAGTTTGTAATGGTGCAGCTATCGAGACTGGCTAAGAAACAGACCATTGAAGGGAAATTTGATTATCCAGATCTGGCGCGGGCATTAGAAACGCATCGTTCCAAGTATGAAGAAGCCACAGAAAAAGTGATTTCCGGGATTCAGGCGCTTTCTGTGCAGGATGAGAACAAATTCGTAGGGTATGCCCCTGTGCTGGACGCGATAGCGAAAGTTATCGCATCCGAAAGCAACCCGGCACGCATTAGCGAAGAAATGCAACGTGTACTTGCCGGGAGAGTCTTACTCAGTCTTTCCACTGAAATTCTTCGACGGGAAGCGGGGAAACTTGTCACGCAGGTTGGCAATAGTGTCCCGGATCTTCCGCAAATGCTGTATGAACCTACCGAGCAACTTGAGCGTTTGGCATGCAGAATATTCAAACTCCCAGTACCGCCAGTACCCACTCAGTTAGCGCAACATCAGGTTGCGCCGTATGAACAAGCAATTCGGAACTTGTTGCCGCAGCATCCATTCCTTGACGGCGCCGGCAACGGCCCTTCGAGCGCTGTATTCGCCGCCTGTATTGTGGCAACAGCACTAAGAGGGAGCCGCCCTGACCTCGTCAGTGCTGCGGAACGTTATGTTAGCCTAACCCACCATACACCCAACCCGTTCCTCTATGACTTTTATCAAGGTGAAAGCGAGGGGGCTACAGTTATGCCAACAGAGCACATCGGCTTGGTTTTTGAGTCTGTCCTTGCAAAGTCGAAGCCTGGCGATGCTGTGCGTTTGAGTATCGATTCTGGTAGTCAGGAGGAGTTGCTGAACGTTGAGATAATGATTACGCGTCCTGATGGCATATCCAATCGTCTAGAGTTTGTCGCTCCTAGCAATGGGACAGTCCGCCTCGGCCGTCGCGTTGCCGGGGTTAGTATTGACGCAGAGCAAACGGCCGTTGAACTAGGGATTGGTGATCAGCTAGAACTCGTCGCCCCCGTATCCATCAATGCTGGCCGTCTTAAGTTGACCTGTAGCCAGTTGGTGGTAAAGACAGAGCCGCACACTGCGGATGATGCGGTAATTCTTGAAGCAGCTGAATTGTTTGCGGATGCTGCTATCGCTGCGCCTTCGGTTCGTCCGGAGGTACGATTGCAAGTATCTTGGCCAGGTTCTATGGCGCACCCATGGACTGCGTTTGCGGCCTCAGCAGCCCAAGAAGAGGATGTAGAGACTGTTGATGCGCTTCGCGCCTTACGACGACTAACGATGGCGTTCCGCTCCCACAGCAAAGGGCAACTTGCGCGCTTTAAAGACAAAATCGAGCATGCGCGCATGCTTAAAGGACCAGTCGACCGCGCTTTGTTAGATAAATTGCGTGACGATAAGATAATCAGTTTGTCGGGAGCAATGTATTATCTAGACCCCGATCTGCTCGGTGCCAAAGTTGGCGTATCGTTCTTGGATGTGCAGTTGAAGAATTATTCTCCGCAGGCAAGGGCATATGTGCAAGGGCTTTTGCCGTGAAGCGCGGCAAGGCCCGCGGTCAAGTAGTCTTCTAGCAAGCGAACACCGGAAAGAAGGTCTGGTGCATGATTTTAAGAGGAAAATATAGTCGCAGCTGGTGCTGCGACTATTTGGTAATAATGCCAGACAACCGAAGTCAAGCAATCATCAAAAGGGGGGTGTACTGAATTCTGTGAGCACGCTGTTAAGCAATTTCGCACTCCATTTTCGCCCTCATTTGCTGCTACAGTGCCGACTTTGCAAATATCTTTCTCCGCGCATATAGGGCGGGGGACGTCCATCACCTTACTCATACGTTACCCCTTGGACACCCGCCAATAATGCTTCCTCGTATTGCATTGCCATCATTTAGCACAGTATTGGTTTTGCTAGCTTGTGTGCTAATCGCCTGTTGCGCGGACAAGCCCCCACCACTGCTGCCGCCATCGAACGAAATCGAACTTGAAATGCTAGTCGCTCACCCACTTCCCGATGCGGTGTTTGACCTCGAATATGCTTTCGGTCACGGCTTCGCTCGGGTTGACCTCAACGGCAACACCTACCGATGGACGTCTCGCGGCATTGTCTTCAGGTCTACGCAGCAGCAGCCTCTGCCGATTTACCGGGTGGTATTGGATCAACGGTTATCAGACAGATATCCCGAGACGCTTCGAAACATCGTGTCGAAAGGCCATTTACGTCTTTACGACAGAGCAACAGGCACTAAACTCGCGACGTTTTCGCTGCCGGATAGCGGCTGGCCAGGCGATCAAGCTGGCGCATGGCTTGCAAAGCTGTTGAACCCCGATCCATCAGCAAACCGAAATCAACAGCTCGACATCGGTAAAGCGGCACAAGTCGACTTACTTGTTCCATCCAGCGTTCTTCAGCCGGACGAAAACACCTGGACGACGCCGAAAATTGTCGGCTGCCCGAGCAATGTGATCAATGCCCCGGGCATTTCGAAATTCGGTCGCGGTGAATTGAGAACACCGAATTGGAACCTTATCGCGCCGGTAGGTTTGCTAGAAGTCCACTGTTCACAGCGAGGTGTGTTTCTGATCCTGACGCACATGGAGTACCTGGAGGTGGTCACAATTGATCAAGCAGGGCTTGTAATCGCTCGCGGCGGCGTTCGAAACGATAAGATTAATTTGGGGCTGCGCTACCACCCAACAAAAATCGTGAGCTTCGCAGATTTGGGGGACCGGGTGGTGCTGCGTCAAGCGCACTTCGATCCACAGTTTCGAAACCATGAGCCGCAGCTGGCAACGTACGAAGTGAAGTTCGACATCCCATGGTCGGCAATTCGTTTACCTCGTCCGATGAATTGAGCACCTTAGAAACCAACAAGCTCTTCGGGTGAAATAGACAACGTGCCGTGCCTTTTGCGGATCCGGGGTCAGATCGGCGGATCCGGGGTTAGATCTGGCAATCGGACATTTACCAGCAAAAAATTTTGAATAGGAAATT
>JABTBR010000060.1 GCA_013284265.1 Oxalobacteraceae bacterium | reverse complement strand
CCCCGGCTCTTTGCCGTGGGTTCTAAAAGCGCCATCGGCATGCTTAATGCCGCTCCCGACCGACCGCATCAGGACAGTTCGGCCTCCAGCTCCGGCACCGCCACAGCCAGCGTCGCGATCTCGGCCGAGGACACCACCGGCGCCACGTCCAGCAGCAGCACGAACTGGCCGGCGACCTTGCCTATGCCCACCAGCAGATCGGCGCGCACCTTTGCGCCGAAGCTTGGCGGCGGCTCAATGTCGGCGGCGGGAATGTCGAGCACCGCGTTGACGGCATCGACCAGCACGCCGATCACCAGCCGTTCATCGTCGCTGCCGGCTTCGACGACGATGATGCAACTGCGCTTGGTCAATGCCGACGGCTTGCGTTCCAGCCGGCGCGCCAGATCCATCACCGGCACGGCGGCGCCGCGCAGATTGATGACGCCACTGATACAGGCCGGCATCTGCGGCACCTCCGTCACCCCGCTGTATTCGATGATCTCCTTTACCGCCAGGATGCCCATGGCGAACATCTCGGCACCGAGCATGAAGGTGAGAAATTGCGTCGGTCCCCTATGCGCCGGCGCGCCGCCGGTGGTGGCCAGTTCATTCATGGCGGCTCCTTAGAATTTGACGAATTGCGACTCGTCGGGTTCGCTCGTCTCTCCCATCTTGCGCAGGCGCGTGCGCGAGCTGCTGGCCAGCTTCAGCTTGGGCGCCGGCTTGCGCGACGAATAGCTATCGCGCGCACCGCCCATCAGCTTGAAGAAGGACATGGTCTGTTGCAGCTGCTCGGCCTGGCTGCTCATCTCTTCGGCCGTCGCCGCCAGTTCCTCCGAACTGGAGGCGTTCTGCTGGGTGGTCTGGCTCAGCTGCGTCACCGCGCTGTTGATCTGCCCCACGCCGGCCGACTGTTCTTCCGACGCGGCCGTGATTTCCTGCACCAGGTTCGAGGTGCGGCGGATATTCGGCACCATTTCGTCGAGCAGGCGACCGGCCTTCTCGGCCATCTCCACGCTGGAGGACGCGACCTGTTCGATTTCCTGGGCCGCCACCTGGCTGCGTTCGGCCAGCTTGCGCACTTCGGCGGCGACCACGGCGAAGCCCTTGCCATGCTCGCCGGCGCGCGCCGCCTCGATCGCCGCGTTCAGCGCCAGCAGATTGGTCTGGTAGGCGATGTCGTCGATGATGCTGATCTTCTTGGCGATCTGCTGCATCGCCGCCACCGTCGACTTGACCGCCTCGCCGCCCTCGGTCGCTTCCAGCGCGGCCTTGCTGGCGATACCGTCGGTGACCTTGGCGTTTTCGGTGTTCTGCGAGATCGAGGCCGCCATCTGTTCGACCGAGGCGCTGGTTTCCTCGGTGCCGGCGGCCTGTTCGCTGGCCGCCTGCGACAGCGATTGTGCGGTGGCGCTCACTTCCTCCGAGGCGCTGGCCAGCGCTTCGGCGCCGTTGTTGACTTCCTGCACCACATGCGAGAGTTTTTCTATCATCGTCTTCATCGCCGCCAGCAGGCTGGTGCTGTCGCCCGCTTTCAGGATGACGGCGGCGGTCAGGTCGCCCTCGGCCACCTTGCGCACGATCTCGGCCGCATACGATGGGTCGCCGCCCAGCTGGCGCAGGATACCGATCAGGATAAAGGTGCCCAGCACGACCAGCAGCGCCAGCGAGACGGACGAGGCGATCACCATCTGGCGCTGCGCATTGGCCGACGCGATGTCGGCCTGCTTGTTGGCGTCGTCGCCGTAGCCGATATTGAGCTCCACCAGCTTGTCCAGGGTTTGCTCGGCCGCGCGGAAAGAGGGACGGGTGTCGATCAGCTTCTTATGCAGCAGCACAAACAGTTCTTTTTTGTGGGCGGCATCGGCCCGCAGGATCTGGTTGGCCAGTTCGTCGATGCCGCCATCGTTCTGCTTCCATGCATCCCACTCCGTAAGGAACTGCTTCCAGACCTTCTCCTCCTCCGGCTCCTGGCGCAGCGGCTCATACACGGCGCGCGCCTTGGCGACGCGTTCGTTGGCGGCCTGCTTGTTCTTCAGCTGCTGGGCCACCTCTTCGTGCTGTTCCGGATACTGGGACAGGCTATCGATGGCCCGGCTGGCCGAGCGCAGCGCGGTCTGGGCCTCGTTGATGACCTGCAGGCTTTGCACCGAGGGCAGGCGGTTCTTGCCCAGTTCGTTCAGCATGTCGCTCTGGTTGCGCAGACCCGCAAAGGCAATCAGCATGACGAGCAACAAGGCCAGGATGGCGGTGACGATCAAGGCGATGATCTTGGTCCTGACGGTGAGATTGGCAAACATGTGTTGACTCCTCTGCTTATAGCGTGGTTGTTGTGTTGCTGCCGTGCCTTGCTGGCCTGCGCTGCGCGCAGGTCTTGCAGTGGGCTGCCTCAGGCGGCCAGCAGCGGCGCGGACTGCGCCGTGCCGCAGGCGGCCTCCATGACGGCGGCGATATCGAGTATCAGCGCCACTTCGCCGCTGCCCAGAATGGTCGAACCGCTGACGCAGCGGACCTGATTGAAGATGTGGCTGAGCGGCTTGATCACGGTCTGGCATTCGCCCAGCAGCAGGTCGACCACCAGCCCCGCGCGCTGGCTGCCGTACTTCAGCACGACGATGCTTTCGCGCCGCACCGCGCCGCCGCGCACGCCGGCCAGCGCGCGCAAGCCAATCAGCGGCAGCACCTGGCCGCGCAGATTGCCGTAGTCCTGGCCCGGTTCGGCCGCGTATTCGATACATTCCTCTATCATGTCGAGCGGGATCACGAACACCGCGCCGCCGGCCTGCACCTGGAAGCCGTCGATGATGGCCAGGGTCAGCGGCAGGCGCACCGTCACCGTGGTACCCTGCCCTTCGGTGCTGGCGAGGTCGACGCTGCCGCGCAGCGCCGTGATATTGCGCCTGACCACATCCATGCCCACGCCGCGGCCGGACAGATTGCTGACCTGCTCGGCGGTGGAGAAGCCGGCCTCGAACACCAGGTTGTAGATGTCGGTATCGCTCAGCTTGCGTTCGGGGTCGACCAGTCCGCGCTCGACGGCCTTGGCCAGGATGCGCTCCTTGCGCAGGCCGCCGCCATCGTCGCTGAGCTCGATGACGATGCTGCCCGATTCATGGAAGGCGTTCAGCCGTATCATGCCCTGCGCCGGCTTGCCCGCCGCCACCCGCAACCCGGCCGCTTCGATGCCGTGGTCCATGGCGTTGCGCATCAGATGCATCAAGGGATCGCCGATCTTTTCCACCACTGTCTTGTCCAGTTCCGCGTCCTCGCCGTCGATTTGCAGGACGATATCCTTGCCCAGTTCGCGCGCCACGTCGTGCACCACGCGCTGGAAGCGCTTGAAGGTGGCGCCGATTTTCACCATGCGCAGTTCCAGCGCGGCGTCGCGCACGTCCTCGACCAGGCCCGCCAAGGTCGAGGTCGACTCCTGCAACTGGGCGTTGTGCAGCTGCCGGCCCAGCATGCTGGTACGGGCACCGGCGATGATCAATTCGCCCACCAGATCGATCAGACGGTCGAGCTTGTCGGAATCGACGCGGATCGAGCGGTTTTCCTGGGTCTTGGCGTCGGCGGGACGTTCCTGGTCTGGGCTAACAAGCTGGGTCATCGGGCACCTGAGAGGGACTGCGCTGCGGCGAACAAGCAAAACGATGCCGCAGAGCAAGATGTGAGGAGTAATTGCAGTATAGGAATATTCCTGACGGAACTACTTCAACTAGTTTAAGATTGAAGTTAAATATTTGTTTGAGGGCGTATCCACAACAGGCCGTCCGTTTGCGGATCGGCATGCAAACCCGGGTTTTCCGACAGACTTGCGAACATTCATGATGAATCACGCATATATCGCACAAAGAGAGCCTTACCGGCGCGCCACCGCGCAGCGCTTTGGCGTCAGCGAGGCGGCGTTCGACGCGGTGACCCTGGCGCTGGCGCCGCTGGCGGTTCCGGTTTCCTTGCGCAAGGGCGAGTTCCTGCAGCGCAGCGGCACGCCGGCGCAATGGATGTACTGGATCTTCCGCGGCGTGACCCGCAACGGCTTCATCACCGAAAGCGGCGCCGAAGTCACGCTGCGTTTCACCATGGATGGCGAGGCGGCCGGCTCGCACGAGGATCTGCTGCAGGCCCGCGCCGGCATCGCGGCCCAGCACTTCGTGATCGCCGAAACGGCGGTCGAAGGCCACCGCATGGATTGGCAGGAGGTGATGCGCGTAACGCAGGAGCAGGCCATCGTGCGCGACTATTATCTGAAGGCGGCCGAAGCGAGCATCGTGCGCCAGAGCCGCCGCATCGGCCTGGGCAGCCATTCCTCGGCCCAGGACCGGCTGGCCGAATTCCGCCGCGAATATCCTGGCCTGGAGCGCCGCATCTCGCAAAAGGTCATCGCTTCCTTCCTGGGCATCACGCCGCAGTACCTGTCGCAGATGCTGCGCGGCGCAGACTGAAACAAAAACACCCCGCAAGACCATTGTCTCGCGGGGTGCGCTTTAACTTGTTTCCGGCGTAACTAGATACCGTATCAGGCGGCGGGCGCCGTTTCCGGCCGGCCCTTGATGGCGTTGCGATACTTGGCCACGGCGGCGGCACGCTTGACTGCCTCGCGCGCCACATTGTCCTGCTTGATGCGCTGTTTCTCCGCCTTGCTGCGCTGGTGCGCCACGTTTTTATTGCCGATACGGTTGGTCATCGCTATCTCCTGTGGTGTTTAAGAACGGCCGCCGTTGGCCACCTTCTGGTCGAACATCAGCAAACCCCATCCTAGCTGGCGGCGGATTTCTTCCGGCGTTGGAGGTGGTTTGACTTCGTGCGTACGGCGCTCCAGATAGGCGCGCACCAGGTACTTCGAAGGGTGGTTAGTCTGTGCCATGATGTCCTCGCAGCGTTGACTTCGTCGGGAATTGGTGCCGGTACTTGAGGCTACCGGCTCACCTGCTGACGAGCCGCCATCGCTGCTTTTTTGCGACGCGCATCAATCACGCAAATCCAGTGTAAGGCTGCCCCGCTCAATGCACCGTACGCCAGCGCACACAATCTTCCAATGCCGTTTTTCCCGGCCTGTCAGAGTTTTTGCTGCAGGAATTCCAGGAAACAGCTGATACGCTGGGCCAGCTGGGTATTGCGGTAATACACCGCGTGGATAGGCTGGCGGAAGCCGGTATAACTGTCTTCCAGCACCCGCACCAGGCGGCCGGCGGCGATGTCGGCGCGCGTCATGAAGTCCGCCAGGCAGACGATGCCCTGCCCCGCCAGCGCCAGCTGGCGCAGGGTTTCGCCGCTGGAGGCCGTCAGCACCGGGCTGATTTGCAGGCTGTTGCCGGTCTGGTGATGCAGCGGCCAGGTATTGCCCTGCTCGTACTGCGCGAAACCAAGCAGGGTATGCGCGGCCAGGTCTTCCGGCGCCACCGGGCGGCCATTGCGCGCCAGGTATTCCGGACTGGCCAGCACATGCAGCGGGCTGGAACTGAGGGCGCGCGCGTGCAGGGTGGAGTCGCTCAGCGTGCCGATGCGGATGGCCACATCGGTGCGGTGTTCGATCAGGTCGGCGATCTGGTCGTTGCTGCTCAATTCGAGGCGGATGTCCGGATACATCTCGCGGAATTCGGCCACATGCGGCACCACGCAATGGAGCATGAAGGGCGAGGCGGCGTCGATCGACAGGCGGCCGGCCGGTTTCTGGCGGCGGATGCGGATGGTCTCCTCGGCTTCCTCCATGGCCGCCAGGATCTGGCGCGCCTGCTGCAGGAATAACTGCCCTTCCTCGGTCAGCTCCATGCGCCGGGTGGTGCGCGTGAGCAGCGAGGTCGACAGCTTGTCCTCCAGCCGCGACAGCGCGCGGCTCACGCCGGAGGTGGTCTGGCCCAGATGGACGGAGGCGGCGCTGAGGGTGCCGCTGTCGATGACGGTGACAAAAATCTTTAAATCGTCGGAATTGATATCCACTGTGTTCCTGGTGTGCGCTCGTGGCGCGGTAAAAATCAGGCCACGTAGAACAGCACCGCGCCGAAGTGACAGATACTGCCACCCAGTACAAACAAGTGCCATACGCCGTGACCATGACGTAGTTTATGGTCGGTCGCATAAAAGCCGATGCCGCCGGTGTACAGCACACCGCCCGCGGCCAACCACATAAAGCCGTCCCAGCTCAGGGCCGAGATCAGCGGACCGGCAGCAATCACCCCCAGCCATCCCATCAGCACATAGATCACCAGCGACAGAACCCGGGCGCCCTTGGCGTACCAGATCTCCTGCGCGATGCCGATCAGGGCCAGCGACCATACCGCGCCGAACATCCACCAGCCCCACGTTTGGCGCAGGCTGACCAGCGTAAACGGCGTGTAGCTGCCGGCGATGAGCAGGTAGATCGCGCAGTAATCGAGCGTGCGCCACACGTCCTTGGCCGGACCGCGGATGCTGTGGTACAGCGTGGAGGTCAGGTACAGCGCCAGCAGCGTGGCTGCATAGACGCTGAAGCTGACCACCTTCCATGGATCGCCGCTGCGGGCGGCCAGCACGATGAGCAGTGTGCCGCCCAGCGCGGCCAGCACGGCGCCGACGGTGTGGGTGATGCTGTTAAAACGTTCTCCGTAATACATGTGCTGATCCGATGCGGTCATGGGCGGCCCGGCTGGCCGCGCCCAAACGCATTGTATAGCGCATCGGCGCGGGCCACGCTGGCGCTCCCGCAGGGAGTCCGGCTGGCGATCCGTATGGCTGGCTGGTCCGGAAACGGACGGCTGGCTGGGTTGGCTGGCGCAGGTCTCCCGCTGACGAAAGGCTTGCACTGCGACATCAGATTGCTAAAAATCCAATCGTAGCATATAGATAAGTTGGAGTTAAGAAATATTACAATATTCTTCGAAAAATTACATATCCCGTATTACCAGCGCGATCAGCCCTTGTGCGACAAATGTCGCACATTCCACTTGACGGCCTTGCGACAGTTGTCGCATACTTGCCATACCAGTCACAAACCCGAAAGCCATCATGTCCCCTGCCCTGCCGATACCGTCCGTCAGCGAACTGAGTCTGCTCAAAGCATTATGGAAGCAGGCGCCGCTGAGCGCGCGCGAGATTCACGCCCAGGTGTCCGACGAACTGGGCTGGTCGTTTTCCTCGACCCGCAAGACGCTCGACCGCATGCTGGAAAAACAGCTGGTGAGCCAGCACAGCGCCCATGGTGTGCACGTCTACACGGCGCTGGCCGACAAGGTCGCCACACTGGCCGCCTTCGCGCACGACTTCGGCCGCCGCGTGATGGAACTCGATACGCCGCTACCGGTCACCATGTTCACCGGCAGCAAACTGGTCGACCCCACGGAACTGGCGGAACTGGAGCAGTTGCTGCAGGACTGGCCCGCCACCGACAAGGAGTAAGCCATGCCCTTCGATATTCTGAGTATGAAATTCCTGCTCGCCTGCGCCGCCTCGGTACTGGCCGGCCTGCTGCTGCGCGGCCTGCTGGCGCTGGCGCTGCGGCGCTGGCCCGCGCTGGCGGCGCAGCGCGCCGTCTGGCTGGCCGCGCAGGCGGTGCTGCTGGCGGTGTTCGCACTGACCCTGGCGCCACGCAGCGCGCAGCTGACGCAGTGGACGCAGTGGACGCAGTGGAATATCCTGCCGCGGGCGGCGCTGCTGCCGGCGTTGCAGCCAGTGCTGCCGAAGGCGTCGACGGCGCAGGCGTCGCCTGCCGCGACCGGCCCGGCAGCGCCGCACACGCGGCGCGCCTCCGCGCCGGCACTGGCAGATCAGCGCAGTGCTGACACCGCCGCTGGGTCAGGCACCCGGGATAGCGCCGCCAGTGCCTGGGAGCAGACCCTGGACAGCCTGCCCTTGCTATGGCTTTGCCTGTACGGCAGCGGTCTGAGCCTGGCACTGTGGCGCCAGTGGCACGCGCGCCGTTTGTGGAAAGCTTTACTCAGTGGTGCTACCCGTTTAGACCGGGAGGCATTGCATGAGCACGGCGGCTTTACCCTTGAGCAGCAGCAGGAAATCGCCCGCCACGCTATCGCCGTACTGGAAATCCCCGCCGCCATTTCGCCGATGCTGGCCGGAGCCCGGCATGCCTTGCTGCTGCTGCCCGAGCACCTGCGCAGCTTCCCGGCGGCGCAGCAGCAGATGATCATCGAACACGAACTGACGCACTGGCGCCGCCACGATCCCGCCTTGATGTCGCTGGCGCTGCTGCTGCGCACCGTATTCTGGTTCAATCCAGCGCTGCCATGGCTGAGCGGAAAACTGGCCTGCGCCCAGGAACTGAGCTGCGACAGCACGGTGCTGGCTGGCCGTCCGCTGCAATTGCGCCAGCAGTACGCGGCAGCCTTGCTGGCCCAGTTCAAGGCCCAGACCCAGATGCTGAACTGGAATGGCAGCGCCTTCGGCGGTAGCGACAGTGCCAGCGTGGCCGAGCGCATCAAACAACTGCGCGGCACAGTCAGCCGCCAGCCAGGTATCGCCGCCAAATGCCTGCTCGGCATCATCCTGACCGTGCCGCTGGCTGTCTCGCTGCTGCTGCAGCCTGCGATGGCGCTGCCGCCCGAAGCGGGCAGCGTAGCGCAGCAGCCATCGGCTGCGGCAGCGCTTGCGCCGCCAGCGGCCACAACTGCGGCAGCCCAGACCTGGCGCTATCCCCTGGAGCAGATGCATGTCAGCAGCTTCTTCGGTGTCAGCCGCAAAGTGCTGGCGACGCCGCACAAGGGCATCGATCTGGCCGCCGGCAAGGGCACACCCGTGTTTGCGGCAGCGGCGGGCCGCGTCGTCGCCGCCGGCGAACTCGCCATCAACGATGGCCGCTACGGCAATACCGTCATCATCGAACATGGTGGCCAGCGCTCGCTGTACGCCCACCTCGACAGCATCGCGGTGCAAGTTGGCGCCGAGGTCGCAGCAGGCCAGCGCATCGGCAAGGTCGGCGAAACTGGCCTTGCCACCGGCCCGCACCTGCATTTCGAAGTGCTGCAAGGCGAGCAAAGACTGGACCCGCAAACCATGCTGGCCAATCTGGATCAACACGCCAGCAAGCGCGCCCTGCGCCAGCGCCGCGAACAGCTAGGCCACTGATCGCCGGTTTCCCGGCCACCAGCACCTGAATCAACGCCGGCGCTCGCTGCGCCGGCATTTCCACCACACGATGAAGCGACGGCGCCACGACCGCGGCGGGAAGGCGCACGCCCCTGCGATGCCGCTGTCCACCAGCCGTCCTTCGTCCATGCGCTGACTAGTTCGGCCAGCCACCACTAACAGGATCAACTCAATGCGACTGCATTCCATCGTATGCGGCATGCTGCTGCTCGCCCCCCTGCGCCCAAACGCACAGGAAACTGCCCCCATCGGCCAGGTGGACAATCAGGCCTTGGCCTCAGCCCAGGTCAAGGTCAGCGCTTCCCGCGCCGGCCAGCGGCAACGCGAAACCACCGCCACCACCATCGTCAACCACGAAGAACTGCAGCGCTACGGCGACCGCAACCTGGCCGACGCCTTGCGGCGCCAGCCCGGCATCACCATCGCAAGCTCGCCGGGGAAATCCGCCGAAGTGCGCATGCGCGGACTGGGCGCAGGCTATACGCAGATCTTGCTGAACGGCGTGGCGGCACCGGCCGGCTTCACGCTCGACACGCTGGCGCCGGAACTGATCGAACGCGTCGAGATCCTGCGCAGCGCCACGGCCGAATTGGGCAGCCAGGCCATCGCGGGCACCATCAACATCATCCTGCGCAAGCCCGCACGCGACGGCAGGCGCGGAATCGGCGCCAGCATGGAGAGCCAGTCCGGCCGCGTAGCGCCCGCGTTCAAAGCCGATCTGGCCGACCGCAACGGGCGCCTGCAATACAGCCTGGCCGCCACCTTCGCGCGCCAGCACAACGCCGCGCCCAGCCTGGAAACAGAAGAAGCACACGACCCACAGGGCAAGCTCACCCTGCTGCGCCAAATCCGCCAGAGCGAACTGGTAAACGATGACAAACTGGCGCTGGCACCGCGGCTGGACTGGGCCCTGGACGGCGGCGATACGCTGGTATCCCAAAGCCTGCTGCAACTGCGCCGCATCCGCCACCGCCACCCGTCGCAGGAAAATACGCCGATCGGGGAGCCCAGCGAGTTCCCCGTCAACGAAGGCCGCTATGACGCGAGCAATTCGCTGTTGCGCAGCGATCTCGATTGGACCCATCAGATGAACCAGGAAGGCAGCTTCCAGTTGCGTACCGGCTTGCAGCGCAGCTGGCGCAGCGCGGACTTTCATTTCGCGGGTACCGATGCAAACGGGCGGCCAGCCGGATCGCACGAGGTGGCGTCGGGTCCCGCAGAAACCAGCCTGACCTCACGCGGGACCTGGCGCCGCGGCATCGCCGAAGGCCAGGCGCTGGCCGCGGGCTGGGACGCCAGCCATGCCCGCCGCAGCGAATACCGCCACGAGCGCCAGTTCGACGGCAAGGGCATGCTGCACACTACCAATGACGCTTCCTATGCGGCCACCGTGCGCCGGCTCGCCCTGTTTGTGCAGCTTGAGTGGGATGTCAGCAAACGCCTGTCGCTCTACCTTGGACTGCGCCGCGAAGCCCTGCATACCGCCAGCGACGGTTCAGCCATCGAGGCAGCCGACAGCGGCGTGGCGGTCTGGAGCCCATCGCTTCAATTGCTCTACAAACTGAATGAAAAAGATCAGTTCCGGCTGGCCCTGAGCCGCAGCTACAATCCGCCCAAACTGGTGGACCTGCTGCCGCGCCGCCATACCACCGATAACAATAACGGCCCCACCAACGCGGACACCCAGGGCAATCCCGCGCTGCGCCCGGAACTGGCGTGGGGACTCGATGCCGCCGCCGAACACTATCTGGCCGACGGCGGCCTGCTCAGCGCCAGCGCCTACCTGCGCCGCATCGGCGACGTCACCGCGCGCCGCTTGTTCCAGCAGGACGGCGCCTGGGTCGAGACTCCATACAACAATGGCAGCGCCAGCGTGCATGGCATCGAACTGGAAGCCAAGCTGCCCTTGCGGACGCTGCCCGGACTGGCGCACGCACCGGCGCTGGAGTTCAGTGCAAGCCTGGCACGCAACTGGTCCCGCGTTGAGCGCGTACCAGGCCCGGACAACCGGCTCGAACGCCAGCATCCTTTCAGCGCCAGCCTGGGACTGGACTACCGCCGGCGCGACAGCGGTTTCTCCAGCGGCGCCAGCTTCCAGTTTCAGGGCGCCGCCCCCGCGCGCATCTCCGCCAATCTTTATGAGACCCATGGCCCGCGGCGCCAGCTCGACCTGTACGCGGCCGGCCAGCTGGCCAAGGGCATGCAACTGCGCCTGTCGCTGGCCAACCTGCTGGGCCAGGATGTGGAAGAGAGCAGCCGCTACACACCGGACAGCAACGATGCGACCCGGCGCGCAGCCAGCCGCACCGGCAACGCGGCAAAACTGCGCATCTCACTGGAGCTGGCCTTGTAGTTCGCAGCGGCTGGACGATCGCCGATCCGCAGACCGGACTTGGCATCCCGTTAAACTTGACCAAGCTACAATTGTTGGAGTTATACTCTGCCAACCGCGTTTCCCCGCAGAGGTCATCCGTGCTTTCAACGTTGGTGCTGGACCGCAGTACGCTCATGGCGATGCTGCTGTTGTACCTGTTCCTGGCTGCCGCCAGCGTGAGCGTCGGCATCTACGGCCGTCCCGGCGGCCAGCTGCGCCAGCAGGTCAACTCCTGGTGGCTGATCTTCCCGGTCTTCAGCGCCAGCCTGCTGATTTACCCGCTCGGCCCCTGGCTGCTGGCCCTGTTCATCGCCGCACTGGCGCTGCGCGAACTGGCGCTGCATGTACGGGGATCGCGCTGGACCCTGCTCGCGCCCGCGCTGGCGGTGTTCGCCCTGCTGCTGGCCTCCAGCCGCAGCGATGGCGCCGACCTCACGCCCTTGCTGGCCGCCCTGCTGCTGGCCCAGACCCTGCACTTCCTGCTGCGCCGCCACGCCGACCAGCTCTTGCTGCTGCTGTTCGTGCTGCTGTGCTGTAGCCTGAGCCTGATGCTGCGCCTGCAGCACCTGCCCAATTCGCCGCAAACCAATCTGGCCTGGATCTTCTACCTGTTCGTCCTGACCTCGCTCAACGACGTGGCCCAGTTCATCAGCGGCACCGTCTTCGGCAAGCAGAAAATCGCCGCGCGCATCAGCCCCAACAAAACCTGGCAGGGCCTGGCCGGCGGCGTGCTGGCCAGCGCGCTGCTGTCGCTGGCGCTGGGCCACTACCTGCATCTGGCCGCGCCGCTGCCCATGCTGGCGCTGGCGCTGCTGCTGTCGCTGGGCGGCTTCTGCGGCGACTTGCTGTTCTCGGCCGCCAAGCGCTACCTCGGCATCAAGGATTTCTCCCAGCTCATTCCCGGCCACGGCGGCATTCTGGACCGGGTCGACAGCCTGGTATTGACCGCGCCGCTGCTGTACTTCGGCCTGCTGCACTAAACAGCCCCACATTCAAGGAAACACGATGACGCTTCAATCGCAGATGATCTGGAAAAACGCCGAATCCGGCTTCGACAGCTTCGACGGCACCCGCCTGTTCTACCGTAGCTGGGAGCCGCTGGTGCCGCGCGCCGGCGGTGCGCAGCGCGCCCTGATCTTCCTGCATCGCGGCCATGAGCATTCAGGCCGCATCCAGCCGCTGGTGGAGCAATTCGCCTGCACCCAGGACTGGGCCTTCGCCTGGGACGCGCGCGGCCACGGCCACTCGCCCGGCGAGCGCGGCGACGCGCCCGGCTTCCAGGCACTGGTGCAGGACTTCGAAGAGTTCGTGCGCCACCTGCAGCAGCGCCACGGCATCGCGCCGGAGAACATGCTGATCGTGGCCAATAGCGTGGGCGCGGTGATCGCCGCGACCTGGCTGCACGACTACGCGCCGCGCGTGCGCGGCGTGGTGATGGCCGCCGCCGCCTTCGACATCAATCTGTACGTCCCCCTGGCCAAACCGGCGCTGCGCCTGGCCAAGTGCTTCAAGCCCGATCTGTTCGTGACCAGCTACATCCGCTCCAGCATGCTCACGCATTCCAAGGAACAGGCGCGCGCCTACGACGCCGATCCGCTGATCACCAAGAACATCTCGGCGCGCGTGCTGCTCGACCTGGCCGACACCGCCGCGCGCGTGGTGCGCGACGCGCAGGCCATCGATACGCCTGTCCTGATGCTGGTGGCCGACAAGGACTATGTCGTCAAACAGGCGCCGCAACGGGCCTTTTTCGAACGCATCGCCTCGCCGCTGAAGGAATATCTGGTGATCCCCGACTGCCACCACGCGATTTTCTACGAGAGCGCAGCCCAGTCGGGCAAGGCGATTCTGGCCGCGCGCAACTTCATCGCCGCCTGCTTCCAGCGCGAGCTTGCACCAGCTTCGCACTACCACAGCGCCGACAGCGACAGCGTCAGCGCGCAGCAGTACCGCGCCTTGCAGGACGGCACGGCGGCCAGTGCCCTGGAAAAATCCTGGTTCGGCTTCCAGAAAACCATGCTGGGAACGATGGGCAAACTCAGCGAAGGCATGAGCATAGGCCTGCGCCACGGTTTCGACTCGGGCGCATCGCTGGACTATGTGTACCGCAATCAGGCTGGCGGCGCCGCCATGATCGGCAAGCAGATCGACCGCGGCTATCTGGACGCGGTGGGCTGGCGCGGCATCCGCCTGCGCAAGGCCCAGTTGCAGCAGGCGCTGGCCGAGTTGATCGCGCACGCACCGCAAGACCGGCCGCTGCGCATTCTCGACGTGGCGGCCGGCGGTGGCCGCTACGTGCTGGAGACGGTCAAGCGCTTCCAGGAACACCAGATCGAACTGACCCTGCGCGACTACGAGCAGGGCAATCTGGATCGCGCGCAGGCGTTGGCCGCCCAACTCCAGCTGCGCCAGGTGAGCTTCCAGTGCCGCGATGCCTTCGACGACGGCAGTTATCCGGCCGAGGAAGCGCCCTACGATATCGTGATCGTCTCCGGCCTGTATGAACTGTTCAGCGAAAACGCCCCTGTGCTGCGCTCCTTGCGCGGCATTGGACGGCAGCTGAAAGCGGGCGGCCATCTGGTCTACACCGGCCAGCCCTGGCACCCGCAGTTGCTGATGATCGCCGGGACGCTGGACAACCACCAGGGCAAGCCCTGGCTGATGCGTCCGCGCCCGCAGGTGGAAATGGATGCGCTGGTGGCCAGCGCGGGCTGCACCAAGGTGGGCAGCCGGATCGGACTGGAAGGGATCTTTACAGTATCGGTGGCGCGCAAGGATTGCGCAAGGCCTGACGCAGCCGGTTGACGATGGTAAAGGCCAGCAGCGCCAGCACCAGGTGCAGCAGGCCGTTCATCCACGCGGGCGCCGCGCCGCCCGCCACCAGCAGTGCCAGCAGGCCGAAGGCAAAGGCACGGTCGCTCTTGCCCATCGGGCCGTCGAAGCGCCGCTTCGCGCCGGCCAGCAGCGCTGCCACACCGGCAAATTCGGCCAGCAGCGCCATGACGGCGGCCAGCACCACCAGCGGCGCCTGAAGCGCCGGCAGCAGCGCGAACGGCAGAATGAGCGCCGCATCCGAGATCTGGTCGCCCATCTCATTGAGCAGCGCGCCCAGCGGCGTTTTCAGGCCGGAGTAATTGGCCAGCATGCCGTCGATGGCATTGAGTGCCATGCGCAGCAACATGAACAGCGGCAGGCCGGCCCACAGGATTACGCGCTGCGGCGCCAGCACCAGCGCCAGTCCGTACAGCAAGGACAGCAGCATGGCCAGCAGGGTCACCTGATTCGGGGTCACGCCGCGGCGGGCCAGGCCGGCCAGTACAGGCCGCAGCAGTTGCTGGAATTTGGGTTTCAGCTGGTAGATCGAGAAGCTCATCGCGATGCCTGGGCCAGATAGGAATTGGCCAGCACTATACATCGGCTGTATCCCATGGCGCAATGCAGGTAGACCGTACGTCCGGCGGCGATCTCCGCCGTGACCGCGGCGACGATGTCGCGCACCGCGTCGGCCGGCGGCACCATCAGGTCGAGCAGCGGAAAGTGGCGGTAGCGCGGCGTGCGCAAGGCCGCCGTCTCGCTCAGTTCATTGGCCAGGTCGAACACCACGCAATGCGGCGGCAGCAGCAGCGCCTCGCCCTCGCCCAGGCGCCGGCCCACCCACAGGCCAGGCGCAAGCTGGCGCACCACCGGTTTGCCGCGTTCGCGCAGCAGCACCGCCAGCCAGGTCAAGCGATAGCCGGCCAGATATGGCCCATACAGCAGCCAGGTCCACCAGGGATGGCGGCCATGCCGCTTGTGCAGGAAGTGGCGGTCGCGCCGCGCATAGGCCAGCGCCACCAGCGCCAGACAGGCTGCGACATACAAGCTCAGGTAGCGAGCCGGATACGGCAGCGCCATCAGCTGTCCGGCGCAGAGACCCAGCACCACGACCATCACTGCTCCGGTCAGATAATAGAAAGCCACGGCGGGCTCGCTGCGCACCTGCCGCACCGTGGCCATGCACAGCAGGCCCAGCGCCAGTCCGCCGGCCAGATCGGCGGCGTGGTGCTGAAAGGTGAACAGCGTGGCCAGCGCGGTGAGCAGCAGCCACAGTGCCAGCAACAGCCGCGCGCCCAGTCCGCGCAGCCGCGGCGCGAGCGCGCTCCAGAACAGCAGGCAGTAAGCCACATGCAGGGAAGGCAGCTGGTTGTAGGGCTGGTCCACGCTGCCCAGCAGCTGGAACAGCGCCGCGCACAAAGGCGCGTCGACGGCCGGCCTTCCCCAGGAAAAGCGCAGCGGAAACAGCACGAACACCAGCGCCGCCAGCACGCTGGCCATCAGCATGCGCTGGCTGAACACGCGCAGCCGATCCGCCGTGGGTAGTAGCAGGAAGGCGCCCAGGAAGAGCGGACCGGAACTCATATAGGGCACGATCATCCACTGGGAAAACGGGATGCCCCGCTCCCAGCCGAACACCAGATGGCGTTGTACGTCCAGGCGCTGCGCCAGCGCATTGGCCAGCAGATAGCACAGCGAGAACACCAGCAGATTGAGCGCCAGGTGGCCCAGGCGATATCCAGGCGACGCGCTGCCGCTTGCCGCGTCAAACGCGGTGCTGGCCGCATTGCCATATTCGCTGCTGGACGATGCCATTCAATTTCCCATGTCTGGAGCCGGGTCCGGTGTGGTATTTTATCAGGATGACCCAGTCTCCCTTGCACCTCCATACCGATATCCGCGCAGCCGCGCCGGACGCTCAACAGTACCAGCGCTGCATGGTGATGGCCGGCGGCGGCTCGCGCTTCGGCATCTACCTCGGCATGTACGCGGCGGCCTGCGATGCCGGGCGCCCGCCCGACATCCTGCTGGCCAGCTGCGGCAGCGCGATCGCCGCCACCATCATCCGCAACCTGCCCGACGACCGCCAGCGGCGCGACTGGCTCACCTCCCCGCTGATGTACGAGTTCTGGTCCAATCTGAAGTCGGCCCAGCACGCGCGCCTGCTCGGCACCCTGCTGCGCGCGGCGCGGCGCAAGTTCGGCTCGGACCTGGCGGGGCGCATACCCGACCTGTTCGGCGACTATCTGTTTGATATGCCCTCCCAGCTGCCCTTCCCGCCCGAACCGCCAGGCGGTCCGGCGGTGGACGTGGCCATCGTGGCCGGCCGCCTGCTGTTCGACGAGAGCGAAGTGGGCCAGCCGCGCGGCCAGCGCAAGCTGTTTGCCGAAACCGTATTCTGCCCGCCGCGCGCGGCCGCCCTGCTCGATGGCATGGCCTCGCCCCTGGCCGATCCGCGCTGGGGCGAACACGCGGTGGCCGATGCCCTGCTCACCGACAGCAGCGTGCCGATGGCCGAAGCGGCGCGCCTGTCGATCGCCGACATGATCTACTTCCGCTGCCAGCACCACGGCGGCCACCATTACATCGGCGGCGTGCTCGATCTGTTCCCGATCGAACTGGGACGGCGCCTGGGCGCCGAAGTGATGATGGAATTTAAGGAAGCCTTCGACCAGACCTTTTCCATCCCCGCCTGGCGCGCGGTGCTGGGCCTGGACGGCAATGCGCGCCTGCGCTACGCCAATGGCCAGCAGGCCGACATCCGGGTCGACACCTCGGATGTATCGCAGGTGCTGGCCAGCGAGCTGGTGCAGAAGAAGCTGCACTGGTGGCGCAACCGCATCGCCCTGGCCATGCCCTTCAGCTACGAGGCCTATGCCGAGCATATGCGCGACCAGTGGCAGTACGGCTACGAGCGCGGACTCGAAGCCTGCCAGCTGCAGGCCGGCCAGGCGCGCGCCATCCGCAACGAAACGCGTTTCAGCATGGCCCTGCGGTGAGGGTGATGATCGTCGGCGGCACCAGCGGCATCGGGCTGGCGCTGGCGCGGCACTATCTGGACGGCGGCGCCAGTGTGGCCGTGTGCGGACGCGATCCTGAGCGGGTGCCCGCCGCGCTGCCGCAGCGCTATCCGCGGCTGCAAACGCTGGGGCTCGATATCGCCGAACGTCCCGCGCTGGAACGGGCAATGCACGCATTTTGCGAAGCAGGTCCGCTGGACCTGCTGGTGGTCGCGGCCGGCTTCTATTTCAATACCCGTCATCAGCAGCTCGACGCGGCCACCACCTTGCGCATGCTGCGCACCAATGTCAGCGGCCTGAGCCATGCCTTCGAACTGGGCGCGGCGCGCATGCTGGCACAAGGCAGCGGCCAGCTGGTGGCGATCTCGTCGGTAGCAGGCTTGCTGCACGACTTCCCCGGCGCCTCGCTGTACAGCGCCACCAAACGCAGCGTGCTGAGCCTGTGCGACAGCTACCGCAAGGGCCTGGCGCCGTTCGGCATCGGCGTCACCGCCATCGTGCCCGGCTACATCGATACCGCCAGGTTGCGCGAACTCAACGACGGCGATGCCAGCGCCAAACCCTTTCTGCTGTCGGAGGCGCAAGCGGTGGAACAGATCGCCGAGGCGATCGCCAGGCGGGAAGCGCGGCGCGTGTTTCCGCGCCGCATGGCCTGGCTGATAGCTTTGCTCAATCTGCTGCCGCGCATAGTGCTGAGCTGGCGGCCCTGAGAGGCAAACGCGGCCACCTCACTATCAAATTGGCAATAGTGAAAAATAATGATGTCAAAACACCACGATTCGATACGTTGTCATTTTGTTTTTATTACATTCTCTGCTAAGTTTACCGGCTGGCAGGTAATTTTTGATCATTTCCACAAGAAGCAAAGATAGCCATGAGCAAATCTGCCAATTTCCGTGCGCATCTACGCACGTCAACACCAGATGAATCAATGGGGTCACCATATGAATAAACCGTTCTTAAAAAAACTCCTTCCGTCTATCCTGATGTCCGCTGGTCTGTTGTCCGGTGCGGCACATGCAGAAACCCTGATTTTCGATAGCTTTGGCAACGCCACCTTCGGCACCACCCACGGCGTTGGCGCGTTCAACGACGAATACCTGTTTTCGGTTGACGACGAGCAGATCGGCATCGCCAGCGGCACCGCCGCTGTCGGCAAAACCTTCACCGGTTTTACCCGCGTGCCCAACTACACGATCACCAATGTGACCTTCTTCAAGGTCAACAACGACAATTCCCACTCGACTCTGGCCAGCACCTTCATCGGCGCCGCGCCGATCGAGTTCTACCCGAATATCGCGCTGGGCGAAGGCACGTATGGCTTCACCGTCAGCGGCGTCAACGCGCTGCCAGGTGTCGGCGGCAGTTACGCAGGCAATCTGAATCTGGTCACCTCGCCGGTGCCGGAACCGGCGACCTTCGGCATGCTGGCGATCGGTCTGGGCCTGCTGGCCTTCCGCTCGCGCCGCGACGAGGAAGACACCAAACTGGGCTGATCGTTCCCCGCCTGGTCCCGAACCCGCCCCATGGCGGGTTTTTTTTATAAACCCACAGCGTAACCCTGGGGTCTGACCAGGGTCCGGGGAGGGGCTGCGCCCCGCCTGTCCCTGCAGAACAGGCCCCCGGCTCTTTGCCGTGGGTTCTAAACAAGCCTCCGGCTACTTGGCGTGGGCTCTAATCAAGCCCCCGGCTCTTCGCCGTGGGTTCTAATCAGGCCCCCGGCTCCTGGCCGTGGGTTTAAACAGGCCTCCGGCTCTTTGCCCTGGTTTTTTTGTGCCGCCACAATTGCCCGCCGCCATGTCACATTCATGTGATTATTGGAGACTATTTTTCGCGTCCAAACTTCTACAATGCAATCATTAGCGGCTGAGTCCGCAAGGGGGGCATATGAATAGCGTCGACAGCGTCGATCTGGACCGGTCCGGGCTGCTAGCCCCCACGCCGCATATCTTCTGGCACGAGGGCACGGTGGCGCCGGAAACCCGGCCGGCCGGCACGTCCCAGCGCACCGCCACGCTGTGGCTGACCGGCCTGAGCGGCTCCGGCAAGTCCACCCTGGCGTGCGAGCTGGAGCAGATGCTGGTCGATGCGGGCCGGCCCGCCTATGTGCTCGATGGCGATAATCTGCGCCACCGCCTGAACCGCGATCTGGGCTTTTCGCCGCGTGACCGCCAGGAAAATATCCGCCGCAGCGCCGAAGTGGCGCGCCTGATGAACGAGGCGGGACTGATCGTCATTGCCGCCTTCATCTCGCCGATGCGGCAAGACCGCGACATGGCACGCGCCATCATCGGTGCCGATCACTTCATCGAAGCCTATGTCAGCACGCCTTGCCGTGTTTGCGAGGAACGCGATCCCAAGGGTTTGTATAAGAAGGCCCGCGCGGGCGAAATTGCCGAATTTACCGGCATTTCGGCACCGTATGAAGTGCCGCTCTATCCGGATCTGGTGCTCGATACCGAAACGCTGCCGGTGCAGCAAGCCTGCGGCCTGCTGTTCCAGCAACTGACGCTACGGCTGGCCTGAGACGGCGCCGCCGGCCTCAGCTACTCAACGGCACAACTGCGACCAGGACGCTTCGAACTCGGCCGGCTCCACGTCCTGGGCCAGCAAGGTCAGGTCGCGCGCCACCGAGATATAGCGCTGGAAACCGATATAGGCGCCAAACGCGTCCTTGGCATTGACTTCGCCGCAAGGCGCGCCCTTCTTGCCGATGAACTGATTGCGAAACTGCGCCGACGAAGGATCGAGCACCTTTTCTTTGACAAATTTCTCGCCAAGACTGGTCAGCGTGACCGTCTGCTCATGCAGTTTTTGCGCTTCCGACTTGCCGCAGGCGGCCAGGCAGAAAGTAAGAATGGCCGCCAGCAGCAATGTCATTCCCTTGTTTATCATCATCGTTCCATCCTCTTAGCCCCGCCCACGCGTGGCGCTGTCGTCAACTTATGCATTTCTTGTTACCAATTTTAGCCTAAGTTGCAATCTTCCTATATCATTCACGCTTGTCTGCCGACTTGCCCATCAATTGCTCATCAGTTGCTCAGCAATTGCCCCTGGATAGGCCTGGCCCACACCCAGTCTAGCTGGGGGACCAAGCAAGTTGACAACAATCACCAACCAGATTAACGCGGCAGCCCACATGCTCGCCGACAAGGTAGCCAGTCAAACTTTGTTGTTTATCCGGAGCGGTACTCTATTTAGATGGATTTACCTCTTTGTCTTCAACTTTTTAGGAGTTTGCATGCTGCATAAGAAACCTGCGCGCTACTTTAGCGCGCTGATCGGATTTGTGCTGGTCGTCTCGTCCAATGTTCAGGCCGAGCCTGCCGCACCGAAGCTGGCCAATGTCGCCATTCTCGCCACCGGCGGCACCATCGCCGGCACCGGCAACAGCAGCACGGCCACGGTAGGCTATACGGCCGCGACGGTCGGCGTGGATCGCCTGATCCAGGCCGTGCCGGAACTGGCCAAGGTCGCCAAGGTCACCGGCGAGCAAGTGTTCCAGATCGCCAGCGAAAACATGAGCAATGAGCACTGGCTGACCCTGGCCAAGCGCGTCAATGTCCTGCTGGCGCAAAGCAATGTCGACGGCATCGTCATCACCCACGGCACCGACACCCTGGAAGAAACCGCTTACTTCCTCGACCTGGTCGTGAAAAGCCGCAAGCCTGTCGTCGTGGTGGGCGCGATGCGCCCGTCGAACGCCTTGTCGGCCGATGGCCCGATGAATCTGTACAACGCGGTGTTGCTGGCAGCCAGTCCGGAAGCGGTCGGCAAAGGCGTGCTGGTCTCGTTGAACGACCAGATCCATGCCGCGCGCGATGTGTCCAAGACCAATACCTCGACCCTGGACAGCTTCAAGTCCGGCGATCTGGGCATGCTGGGCTACATCCAGGGCAACAAGCCCTTCTTCTACCATGTGTCCAGCCGCAAGCACACCGTCGATACCGAGTTCGATATCGCCAATCTGCAAGCCCTGCCGCAGGTAGACATCGTGTACGGCTACGCCAACATGGGTCCGGTAGCGCTGAACGCCTTCGTCGGCGCCGGCGCCAAGGGCATCGTGCATGCTGGCGTGGGCGACGGCAGCCTGTCGAACAAGGTCAAGCCTGCGCTGATCGCCGCGCGCAAAGATGGCGTGCTGATCGTTCGCTCCAGCCGTGTCGGCCAGGGCATCCTGGCACGCAATGGCGAAGCCAATGACGATGAGCTGGACTTCGTGGTGTCCGATACCTTGAATCCGCAGAAAGCGCGCATCCTGCTGATGCTGGCCATGACCAAGACCAGCGATAGCAAGGAAATTCAGCGCATGTTCTATACCTACTAAAAGTAAGTGCCGCCAAGTCAGGGGGAAATCCTGACTTGGCGGGCCGCCGGCTGTCTTATAAACCCATGGCGTAACCCTGGGGTACGACCCGGCGGGTCGTACCCCGGCTCTTTGCCGTGGGTTCTAATCAGTGCGGCGGCTCGCTTAGGATTGTTGGGGCTGCGCCGGCCTGAACATCTTAAAACCATTCTCCGCGCTTATCTCAAAGTAATCCGCCGGCCCGCCGCCACGCAGTATCGGCCGCGCCGCCGCCGTATCGTAGACACCCTCCTTCAGCAGTTCCGGCGCAATATGCACGCCCACCACTTCCCCCAGAATCAACCACGTGCTGACGTCGGCACCGCCCGCCGTGTGCAACTGGATGATCTGCGTGCGCCGGCATTCAAACGCGACCGGGCTTTCGGCCACCCGCGGCACGGCCACGATGCGCGATGCCTGTGGTGTCAGTCCCGCCAACGCAAACTCATCCACCTGTGACGCCACCATCGCCGAACTGGCGTTCATCGCCTCGGCCAACGGACGGGTAGCCAGATTCCACACGAATTCGCCGGTCTCCTCGATGTTGCGCAAAGTATCCTTGCGCCCGACGCTGGCAAAACCAATAATGGGCGGCGTGTAATTGAAGGCGTTGAAAAAACTGTAGGGCGCCAGGTTCAGGCCGCCCTGCCCGTCCTGACTGGAAATCCAGCCGATCGGACGCGGGCCGACGATGGCATTGAAGGGATCGTGCGGCAGGCCGTGACCCTGCGCGGGTTCGTAAAAATACGCTGTGCTCATGAAAGGAATGGCAAGTAATCAAAGATAACGCCATGCTACAGCATGCACTCCCCTCTGAGGCTAGCGCGCATTCGCCTGCCGGTCGGCCGCGCCGAGGATGCGGTTGAGCACCGCGATCAGGCGCGTGCCGGACGAGGTCACCAGCCGCGCGCCCGCCATTTCCGCCGCGCGGCCATACAGATCGGCCATGCGCCGGCCGCAATAGACCACCACCTGCAATTCGGGATCGGTTTCCCGTATCTTGCGTATCAACTCGATTCCGGCCTCGCGCACGTCACGGCCATCTTCGCGCCGCGCCATATCGGTGACGACGACGTCGTAATGGTTGCGCCCCAGCGCCTTGAGCGCCAGCGCGCTGGACGTCACCTGTTCGACCAGCGCGCCCTCGCGCGTCAATTGCTCGACCAGCAAGGTATTGTTATTCGGATTATCGTCCACCCACAGCACCCTACCCCGCGCGGGCTGAATGGCTGAGCGCGCCTCCGCCTCGGCAGCGCTTGCCGTCATGGTCTGCGGCGTGGCCAGCACCAGATGGGCCACCGTTTCCTGCAGATCCACCAGCGCGGTCTGTTGCAGGCGGGTCAGTTCGTCGACTTCGATTTCCTTTCCGCTTTCCAGGCGGATGGGCCGGTTCTGGATAATGACCTGGTTGTCGGCCCATTTGATGAGGACGCCAAGATAAATCCGCGTCATCAGGTAGCCAATCAAGAAGCCCAGCACGGAAAAGAACAGCATGATGCCGCCGGCGACCGGCGTTGCCGCCGAGATCGGCTGCAATCCCAGGCTGGGCGCGATGAACTCCGCCACGCTTTGCGCACCGGCGGGCAAGGCCTTTAACTCGACCAGGCCGACTCCGACGATCACCTTGGTCAGCCAGTCCGATACCTCCACCAGATTGGAATTGATCTCACTTTGCATAGGCTGCGCGTTCGCAAGCGGAAGCGTGTCACCGCCATTTGCCTGCTGCTCCAGTGAACTCCCCTGAACCGCGGCGCTTGATGCTTCGGGCGGCACGGCGATGGCTGCGCCCGG
Source organism: Oxalobacteraceae bacterium (assembly GCA_013284265.1). Lineage (GTDB taxonomy): Bacteria > Pseudomonadota > Gammaproteobacteria > Burkholderiales > Burkholderiaceae_D > Rugamonas. Next base: position 14,840 of record JABTBR010000060.1, on the reverse strand, counting down.
CGCATTGCGCAGTATGCCGAAGAGGAAGCCAAATAACATGCCGCTCACACAAAAACCCAAGCCCCATATCAAGGCCCAGGCCACCCGGTAAGCGCGATCGTAAAGGCAGCCGGAAATGACGATCAGGACACCGGCCAGGAAGATATACAGCAGAACCAGCGGAACTTTTTCCTTTTCCCGCGAAGGCCCATCGGATGCCACTTGTTTCTGAGCGTCAGGCTTGCGCATCGTGTTCTCCCGCTGTTGGAGAACCATCTCAGCACATCGCAGGCAGGCACAGAATGATTCGGATCAAGCCTAACCGGGATGTTCCGCGACGATCATATTCCCCGGTTCCAAACGGGGTGCCGCCCGGCCGCTGCTGTCGAATAAATAAAATGCCCGGCTGTCGGCGGAGAAATTCAGCGCTTGCCCAAGCTGAATCGGCATGTTCGCATCGGCCCGGATCACCACATCCTTTCCATCGGACATGGTCAGATACACATAATTCGACTCGCCCAGATGTTCGACCACGCTGACCGTTCCATGGAAGCGCTCGCTCCCCTGGATGCCACTCAGCGCATGCTCGGCACGCAATCCCACCGTCACCGCGTCGCCAACGCTGATTCCCGCCCCACTCACCAGCACATGAATTTTCTCGCCGGTGGCAAGTAACACCCGCACGCCATTGGCTCCCGCTTCGGATACCCGGCCTTCAAAAAAGTTCATTGTCGGCGAGCCGATAAAGGAAGCCACAAAACGATTCAGCGGCTGCTGATACAGTTGCAGCGGCGATCCCGCCTGCTGAATATGCCCCTCATGCATGACAACGATTTTGTCGCCCAGGGTCATCGCCTCCACCTGATCGTGGGTGACATAGACGATCGTGGCTTTCAATTGCCGCTGCAATTTGGCGATTTCCAGCCGGGTCTGCACGCGCAAGGCCGCATCCAGATTGGATAAGGGCTCATCGAATAAAAACAGTTTCGGCTCGCGCACAATGGCGCGGCCGATGGCCACCCGCTGGCGCTGCCCGCCGGACAGCTCGCGCGGCAGGCGCTCCAGCAGATGGCCGATCTTCAGTATCTCCGCCGCCTTCTGGATGCGCCCGGCAATCGCCGCCTTGCCCTCGCCCGCCACGCGCAGGCCGAAGGCCATGTTCTTGTACACCGTCATGTGCGGGTACAGCGCATAGCTCTGGAACACCATGGCGATACCGCGCTCGGCAGGCGGCAGATGGTTGACCACGCGCCCGCCGATCTGGATATCGCCGCCGCTGACCGATTCGAGCCCGCACAACATCCTCAACAAGGTCGACTTGCCGCAACCCGACGGCCCCACCAGCACCACAAACTCGCCATCGGCGATGTCCAGGTCGATGCCGGCCAGCACATCGGTCTTGCCGTCATAGGATTTGCGTACTTGCTGAAGACTGACACTGGCCATGCTGGGTTTTCCTCGGTTTATTTAACGGCACCGGCCGTCAGGCCGCGGATTAACTGGCGCGAGAAGATGGCATACATCAGCAGCATCGGCACCACCGCCATCGACAGCGCGGCCAGCACCGAATTCCAGTCGGTCGAGTACTGGCCGATAAACTGCTGCACGCCCAGCGTCACCGTCTGGGTCTGCTCGGACGGCGCCAGTATCAGCGGAAACCACAGGTCGTTCCAGGCTGGAATCATGGTGAACACGGCCACGGTGGCGATCGCCGGACGTATCAGCGGCAGGATCACCTGGAAGAAGATCTTGAATTCGCCCACGCCGTCGCAGCGCGCGGCATCCTTCAGTTCGGATGGCACCTGGCACATGAATTCGGACAAAATCATCACCGCCAGCGGCAAGCCTTGCGCCGTGTACACCAGCACCAGCGCGCTCAAGGTATTGGTCAGGCCCAGTTGCACCATCAATTCCAGTATCGACACGGTGCCCAGGCGGATGGGAATCATGATACCCAGGGCCATGAACAAGGCCAGCAAGCGGTTGCCGCGAAAACGGTATTCAGACAGCGCCCACGCCGCCATGGCACCAAACAGCACGATGAAGGACAGCGAAGCGAGCGTCACATACAGGCTGTTTGCATAGAATAAAATGAAATTGGTGGACGATAGAACTTTTTGGAAACCGATCAGCGACAGGGTCGCCGCCGTCGGCAAGGCCAGCGGGTCGTCAAAGATGGCGGCCTTGGATTTGATCGAGTTAATTAAAATCAAGGCGATTGGGAATAGCGCCAGAGTCGCATAGGCCAGCAGCACCAGATGCACGGACAAGCGCCCCAGGTCCGGGCGCATCCATAAGGAATCCTTGCCGCGCATCCGTCCCCTCCCCCTAGAGAGCGAAACGGCTGAGCCGCCGCTGCACGCCGACAAAATAGATCGCAACACCCAACAGTATCGCCAGGAACATCAGCGTGGCAACGGCCGCGCCCATATTCGGATTGCCGATCTGGGCCTGGTAGCCGAAGAAGGTGCGGTAGAAAAGCGTGCCCAGGATGTCGGAGGCGTAATTCGGTCCCGCCAAGGCCCCTTTTACCGAGTAGATGAGGTCAAAGGCATTGAAGTTGGCGACAAAGGTCAGTATCGTCACCAGCCCGAGCGTGGGATAGATCAGCGGCAGCTTGATTTCCCAGAAGATGCGCAGCGCGCCGGCGCCCTCCACATGGGCCGCTTCCACGATATCCTCCGGCACCGCCAGCAAGGCCGCGTAGATCAGCATCATCGGGATGCCGACGTACTGCCACACAGAAATCAGTGCCAGCGTCAGCAGTGCCGAATTTTCCTGCCCCAGCCATGGGCCGAACCAGTCTGCCAGCCCTGCCCCAGCCATGATGCGCTCGCCCACGCCCCACAGCGGCGACAGGATCAATTGCCAGATGAAGCCGATAATCACCACCGACAGCAGGGTGGGCAGGAAGATCAGGGTGCGGTAGCTGCGCGCGCCGCGCAGGCCTTTCAGGCTGAACAGTGTCGCCAGCAGCAGGCCGATCGGGTTCTGCACCAGCATATGAAACAGGAAGAACAGCAGATTGTTGCGCATCGCGTTCCAGAACGCGGCCGCCCATTGTTCATCGAGCAGGATGGTGCGGAAATTGGCCAGGCCGGCAAACGTCAGCCGGCCGGCATCGTCACTGGTAAAAAAGCTGAGCCGCAAGGTATCGGCCAGCGGCAGCGCGCTGAACAGGGAATACACCAGCACGGCGGGCAGGAGAAACGCCGCCAGTTGCCAGCGGCTGATCTGGTGTGCGGCAAGGTTCACGGCAAGCTCCAAAAAAATGCCGGCGCCAGGCGGGCGCCGGCACAACAAACGCCGAGGAGGGAGGCGTTATCTTAATTGCTGTGGCTTGTACCACTTCGCAAAACCGTTCTGCAGCCGGGCTGCGGCATCCTTGGGCGACAGCTTGCCGTTCAGGACTTGCGCATTGATGTTCCACAGCTCGTTTTCCATGCTGGGCGTACCGCGATTCATTACCTGCGCGTTCAAGCGTATCGTCGACGAGCAAGTGGCACGCCAGTCCACCATCTGCTTGGCCAGCGGATCGCGCACGGTGACCTTGTGACGCGACAGCGAGAAGAATCCCGTCACCTTATTGGTGTAGATGTCGGCAAATTCCGGCGTGCTCAGCCAGGTCAGGAAGATCAAGGCATCTTCCTTGTTGCGGGAGCGGCGGTTGACGCCCATGCCGATATCCATATGGTCGGAGATATGGCATTTATCCCCCGCCACGCGCACCGGCGGCGGGAAGGCGCCCAGCTCCAGGCCCGGCGTATTGTTGAAATAGGAAATATCCCAGGAGCCCGCCGGATAAATCGCGGCGCGCCCCAGCGCGAACTGGTTCTGGCTGTCGCCATAGGTCTGGGCGCTGGCGCCCTTGCCCAGATACGTGCCGAGCTTGGCTTCGTATTCCAGCGCATTGACATAAGGTGCATCGGTGAACTTGGCATTGCCGGTGATCAGCGCCATGCGCCCCACTTCGCCATGCCAGTAATTCGGGCCGATGCCGGTGAACACGATCTGGCTAGACTCCCACTGGTCGGCGGTACCCAGCGCCAGCGGCGCGATATTGCCGGTCTTCTTGACCGCGTCGAGCACGGCAAAGAATTCGGCCTCGGTCTTGGGTGGCTGCAAGTTCAGCTGGGCGAAGATTTTCTTGTTGTACAAGAAGCCGTGGATCACCGACGCGATCGGCATGCAAAAGGTCGCCTTGCCATCGTCGGTTTGCCAGGCGACCAGCGCCGTGTTCGGAAAATTCTGCATGCCCGGCTTGCCGTCGAGCTTTTCCAGATGACCCTTGCTGTACAGCGACAGCGAGACATCGAAAGGACGGCAAGCGATCAGGTCGCCAGCGGTGCCGCCGGTCAGGCGCGCGGCCAGGGCGGAATCGTATTCGGTCGGCGCGGTGGGCGTGAATTTGACCTTGATGCCGGGATGCTGCTTTTCAAAGGCGGGAATCACCACCTTTTCCCATAGGGCCTTGTCGTCCACGCGCCAGCTCTCGATGAGCAGGTTGCCGGCCTGTGCGGCACTGGCGGACAACAACGTTAACAGTAGTGCGTGACGCAACGCATGGCGTAATTTCATCACTCGTCTCCCTATGGTTTTTAGTCGCTTCTCTGTGGAAGCGCTGCCGAAGCATTTCTTTATGCTAACACCGAATTTGAGAAATTTAGGTAGTTTTTTTCATCACATTGCGCCGGCTTACAATTTGTAACGTTGGCCGACAGGTTCCGTAACAAATCTTCAAACAAGCTCACAGAACCGAACAATCGTCGGCCAACCGGCGTCCAAACCGGCGCTGTAAAAACGGCACTTGAAGCGCTGCGCCAATGCAGGCACACTGCCGCTCTGACATCGGATACAGGGAACTGACATGAAGGTTTGCATCATCGGCGCCGGCGCGATCGGCGGCTTCATCGGCGCGCGTCTGGCGGCGGCCGGCGGCAGCGAAGTCAGCGCGCTGGCGCGCGGCGCCACGCTGGACGCTTTACGGCAGCACGGCTGGCGCCTGCAACAGCAAGGCGAACTGCTGCAGCGGCCGGCGCGCGCCAGCGCCGACGCGGCCGAGCTGGGCGTGCAGGATCTGGTGATCATCGCCGTCAAGGGTCCGGCGCTGGCCTCGGTGGCGCAGCAGATCGCCCCCCTGCTCGGCCCGGACACCATCGTGTTGCCGGCGATGAACGGCGTGCCCTGGTGGTTCGGCCACGGCGTGGCGGCGCTGAACGGCGCGCCACTGGACAGCGTCGATCCCGGTGGCCATGTGGCCGCCGCGATTGCGCATGCTCGCGTGCTGGGTTGCGTGGTGCATGCCAGCACCGCCACCACCGAACCTGGCCTGGTCGTACACAAGATGGGACAGGGCCTGATCATCGGCGAGCCGGAAGGCGGCAGCTCGGCGCGCGCCGAAGCGGTCTGCGCGCTGTTCCGCGCGGCCGGTTTCGACGTCACCTTGTCCGAGCGCGTGCGCTACGACATCTGGTACAAACTGTGGGGTAATATGACCATCAATCCGGTGTCGGCCATCACCGGCGCCACCACCGACCGTCTGCAGGACGATGAGCTGGTGCGCAATTTCTGCTCGGCGGCGATGCGCGAGGCGGCGCTGATCGGCGCGGAGATCGGCTGCGCCGTGCAGCAGACACCGGAAGAGCGCCATCTCGTCACGCGCAAGCTGGGCGGCTTCCGCACCTCGATGCTGCAGGACGTGGAAGCGGGCCGCCCGATTGAACTCGACAGCATCGTCGGCGCCGTGCGCGAACTGGGCCAGCGCCTGGGCGTGGCCACGCCGAACATCGATGCGCTGCTGGGGCTGACGCGCCTGTTCGGACGGGTACGCGGCTTGTATCCGGACGCGTAAAAAAAACGGGGCGGAACCAGATGGTCCGCCCCGCCCAAGGACACACACTCTTATGAAAATCACCGTCAAACTGCCCAAACCCCGCAACCCCGTCGCCGTGGCGGCCAAGACCCGCAAGGCCGGCTCCCACGCGGGTGAGAACCCGGCCCGCAATGCGCGCCGCGCCGCCAAGCAGGAACTGATAGCACTGCTGTCCGGCCGCAAGAAGCCGGACGGCGAGTAAGCAGCCTCACCGTTTGTAGAAGCCGCAGCTGATCACCAGGCCACCGGCCACCTGGAAATAGGTCGACTTCTTCTGCACCTGCTTGCTCAAGGGATGCGGAAACTTGTAGTCGACCCAGCCCTTGCCCAGCTTGCGCGCCTTGGCCACGATCTCGGCCACGAAGACCTTGCCGTCGGCATCCTTGAACACCTTGCCATCGACGCCCACCAGCCGCGGGTTGCTGCCGTTGGCCACGCAGGTGGCCTTCTGGTCGTACACCACCAGGTAGAGGTCGCGCTCGACGAACTTGCCGTTATTGAGCTTCTTCACATCGTCGAGCAAGGCCGCCGCGCCGTGCTGCTGCGCATAGTCGCTGGCCATACCGACCATCTGGACGGCGTCGCTGGCGCTGCCGTATTCGCGTTCGCCCAGCGAGAAGCCCGATACCACGTCGGCCAGCAGCGTCGCCTGCGCGTGCAGGCCGGACGAGGTGCGCGCGGCCTCCTCCACCAGCGTCGCATTCTGCTGGGTCATGCCGTCGATATGCGTGACGGCGCGGCTGATTTCATCCAGGCCCGCGCTCTGCTCGGCGCTGGCGCCGGCGATCTCGCACATGATCGCGGCCACTTCGCCGACGCGCGCCATGATGTCGTCCATGGCCGCACCGGCCGCATCGACCAGCACACTGCCCTGTTCCACCTCGCTGGCGGTCGCGCCGATCAGCTTCTTGATCTCGGCGGCGGCGGCGCCCGAGCGGCTGGCCAGCGCGCGCACCTCGGCCGCCACGACGGCGAAGCCGCGTCCCTGCTCACCGGCGCGCGCCGCTTCCACGGCCGCGTTCAGCGCCAGGATATTGGTCTGGAAGGCCAGCGAGTCGATCAGGGTGATGATGTCGACGATCTGGCGCGAGCAATCGCGGATCGCCCCCATGCGCCCGATCACCTGCTGCACCACCTGCCCGCCCGAGCGCGCCGATGCGCTGGCGGTGGCCACCAGCCGGTCGGCCTGCTGGGCGTTGTCGGCGTTCTGGCGCACGGTGGAAGTCAGTTGCTCCATCGAGGCGGCGGTCTGCTCCAGCGAACTGGCCTGGCTCTCGGTGCGCGAAGACAGCGCCGCGTTGTCCGCATTGATGAAGCCGGACGTGGTGGCGATGGCCGACATGCCCACCCTGACCTTGCCCACGACATGGAACATGCGCGCGCCGATATCATTGAGCGCCTGCTGCATCACGCCCCAGCCACCCGCCGCATCGGGCGTCATCGGCTGGCTAATGTCGCCTGCCGCCATGCGCCTTGCCAGCGCCAGCGTGCGCCGCATCGGTTGCACATGGCGCCGGTAGCCCCAGTAAAGCGCGCCCAGTTCCAGGCCCGCCAGCGCCCATCCGGTCAGTGTCAGCGCGGCGCTCATGGCAGCAGCTCCCGCATCGCGGCGGCCACCAGCGCCACCAGGGCGATGCCCGCCACCTCGGCCGGGGCGACGCCCGGGATCAGCGTCGGCTGGCGCAGCTGCTGGCGTATCAGCGCCAGATCCGGCGGCGGCTCCGTGGCGCCGCGCCGCTGCTGCATCCATTCCCGTACCGCCAGCTTGTCCGGCCGCAGGCCGGTCACTTCGTTCGAGTCACGCATTTTGCTTCTCCCTGAGATGGGTGCTGCCTGCTTGTCTACCGATCCGTTTATCCGCCCGCCTGGCTGCCTGTCTGCCTCAGGCGGGCCGCCGGCTGCCTTCTAAAACCCAGGGCGTAACCCTGGGGTCTGACCCAGGGTCCGGAGAGGGGCGATGCCCCGCCGGCCCCATGGGACCGGCCCCCGGCTCTTTGCCTTGGGTTCTAAAGGCGCCGTGGCACGCTTAAGTTAGAGGCATTTGCCTCAGGCGGCCCCGCCGGCCGCCTGATCGCTTTGCAAAGAGTCCTGCAGCATCGCGCCGAATTCATACGAACCGACCGCCGTCTGGCCGCCATCGATGGGCAGCACCACGCCGTTGATATAGTCGGCCGCACCGCTGGCCAGGAACAGCGCCAGCGCGGCGATCTCCTCGCGCTGTCCCGCGCGGCCCGCCGGAATATGCCGCAGCAGCCGTTCCCAGCTGCGCTCGCCGTCCGGCGCCAGCCGGCGCATGCCCTCGGTGTCGCCCACCGGTCCTGGCGCGATGCCGACGCAGCGAATGCCCACGCTGCCCCACTCGATGGCCAGGCTGCGCATCAGCATGTCCACGCCTGCCTTGGCCGCGCAGACATGGCTCTGGGTGCGCATCGGCATGCTGCCCTGCACCGCCGAGATGGCGACCACCAGCCCGCCCGGTTTGCTCAGGTAGTCGTAGGCAGCGTGCGCGGTGTTGAAGCTGCCCACCAGGTCGATATCGACCACGGTGCGGAAACCCTTGGCGCTCATGTCCTTGGCATTGGCCACGAAGTTCCCGGCCGCGCCGGCGACGACGATATCGAGCCGGCCAAAGCGCTTGTGGGTCTGCGCCATAGCGGCGCGCACCTGATCGTAGTCGCGCACGTCGGCCGACAATCCGATCGCCTGTCCGCCCAGCGCCACGATGTGCGCGGCCGCGCGCTCGGCCTTAGCCAGATCGCGGCCAACGATGGCCACCGCCGCCCCGGCGGCGGCGTAGCGCTCCGCGATGCACTGATTGATGCCGCTGCCGCCGCCGGTAATGAACGCGGCTTTGCCCGCCAGCAGATTGGCTTGGAAGATGTCTTTCATGATGCTCCTGTCTGAAAAAACCGGGCAGCGCACTGGCGCCCGGACCCCGTATAGGGATAGTGGAATCGGCGACGAACGGCTGCGTTCAGGTGCGGCCAGCCGCGCCGTGGCGAATCGAATACAGCATGGCGGCGGCGGCAATGATGGCGCCTTGCAGCATCAGCCGGCCCGCTTCACCCAGGCCCATGCTGGTGAGCAGGTTAAACAGCAGCACCAGCATGAAGGAGGCCAGTGCCGGGCCGGCCATGCCTCCCTTGCCGTTGCCGAAGTTGACGCCGCCCAGTATCACGGCGGCCAGCGAATTGAGCGCCAGGTCCTGCCCCAGCGTCACATTGCCCACACCGACAAAGCCGATCAGCATGATGCCGCTCAGTGCCGACATCAGGCCCGAGCCCACATGGGCCAGCAACATCACCCGCAGATGCGGCAGGCCGGACAATTCGGCGGCGCGCGGATTGGTGCCCAGCGCATCCATCACGCGGCCAAATACGCTGCGGCGCAGGAACAGGCCCACCGGCAGCAGGATCGCCAGCCACAGCATCGGCATGACCGGAATACCGCCGATGCGCGCGCTGCCGAAGGCGCGCACCAGATCGGGGGCCTGGCCGGGCGCATGGAACTGGCTGAAAGCGATCACAGCGCCGGCCAGTATCATTGCCACCGCCATCGTCACGATGACCGACGAGGCGCGCACGAAGGCGATCAGGTAGCCGTTGAAAGCACCTACCAGCATGCCGGTCAGCAGACAAAGCGGCAGCAGCAGCGGCGCCTCCAGCGGCACCACGCCGCTGGTGAGCAGATAGGACACCAGCGCGATCACGCCACCGGACGACAGGTCGAGCGAGCGGCAGCGCACCACCATCGCCTGGCCGATGGAAGCGAGGCCCAGCGGTGCGGCCTGGCGCAGGATCAGCAACAGCAGCATGGGCGAGAGCAAATGCGGGCGCAGCAGGCCAGCGCACAGCAGCAGCAAGGCGGTGCCGGCGTAGGCCGGCGGCAGATTGGCCAGCAGGGAGGCGAGGCGGCCCAGCCAGGCCGGCATGGCGGCGGTGCGCAGAGTAAGCGTATTCATGATTACAGTCCCAGAGTGCGGCGGCGCTGCATGCTGACGGCAAGCAGCAGCAGGACACCAGTGAGCGCGGCGCGCAGGAAAGGCGACACGCCAAACAGATTCAGGCCATTCGACAGCAGGCCCAGACCGACGGCACCGGCCACCACGCAGGCCACGCTGCCGATGCCGCCACTGAGCTGCACGCCGCCCAGCGCCACGGCAGCCACGGTTTCCAGCGCAAAGCTGGCGCCCATGGTGGCGTCGGCCGACGAGACACGTGCGGCCAGGAAGACCCCGGCGGCCACCGCCATCAGGCTCGACAGGATGTAGGCCCCCACCGTCAGCCATTGCACGCGCACGCCGTTCAGGTAGGCGCTGTGCGGATTGCCGCCGGCCGCATACAGATGCAGGCCGAAGCGGCTACGCTGCAGTATCCACGCCACCATTCCCACGCCAGCGCCGCACCACAGCAGCGCGTAGGGCAGGCCGAGTGCGTTGCCGCCCGCCAGTTCGACCAGGCCGGGGGCGATCACGCCGCCGGGGATCGGCAGCACCACATAGGCCAGGCCTTGCAGGAAGGTGGCCGAACTGAGCGTCATCACCAGGGGATGCACGCCGGCGAAGGCGACGCCGCAGCCATTGACCAGGCCCACGGCCACGCCCATGACCACGGCCAGCAGCAGGCCAAGCGCGGGGTCGGGCTGGGTGGCGATGAGGCAGCCGGCCAGGCTGACGACCGAGCCGATCGACAGGTCGATGCCGCCGGCCAGCGTGACGAACAACTGGCCCAGCGCGGCCAGCAAGGGCGCGCAGATCTGGCCGCCGAAGTTGGCCAGGTTCTGCCATTGACGGAAATCCGGCGCGCCCAGCGTCAGGGCAGCCAGCAACAGCAGGGGGAAGCCCAGCGTATAGCGCGTCAGGCCGCTGCGTGAATGAATCATGATGTATCTCCTGTATTGTTGTTTACAAGCCACCGCAAAGAGCCGGGGACGCTTTAAGAACCCACGGCCAAGAGCCGGGGTCTGACCCGCCGGGACAGGCGGGGCGTAGCCCCTGCCCGGACCCTAGGTCAGACCCCAGGGTTACGCCTTGGGTTTAAACGCATCCGGCGGCGCGCCACCAAAACCCGCGATGCCCATCGCTAGGCCGCCACCAACGCCAACCCCAGCAACTGCTCCTCGGTAGCCCCTTCCGCCGGCACATCGGCCACGATCGCCCCCTGGCGCATCACCAGAATCCGGTCGCACAAACCGATCAACTCCAGCAGATCGCCCGACACCGCCAGCACGGCGCCACCGGCATCGGTGAACTGCCGTAGCAAACGATAGATCTCAGCCTTGGCGCCAACATCGACGCCGCGAGTGGGCTGCTCGATCAGCAAGGTGTCCACCCCGGCGGCCAGCCACCGTCCTAACATCACCTTCTGCTGATTCCCACCCGACAGCGCACCGACCGCACTGCTGCGCGCACCGCGCAATTGCAGGCGATCCGCCAGTTGCTCCAGCTCCCGCCCGGCCTGCGGCGCCATCCTCGCCAGCCCCAGCTCGCGCAGCAGGCCCAGCTCCAGATTGGCGTGAATGCTCATCTCAAGAAACAGGCCCTCCCCCTTGCGGTCCTCGGGTATCAACGCCACGCCCTGGCGCACGGTGGCGCCGCTACCCTTGCCGCCCGCCAGCGCGCTCGCCACCCCACCCACGGGCTGATGCACGACGTCGCGCTCGGCCCCGGCCAGCTCGCCAGCCAGGGCGCGCAACAGCTCGCGCTGCCCCTGCCCTTCCAGACCGGCCAAACCGATGATCTGGCCCCGTTCCAGCTTGAACGAGACCGTCGGCCCGCCAGTGCGCGCCACCAGCTTGCGCACATCCAGCGCGGATGCACTGTTACGCGGAAGGCCGGCCAGACCGGGCAAGCCAGCAACAGCTGCTACCGTTGCAGCAGCAGCAGCAGCAGCCGTAGCAGTGGCACGCGGCGGGAACAGGCTTTGCAAGGGCCGCCCCACCATCAGCGTGACCAGGCTTTCCGCCGACAGCGTCGCAATCGGCGCGGTCAGCACGTGCTTGCCGTCCTTCAGCACCGTAGCCATATCGCAGAAACGGAAGATCTCCTCCAGCCGGTGGCTGATATAGAAAATCAGCTTGCCATCCGCCGCCAGCCGGCGCAGCAGGCGTTCCAGCTTGTCCACCTCGGCGCGGTTCAGCGGTGCGGTCGGTTCGTCGAAGATGAACACGCGCGCATCGGCGGCCACGCCCTTGGCGATTTCCAGCAGCTGCTGCTCGCCGATACTCAGGCTGCCGCACAGCCGGTCGACATCGAGTTCTATGCCCACCCGGTGCAGCACCGCGCCGGCCGCCCTGCGCATGGCCTCGCGGTCGAGCATGCCGAAACGGCGCGGCTCGCGGCCCAGGCACAAGTTCTCGGCCACGCTCAGATTGGGCAGCACCGTCAACTCCTGGAACACGGTGGACACGCCCGCCCTGCGCGCGGCGGCCGGACTGCCCAGCCGCAGCTGGCGCCCGTCCATCCATAACTCGCCCGCGTCCGGCTGGTACACCCCGGCCAGCAATTTCATCAGCGTCGACTTGCCGGCGCCGTTCTCGCCGGTGAGCGCGTGGATCGAACCGGCCCGCCCGCTCAAACTGACATCGCTGAGCGCGGCGGTGGAGCCAAACTGCTTGGACACCTTGCGCAGTTCGATCCGGTATGGCGCCGTCTGCGCCTTGGTATGCGTGTTCATGGCCGCGCTCAGGGACGGAACAGTTCTTTGAGTTTGGCGTCCGGCAGCGAGGCCGGCATCCAGTAGGCGTCGTTCAGTTCCGGTCGCAGGTACTGGTCCAGCGTGGCGCGGGTGATCGGCGCCGGCGAGGAGAAGTAGGAGCGGTACAGCGGCTTCCCTTCCAGCAGCGCCACCGAGGCGCGCACCACCGCCGCACCCAGCGCAGGCGTGAACATCGGCGCGACGCTCCTGGCGTTGTTCTGCTTCCAGGCGCGCAGGAAGCCGTTGTTGGCCTCACCCGTCATCGGCACCAGCGGCTTGCCCGCTTCGCGGAACACGTCGATGCAGGCGCGCGTCATGTCGGCGCCGGAGAACCAGATGCCGTCGACCGGCTGGCCGGACAGCACCAGGTTTTCGCATAGCTGCTTGCCCTTGGCATAGCTCCAGTCGCCGAACACCTCGTTGGTGATCTTGATGTTCGAGCCTTCCAGCGCCTTGCGGAAGCCGTCGTAGCGCAGCTGCTCCTCGTCCACCCCGGCGATGCCGCGGAAGGCCCAGACGCTACCCTTGCCATTGAGCTCCTTGCGCAGGTACTCGCCGCCCTGGCGGCCGAACACAAAGCCGCCCGCCATGATCTCGGTGGTGGACTGGGTGGCGTTGCCGTAGGCGCCGAAAGTCACCACGGGAATCCCCTGCTGGACCGCCTTCTTGATCAGCGGCGCGCCGATGGCCTGCGAGATCGGGCCGATGATCAGCACATCGATTTTCTTGGCCAGCAGATCCTCCACGTCGGCCACCTGCTTGGCCGGCTTCCAGTCGGCTTCCACCAGGATGAACTGGGCGATGTTCTTGTTGCGCGCCGCTTCGAAGCGCATTTCCTGGATCATCTGCACAATCCAGGTATTGCCCACGCCGGCGAAGGACACACCCACGCGCCAGGGCGCTGCCTTCTTGTACTGGTTAGGCTGGCTAAGCTGGGTCGACGTAGGTGTGAGCAGGCCATTTGGCAGCAGCTCCACATCGGACGCCGGCGTGACGGCGTTGCTGACAGCGGCGGCATGGGCGCCGGCAGCGGCCAGCAAGGTGCCACCGATCAGCAGCGAGAACAGGGATTTGCGGAGGAAAGTCATGATAGTGGTTCCTTCTTGCGAAATTTGGGCAAAGCCGTCCCCCTGCCGCCATTTGGCTGGCATGCGGGGAACGGAAACAGTGGTGAAAGGTGGACGGCTTAGCGGGCCGTCACGCGCTCCAGCCAGGCCAGCAGATTGGCGATGACTTCGGCGCGGTTGGTTTCGTTGAGCACCTCATGGCGCGCGCCGCCATAGACGTGGGTGGACAAGTTACGCAGGCCGCTCTGGCGCAGGCGCAGCACCAGCGGGTCGAACCAGGCCAGGTGGCCGTTGACGGGGTCGCAGGCCCCGGTGAACAGGTAGAACGGCAGGTCTTTCGGCAGCCGCGCCAGTTCGGCCGGATCGGCGGTGCGCGCACCGGTGTCGAAGATCGAGAACAGTGAGGCCTCGGTCAAGGGGAAGGCGCACAGCGGGTCGGCCAGATAGGCCGCCGGTACGGCCGGGTCGCGGCTCAGCCAGTCCACCGGGGACTGGGCATCCGGTACGGTGGCGTTGGCCGATTCGACGGTCCAGCCGGAGACGCGCGGATCGAGCAGTTCCAGCGCCGTGGTGCCGGACAGGGCCACCGCGTCGAGCAGGTCCGCATGGTCGAGCAGGTAGATCTGCGCGGCCATCGAGCCCATGCTGTGGGCCAGCATCACCATCGGCACGCCTGGATGGCTGGCGCGGATGTGACGGGTCAGCACCGCCATGTCATCGACCAGCGAGGCGAAACCGCCGGCGCCGAAATCGCCCAGCGTACCGAGTTCCTGCGCATGGGCGCCATGGCCACGGTGGTTGCTGGCGTAGACCACGTATCCGGCCCGCACCAGCGCCTCGGCCACGTGGCGGTAGCGGCGCGCATGTTCGGCCATGCCGTGCACGATCTGCACGGCGCCGCGCGGCGCGCCGGCATCGCTGCCGCGCCAGACCATTGCTTCAATCGGATAGCCGTCGGCGGCGGCCAGTGGGAATGCTTGTTCCATTGTGCTCATGGGTGTCTCCTGCTTGTCATTGTTATCGAACCGGCCACTTTGCCGGACGGCCGGCGTGGCTTTGCCACTTTTATTACGATAGTCCCGCCAGCGCCGGATTTCTTGCCCCGGCGAGCCACTTGCTTGGCGCGGTGAGCCAGGTAAGGCCTTGAGAATGCCGCCGGGCCTTTAGAACCCCGGCAAAGATTAAGCGCGCCGCGGCACCCATTAGAACCCAAGGCAAAGAGCCGGG
>JABTBR010000006.1 GCA_013284265.1 Oxalobacteraceae bacterium | reverse complement strand
CGCCGTGGGTTTTAACAGCAGCCTGCGGCCCGCAAGCCTTCTCCGCCTACCTTCTTTATGCCACCGGCTTTTTAAGCGGCAGCGGAATAAACTCCGTCTCCCCCGGCACCTGCCCCATGCGCTGCGCCGTCCAGTCCTCGCCCGCCTGCACGATGCGCTCCTTGCTCGACGAGACAAAATTCCACGAAATGAAGCGGTGGCCATCAAGCGGCGCGCCGCCGATCACCACGAACTGCGCGGCCGTGCTGGCGCGCACGCGCGGCGTGGCCGAGGTATCGAGCAGCGCCATGGTCTGCGGCGCCAGCGCCACGCCGTCGATCTCCAGCGCTCCGCCAACCGGATAGATCGCCGCCTCTTCCGGCAAACCTGCCAGGCTGATTTCCTGCCCCGCCTGCAGGCTCACGTCCAGGTACAGCGTGGGGCTGAAGGTCTTGACCGGCGAGGTGCGGCCAAAGGCGCTGCCGATCAGCACCTTCACCTGGGCGCCATCGACCGTCAGCGACGGAATCTCGCTGGCCGGCGTGTGGCAGAAACCGGGTTCGTCTTCCTCGTGCGCCTTGGGCAGCGCGGCCCACAGCTGCAGTCCGTGGGTACGGTGCGGTATGCCCGCCAGGTCCTTGGGCGTGCGCTCGGAGTGGACGATGCCGCGGCCGGCCGTCATCCAGTTGATCGCGCCAGGTTCGATGCGCTGCACCGAACCGATGCTGTCGCGGTGGTCCATCGCGCCCTGGTACAGATAGGTGACGGTGGCCAGGCCAATGTGCGGATGCGGACGCACGTCATGGTTGGCATTGGCCGGGACATCGACGGGACCGAAGTGGTCGAAGAAGATGAATGGACCGATCGCCTGCTTGATCACCGATGGCAGATAGCGCTGCACCACCAGGCCGCCGCCCAGGTCCTTGGCGTGGCCGCGAATCAGCTGGCCCGCGCTCATTGCGGCGCTCCCAATTGGGTAGTCACTTCGGTGGTGACCGAGGTCATCAGTTTATGCACCGGGCATTTCTGCGCGGCCGCCAACAGTTCGGCGCGCTGCGTGTCGCTCAACGCACCCGTCAGGTGGACGGTGGCCGACAGACGGTAGACGCCGTGGCGTTCTTCGCTGGCGTCGCGCTCCATGCTTACTTCGACGTGTTCGAGCGGGATGCCTTTGCGCTTGGCATACCACACCACGGTGAGGGCTTTGCAGGCGCTTAGCGCAGCGTCATACAGATCGTGCGGCGAAGGGCCGGCGTCGTTGCCGCCCTCTTCCACCGAACCATCCGTGGATATCAGATGGTTGCGCACATGGACAATATGCCGCATGGGCAGGGACTGGTCGCGGATCGCGGTGATGGTCATGTGTTTCCTTATTCGGCAGTGAGTCAGAACCGACAATGTACACCGTAGCGTGGCCTGTTCGCCATCCCTCCACAGGGCAGGCGCAGGGATGGGCGAAAATTATCATGCCTTCAGAGGCCAAAATGCGTGCATTCCGGGCTTTCGTGACAAAGCGTGCATTTTTAACATCATGGACTTGCTATGCTGGCTCAAAGGATGGACTAACGATGCCCTATACCCTCACGATCAATCACTTCAGTTTTAACATTTCCGCCCACGACCTGGCCAACTACTGCAAGGCGCTGGACGACGAGCTGCAAATCCTGCAGAACGACGGCCGCACGCTGAACGGCATGCTGAAGGCCAGCCGCGCGCGCTACCGCGAAAACCATCGCGTCATGGAGACGCCAGAGCTGCCGCCGCAGTACTACACGATGGCGCCCATCACACTCGACTATTTCGTGCGCCTGCGCCCCGGCAGCGACGATGTGGTGGAGGTGGTGGACGACAGCGGCCAGGTGGTCTGCAGCGGCAGCGTCGGCGACGCGCATGTCAGCGCCGGTCCGCTGGAAATCGTCTCCCTGTTTGGCAGCTGGTTGCGGCGCAAGATCGATCAGGTGGACCAGCAGAGAAACGCCAACCAGCGCTGCCTCGACGAAATCAGCTTCCTCGGCACCGCCGAGACCATCGTTCTGGCCGAAGTCCGGGTCTGAAGTCCGGGTCTGACGTTTGTGCCTGAAGTTCGGGTCCGAAGGTCAGACCCGAAGCTCTGCCCCCCTTCAGGCCAGCTTGCGCGCCACCCTGAAACCGACGATATCGTTCGCCAGCACGGCCGAAAAGCCGTTGCGCGCGGCCGCGCGCAGATAGCGCGGGTTATACAGCCAGGAGCCGCCGCGCAGAATCCGGCGGATCGAATCGCCGCCCTCTTCCCAGGCGCTGCCGTCCACCGGCGCGCCCTCGTAATTGTCGTGTACCACGTCCTGCACCCATTCCCACACATTGCCGTGCATGTCGAACAGGCCCCAGGGGTTAGGCGCGAAACTGGCGATCTTGCTGGTACCCTGGCGGAATTCACCGCGCACGCCGTTGTTGTACGTGTAGTGGCCGTCGTAGTTGGCCTGCTCTGTGCTGATCTCGTCGCCGAAACTGAAGGCGCTGCGGGTACCGGCGCGGCAGGCATACTCCCATTCCGCCTCGCTGGGCAGGCGGTATAGCTGGCCGGTCTGCTCCGACAGCCAGTGCAGATAGCGCTGCACATCGTTCCAGTTCACGCCCACCACCGGATGCGCATCGGTTTGTGCAAAGCCAGGCTTGCGCCAATCGGTGTCGGAATGCGATTCCCAGCCGGTGGCACGCACGAACTGCTTCCACTGGCCCACCGTGACGGGATGGCGGCCCAGCGCGAACGAGTGTTCGATGCCGACCCAGTGCTGCGGCGTTTCGCGCTCCAGCCAGCTCTTTTGCGCACCGGCCTTGAGGGCGGCCGCATGTTCATGTTCGTGCGAACCCATTTGGAAGCGTCCGGTCGGAATCAGCACCAGTTCCGGCCCGGTGCCCGTGCCGTCGAGGAAGCGGTCGCGCAGCACGCCGGAAGCGTCGGCCACCGGGCTGCCGGCGGTCGGCATCAGCGCGGCCAGTTCGGCGGCGTTGCGCTCGGCCTGCTCCTTGCGGTGGCGCTCCTGCTCGGCGCGATAAGCCGCTTCGGCCTTCAGTATATTGACCTTGCGCTGCTGCGCCTCGCGCTCTTCGCGCGCTTTCTGCGCATCGGCCTCGCGGCGGGCCTGCAACTGCTCGCGCAACTGCTGCTTGCGGACCTTGGCGGCCGCCTCGGCCTCGGCGCGCTGGCGCGCCTCCAGTTCCCTGCGCTGTTTGTCGAGCCGCAGTTTTTCCGCCGCCGCGGCCTGGGCCGCGCTCTGGGCCGCGTTTTGCGCGGCGGCCAGCGCTTCGGCCTGGCGCCGCGCGGCCAGCGCGGCCAGCCGGGCTTCCTCCGCCTGGCGGGCCAGCTCGTTCTGGCGCGCCTGCTCGGCCTGCGCGGCCTGCTGCTGGCGGCGCTGCCGCTCCTGTGCCTGGGCCTGGGCGGCCAGTTCGGCCTCGCTGGGACCGGCCGCGCCCAGCAAGCTGGCCAGCAAGGCTTCCACCGATTCCGCGCGGCGCGCGCTGTCGTAGGCAAAGCCGCTTTGCAGCACCTGCCACTGGCGCGGCGTGAGCGCGGCCGGCGCGGCCGGTTCGATATCGGCGCGGCGCACATCGTCGAAAGGCATGCGTCCTTCCAGCATCTGGTAAATCATCACCGCCACCGCATACACATCGAGCCGGGGGCTGGGCTGGCCCTGATGGGTACCCGCTTCCGGAGCGCGATAGCCGGCGGTGCCGGCGTTCGGCGTCTGCAAACCCAGGCTGCTGCCGGCGCTGCGCGCACGCGCGGCGATGCCGAAGTCCAGCAGCTTGACCTCGCCGCGTTTGCTCAGGAAGACGTTGCCGGGCTTGATATCGCGGTGCACCAGCTTGTGCTTTTCCCAGGCATATTGCAGGGCATGGCCTACCGGCTGCAGCAGTGCCAGCACGGCGTCGAGCCGCATCGCGCCGTGGGCGGCCAGGCGCGCATCCAGATCCTCGCCCTCCAGGTATTCCATGATGATGAAATAGCTGGACGTGGCCGGGTCCTGCGCCCATTCGTAGACGCGCACGATATTTTCGTGCGCCAGCCGGCGCGCCTGGGTGGACTCTTCGATCAGCAGCCTGGCGTAGGTGGCGCTCTGGGTCAGCTGGGGCGGCAGGATTTTCAGGGCCACCAGTTCGCTATGGCCCAGTTCGGCGTGGGTGGCCAGATCGGTCGCCTGCCACACCTGGCCCATGCCGCCCATGCCGATCAGGCGTTCGAGCCGATAGCGGCGGTTCTGCGGTCCGATTTCCTGTCCCGCCATGAAACCCAGTTCAGTCCCCTGCCGGACCGGCAAGGGCAGCATGGGTGGCGCACTGCTGCCCGGCGGCGCGTATTCGGCGTCGAGGATGGCATTCTTACGGCGGTCAAACTCCTGCAGGCTCAATAGCCCGTCATCGTGCAGCGCACGCAGTTCACGTATCTTGTCTCTTGCGGTTTGCATCATCACAGCGTGGGGTCACTATCCTGTCAAGGTTGCAGCGGCACGCCGCACTCGGCGCAAAATTTATCGAAGGGGTGGCCGGGCCGGGTCGGATGGCCGTTGCTGCAATAGCGCGGCGGCGTTACCGCTGCCGGCTGCGCATGGTGGTGATGCACCGGCGCGCCAGCCTGCGCCACGCCGATACCGAGCTGGCTCTGGGTGCTCAGCGCACTGGCGCTGGCGGCGTTCTGGATATTGAGCAGGTCGAGCTGGTGACGCCGGTCCTTGTCCAGCTCCGTGTCGCGGTGGGCGCGTTCCTGCCGCACCTGTTCCTGCGCCAGCCGCAAGGCCTCCTGCGGGGCCAGGCCGCGTTCTGCCCCCACCACCTGGGCCAGCGCCTGGATCTGCTCCGGCGTCATGCCGCCCTGGATCTGCAATTGCATGATCTGGGCCAGCGCTTCCGCATTCGGCGTAGCCGCCACGGCCACCTTGGCGCTGTCGCTCAATTTGCCGATGGCGTCGATGCGCGCAATCTCGTGGCCCTGCTGCGCGCGCAGGGTATCGAACTCGCCCTGCCAGCGCGCCTGCCGCTCGGCGCGTTCGTGTTCAAGCTTTTTCAGTTCGCGCTGCCAGTCCGCTTCCTGCTCTTTTTGCTTGAGTATCAAACGCTGCTCATCGACCGCCAGTTGATCGAGCAGCGCCTGCTTGGCCAGGCCCTGGTTCTGGCGCGTATGCATGCCATCGGCTTCGATGGTGCGCAGCAGTTTTTCGTACTGGGCGATGGCGTCGGCCTGGGCGCCGCTGCGGCGCAGTTCGTCGAGCTTGACGTTGATCTCGGCCACCTGCACCGCATTGGAAGCATCGCGCACGGCATCGCCGCGCAGCAGTTCGCGCTGGCGCGCCAGCTGCTGCTGGTCGTCCCATTCCTGCACGCGCTGGGCTTCGCGCTGGCGCGCCGCGTTGGCCAGCACCAGGCTTTGATGGCGTGCCACGTGCTGCTGGGTTTCCAGCTCGGCGGCGCGGCGCTGTTCTTCGGCCTGGGCCTGATGCAGACCGGTCAGCTCGGCGCGGCGCCGGCTTTCGTCATCGATGAACTGGGCCTGGGCGATCTGGGCGTCCAGCGCCTGGCGCCGCAACTGATGATGGAAGCGCTGCTGCGCCAGCTGGCGCGCTTCGGCGGCGGCCTGCTGGCTTACTTCCAGCTCGGTACGCATCTTGATCTGGGCCAGTTGGCGTACATGATCCCAGTTGGCCGCATCGCCGGCGCGGCCGGCACGGTTCCTGGCCAGCTCGTGTTCCAGTTCGGCCAGCGTGGTGCCCGCGCCTTTTTCCAGCGCCACCTTGCGGGTCTGCGATTCGACGATGCGGCCATACAGATCGACTTCGCGGGCGCGCACCGACTGGATGCGTTCGGATTCCTGCAAGGCTAGTTCGGCCGACTGCACGGTGCTATCCTGACGCAGCTCGGCGCGGCGCAACTCGCTGCGCATTTTTTGTTCCTCGCGCCAGATGGCCTGCCACTCTTCCTCGTCGTAGATCTGGTCAAGCTGCTTGACATGCTCCAGCTGCACGTGGCGCTCGTCCGCCACCAGCCACAGGGTGCCGATACGCTCGCGGTTATGGTCGAATTTATCGTGCCGCAGCGCGGCTGTTTCCACCTGGGTGACGGCCAGGCCATAGCCGGCCAGGTACAGCTTGAGGGTCGCCTGCAGGCGTTCGTCGAGCTGGGCGCGCAGCTCGGCGTTATGGGCCATGTCGCGCATCGAGCGGGCGCCGACGAATTCCGCCGCGACCTGGCGCACCGAGGGCGCCAGCAGGTCGTGCAGCTGCAAGGCGGTGACGGTGCCGGGCGCGGTCATGAAGTGCTGGGCGAAGGCGGCGACGTTTTCCACCTTGATGCCGACACTGAAGCGGGCCGATACCTTCAGGTGTTCAGCCGTGTGCAGGTCGCTATAGGAAAACTCCACCGGCAGCGCGGCGCTGCGGGTGATCAGGATTTCGGCATGCTGGTTGCGCAGCAGCTGATTGAGGCGGGTGAAGAAGCCTTCGATTTCGTATTCGCCCTGGGGCACTTCGGTGGCTTTGTCGGCTTGCAGGATATAGGCGCGGGTGGTGGCCGGCACGCGCAAGGTTTTGGTGAAGATGCCGGACAGTTCGCGCACGCCAAAATAGACGGCCAGTTCGTCGTCCGCGGGAATCCAGCGGTTATCGCGCAGCACCGGTTCATTGCGCGGCGCGCCCAGCGTCAGGCCGCACTGGCCGCAGTAGCCCGACTGGTCAGCATTTTTGTGCTCGCAACGCGGGCACTTGATGCCGCCGAAACCAAACTTTTGGAACATGTCAGACTCCTTACGTGATTCGTCTACAGGGCCGCCATCCGCCGATTTTAGCAGGGGCGGCCCGATTCTTTCTTGCGCACGATTCAGATCACGCCGATCCGGTCGATGCAGGCCACCGTGGCGCCGCTGGCCAATAGCGCCACCCCGAAGGCGGCCGGCAATGCCTCCTGCCAGTCGCTGGGCAAGAGCACCCGGTCACCGGCAGCCGCTTGCTTTAATATTAACTGAATCTTGGCCTCGCGCCCGTCCACTGTGTCGACCCGGCCAGCATGCCAGGCGCTGGAGCAGCCGCTGGCGATCAGACGGCCACGCGGCACGAATTCGCGACCGCGCGCCAGGCGGTCGGCCATCACCAGGGCCAGCTGATAGGAGTCGCCCTGAAACTGGGCGTGACTGAAACGGACCACCGTGCGCCAGCGGCCCAGCGCGCGGCCGTCGAAGTGACGCGCGCCGGCAAGTACCTGGCGCACCGCCTGTTGCTGTGCCAGCGCCAGGGCGGGGACGGCGATGGTGTCTTCCTCTTCGCCGGCCAGCAGTTCAATCGGCGCGACGCTGACCTCCACCCATGCCAGCGTGTCGTGCAGGCCGCCGCTATGCAGGGGGAACCACGCACGCGCGCTGGACACGGCGGCGCCGGGATCGGTATGGCCGGTCAAGCCGCCCAGATGGCTCAGGTACAGGCAGGCGGCCGGCACCAGAGGCATCCGGTCCGGCATCGGGCCGCCCAGAATGACGTTGGCGGCTTCGGATAAATGCGGCTGCAAGGCCGCGATGGCGGCGGCGGGGCTGCCATTGACCCGCCCCAGTTGCCAGGCGTCGGAGCAGCCGCTGGTGAACAGCGGGCCGGGCGGCGGCTGGTACTGGCCGCGCACCACCCGGTCGGCCAGCACGGCGGCCAGTTCCCAGCCGCGGTCATCGTTTGCCGGCACCAGGTCCATGCTCAGGACGACCTGGTCGCGGCTGTCGAAACGGGATTCGGTATGGCGCGCCAGACGCACCAACTGCTGCATCTGCGCGGCGATGGCGGGTGCCGCCGCCAGCTCGCACTTGACGTCGGCGCGGTTGGCGCGCGGGCGCCGCGTGGCGGTTATGGTGGACAGGCGGCCGTCGGCCAGCACGCAGCGGCACATGGCGGTGACGGGCAGCTTCATGGCTTGGGCTCCCCGTGGATAGCGGCGGCGCGGCGTTGCGCAAGGCTATGTTCAAGATTGGCCACGATCCGGTCAGCCTCGTCGAGCAACGGGGCAAGGTCGTCGGGCTGCGCCAGTTGCAGGCGCGCGATCAGGGCCCAGCCCTGGTCCAGCGCGTGGACGGCGGCAATACTGGCGGCGGCGCGGCGGGTTTGATCGGCGGACGCCAATGGCTGGCCGGGCGCGGCCCACGCCAGCGATGGCATGGTGGTGACGGCCAGGCTGGCCAGCCCGAGGCGTTGCAGCAGTTGCTGCTGCGACTGGAACAGCGTTTGCCCTGGCGGCAGGACGATCAGGCGCAGTGCGCTGGTGGCGGCGGGTAGCTCAAGGAACAGGCGGCGCAGGGCGCGGGCGTCGTTGGAGTCCGGGTCGGGTGCTGGGGCTTGCCGGGGAAGCCCAGGGACAAGGGCTGGGGTGACGGGGACGCCGAGTCCCGATGGATCGGCCCCCTGGCGGACGCCGCCGGATTGCTGCACTGAGGGCACGGCGTTGGCGGATTCCAGCACAGCTGCGCGCTGTCTGAGCATGGCGGCAAAGTCGACCTGCTCGCCCAGATCGACGGGCACGCAGTCTTCCACGGTGACGCCAAAGCGCACGTACAGCAGCTGGTTCAGGCCAGCCCGGAAGGCATGCCATTCCGCCAGCGCGGTGCATGGCGGCAGGTCCAGTACACCATCATCCAGAGCCGATTGCAGTGCGTCTTCGACGCCGATGCGAAATGCCGGCACGGTCAGTGGCGCCTCGGCCTCGCTATGCAGGAACAGGTCGAAGCGCTGTTGCGCCACGCGCGGATCGGCGGCATCGACGACGAAGCGCAGGCGCAGGCCCAGTTCCGGCGCAGCGGCGAACGGCGTCAGGTCCACGCTGTAGGAACCGGGATGGAAGCACCAGGCCGTTTCACCCTCTTCCCGCGCTACCTTGCCTGACTGTGCGCGGCGCGCATAGCCTGCGGCGTTGAAGACCACGACTTTGCAGGCGGCGGGCGCCACATCGCCGTCATCGAGCTGCTGCGCGATGACGTGGCTGCCCAATGCGCCGGTATCGGCGGGTGGGCGGCGGCGCGATGTGAACCAGCCCATGATCTAGGTGGGCACCGGTTCAACGGCGAAGCTGGCGCCATAGAGCTGGAAGTGCGGCGCCGGCGCGGTGGCGAAGGGCCAGCGGCATTCGCACTCGCCGTCGGCGTCGAGCCGTCCCTGCAGGACGATGGCGCCGCCGCCGTCCACCACCCGCAGCAAGGTATGCTCGCGCAGCAGGCGCGCCGCAAACGGCGCCGCCACCGCGAGCTTGAGGATGAGCTGCCAGCCGTCTTCCTGCTCCAGGAAATCCAGGGTCCAGCAGTCGTCGTCGGTGCGCAGCTGTTCCAGTGCGGCGCTGCTGGAGGCCGCGCGCAGCAGGCCCGCGCTGCCGCTCCACAATGGTTCATTGGCCGCCGGCGTGCCGCTGCGCCGCACCGATGGTGTCACATCGGCTGTCAGTCCCGCATTTTCCGCGTGGCGCGCCAGCGCGAGCTGGCGGAAACGGCGGATCGTCAGCGGCGATTGCTGCAAGACCGTGCGTTCATCCGGCGTCAGCGCCTGGCTGCCGTCGAGCGCGGCCAGCAGGGTCGCATCGGCCAGCATCAGGCGGTCGTCTTCCACCGCGCGCGCCAGTAGCAGGCGTTCGCGCAGTTTCGCGTCCATCGGTGTCGATTTCAATTGCTGCTCCTTCCATGCGGCGCCGCTTTCGCTGCGTTGGCCGCATACAGTGTATCGATTGCTTCATTGCGGCGCTTGCGCAGCGTCGGCATGGAGATCCGGTCCAGCGCCGCCAATTGCTGCAGTGACGGCAAGGCGGCGGTCTGCGGATCGAGCCAGTCCTCCGGGTAGCTGTCGTCCATGGCACCCAGCAGCTTCTGGTAGACCGCCAGGCGGATCGGCAGCGACACTTCTGCCATCACCTGCGCGGCCCAGCTGGCGCCATCCTGCGCGGCCCGCGCCAATTCCAGATAGCGGGGGGGCAGGGAAAGCGCGCTGGCCAGCGCCCGCTCCGCATCCAGCTGCGCGGCGTCCGGGCATGCGACAGGCCCCGGCGCGACTGCGATTGCGATTGCGGCGGCGCCAGGTGTAGCGACTTCCTCGTCTTCGCTGGCTGCCTCTTGCTGAACCGATTCATCGAGCACGCGCCAGTAGTCTTCCAGCCACAGCGCAGCGACATCGTCTTCCCCCTGCCAGCTCTCGGCGCTGTCGAGATTGGCCGATAGCTGCTCATAGTCGCCGATATCGGCCAGCATGGCGGCGATTTTCTCCGGGCTGTTTTTCAGGCTGGCGAAGCGCTTGGAGCGGGTGTCCAGCGGACCGGGAGCACCGCCGAAGCGTTCCAGCGTGGCGCTCCAGCGGATGATCCACCCGGCCTCGCAGTCGGCGATCGATTTCAGGCGGCGTACTTCGATCGGCATGCCTTCCAGCTCGCGCCCCAGGATGGCGCCCACCTGGGCGCTGTGCTGCTGCCAGCCGGCGAACAGGCTTTCGATCTCGCGGTAGGCCGTATCGAGCATGCGGTAGGTGTAAATCTTATTCGGCGAGCAGTTGCGCCCGGTGGCCACGGTCAGGCTGTCCGCGTCGACCTTGTCGCGCAGGCCGGCAAACATATCGTTGACCTTTTTGCGCAAAATGCCATCGGCCCCGCCATCGAGCCAGAACGCACCGGCGCGCTCCTGCTCGACGCCGATGGCGTTTTGCAGTCCAACCCAGAAGGAAGCATGTACCGGCAGTTCCAGCACCAGGCTCAAAGCCAGCTCGCCGACGCTGTCGCCATAGCTGTTGCCCGGCGCCTCGGCGCGCGCGGAGCGCACCACGGCGTGCAGGGCCAAGGCCATCGCTTCGACGTAGCGCTCCAGCGGCGCCGGTTCCCCGGGCCGGTCCGCGATATCTTGTGCGCCAAACTGGCGGAACACTTGCAGCGAGCAGTGTCCGAGCAGCTTGCGCACCTGTTCCCAGCCATGTTCCTGATAGCGGGTTCCTGGCAGACGCATACATTCCTGTCGACGGGCGGGCCGGGCCGTTCCAGATGAACCACCACCGGCGGACGCTTCAAAATCATGCCATAAACTTCCACCGTCCATTCCCCGGTTGACGCAGTCATTTCCCCTTCTGTTCGGCGCTCTGGCGTGCCAAAGTGGCAAGCAAGGCGGCGATGACCGGCGCGGCGTGCTCGCCGCCGCTGGCTTCCGAATGGCTGGCGAACACGGCAAAGGCGAGCCGGTGGGTCTGTCCGGGCAGACTGCCCGGTTCCAGCCAGCCGGTGAACCAGACGGTGGCGCTGTCCGGGCCGGTGGGGGCGGTGCCGGTTTTGCCATACAGGCCGGCGCGCAGCGGGGCCAGCGCGGCGCCGGAGAAAGCGCCCGCCCCGGTGCCAAAGTCGACGACGCCCTTCATACCGGCGCGGATACGGTCAAGGCGCACGCCCAGTCCAGGGGCTTTGGCGGCCGCTACCGCGCCGCGGCCATCCAATGCCAGCAGCAGGCGCGGGGCGATCACCCTACCCTGCCCGATGGCGCCGGCGGCCAGCGCCATTTGCAGCGGCGTGACCTGCATGCGCAGGCCAATCGACATCTGGCGCAGTTCGTGGCGGGTGTGGATAGGGTCGATGTGGGCCGGTGTCGCCTGCAACGCGTCCCAGATGGACCAGTTGAAATCGGCCGGCAGCAAGCCGCCGTCGAGCCGCGTGGCCTGCTCGAAGCCCAGTGTGTGGGCCGCCGCGACAATCGGGCGCAGCGCGTCGAGGGCGCCGGGGTCGAGCGCCTGCAGGTCCGGCGCACCGCCATCGGCACGGCCGAACAGGCTGGCGTCGCTCAATTCACCCGACCAGGCGAACCAGGTATTGAGGCTGTAGCTCAGCGCCTGCGCCAGTCCCAGCCTGCCTTCCTGCGCGCGCCGGTCCAGGCCCTGCTCACGGTAATTGGTGATGTGGGCGGCATTTCCCGCGTTGACAGGATAGCTGGCCGCACCGGTCTGGAAGGCGAAGCCGCGTTCATGGGCAAGCCGGTTGATGGCGGCCAGCGGCATGCCGGCCAGCAGGCTGTCGATCCAGGGATCGCGCCGCGCGGCCATCTCCAGGCCGAGCGCGCTGACCACCTTGAAGGTGGAGCCGGGACTCTGGTGGGCGCCGCCATCGTGCTGCAAGGCGGGCAGGCGCAAGGGACTGCGCGCCGGGTTGCTGCGGTCGAAGTCGCGCACCTCGCGCCAGTTGGCGCCGCTCACGACCCCGGTGCCTGCGCCGGCCGCGGCCAGGATGTCGCCATTCTCCGTGTCGAGAATGAGCAGGCCGGCGCGGCGCTCCGCCGGCACGGCCAGGCCGCCGCTGCAGGATGCGCCGTCCCAGCGGCCGCGCCGCATGGCGACACAGTCCAGCACCCGCCGGGACAGCGTCTGCAAGGGCAAGTCCAGGGTGAGGCTGGCCTTGACGGGCGCGCCGGAAGCAGCGGGCAGACGTGCCAGCATACCGGCCACGCTGCTGCCGTGTTCCGCGCTGACACCGAGCATGGTGCCCAGACCGGCCCGCTGTGCGGCCGGTACGGCTTCGCCGTCGGTCCACAGCAGACTGCCGTGGCGGTCGCGCAGTTGTACTGCCGTGGTGCGCGCACCGCCGGGCGCGGCCCCGGCAGCACGGGCCGCCGTGCCGGTACCGTCACCGTAGCCCTTCGCGCCCCGCCCTGCGAGGCTGGCTGGCGGCAGGGCATGCCAGGCCAACTGGCCAGCGGTGACGCGCAAGTGACGATACTGGCGTTCTTCCGGCGCATCGATCGCGAGCGGCTGCACGTCCAGCGCAACGCTGCGGGCGCCGGGCTGCAGTTCCAGACTCAGTCGCTGCACATCGTCGGGGCGCGTGCAGGCGCGTCCACTACAGGCAGCGCTGATGCGCAGTTGCGCGCCGCTGGCACGCAGTGCGCGCCCAGCCAGCAGTAGTTGCAGCGTCTCGCCGCCTTGCGCCGGCACGGGCAACATCAGCGTCAGCGTCAATCCAGGCGGCGCCTGCCGCTGCGGCCAATGCGCTAGCCGGCTCCAGGGCGCCCAGCCCTGAGGCAGGCGTGCGAACAGGCGCACGGCCGATGGCGGCATCTGGCTGCTAGCTGGTAGTGGCACCGCGCCGCTGTCCGCACCCGCACCGTCTGGCGATGCGAAAGACGCCTGCCATTGCAAGTCCGCATTTTGCGTGGCCGCGATGTCGCCGGACATTTTTGCTGGGATCGCGCCAGATTGCGGGACCCGCCATGCCAGCAGGCGGCGCTCGCTATTAAACAGCGCAATCTGATCGCGCACATACGCGCCGTCCGCCTGGTAATACAAGCGCTTGAATAACTGACGGCTGCCGTCGTCGATGCTGGCCGCGTCCCATTCCAATGCCGCCGCACGGTCGCCAGCGCCTGCGGCGCGCCATTGCGGAAGATCACGCGGCGCCAGTTCAATGGCGCCATCGCGCCCCAGCCTGACCAGTCCCTTGGCCTGCAAGACCTGAAATAGCGTCTGGTCTTCCAGCGCGGCCGGCGCGGCGGCGGGCACCTGATACTGTCCCGGCGCCAGCCAGGCGCCGACCGCCTTGCCGCGCGCGGGGAAGGCCGTGACCCAGGCGCGCGTGCCAGCCGTTTGCGCTTGCGCCGGCAAGCGATACAGTTGCAGCAGCAGCTCCCCCGCCTGTGCGCACATGGCGTTACTGCGCCTTTCGATGCGCAGCGCCTGGCCGCCATCCGCGCCCCAGATCAGCCAGCCCTGCTGGCGCAAGGCTACGCGGCCACTGGCACCCTGCTCAATCTGGCCGAAGCTGGCGTCGCTGAGCCAGCGCGCCTTTCCCTGCTTGCTGCGCCACGATAGCTGCAAGGGTTCGCTGAGCGGATCGGCAAAGTCGGCGCGGGCCGGGCCGCTGATCTGCACTTCCGGCATGACGGTGCCGCCCTCTTCCGCTGCGCCGACCAGCAGCACATTGCGCAGCACCACAGCATGATCCGTACCGCGGTTCTGCGCCTCCAAGCGCCGCACATCGTCAAAGCTGTAGCCCAGCCGCAGCGGCAGCAAGGTGGCGGCGCCTGGCTGGCGCAGCTGGCTGCACAGGTCCACCCGCACCGCCGGCGCGGCCTGCATGCCGCTGGCGAACAGCAGCGCGCCGCCGGTGTTGACGCTGGCACTGACGCCGGCCCGCGCCGGCACCGTAAACGCCACGCCAGGCAGCAGCGCATGCCAGGCGCTGGCCGCATGCACCGCCTCCAGCGCCTGGGCGGTGCTGGCGGTGGCCTGGCCCAGATGCAGCGCGTGGCCGGCGATCAGCAGGCCGCCGGCCAGCGTGGCCGCCGCGCCGGCGTACCCGATCAGGCGCGGCAGACGCCCGCGCAAGAGCTCACCTGCGGCCGCGCCGCCAGCATGAGTGCCAGCCCGGCCCACGGCGGCTTCGCCGTCCCGGCCAGACACACCCGGTACCTGCGCGGCGCTGACGCCCGCTTGTATAGACCGCAAGCGCCGCTGCGCCGCCACGTCCGCCTTGGCGCCCTTGTCTGCGCTGCCCGCACGCAGATTGGCGGCGCGCCGGCGCGCACGCAGGCCTGCCGCTATCGCTTGCAAAATAGAAGTTATTAATCCTGGCATACGAGCCTCGCGCCGCCGTGGTGGGTATGGGGCGCCTGAGCGGGGGGAGGAAGAAACCATGGCGCTGGGCGCGACGTTTAGTCGGCGCTTTCTGCATTTCGGCCCGCCAAAAATGCTGCTCGTCACAAAGCGGTGGTTTCACAAAAGGCCAATGGCTAAAGTACCAGCATCGAAACACCACTCACCCACCGAAAGGAAGATCATGAAAGCCCTGAAAAACTTCGAAGCCCTGTTTGTCGTCACCCTGGGCCTGGCTTGCGCCGCCAACTATGTGTTCGACAAGGAAGAAGCCACCATGCCACCGGCCGTCGCCAGCATCGCCGTGCCGATGAGCACCGCAGCGCCGCAAGTGGTGGTGGTCAGCGCCAAGCGCATGACGGCCGAAGAAAAACGCCAGTCGCTGGCCGACGAGCGCAAGTCCCTGGCTTCGGCCTCCACCGCGGACAAGATCTGATGCGGCGCCACCAGCTTCGCCTGCACGCCCGCAGCCGCGCGTGACAGGCGAAGTGAGCCGACAGCCAGTTTCCCCGCCCTAGCGGTCTGTGCGCCAACGCACATACGGCCACACAGCTTTGTGTCAGTTGTAAAAAGTTGCATCAGAGTTCTTCCTTGCGCAAACCGCTTGCTATAGTCAATTCAAGCGTAACCGACGCAGCCACAGGAGAACACCATGACCAAGATCAAATTCTATGCCGCTGCACTGATTGCCATCAGCGCCGCCGCCTTTGTGCCCATGAGCGCTTCGGCCCAGGTGGGCCTGAGCATCGTCATTGGCGACGCACCGCCGCCACCCCGCTTTGAAAGCATGCCGCAAGCCCGCCGCGGCTATATCTGGGCGCCCGGATACTGGAACTGGGATGGCCACCGCCACGCCTGGCAGGCCGGCCGCTGGGAAGCCGAACGCCAGGGCCAGCAATTCCGCAGCGCCACCTGGGTGCAGGACCGCGATGGCTGGCGCCTGGACCGGGGCGGCTGGATCACGGTATCCGCGCCGGCGCCCGACTATGTGGTGACCGCCCCGCCGCCGCCGCGCTATGAGCGCGTGCCCTCGGCACGGCACGGCTACATCTGGTCCCCCGGCTACTGGGAATGGCGCCATGGCCGCCACGACTGGGTAGGCGGACGCTGGGTCGCCGAACGTCCCGGCTATGTGTATTCCCAGCCGCGCTGGGCCGAACGGGATGGCCGCTGGTATCGCGAAGAAGCGCGCTGGGACCATCACATCCCCGGCAAGGGCCGCTACCACGGCATGCGCGACAGCGACCGCGATGGCGTACCCAATCGCTATGACCGCGACCAGGATGGCGATGGCGTGAGCAATCGCCGCGACCACGACCGCGATGGCGACGGCATCCGTAACCGCAACGACCGCCATCCGGACAATCCGACCCGCGACTAGGCACACCCACTCCGTGCACGCGCATCAAAACTGCGCGACGGGCGCCAGCATATGCCTTATGCTGGCGCCTTTTGCATTGATGAGCGCGATGAGCGAGTCGGAACACACATGGGAAGCGCTGAGCGCGGCCGCCTTCAAGGGCGAGCGGGTGCTCGCCCGGCGGCTGGCCGCGCGCAGCGGCGTCAGCGAACTGCAGGCATTGCGCCACATGCTGATCCAGGCCGCCGGCGCCGGCGGGCTTGACGCGCTACTGGCCGAGCGTTCCCGTCTGCTGGCGGCCGATGCGGCCCGGCGCGCCGCCAAGATGGAACAGAAGATGGCGCGGCGCCAGCAGCAACTGGCGCACCGGCGCCCGCCCGCAGGTGTCTGGCAGGGATGGTTCGATGGTTCGGCCCATCCGAATCCGGGCCGGCTGGGCATAGGCGCGCTGCTGTTGGGGCCGCAGGGTGAACGGGTGGCGATCAGCCGCCGGGCCGGCTATGGCAATAGCGGCGAAGCGGAATACCTGGCCTTGATCGCGCTGCTGGAAGCGGCGGCGCCCTTGCAGCCGGCGCAGTTGCTGATCCACGGCGACAGTCAGGTGGTGATCAATGATGTCAATGGCAGGGAAGCGGACGGCGCCATCGGCCTGGAAGCGCTGCGTGCGCGCAGCCTGGCGCTGATGGCCACGCTGGCCGACGTGCGCCTGGCCTGGCTGCCGCGCCACCGCAACGGCGCGGCGGACCTGCTGTCGCAGCAGGCGATCGCGTCCTGGCAGCAGGAGCAGGAGCAACAGCAGCAATAATGTGCCGTTAAGTTATGCGAGCCGGCGCGCTTTTTAGAACCCACGGCAAAGACCCGGGGGCCGGTCCCGTCGGGACCGGCGGGGCGCAGCCCCCCTCTCCAGACCCTGGTCAGACCCCAGGGTTAGGCCGTGGGTTTAAACAGCTGCCGCCGGCCCGCCAAGTGAGTATTTTTTCGACTTAAAGGCATCCGCCTCAGGCGGCGACGGCTTCGAGCAAGCCCATGTCGGTGCTCGACATCAGGCGGTCGATATCGACCAGGATCAGCATGCGTTCATCCACCGTGCCCAGGCCGACGATGTAGTCGGTGTTGAGCGCGGTGCCAATATCCGGGGCCGGCTTGATCTGTTCCGGGCTCAGCGTGGTGACGTCGGACACGCGGTCGACCACCATGCCCACCACCCGGTGACCGATATTCAGAATAATGACCACGGTGAACTGATCGTAGCTCGGCGTGCCCAGATTGAATTTGATACGCATGTCCACGATCGGCACGATCAGGCCGCGCAGATTGACCACGCCCTTGACGAAACCGGGCGCATTGGCGATGCGGGTCGGCAGCTCGTAGCTGCGGATTTCGCTGACCTTCTGGATGTCGATACCGTATTCTTCCTTGCCCAGCGTGAAGGCGAGGTATTCGGCGGGTGGGCTAGCCTGGGGAGCGCTGCTGACGATGGACATTCTATTTCCTCAAGGAATTCATTACCGGCGTAATGTTACCCCAAGTCAAGACCCTGCGCAGCAAATAAATGCACTGCGGCAATGCGATGAAATCCTGCGCTGCCTGTGAAGAAGCTGGCCGCTTACGGCAGTTTGCGGCCCTGGCGTTCGGCCTGATTGCGCATATGCTCGGACTGCCACGGCGCGGCGCCGCCCCGTTCCGGCGTGCCCACCGCCTGCGCCGGCACCAGCGGATCGAGCGTAGGCGCAAAGCGCGGCTGGCTGCGCGTCTGGCGGTCGTCCTCGCGGCGCACCGCGCCCGGCTCCGCCTTGGCCTTGGCCTGAAGACGCGCTTCGTCCTGGCGCAGCGAATACGATGGCTGCGTCGGCGTGTCGTCCAGCGCCATGGCGCTGGAACTGATCATCAGCAAACTTGTTGCCACGCAAACCGCAAATCGCATTTCTCTGCCTTTTAAATTGGTACCAGCTTATATTTTGCATAAGAATCAAAAAATTAGCAAGTCTGCAACCTTTGAAAGACGTAAAATTTGCTGCCCTAGCGAAATTCCGGTGAAACTACGGGGACAGTTCCCGGTTTCATGCCACAATTACCGTGCCGCGCCCGCCACCGCCAGCGGGCCGCCCGCACCAGACTCGCACCGGGAGAACGATGAATACACTGTTGAACAGCTGGCATCCACGCCTTGAGCAACTGGCCAAGGCCGCCCTGGAAGACGATGGCGCCCACGACAGCAACCACCTGCACCGGGTCTGGCGCAACGCCAGCCTGATGCTGGAAGATTATCCGGGCGCCGACACCCTCGTCGTGCTGGCCGCCTGCTATCTGCACGATCTGGTCAACCTGCCCAAGAACGATCCCGAACGCCATCTCGCCTCGCGCAAATCGGCCCTGCTGGCGAGCCGGCAGCTGGCCGCGCTGGGTTTTCCGGCCGACAAGCTCGGCGCCGTCAGCCATGCGATCGAATGCCACAGCTTTTCCGCCGGCATCCGCCCGGAAACCATGGAAGCGAAAATCGTCCAGGATGCCGACCGGCTCGACGCGCTCGGCGCCGTCGGCCTGGCCCGGCTGTTCTATACGGCCGGGCGCATGGGCGCCAGCCTGGCCCACGGCGAGGACCCGATGGCCCTGCACCGCGAACTGGACGACAGGCGCTTTGCGCTCGACCATATCGATACCAAGCTGTCGGCCCTGCCGGCGATGATGCAGACCGAATCCGGGCGCCGCCTGGCCCAGGGCCGGCTGGCCGAGCTGGTGGCCTTCCGCGACAGCTTCATCGCCGAATGGGCCGCCAGCCCGGCGCCGCCCTGACCGGCCGCCCTGCCCCGCCCATCCCCAGCCACCAGACGGAAGCGCCCACGCCAACATGAGCCTGCCCACCGAAGCAATCTCCACAGCCGGCGCCGCCGAGCCCGGCGCCAATCTGAATTTTGTCCTGGTCTGCGTCTTCATCGATATGCTCGGCATCGGCCTGGTGGTGCCGGTGCTGCCCATCCTGGTGGGCGAATTCGTCCATACCAAGGCCCAGCAGGCGTTGTGGTACGGCATCATGGGCACCACCTTCGGGCTGATGCAATTCCTGTTCATGCCCATGCTGGGCGCGGTCAGCGACCGGGTCGGACGCCGTCCGGTGCTGCTGTACTCGATGGCCGGCATGGGCATCAATTTCCTCAGCACGGCCTGGGCGCCCAACCTGGCCTGCATGTTCATCGGCCGGGTGATCGGCGGCATGTCCTCGGCCAGCATGTCGGTGGCCTCGGCCTATGCTTCCGATATTTCCAGCCACGACAACCGCGCCAAGAGCTTCGGCAAGGTCGGCGCCGCCTTCGGCCTGGGCTTTATCTGCGGCCCCATCCTGGGCGGCCTGCTGGGAAAATACAGCTTGCACCTGCCCTTCTATGTGGCGGCGGCCCTGTCGGCCGGTAATTTTATCTATGGCTATTTCTGGGTGCCCGAATCCCTGCCGCTGGCGCAGCGTTCCAGATTCAAGCTGACCAAGATCAATCCGCTGGCGGCCGTGCTGAAGCTGGCGCGCCGCGCCGATATCCGCGGCCTGATCGTCGTGTTCGCGCTGGTCACCTGCGCCCAGGTGATGCTGCAGTCGACCTGGGTGCTGTACACCCATTTCCGCTTCGACTGGAATCCCGGCCAGAACGGCGTGGCCCTGTTCTGCGTGGGCCTGGCCTCGATGGTGGTGCAGGCCGGCCTGCTGGGCATGCTGATCAGGCGCTTCGGCGAGGTGCGCCTGGCCCTGCTGGGGCTCGCTTCCGGCTGCATCACTTACACCCTGTATGGCCTGGCCACCCAGGGCTGGATGATGTATCTGTTCATCCTGTGCAATCTGCTGGCCTTCGCCGCCGGACCTGCGCTGCAGGGCATCATTTCCAAGGCCACCCCGGCACAGGAACAGGGGGAACTGATGGGCTCGCTGCAATCGATCAGCAGCCTCGGCCTGATCGTCATGCCGCTGGTCGGCAGCGCCATCCTGGGCCGGGTCAGCCTGCTGCCGGCCGGCGACTGGCGCATCGGTTCCAGCTTCTTCGTCTGCGCCGCGATGCAGGCGTGCGCCATCGCGGTGGCCTGGCGCTATTTCCGCCGGCACCGCCTGTCCGCCCGGGCCGACCGCGTGGCCTGAGCGGACACTTGGCAATTTCGCATCGATGAACGACAATGGCTTGACCTGACGGACACCCTGAAAAGTAAGTAATAATGACGAGAAAACGCTACTTCCTTACGGGCGACAAGCTGGCCGCTGGCGCCCTGGCCCTGGCCCTGGCCGCCGCCCCCGCCGCCCGCGCCGGGTGTTCGCGCGAGATTCTGGTACCAGTCTCGTCGAGCGGCGCCAACGTGGTCATTAATCAGGACACGGTCAACGGCGTCTACCCCGACCTGTTGCGCAGCCTCGGCGCCAAATACGGCTGCCAGTTCGTCTTCCCGGTGGTACCGCGCGCGCGCCAGGTGGCCATGTTCGAAGCGGGCAAGGCCGATCTGCTGATTCCGGCCACGCGCACGCCGACGCGCGACCAGATCGCCCTGCACGTGCCCATGATAGGCAGCCGCGCGATGCTCATTTCCGTGGCCGGCAGCCGCCCCGCCATCAGCAACGCCCACGAACTGCTGGAGCGGCGCGATCTGCGCGTGGCGGTGGTGCGCGGCTTCGACTATGGCGAGCCGTATATGGCGCTGGTCAAGGAACTGGAACACCAGGGCCGGCTCTTCATCGAGGTCGATGTGACCGCCGTGGCGCGCCTGCTGCAGGCCGGCTCGGCCGACCTGACCATCATGGGACCGAGCATCTTGGCCGGCGCCATCAAGCGCGACAAGCGCGTCGTCGGCCTGATCGACAAGCTGCGCCTGGAACCGATTCCGGAACTGCCCTGGAACTATAGCGGCGCCTACATTTCCAAGCTGGCGCTGAAGGCCGAGGATCAGGAATTCCTGCGCGAACTACTGGAAAAAGCGGCCCGGACCGGCGTCGTCTATGAGGGCTACCAGCGCTACTATCCGCCGGCCATCCTGAACGACAGCGTGCGCCCGCGCTGACGCGGCGGCGCTGGCGCATGGCCGCGCCGGGCATGGCCCGGCCAGGCCTGCGCTTGACAGACCGGCGCCGAACTGCAACCATACGCCCATGAAACCGACCAACCCACATCGTTCCAGCCTGAATTGGTGGCGCCGCTCTCTTCCAGCGGCCACTATTGCATAGTGATGTGATTTTTAATCAACGCCGCCTCTGCCGGGCGGCGCCATGACTGGCTGCGGCAAGACAGGGGCAACGTCTAAGGAACCCCGATGAGTCTGCCAGCCCAGCCAACCTCCCCTACCGTGATCCTGACCGGCGACCGCCCAACCGGCCCGCTGCACCTCGGCCATTTCGTCGGCAGCCTGCGCAACCGCGTTGCCTATCAGAACGATTACAAGCAATTCATCATGCTGGCCGACGCCCAGGCGCTGACCGACAATATGGACGACATCGACAAGGTGCGCCGCAATGTGGTCGAAGTCGCCCTCGACTACCTGGCCGTGGGCATCGACCCGGCCAAGTCCACCATCCTGATCCAGTCGCAGATTCCGGAACTGGCCGAGCTGACCTTCTATTACCTGAACATGGTGACCGTGGCGCGGCTCGAGCGCAACCCCACCGTCAAGGCCGAAATCGCGCTGCGCGGCTTCGAGCGCGACATTCCGGCCGGCTTCCTGACCTACCCGGCCAGCCAGGCCGCCGACATCAGCGCCTTCAAGGCCAGCATCGTGCCGGTCGGCGAAGACCAGATCCCGATGATCGAACAGACCAATGAAATCACGCGCCGCTTCAACCGCATCGCCTACAAGGACATCCTGGTCGAGTGCAAGGCGCTGGTGCCGGAAATGGGCCGCCTGCCCGGCACCGACGGCAAGGCCAAGATGAGCAAGTCGCTGGGCAACACCATCAATCTGGGCGCCACCGCGGCCGAGATCACCGCCGCCGTCAAAAAGGTCTACACCGACCCCTTGCACCTGCGCGTGGAAGACCCCGGCCATCTGGAAGGCAATGTGGCCTTCATCTACCTGGACGCCTTCGATCCCGACCAGGCAAGCCTGGCCGAGATGAAAGCCCACTATGTGCGCGGCGGCCTGGGCGACAGCATCGTCAAGAAACGCCTGGAAGGCGTGCTGCAGGACATGCTCGCACCGATACGCGCGCGCCGCGAAGAGCTGGCCAAGGACCGTGGCTATATCCTGCAAATGCTCAAGCAAGGTACCGCCCAGGCCCGCGAAGTGGCGGCCCGTACCACCGACGAAGTCAAGGCCGCCCTGGGCCTGAGCTACTTCTGAACGGCGTGGACAGTCCGCGCGCCGGTAGCGGCGCACCTCAGGAAAGGCGTCCGCGCGGCGCCGCTTCCGCCCATTCCAGCAAAGACGGCAAGCCGGCCAAGGCCGCCAGCGCGGGCCAGGCGGCCAGGCGGCGCGGCCAGGCCAGGGCCGCCAGGGCTGAGGGCGCCGGCCCGGCCAGTTATCTGGCCATCGTCGCCTTCGTGCCGGTCTGCCTGCTGGCCTTTACCCTGTTACAAGTACCGCTCTGGAGCGGCCTGCTATATGCCGGCTTCAGCGTGCTATGCTTTTTGGTGTACGCGGTCGACAAGGCCGCCGCGCTGTACGGGCGCCGCCGCATCCCGGAAAAAACCCTGCATCTGCTGGCCCTGGCCGGCGGCTGGCCAGGCGCGATCCTGGCCCAGCAATGGCTGCGCCACAAATCGAGAAAACGCAGCTTCCAGCGCCTGTTCTGGTGCACGGCGCTGCTAAATGTCGCCGCCTTCATCGCACTGGCATTGTGGCTGGCCCCGTTCACGGTCGATGCCAGCCATTAAGGTTCCAAACAGGACATAAGAAGGGTTTGACGATGTGGAAGGGAATCCTGTGCGGCCTGCTGGCGGGCGCACTCTGGGGCATGGTGTTCATCGTGCCCGAGTTGCTGGTGGCGTTTACGCCGCTGGAACTGGCGGTGGGCCGCTACCTCTGCTACGGCCTGATCGCGGCGGCCATGCTGGGCAGGCGCCTGCCCTCCGTATTGCGCCGGCTCGAGCGCAGTGATTGCACCGCCTTGCTGCGCCATGCGCTGGCGGGCAACATCGTCTATTACATCTTCCTGGCGCTGGGGGTCAAGCTGGCCGGCGTGGCGCCCACCTCCCTGATCATCGGCATGCTGCCGATCTCGGTCACGCTGATGGGCCGCAAGGACCATGGCGCCGTGCCGCTGCGCCAGCTGGCGCTGCCCTTGCTGGTGGTGGCGGCCGGCATCGCCTGCATCAATGTCGACGTCTTCAGCCATGACAGCGGCCCCGCCATCTCGGCCGGCCGCAAACTGCTGGGCCTGCTGTGCGCCACTGGCGCACTGGTCTGCTGGAGCTGGTATGCGCTGGACAATGCGCGCTACCTGAAACGCAATCCCCATTTCAGCAGCGGCGAATGGTCCTCGCTGTACGGCCTGACCAGCGGCCTGATGGCCATGCTGATCGCTGCGGTGGCGCTGGCCGTGTTGCATGCCGATATCACTGGCGCGGCCGGAGCGGCCAGCGGACGCGACTGGACCGCCTTCTGGATCACCAACGCGCTTCTGGCCCTGGGCGCCTCGGTGGTCGGCAATCATCTATGGAATATCGCCAGCCGGCGCGTGCCGGTCACGCTGTCGGGCCAGCTGATCCTGTTCGAAACCCTGTTCGCCCTGCTCTACGGTTTCATCTACAAGATGCAGGGCCCGCGTCCGCTGGAGATCGCAGCTGCGCTGCTGCTGGTGATCGGCGTGGCCTGGTCGGTGCGCGTGCACGCCTTGAAACCGATGCACTGAGGCGGCCGTGTCCTTGTCTTTGAATTAACTGCCCGCGGCGTCCAGCAAGCCATTTTCGCTCAGCACATCCTGAATCAGCTCCAGCCGCAGCACCGGATTATCCTGGCGCAGCAGGCGCTGCTTTTCCTGCAGGTCCAGCCGCAGCAGTTCGCACCAGCGATTCGATACCCAGCCGGCCTCTTCCAGCCGATACGGCGGCGCCAGCGGCATACGCGCGGTGGAAATCTGTTTCTTTTGAAAGGAACGGATCAGGGCACCAAGGGCATTCGCCACATCCTGCTGCTCAAAAGGAACGGGCACGGCCATATCATCGGCCAGCATTTCCACCTCCGCCACCCATAAGCCATGTTTCAGCTGCTCCGCGCTTTTAATTTCAAACCGGTTTGTCCCGATGCAGGATATTTGCATCAAACCCGTCTGCGGCGAACTCCAGTCGAGAATACGCGCCATCGTGCCGACATTGGACAGGGTTTCACTGCGATCGGGAATGCGCAACTCGCTGCCTTGCAGCAGTGTGACGACACCGAATTCCTCGCCATTGGCGATGCATTTCTTTACCAGATCGAGATAGCGAACTTCGAACACCTGCAAAAACAGGCGCCCATCCGGGAAGAGGATGGTATTGAGGGGGAAAAGAGAAATAGCAGGCATGCAACATGATCGCACGAAATGGATCAGCTCGCCTGACCGAGATGCATCGCTTGGAGGCTGTATTCTATTCTGTGGCGCGGCCTGGTGGCGCGGCACTGAATGAAATCGCTGAATTCTTGATTAAAACCGAGTTTGGCATGCGCCGATCCGATCTAGGGCCAAGGCAGGCCAAAACCGCCGAACCGAGCCCCTGCGCAGCGCGATGATGCTGGCGGCGCGGCGCCGGAGCGGAAACCGGAATATCGGCAGGGGCTGCGCGATATTCGCCGGTTCACGCTCCCGCGCAAGGCATTATTTAATCAGGAACTGATTCTTGTCTTTGCCTTCGAGCCATTTTGGCGCGCGGCCACGGCCGGTCCAGGTTTGGCCGGTCGCGTCGTCACGGTACTTGGTCGGCACCGGCGCACGGGTTTTAACGGACTTGGCCTTGGTGCTCGAGCTCAGGTCGGCGGCGGTCAGATTGTAAGTACGCATGATCGTCAGAATCTGTTCCTTTGCCGATTGCACTTCGTCGTTACGTGCTTTCTCGGCCAGACTTTCTAATTCAGCGATCTTGGCTTTGTATTCCTGGTAGGTCGTCATCTTCATTTCCTTCTTATCGGTTGGGAGCGAATCTTTAAGCAAGCATCCTCTTAATGGGACACCTAAAATTACTCAGTGACAATGTGTGAGAATTCTAAAGCGCAAATTTACCATAAGATTGATTGGAAACTCTACTCAAATATGCAACAAATATCAATATAAGTAAAAATACCGATGAATACTACTTATTTTTTATGCGCGGCCCTGGCGTGCAATTGAAACGAGCTTATACCAGTTAGCGGGATACTGCTTTGTTTTCTCCCGAAATCCACTGCCCCGGCCATGAATATGGACAGGACGAACAATACAGCCAGCGCGCGAGGGGAATACGGACGATACCGGCGTGCGCCACAGCGCGGCAATTGAAGCAAGAACGCCGCAATTAAAGCCACATCAAAACATCTGCCGCGCGGGCGTGGCAATCCGTCTTATTCAGCGGTGCCGAAGCAAGAATATCGCGGGAATAGCGCGGGCTGACGATAGGCTGATGCGCAGGGAATAAAGAAACCGGCTGGCGGCGCGGCTATTTCGCAACAGCCATCGGCCAATAATGAGGGGCGGCGCCCTTACTTCGATTCCATCACATAACTGCCATCCCAGTCACCGGGCGGCGGATTGGCCGATAGGCGGGCACAGCGGCCTATATACAGCGTGGCCGCCTTATCGTCAGGGTTCAGCGCCAGCACTTCCTCGAACAGCTTGCTGGCCGCGGCCCAGTTGCGCTTGCGATAGCTTTGCAGGCCGTTGCGGAACAGGCCCATGGCGTCGATCAGTTGCGGGTAGGAATCGTCGCTGTGATAGTCCATCACTTCGTAAATAGCCACCGGTTTGGTCTTCCCCTGAACCACCACGATATCGAGTTCACGGATGCGGTAGGTGCCGCGCAATGCGCGGTAGGTCAGTTCGCTGATCAGAATATGGGCGCCATATTGCTTGCAGGCCGATTCGAGCCGCGCCGCCAGATTCACGCCGTCGCCGATGATGGTGTAGTCCATGCGTTTTTTGGAGCCGATATTGCCGGAGACGACCTGGTCGGAATTGAGGCCGATGCCGATATCGACCGGCAGCTTGCCATCGCTGACGCGCGACTGATTCCAGGTGTGCAACTCGCTCATCATGGCGATGGCGGCGCGCACGGCGCGGTCGGCATCGTCATCGTGGCTGACGGGAATGCCGAAGGCGGCCATGATGGCGTCGCCGATGAACTTGTCGAGCATGCCCTCCTCGCGCTGGATGCAGTCGACCATCAGCGTGAAATATTCATTCAGCAAGGCCACCGTGCCCTGGGCACCCAGTTGCTCGCTGATGGTGGTGAAACTGCGGATATCGGAAAACAGCACGGTGGCCAGCACGTTTTTCCCGCCCAGCATCTCGGCGCCGTTGGCCACCATCTGGTCGGCGATGCCGGGGTCCATATAGCGCGACATGGTCGAGCGCAGCCGCTTTTCGCTGGAAATATCTTCTATCATCAGCATCCAGCCTATGCGTTTTTTCTCCATCGACAGCAGCGGCTGGATGCTCAGGTTGACCGAGCGCATCTCCTCGCCCACCATCAACTCCACATCCATCAGGTGCTCGGCCAGCTCGTTGACCTCCACCTGGCGCAATTTGTCGAGCACCCAGGTATTGGCGCCGCTAAAGAAATCGGCAGCCGGCCTGCCCAGGATCTGCAAGGTGTTGCAGCGCAGGATACGCAGGCCGGCGGCATTGCAGGTGACGATTTTTTCCTGGCCATCGAGGGTCAGCACGCCGTTCGACATCGACTCCAGCATGGCCTCGTTGTAGTTCTTGATCTGCTGCACATCGGCGAACAGCTTGGCGTTTTCCAGCGCGATGGAAATTTGGGCGGTGAAGGCGCGCAGCCGCGACGCATCCTCGCTGCTGAAGGGGCCGCCACGCTTGTTGAGCACCTGGGTCACACCGATGGTCTTGCCATGCTTGTTGACGATGGGTACGCACAGTATCGAGCGGGTGAAATAGCCGGTGCGCTTGTCGAAGGCGGGATTGAAGCGCAGATCGGCATAGGCATAGGGGATGTTGATGGTTTTACCGGTGGTAAACACGGCACCGGCGATCCCGGCGTTGTTCGGCAGCCGGATCTGCATCGAGTCCAGGCCCTGCCCCACTTCCGACCACAGTTCATTGGTTTTTTCATCGTTCAGGAACAGGGTCGAGCGTTCGGCATTGAGCAGGCGGGTCGCTTCCCCCATGACTTTCTGCAGCAGCGAGCCAAGCTTGATGTCGGCGGTGACTTCGGAGACGACATCGATGAATTCCATTTCCTGGCGCCGCACTTTTTTCATGCTTTCCAGGAAGCGCGCGCTTTGCAGCGCCAGCGTGCCCTGGGT
This sequence comes from Oxalobacteraceae bacterium, assembly GCA_013284265.1. GTDB lineage: Bacteria > Pseudomonadota > Gammaproteobacteria > Burkholderiales > Burkholderiaceae_D > Rugamonas. Next base: position 145,414 of record JABTBR010000006.1, on the reverse strand, counting down.
GGTCAGCGCTTCGAGCAGATGCAGGTCGGCGCGGGTAAACTTGCCGCGCTTCTTGTTCAAGGTTTGCGACACGCCGATGATCTCGCCCTTGAAGGTCTTGATCGGCACGCACAGGATGTTGCGCGTCACAAAACCGGTCTGTTCATCGATGGCGCGGTTAAAGCGCGGGTCAGCATAGGCGTCGCCGATCAGCACCGCCTCGCCGGTGGTAAACACGTGGCCGGCAATCCCGGAATGGTTCAGGAAACGGATTTCACGCTGGATATTGCCCTGCGCCACGCGCGAAAACAGTTCATTGGTTTCGGCATCGTTCAGGAACAGGGTGCCCCGTTCGGCGCCCAGTTCCTCGGTGGTCACTTCCACCAGCGCGGTCAAGATTTCGTCCAGCGTATCGTAGGCGGCCATGCGGCGCGACACTTCCAGCAGCAGTTCGACTTGGCGCAGGCGGCGGCGCTGCACGCCCGCTTCGGTGTCAGCGGCTTTGTTGCGGAATTCGGCGACGGGTTTGTCCATGGCGGCCCTAGTTGAGCCGGCGGCGCAAGCCGGCGGCCGGCGCGCTGGCGGGCAGCGGCTCGACGCCCAGCGCCGATGCCGAGGCGGTGGCCGCCGCGCCGGCGCCCGGCATCTGGGCGGCCGGCACGGACAGGCTGGCGCGCGGCAGCGATGCGGCCTCCAGTTCGGTGCGCAAGGCGCGCACGGTATCTTGCAATTGAAGCAGTTCGGCGCGGTGGGCGGCGGCGCCCAGTTGCAGCGCATCGCTATGTTCCATCGTCAGGCGCTCCAGTTCGCTGCGCAAGGCCGCGACGGCATCGCGTAACTGGATGATTTCCGCCTGGCTGGCATTGCTGGCGGCCTTGACGGCCGCGTCCTGCTCCTGGCGGGCCTGCTCCAGCGTATCGCGCAGCGCCACCACGGTGGCGCGCAACTGCTGGGCATCGTTGTGGGCGACGGCCAGCCCGTCCTGGACCTGGCGCTGGCGCTCCTGCTGGGCCGCTTCCAGCTCGGCGCGCAATACAACCACCGTGCGCTGCAAATCGCGCACCTCGGACAGGGCCAGGCGCAAGGCGTCCGCATCCTCCGGCGCCGCTGGGGGCAGTGTGGGCTTTTTCAGGATAGTCCCGCAAAATAAGCACAAGCATGGAAAGTCCATGATACCACCGGCCGGGGCGGTTCAAGCCTGAATCGGCGCCTCTTCCTATCGCTTCACTTCCAGGGTTAGCCGGATCTGCGTCGTCCCCGGGTAAGTGGCGTTGCGGCGCTGGCTGACGCCGTTCGCGTCGGTGTAGCTGGTTTGCGACAGAAAGTCGCGGTGCAGCACATTCGACAGGGCCAGCCGCAGCTGATACTGGGGGTCGAATTTCCACAGGGCGTAGAGGTCCAGGTCGCGCCGCACGCTTTGATAGTGGCGCTGCGCCTCGCTGACCCGCACCGGACCACCGTTGCGAAAGGCGAAACTGGCGCCGGTGGCGAGCTTGCCGCCCGGCGTCTTGTAGTCCAGGCCCAGGTTGGCGCTGAGCGGGTTCTGCTGGTCGAGCCGGTTATCCGGTCCCGGCACAGCCTGCACCCGCGACCAGTGACGGCTGACGCTGGCACGCAAGTCCAGCGCGGGGGCCTGCGCCATCAGCGCGTCGAGCGGAAATTTCGCTTCCAGTTCGATGCCGCGGCTCAGTGCGCGCCCATCGTTGACCGAGGTGGCGATATAGCGGCCATCCTCGTACAGGATGCCGGGGCGGATGAATTGATCGATGCGGCGCACATAGGCGCTGGCGCTCACCAAGCCCGTCTCGGCGAAATAGTGCTCATAGGCACCGTCGAGGCCCAGGGCCAGTTCCGGCTTCAGCTGTGGATTGCCGCTGCCATCGGGGTCGGTGGGGCTGTTGTTGGTGCTCAGATAGCGGCGCGGGATCAAGCTCCCCAGACCGGGGGCGCGGTAAGTGCGGGTCAGCGCCAGGCGCATCTGGTCTTTGCTGTCGGGCAGTTTGTACAAGGTCTGCATCAGGGGACTGAACACGCTGCTGCGGCTGCGGATGGCGCTGTAGTGATTGCCCTCGCTGCGGGTCTCCAGCCCTTCCCAGCGCATACCCAGATACATGGACCAGCGCGGCGTAATATTCCACTCGTCCTGCGCGAACAGGGCCATGCGGCGGACGGTGGACAAATAGCTGTCGTCGGTGGGCACGCTGGTGTTGGCCGGCAAGGTAGTTTCGCGCTGCATGCGCTGTTCGTCGCGGCGGTTGACAGCGCCATCCCAGCCCATGGACAAGGCATGCTCGGGAATCAGCGGCGTGGAATATTTGCCGGTGCTGCTGATCCCCTGTTCGCGCGTGCGCCCCCGCACGATGCGGCCGAGGATGTCGTGACGACCAGCGTCGAAGCCGGTCAGCATGAACAGGTTGTTGTTGCGGCTGCCGCTGACGCCGATCTTGGTGTCGAGTCTGGCGCCACCTTCGATCTTGTGCACCCAGTTCAGGTCGCTGCGGCCATAAGCGTTATGGGTATCGCTGCTGCTGTCGTCGCCAAGGTAGACTGGCTGGACTTGGCCGGATACCGGTGACACGCGCAGCGCGCCAGCACCCACATAGCGGTTCAGGTTGAAGAAACTTTGCGAAGTCAGCGTGTCATTCTCGCCCAAGGTCCAGTTCAGGCGCGGCGATATATTGAAGCCATTGCTTTCGCCCTTGTCGTGGATGACGCTATCGAGCTCCTGCGTCAGCTCGCCAGCGCTGGAAGTAATCCTGTCCTTGCGAAGATAGTCGCGCTCAAAACGGTAGCGGTAGACATTGGCGCCGAGCGAGTAGGAAAACCCGCCATCCTTGTCCGACAGCTGCATGCTGGCATTGGGGGAGCTGTAGTCGCTGCCCCGGCCGTAAGACAGCTTGAACTCGCGTTGCGCCATCTTGATCGCTTTCTTGAGCACGATATTGATGGTGCCGGCAATCGACTGGGTGCTGAACTCGGCGCTGGCCGCGCGCAGGATTTCGATGCGTTCGATCACATCGGGCGACAGCGAATCGAGCGAGAAGCCGGCCGGCGCCGCTTCGCCATTGAGCAAAATCTGGGTGTAGCCGCTGCCCAGGCCGCGCATGCGCACCTCGCCGCCGCCTCGTCCGCCAGCACCGGTGACGGTGATGCCGGGCAGGCGTTTGAGCACGTCGCTAATGGCCGTGTCGCCGTATCGCTGGATTTCCTCGCTGCCGACGATGATCTTGCTGGCGGTATCGTCGCGGCGCGGATCGTAGGAAGCGGCCGCGCCCTTGATTTCCACCCGCTGCAAGGGGGCGACATCCACCAGCGGCAGACTGGCTTCCGGCGCGCCGGCCTTGGTCTTGGCGACGGGTTTGGCCTTGAGCGCACCTCTGGATTCTTTCCTCGCATCCTGTGCCGCCGGCGCGGCCTCCAGCGGCGCGGCGGCCAGCGCCTGGACCTGGCCGGCAAGCAAAGCGGCAGTGGCCAAGGTCAGACGGTGACACAGCGGGATAGTCGGCATGGAAACGGCTTCGGCACAAACTCAGGGTGCCATATTGTCTCCGATAATTCAGGCAAATATCATTATTGAATAATAAATATTTTTATAGTGCAATAAATCATTTTTAGATATTCGTTTATTGCGAGTCAGAGTGTGCACTCGGTGGAATTCGTCCCCCATCGTCTGGGGCGCCGTTATAATTCGATCTCTTTATTGTCAGGATTCCTATCGTGTCCGATCGTCTAGCCGTGTTGCCGCAATATTTGCTCCCAAAAGGGGCATTGACCAACTTCGCCGGCCGCGTGGCCGGTGCCAAGGGCGGCGCCATGACAACCAGGCTGATCCGCTGGTTTGTCGGCCGCTACGACGTCAATATGGATGAGGCGCTCGATCCCAACATCGCCAACTATCCCAGCTTCAACGAATTTTTCACCCGCGCCCTGCGTCCGGACGCACGCCCGCTGGCGGCGGCCGACTACATCTGCCCCGTCGACGGCCGCATCAGCCAGTTCGGCGCCATCGAAGACGACCAGATCTTCCAGGCCAAGGGCCACCAGTTCAGCACCACCGCGCTGGTGGGCGGCGACAAGGCGCTGGCCGCGCAGTTCCAGCACGGCAGCTTTGCCAACCTCTACCTGAGTCCGCGCGACTACCACCGCATCCATATGCCCTGCGACGGCAAGCTCACCCGCATGATCTATATTCCGGGCGAGCTATTTTCGGTCAACCCGACCACCGCACGCGGCATTCCCGGCCTGTTCGCCCGCAATGAGCGGGTGGTGTGCGTGTTCGATACGGCCAGGGGCCCGTTCGTGATGACCCTGGTCGGCGCGACCATCGTCGGCAGCATGGCCACGGTCTGGCATGGCGTGGTCAATCCGCCACGGGCACCGCAGATTTGCGAGTGGACTTATGCCGACAAGAATATCGTGTTGAAAAAAGGCGAAGAACTGGGCCGCTTCCTGCTCGGCTCCACCGTCGTGATGCTGTTCCCGAAAGATACGCTGAGCTTTAACAAGGACTGGCAACCGGCCGGGCCGGTACGGCTGGGCGAGATGATGGGCAACTTCAAGTAGAGCCCGCGCCGGCTTGCTAATTGCGTGCGCCACTGCCGTGGCGGCGCGCCATCCAGTCGTCCATGGTCCTCCACTCCTCTTGCAATTGCTGCCGGGTTTGATCGACCACATCTTGCCCGACCGATGCACAGTTGTGCGTGGTCTGGCCCTGGGGACTCGAAAACACCCGCACAGCGCGATCCATCGCACCGTCCAGTTTTTCTGGACGGCGTCCATTGATGCATATCAGCCACACATCAACGTTCAGTTGCCGCCTGTCGGGAACCGCATTCCACGACACCAGCAAGCCATTGTTGCTCCAAACGGTTTCCCCTGATCTGCGGGTAGCCATTTCTTGCCGTCTTATCCAGGCGTTCGCAAACTGCATATTGTCGAAATGGATTTGCCCTTCCTGCACCACCGTTCGGCTCAAGCCTTTGCATCCGGTCGGCGCATAAAATAAGGTCGATTGGCCCGCAGGATCATAAATGCCGAGACTGCCAAACCATCTTTCGTAGCGGGCCATCATGCCACGGCTTTTTAGAACGCAACGATCGTATTCGTAGACTCGGTCATGGCCTTTTCCCGCCGAAATCTTGATGGCAGAATTGTCATTGCTGGCCTCAATGACCGTTCCCTCATGCATTACAAGCTCGCTTGCCGCTTGGGTATATGCGCTATATATGAACATCAGAAAGGTGGGAATAAACCGCCAGTAAGTCATCATCGCCTCCGGGAGTATTTTCCAAAACCGGGCAGCTCTTTACGCGGGGTGCGCGACCAGGCCGAGCGCATTTTCCTTTCCCCGGGCGTAAAGCGACTGCAAAATGGGCCGCAGGCTCAGGCCCTTTTCCATCAGTGAATATTCAGTGCGTAAGGGTTTCTCCGCATAGCTCTCGCGATGGACAACACCGTCGAACTCCAGCTCCCGCAGATGTTGCGTCCGCATTTCCATACTACCTTTCGGAAGTGGCAGTCAGCATAGCGTCATACTTTCGCTTGCCAAGATAGACACCAGCGGCAAGTAGAACGGCAAGTACGACTACAGAAACAACGACGACCTTTTTCATACTGTCCGTTCACTTAATGGCAAAAAACGCAACCTTACCAGATTGGGTGCTGACGGCCGCGGAGAATGCCGAAAAGCCAAGTCTTGGCGACTCCTGCTCGTACTCTCAGTTCTCGATACTGCCCGCCTCGTCCGACACCAGCTTGAGCATATCAAGAAAGGCGCGGGTCTTGGCCGGCATCAGGCGCCGGCCGGGGAAGACTGCCCAGCCGGCCGTCTCGGGGAAGCTCCAGTCCGGCAGCACGCGCACCAGCTGCCCGGTCTTGACCAGCGGGGCCGCGAACCATTGGGTGGTGGCGGCGATACCGATGCCGGTGCTGGCCATGCGCACCAGCACCTCGGGCGAGTTGGCCAGCACCCGCGTCGGCAACTCCCTCACCCACTCGGTCTTTCCCTTCGTCAGCGTCCAGCGCACCATGCCATTCAGGCGTGGCGGCAGGCTCAGCAAATCGTGCTGGAACAGGTCGTCGGGATGCTCGGGCAAGCCACGCAGGCTGGTGTAGGACGGCGCGGCATACAGGCCCAGCCGGCTGATGGCGACCTGGCGCGCGGCCAGCGAAGCGTCATCCGGCAAGGTACCCATGCGGATGGCCAGATCGAAATTCTCGGCCAGCAGGTCGACCCGGCGCGGCGACAGATCCAGCTCCAGATTCACGTCCGGATATTCCACCATGAAGCGCGCCAGCACCGGCCCCATCGCATAGTTGGCAAAGTCGGCCGGCATCGACACGCGCAGCAGGCCGCTGGGCTTGCCCTGGCGATGCTGGGCCAGCGCGGCGGCCGCTTCCGTCTCGTCGGCCACGCGGCGCGCATGTTCGAGCAGGCTGGCGCCAAACTCCGTCAGCACCAGCTTGCGCGTGGTGCGCTGGAGCAGGCGCTCGCCTAGCTGGGTTTCCAGCAGCGACAAACGGCGCGAAACGGTGGATTTGGGCAGTTGCAGGCGATTGGCGGCCATACTCAGGCTGCCGCATTCGACGATGCGGGCAAACAAGAGCAGATCGCCGGGGTCGATTTCCATGGGATTGTTCCATCAGTGGACTAATGTTATCCATTTTAACGGCTTCCGGATAAAAATTGGAACGGTTAAAGTAGATCCATCGAAACAACAACCCCAAACACAGGAGCTCACCATGAATATCTTGCAAATCAATTCCAGCGCCCGCAGCACCGGTTCCGAATCGACCCGTCTGGCCGATGCCATCGTCGCCAAGGTCAGCGCCAAAGCCGGCAACGCCAATGTGGTACGCCGCGATCTGGCCAGCGCACCGCACCCGGTGATCGACGAAGCGACGCTGCAAGCCCTGTTCACCCCGGCCGAGCAGCGCAATGCCGAACAGCAAGCCCGCGTGGCGCTGGACGATGCGCTGATTGCCCAGGTGCAGGCGGCTGACGTGATCGTGATTGGCGCGCCCATGTATAACTTCGGCATCACCGCGCAATTGAAAAGCTGGTTCGACGCGATTGCCCGCGCCGGTGTGACCTTTAAATACGGCCCAACCGGCCCGATCGGCCTGCTGGGCGACAAAAAAGTCTACGTGGCATTGTCGCGTGGCGGCCTGCACCGTGGCGGTCCGTCGGATGTGCAAGTACCGCACGTGACGACTTTCCTGAATTTCCTCGGCCTGACAGACATTCAATACGTCTACGCCGAAAGCATGGGCATGGGTCCGGATGCGGTCGCCAAGGCACAGGCCGAGGCGAACGCAGAGATCGACGCCGTACTGGTTTAAGCAAGCGTAGCCCCGGCCACGCGCCGGGGCACCTTGCCCCCTCACAAAAGGAGTATGAGATGACTGCAACAACTATCGTATCGGATCGGGTCACCCAGGGACGTGGCGTGGAACGCCTGATTCAGGGCCAGGCGGTGATGGATGGCGCCGGCGTCAAGATCAACCGGGTATTGACGCAGGCCCTGCAGCGTCGTCTCGATCCTTTTTTGATGCTGGACGCGTTCGGCAGCGACCAGGCCAATGACTATATCGCCGGTTTTCCGGAGCATCCGCACCGGGGTTTCGAAACCGTGTCGTACATGCTGAGCGGCCGCATGCGCCATAAAGACAGCGCCGGCAATGAAGGCTTGCTCACCAGCGGCGGCGTGCAATGGATGACGGCGGGACGCGGCGTGATTCACTCGGAAATGCCGGAGCAGGAAGAAGGCGTGATGGAAGGTTTTCAGCTGTGGCTGAACCTGCCTGCGGCTGACAAGATGCGCCAGCCCTGGTATCGCGATTTCGACGCGGACCAGATTCCGGAATTCACCACGGCAGACGGCGTGACGGTGCGCGTGATTGCCGGCGCCAGCCACGGCGTGGCGGGCGCGGTGCAGCGCGACGTAACCTTGCCGCTGTATCTGGATGTGCTGCTGCCGGCGGGCACGCGTTTCGAGCAGTTGCTGCCGGCCGGGCATAATGCCTTTATCTACACTTACCGCGGTTCGGTGGTGGTGGACGACAAGGCGGTGGCGGCGGGACGGATGGCAATTCTGGCCAACACTGTGGGCGCCGATGGGGTGCGTCTGCAGGCGGAGGAAGAGAGCCGGGTGATCCTGCTGGCCGGCCAGCCACTGAACGAGCCGATTGCGCAGTACGGCCCGTTTGTGATGAACAGCCAGGCGGAGATTTTTCAGGCTGTGGAAGACTTCCGTAACGGTAAGCTGGGTGAGGCTGTGGTTGCCTGAGTGTAGTGAGGTGTTTAAAACCCACGGCGTAACCCTGGGGGTTCGCCGCTAAGTAAAATGTTTAGTTCGCGGGCCGCCGGCCTCGGCCTAAAACCCACGGCATAACCCTGGGGTCAGACCCAGGGTCCGGGTAGGGGCTGCGCCCCGCCGGTCCCAACGGGACCGGCCCCCGGCTCTTTGCCGTGGGTTTACAAGGGCAGCTGCGGCATGCTTACTCCGAGATCGTGATGCTCCGGTATGCCGGATCGGCCGTGATCTGCGCCTCGGTGAAGGCTTGGGTAATCCAGGCCTTGCGCGAGAAGCGCTCGGTCTGGTCGGCATAATGCGGCGAGGCCGGATCGGCCGACTGCGAATAGCTCAGCATGGCCTGTACCTGCGGGCCATTGCGGTCGAACATCACGGTCTGCACATAACTGCTACCCTCGATCACGTTGAGCACGCCATCCTGCGTCGGCTCGCTGCTGATGGCGTTATAGATGCCGTACTGGCCCGGCCCGCCATGCATGGGAATCTTCCTGCTGCCGCGCACGGCGAACTGGATATCGCCCCATGTCGCATCGGGCGACCAGCCGCGCGCCGCCACATCCCGCGCCGCCTGCGCCAAGGCCTGACGCACGGCATCGGCCACGGCCGGATCGCCAACCTTCAAACCGCGCGGCGTATTGACCGGATCGGCTGGATCGAAGGGCACGGCCCACAAGCCCGCCATGCGCTCCACGCTATCCCATAGTCCGGTGAAATACAGGAAGCCCATATTCGACTCCAGATTGGCCTTGCGGTCCCAAGCAGCCAGGCGCGAGCATGCCAGCGCCATCTCCGCCGCCGCGCCGGACTGCGTGCTGACACGCTTGTCGCCGGCGCAGATGCGCAGCACATCATCCATCACCAGCTCGGCATAATAGACGCGATTGCCCAGTGTCATGTCCTGCAATTGCTGCACGGAGATGCGCTTGCCGGGCTGGCCATCGCTGCCGTTCAGGCGCGCCTGCAACTGGCTGATGCCGATGCGGGTGCGGCTGTTCTGCTCGTCAAAGTCGCGGCTGACGATGTCCGCGAAGCCGGTCAGCGGACTGGCAGGGTTGCTGAGCCAGGCATGGTCATTGGAGTTCTGTACGAAGTCGGCGCGCGCCAGCACCGGCAGCTTGCTGGCCGGGAAGACGCCCGCTTGCGGCGCGGAAGGATCGCTATCCGGAGCGCAAGCCGAGTGGCTGCCGTCCAGCACATAGACGCGCTGCTGTGCCAGCGGCACGAATGGCGGCGGCACGCAGGCGGCCTGCTTGGCGGCGGAAATATTCGGCACCACCGTCACGTCCATATACAAGGCGTTACCGCTGCTGTCGGTCGCCAGTGTGTTGACCCAAGGCAGGCCAATGGTGTGCTCGATCGCGCTCTTGAACTCGGCCAGCGTACTGGCGCGGTTCATCGATGACCACTGCTCCAGCATGCGGTGATTGTTCAGGTTGGCGTCGTTCAAGGTATAGGCATAACCATCGCCCCACTCCAGCAGGCCTGGAATGACGACCGCGAAGCCGCCCGGCGTGCTGTAGAAATCGCGCGGACGCGAGCGTACCACGCCGTCCTCATCGAGCACGTCGACGCTGATGGTTTTGCGCTGCATGGCGCGGCGCTCGCCGTCGAGCAGATAGCTGGTGGGATTGGCGCCATCGAGTTGCAGCACCTGCAGGTTGAAATGCTGGGAGGTATTGACCGTATGGCTCCAGGCCAGGTTCTGGTTGAAGCCGATGCTGACCACCGGCAGGCCGGCCAGCGAGGCGCCCATCACGTCGAGCTTGCCAGGTATGGTCAGGTGCATCTGATAGAAGCGCAAGGCGCCGCGCCAGGGAAAGTGCGGATTGGCAAGCAACATGCCCTGCCCGTTCTCGGTGGCGTCCTTGCCCAGTGCGACGGCATTGCTGCCTGTGTGGTTACGCAATTGTTTCCAGTATTCCGCCGTCAACACGCCGGGCTTGCTTGCGGCCTTGCCGCTTTGGGCCTCGGCCAGCGCGCGCTCGATGCCGGCGCTGACACGGGCCATCGCGGCGCCGCCGGCATTGCCCGCAGCGCTGGCGGCAGTGGCGGCAGTGGCGCTACTGGCGATACCGGCCTCACTGCCGGCCCTGGCGCCAAGCGGGCCGCCAGCCGGAGCCGGCACGTGCAGAGCTGCCGATGCCGCCGGCGGCACCGCCGCCATGATCGCTGAAATGAAGTGGGCCGACGCGCCCTCGGCCGCATAGCGCCGCGTCAGCTTGATCAAATCCTGGATGGTCAATTTGCGCACCCAGGCGGCGCCACGGCAAGCCTCCGGCAAATTGGCCACGCCGGTCTTTTCCAGATAGCGGTTGTAGCCCGTCACATAGCCTTGCAGCAGGAGCAGGCCATCGCGCGGCTGTTGCTTCAGCACCGAGCGGACCGTGTCGCTGTCGTTGATGAGGCGATAGAAATAATCGCTGTGCAGATTGGGCGTATCGGAATTGAGCGGGGTCTGCTCCGGGCCAAAGTATCTGGAGCGCTCGCCGTTGACGGTGACGATCTCGTCGGCCAGCACGCAGAGATTGTCCTCGGCATAGGCATAGCCGAGGCCGTAGCCCAGGCCGGCTTCGTCCTTGGCCTTGATGTGCGGCACGCCGAAGGCGGTACGGCGGATTTCCGCCGCATAGGGCGTACTGCGGGCGTCGGTGGGAGTGCCGGCGCTGCAGGTGCTGGCCAAGGCGGCAATGCCGAAGGCCGCCAGCAGGCGGACAGGCGGGATAGAAAGGGAAAGTGTCATGTGGTCTCGTTTATTTGGATGGGAAACGTTCTCGGACATCTTTAAACCCGGCGCCATGCCGGGGCAACGGCGGCAGCTTGTGGCAGCGCCCTGCCCCCGCGCCGCGCCGGGGATCAAAAAGACTAGCGAATATTGTCTTTTTTTCATTCTATTTCAATAAGCTTATCGATGGAATAATTTGATGCCCTGTAAAGGCGCATGCCGCGGTACTTTGGCAATGGCTGCGTTAGCGCCGATCTGCGGCTAAAATGGCGGCATGACATCCACCCTGCTCGCCTGGCTACGCTATCTGAGCCGCATTTGCGGTTTTGAAACGGCCGATTCCTTCCCACCCGGCCATCCGTATGAACGCACGCGCTGGAACGGGGCTTATTTCGACATCGCTTCCGACGTCAAGCCGGAGCAGATCGAGCATCGGCTGTGCGAGGCGATTGCGAACACGCCGCTGGTGTTCGGCTATATCACCAATCCCACGCCACGCATGCAGCGCATGTTGCTGGAGGTATTGGAGCAGCGCATGCGCCAGAACCGCGGACGCGCGACCGAACTGGCACTGCTGCTAGTTGAGGCCTACCGCAGCCCGCATATCCGCGAGGCGATACCCGGCCTGCGCCAGGCGATCGCGGATACGGAGCATGAAGAGGCGGGCGAACGGGCGCGCAGCGTGATGGCGTTTCTGGCTTCGACGCAGGCGCCGTTTGATGTGATTGATATGCAGCCCTAGGCTGACGTAAAGCAGTCGCCAGGCTTTTTACCAATCCTGCTGCTGGCTGATAATCTTTTTAAATAAAGGCGCTGACGTTGACGTGAAAGCGTGCGGCCAGCGCTTTCGCCAGACGCTTGCTGATCTCACGACGGCCAGCCAGGATGTCGCTCACTAAGGTCTGCGAGGCCATATCGGCCAGGTCCTTTTGCTTCAGATTGTTCGCTTCCAGCAGATGACGCAAGACTTCACGTGGCGATGCCGGTGCGATCTGAACATGGGCAAACTCCCAACGTTCGATCATTTCCAACACGATCTCAAAGAGGGAATACAGCGGGTGCTCGTCATCATCGCCAACTTCGTCGGCCAAGATATTGGCCAGCGCCTGAATGCGGTGAAAATCAGCGGCATCACGAATTGGGCGCAATCCTGCGCAATCTTGAAAAGTCGTCCATGCCTGGGTAACTTCGGGCAGGCTGATCGGCAGCTTGTTAGTGTTCATTGTCGTCGGTTCTGTCTAGTCCACTTGTCGAAATGATCATTGCACCCCTGCGCTTCTCGCTCCTTGAGTGAGAATTAACTCGTCGTAGATTTTCCGAGCCCCTTGAGTTGGGTTGATGCGTTCAAAACGCGACGGCTGCGGCAGCAGACGCTCCAGGGTATGGCTGATCTGCCGCAAAGCGGGGACGTCGGCGTCAACATTGTCACTGGTATCGTTGATGCAAAAAAAGATCAGCCGTCCGAAGCCGTCGGCCAATTGCTCGAACTGGTGTTCGGCATCGGCGTCGCCGCTGCACACATACATCGATGCACCCTCGCGCAGTTTTGCCCGTCCCGTTTGCAGCATCCAGCGCGGCACCAGGTCGGGCACCAGCGGCGGCACCATCCAGGAGCGGAACACGGTGCTGCGCACCGCGCTGAACAACTGCGGCGCTTCGGCTTCCAGCGCGTGCATCACGCTGTTGAGCATGGGCCTTGGCGAATGGGCGAAGATGCGCGGCACGTGGCGGTACAGCGGATCGCGCTGTTGCAACCACTGGCGCGACAGCAGCGAGGCGTTGACCAGCGCGCTTTCGAAGGGCTGCGGCGCCGGGTAGTCGGGCACGGTCGCCGCCTCCTTGAACACGGCCACGCCTTCATCGCTGAACCACAGGGCCGGATCGACAGGAGCGCCGAAAAACACATCATCGTTCAAATACAGGAAACGCTCGGACAGCCCCGGCACATGGTGCAGATAGGATTCGATATGGCCGGAATCGAACACCGGCAAGGCGGCTGCCGGCATCAGCATGCGGTGATCGATCAGCGTCAGGCCCGGACCGGGCTGCAGCCAGTCCGGTGTCTGGCCGTCGGTGATGATGAAGATGTGGCCATGCCCGGGGAAAAACCGCTGCAGCGCGCGCAGGTTGTAGCGCAGCTCGCCGTTGTCGCGGTAGCGTCCCCGCACGTCGCCATGCGGTGCGCGCCGGTCCGGCAAGCCGGCCTGGCGCCGCAACGCATGCAGTCGCCGCTCCTGCCATTGCGGATCAGCGCCGTCGACCCATAGGTACACGATATCGATGGGATGCGGGGCTGAGGCGGACATGAAAACAATCTGTAACGGTAGCGAATCCGCGTCATTCTATCGTACCGCCCGCTTCGCCCCCGGTTTACCAAGGGACGCAAGCGGATGAGAACGGCAATTGCATGTGCCTGGCCGATGCAGACAATGGCTCAAAGCGGCGCCTGCGCCATCTGGCTGCGGCCGGAGCGGGCCGGCACCCAGCGGTCGCGCAGCAGCATGAATGGCGTTTCCACCAGGCGGAACAGCAACCAGCCGGCCAGCAGGCTGGCGATGATCGAAGGCAGTAGCACTTGCCAGTCGTCGGGGCGAACACCCTGCTGTACCAGTTGCTGGGCCAGCAGCACGCACACCTGTTTATGGCTCAGATAGATGGCATACGACCACAGGGCCAGGCTGGCCGCGCCAGGGATGCGCAAGCGGTTCAGCACGGCACCTGGGCTCAGGGCTGCGAGCAGCAGCAAGACAAAAGCCAGGCCCAGCAAGGGGTAGCCGAAGACCGTCATGGCCCAGCCGTAATGGTCGTCGAAGAACAGCTTCCACGCCAGCCCCAGCAGACCAGCGCCAGCGAGCAGCATCGAGTTACCGTGGGCAGTCAGACGCGTCCACAGCCCGCGGTGGTAATTCTTGAGCAGGGCCAGCGCCACGCCGGCGAGCAGTTCGTCGAAACGGCACAGCGAGGAATAGTAAATCAGCTTGTAAAACTGATAGGTGCTGCGCGCGTTGCCATCGACATAGTGGGTCCACAGATAGCCGCGCACCAGCATGCCGCCAAGGACACAGCCCGCGATGGCCGCCCAGGCCCAGGCCAGCGAGCGGCGCCAGGCGGCGAAGCCAAGCGCGACGGCGGGCAGCAGCAGGTAAAACTGTTCTTCCACGCACAGCGACCAGGCATGCGAGAACGCGGTGCCGGGATTGAGGCCGAGGTTCTGGGTAAAGGTCAGGAATTGCCACAGGGGCGGCAGCACACTGTCGCCACGCATGGCGGGCCAGAGTGCGTAAATGGCCAGCACCACATAGAAATTGGGCAAGGTGCGCAGCAGGCGGCGCGCATAAAACGGGCCCGGCGCGAAGCCCTGCGGCGAACGCAGGGCGGCGAAGATCTGGTTGCCGATCAGGTAGCCGCTGAGCGCGAAGAACAGGTCGACGCCGGTCCAGCCCAGCTCCCCTATCCAGCCGAAGGTGGGCGTGCCACTGACGAAGAGCATATAGTGGTTCATGAACACGAGTGCGATGGCCAGGGCGCGCAAGGTATCGAGTCCGTGGATGCGGGGGGATGGCGGATGGGTCATAACGTTGTGGGAACGGCGGCAGCGGAGGCAGATGATGCCAGATTTTCATGGCGTTTGTCCAAAATTGCTGCGCGCGCGGTGGGCGGCGGCTAGAATGGAACGCATGCCGCAGCGTGTTCCACGCGGCCAACTTCAAGGGGCAAGCATGGCAGCACCAAGAATGCAGTTCAAGTCCGTCAGTTATACCGGCATGCGCCCGGGACCGCGCCTGATCGTGCTCGGCGCGGTGCATGGCAATGAAAGCTGCGGCACCCAGGCGATCGACCGGCTGATGGAGGAGCTGGACGAGGGCGGCCTGCGGCTGGCGCGCGGCAGCCTGACGCTGGTGCCGGTGGCCAATCCCATCGCCTACGCGCTGGGCCGGCGCTTCGGCCAGCGCAATCTGAACCGCCAGCTCTTCCCCTACGACGAACCCGAGGACGCGGAAGACTTCATCGCCAATTGGCTATGTCCGCTGCTGGCCAGTCACGACGTGCTGCTGGATCTGCACTCCTTCCAGGACGGCGGCGAACCCTTTGCCATGGTCGGCCCGCAGGACAATGCCGGCACGCTCGAGCCCTTCGCCCATTGCGCCAGCGAGCGGGCCTTCGCGCGCCATCTGGGCGTGCCGCGCTTTGTCGATGGCTGGATGGCCACCTACGGCAAGGGCGTGCGGCAGCGCGCCGGCGATCCGGCCGATGTGGAGGCGGTGCTGCGCTTTGGCGTGGGCACGACGGAATACATGCGCCATACGGGCGGCTATGGGGTCACGCTGGAATGCGGCCAGCATGCCGATCCGCAGGCGCCGCGCGTGGCTTACCGGGCGATCCGCAATGCGCTGGTGTTCCTGGGGCTGGTCGAGGGACCGGCCTCGCTGCCGATCGCCGATCACGATGTGGATGCGCTCAGCCTGGTGGAAGTACATGACCGCCTGCATCCGGACGACCGCTTCAGCCGCGACTGGGCCAGCTTCGACCGGCTGGAACAGGGCCAGGAAATCGGCCGGCGCGCCGACGGCAGCGCGGTGCTGGCCCCCTTCGACGGCCTGATCGTTTTCCCCGACCCGAAGGCGGCGGCCGGCAGCGAGTGGTTTTATCTGGCACGTGCCAACCGGCAATTTTTCGCCTCGCCCTGAGCCCTTGGCCTGGGATGTCCACGGCAGCAATTTTTGCTGCCGAGTATCCTGCACTGCTGCTAAACTCAGGCTCGGGAGGCATACAGATGAAAGTCGTGCGCTGCATATCGATGGCAGGAATAGTCTGGACCAGCCTGTGCGCGGCGCAGGCCGGCGAGCCCCTGAGACTGCGCGTGATGGCACAGGAAAGCTTGCCGCCCAAGTGGCTGCTACGCAACGGCCAGCCCGACGGGCTCTGCCCCGACATCCTGGAAGCGATTGAAAAAATCGAGCCGCGCCTGGAATTTAGCGGACAGGAGGACTTGCGCTCGGTGCTGATGATCGAGCAGGGGCTGGAATCGGGCGGCGTCAGCTGCGCCTGCGCCCTGCTGGACACGGAGAAGCGGCGCAAGATTGCCACGGTGGTGGGCAAGCCCTTGTACATGGTGCGCCAGCGCATCGCCGCCGCCGCCGGCGACAAGGTCGTCATCGACAGCCTGGACGATCTGGTCAAGCTCAAGCCCCTGATCACCACCTCGCGCGGGGCCGGCTATGCCGAACAGCTGCGCACGCTGGGGCTGGAGGTCGACGACAGCACCGGCGACAATCTGACCAACCTGAAAAAAATCATCGGCGGGCATGGCCGCTTCTTCTATATGAACGAGCTGACCCTGTCGTGGATCGTGCGCGACAATGCGCTGAACGACAAGGTGCGCATCCTGCCCGAGGTGCTCAAGGAAGATCCGATTTACTTCTGGATCAGTAAAAAAGCCGACCCGCAAGCGGTTCGGCTGGTCGACCGCGCCCTCAATAAACTCAAGGCAAACGGTGAATTGTTGCGTATCTATGAACGCTGGAACAAGGACCGCTGAGCGCGGCCCTGTCACGATATCAGATGGTCGACATCTTCAGTCCGACGATGCCGGCGATAATCATCGCGATACAGCCTACGCGCACCGCGCTGGCCGGTTCGTTCAGCACGATGATGCCGAAGATGACGGTGCCGACGGTGCCGATGCCGGTCCAGATGGCATAGGCGGTACCCAAGGGTAAGTTCTTCAGTGCCAGGCCCAGCAAACCTACGCTACCGGCCATGGCCGTCAGCGTCAGTACCGTGGGAATGGGCTTGGTAAATCCAGCGGTGTACTTCAGTCCGACAGCCCAGCCCACTTCCAACAGGCCGGCCAGGATCAATATCAACCAGGTCAAGATCTTCTCCAGAATACGGCAAGGTCGTCCTTGCCTGTGTGCCTGGCATTGCAAACTCAACAAAAAACAATGCAAGGCACGCGCTCCCGTCATGACGAGGTCGTCCCCGTCGAAGCAAGGCCGCTAGCATAACATTGGCAAGAAATTGCCGCTGAGATGCACCAAAACTGTGCAATCAAGTAATATTGCCCCGTGGCTCAAGCGGTGGACGATAATGGACTATTTCAATCACCACCGGAGCGAACGATGTTATTGATGGCCCAGATAGTCACTGGCTTGGTCTTACTCGTGCACGTGTATATCGTGCTGCTTGAAACCGTGCTGTTCCGCACGCGCGGACGCCGGGTGTTCGGCCTGAGCAAGGAAAAAGCCGATATTGTCCAGCCTGCCATGTCGAACCAGGGTTGCTACAATGGCTTCCTGGTCGCGGCCCTGGCCATCGGTTTCCTGCATCCGCAAGCGGCCGTTGCCAGCGCCTTCACCACCTTCGGCCTGGCCTGCGTGGCGGTGGCCGGCCTGTGGGGCGCGGTCACGGTCAAGCGCACGATCCTGTTCATTCAGACCGTGCCGGCGCTGCTGGCGCTGCTGCTGTACCGGCTGTAATTCACGCGGCGGCCCCGCTGTTTCAGGGGGCCGCCAGCATACTTTTAATTTATATCGTAAGATGGCGATATTGAAATCGACGAAAAGCGATACATATATCGTCCAGAGACGAAACAACGGACACCCCGATGGATATCGATGCAATTCACAAGGCACTGGCCAACCCGATGCGGCGCCAGATCCTGGCCTGGCTCAAGGAACCGCAAACCCATTTTTGCGAACAAGAGCATGGCCTGGACCTCGGCGTCTGCGCCGGCCTGATCGATCGCCGTGCGGGACTGTCGCAGTCGACCGTCTCTGCCCACCTTGCGACGCTGCAAAAGGCCGGATTGATCAGTTCCCGGCGGGTCGGACAGTGGGTGTATTTCAAGCGCGATGAAGCAACGATACAAGCGTTTATCGACCATATGAACCAGGGCCTGTAAGCGGCCCGCCCGCCCCGGCCCCGCCGGTGCACTTTATGACAGGAAAAATCATGGCAACTCTGTTTGATCCCATTACCATTGGCGACCTCACGCTGAAAAACCGCATCATCATGGCGCCGCTGACCCGCGCGCGCGCCGGTGGTGGTGGCCGTGTCCCGAACGCGCTGATGGCGGAATACTATGCCCAGCGCGCCTCGGCCGGCCTGATCCTGAGCGAAGCGACCGCCGTGACCCCGCAAGGCGTCGGGTATGCCGACACCCCGGGCCTGTGGTCCGATGAGCAGGTGGAAGGCTGGAAACAGGTGACCGCCGCCGTGCACGCCAAAGGCGGCCTGATCTTCGCCCAGCTGTGGCATGTGGGCCGGATTTCCGATCCGCAATTCCTGGACGGCCAGGCGCCGGTGGCGCCCAGCGCGATCGCCGCCAAGGGCCATGTCAGCCTGCTGCGTCCCGAGCGTCCCTATCCGGTGCCGCGCGCCCTGTCCACCGAGGAAGTGGTGGACATCGTCGCGGCCTACCGCAAAGGCGCCGAGAACGCGAAGAAAGCCGGCTTCGACGGCGTGGAAGTGCATGGCGCCAACGGCTACCTGATCGACCAGTTCCTGCAAGACAGCAGCAATCTGCGCACCGACCAGTACGGCGGCCCGATTGAAAACCGCGCCCGCCTGCTGCTGGAAGTGACCGACGCCTGCATCGCCGTCTGGGGCGCGAACCGTGTGGGCATGCACCTGGCGCCGCGCGGCGACGCGCACGGCATGGGCGACTCGAACCCGGCCGCGACCTTCGGCTATGTGGCGCGCGAACTGGGCCAGCGCCGGATCGCCTTCATCTGCGCGCGCGAAGCGGTGGGCGAAGACAGCCTGGGCCCGCTGCTGAAACAAGCCTTCGGCGGCGTCTACATCGCCAATGAAAAGCTGAACAAGGACAGCGCGGCCCAGGTGCTGAGCGAAGGCCGCGCCGACGCGGTGGCCTTTGGCAAGGACTTCATTTCCAACCCGGACCTGCCGCAGCGCCTGCAACTCGATGCGCCGCTGAACCCGTGGAAAATGGAATCGTTCTACGGTCCGGACAGCGTCGGCTACACCGACTATCCGGCACTGGAAGCGGCCTGATCTTTTAAGGGCTGGCCATGAAGGGCTGGCCATGAAAAAAGGGGCGCATGCGAACAGCATGCGCCCCTTTTTTGCGTAGCGAGCTGCTTAGTTCTGGCTGTAATTGAGCGCGACGAAACGATAGCCCTTGCCTTCGGCGCGCAGGTGGCCGACGCCAGGGAAAGGCAGGTGCGAAGCGCCGATCAGATAGCCCTGCTTGGCGGCGGCCGCAAAGGCTTGCTTGCGTTCGGCCACGGCGTGCTTGCCGGCCGTATCAAAGTTGATGCCGATGCCGGGTTCGTCAAACTGCACGGCCTGTACATGCATCAGGTCGCCCAGCAGCACCAGCTTCTGGCCCTTGCTCTCGACCACATAGGTGGTGTGACCCGGCGTATGGCCGGCGCTGGCATAGGATTTTACGCCCGGCACCAGCTCGGTGTTGCCAGTGAAGGGTTGGAATTTATCGGCCTTGAGGTAGGGCGCCAGCGCGCCCATGGCGCCCTGAAAGAAGCCTTTGCTCTCGGCTGGCGCCTTGTCCATCTCGGCCTGACTGAGCCAGAAATCGGCATCATGCTTGTCGGCGCGCACGATGGCGTTCGGGAAAGCCGCTTGCTCGCCGGCCAGCAGGCCGCCCACGTGATCCGGATGCAGATGGCTGATGTAGACCTCGTCAACTTGTTCGGGCTGGTAACCGGCCGCCTTCAGGCTGGCGCTCAGCTTGCCCAGCGTGGGGCCGAACAGTGCGGCGGCGCCGGCGTCGATCAGCACCAGCTTGCTGCCGGTATTGATCAGGTAGGCGTTGACGGAAGTTTCCAGCGGGCTGCTGACGAAGGATTTGGCCAGCATCTTGTCGACCTTGGGCTGTTCCGCCTTCAGCAGCTTGTTGACGGGCAGGACCACGGTGCCGTCGCTCAGGGCCGTCACTTCGAAGTCGCCCAGGCTCATGCGGTAGAAACCGGGCGCCTGGAATTTGGCCAGCGGCGCGGCGGCGCTGGCATGGGCCGCACAAAAGATGCCGGCCACGGCGGCGAACAGGGATGCCGCGCGGGCCGGTGTGGAAAACATAGTGTTCATGGTGCCCTTTTGTAGAGATTGTTTGAATCACTACAATACCCCAAATGCAACTTCCTGGCTGCCGAGTCCGCTAAAAAGTCATGGGCAGGCGTAGCGACAGTTGCAGATCCGGCGTGTCGCGCGTCAAGCCGGCGCCCACCGCAATATTCAGTGTGCGTTGCGGGCTGAAACGGTAGGACAGCCCCAGCAGCAAAGTGCCCAGCTGGGTGCGCACCGAACCGGGCACCGTCACCCCATTCTGGCGGGTACGGGCGATCGAATTGTGATCGTAGCCCAGGCTCAGCGCCGCCTTGTCGTTGAGCGCCAGCCCCATGCCGAAATTGAAGCCGATCACCCCGCCAGGAGCGATCGTTCCCAGCGGCTCCCGCTCGCCATTCATGATCTGACGCATCACGCCATGCCGCTTGAAATTGTGCAGATAGCTGACGCTGCCAAAAAAGATCGCCGGGTCCGACGGGAACAGCCACGTCAGACTCGGTTGCAAGGCATAGAAGCCGGAGCCGGTCGGCAGCTCCAGCGGCAGGCCGGTGCCGGTGGCGTCGGGGCCGATGCAGCGCTTGCTGCAATCGGTGACGACGCCGAACGGGTCCTGGCCGGTACGGGTTTTCAGGCGCAGGCCGCCGACGTAATAGGGCTTGTCGACCCCGCCGTTATTGATCTGGTAGCGCAAGGCCAGTTCCACGTCGCCGATACCCTTGCCGCTGGTGTCGAAGACCTTTTCGGTGGACGTACCGGTGAAGATTTCGCGGCTGACGGTGGCGTCGGAGCGGTAGACATAGGGAAGCTTGGCTTCCAGTTCCAGGCGCCGCGTCAGGCCGTAGCGGCCGGTCAGCGCGCCGGTGCTGGTATTGCGCTTGACTTCACGCACATCGACCAGGCCGATCAGCAGCGCCGGGATGATGGTGTAGCCCACCAGCGCGATACGGTTGCTCGAGGAATAGGCAAACTGGGCCGACGGTTCCAGCACGTATTTTCCGCGCGGCGTCAGCACGCCGGGCTGCTCGAAGATCGGTGCGACCTCGGGCGGGCGGCCGTCCGTGGGCGGTGGCTGGCCGACGGCCGCGCTGGCGGGCGCGGCGGCCGGAGCCGCGGCGCTGCTTGCGGCGCTGCCCGCGGCCGATGCCGTGCCGCCCGCCCCCGCCCTGGTGGTTGCCGGGCCGGCGCCGCCAGAGGGTGGCTGGCCCGAGCCGGAGCCCGACTGGGCGGAATTGGCGGCGACTCCTGTGCCTGCGCCGCGCCGTTCGGCCAGCGCGTCATTGGGCCATGCCCCGCGCGCACCCGCGCCTTGCTGCTGCGCCATTTGCTGCTGCGCCATTTGCTGCTGCGCCGCTTGCTGCTGCGCCGTTTGCTGCGCAGTCAATTGCTGGCGCAACGCTTCCAGTTGCCGTTTTTGCTCGGCCAACTGCTGTTGCAGACGGTCCAGCCGCTCGTGCAAGGCCTGCTGCTCGGGCGTGGCGGCCTGCAGCGGCGCGCAAGCGAGCGCCACGGACAGGGCAATCAAGGTGTTCCGCAGTCTTGCTTCATGCATTGTGTCCCCCAGGGTCGATAGAACTGCCCACAAAAACCCCGCCACGCGCGCGGCGCGGGACGGGCTGTGCCATGACGGGGCAAGCAAGCTATTTCGGACCGACCGCATTGTTTAAGGCGTCGCGCAGGCTGTCCCCGAAGTTCAGCGACTTGAGCATGGACAGGCTGTTGACGGCGGTGCTGATGGTGGTTTGGCTGCGGATCAGCTGGTCATTCTCGCTGTTTTGTATCAGCAGCGTCCCCAGCGCTGGCGGCGTGGCCCCGGGCAGGTAGACATTGCCTGCACCGTTCTGTACCAGCGTCAGTGCCGATACCGCCTCGTTCGCCATCTGGGCTTCCGAACTGCTCATTTTTGCCACGTCGGCTATGGAGAAGTTACTGCTTGCGACTATGTTCCCATTGATCGAAACCAACCTTTCAATACCTAGCGTGACAATCAGGCCGCCGCCGATGTCAAATCCGCCACGGTAGTCCTCCAGGGCCGCGTCGGCCACGGCCGCCAGATCGCCGAAGGAATCGGCGCCCTCCCCGCTGGCCGGCGCCGCGAACACGCCGGCGCATACAAACAACAGAGTAAAGCGATGGCGCTGCATGGTGCTCTCCTTAAAAGTCGCCGCTGCCATGCTTGGGCAGGGTGATCAAGGCCAGGCTGTCGCGGCCGATCGCCTCGCCCAGCGCCACCCGCGGCGCCTGGCGCCATTCGGCCGCCTCGTTGAAGCGCGCCCTGCCGCTCCAGCCATGGATGACGAACAGCAGCTTGCTCAGCCAGATCGCCTCGAAGGCCGCCTGGCTCATCGCGCGCGTGCCACCGGAGGGGTCGCCCAGCAGCACCCGGCCATCCGCGATGCCCTTGATGACGACAAAATGGTGATAGCCGTTCTCGGCCACCAGCACGATGGCCGGATAGCCGGCCTCGACCAGCTTGCTCAGCGGCAGCTGGTAGCCATCGGCGACAAAGCCGTGCTGGGCCAGATAGCGCTTCATGTCCAGCAGGGAAAATCCTTCGCGGCGGATGCGCGCCTGGTCGCCGTTGACGAACATGGACTCGAACACCTCGCGCTCCCCCACCGGCATGCCATAGTGAAAACTGAGCAAGGTGGCGATCGCCGCCGAACCGCAGCTGAAATCAAATTGCTGATGCACGGTGGACCGGAAGCGCGCCGCCTTGATGCTGCTCACCTGGATCGCATAATTGCCACCGCCTATGCCGGACAGGTCCAGCGCCTGCGCCCCCGGCGGCAATTGCGCCAGCAAGGCGAGCAGGCAGCACAGACGGCGCGGGCGGAAACGGGTACGGGGGCTCATTGCAGTTGCACATTGATGATGGTCGCGTTCTGGATCAGCACGTTCGCACCGGAATTTTGTATGGCCATCGGCAGACCGGATGCGTTCGCAAACGAGCCGTTGGTGATGATGTTGCTGCCGGTGGCGACATTGACGGCCGAGTTGTTGCTGACGGCACCATTGAGCTTCATGTCGTTCCACACCGTATCGCTGCCGCCGCGCAATTCATCGAGCAATTCGGCCCTGATGGCGGGCACGCCGAAGCCGGCGCCCGGCGCCCGGGCCACTGCGGCGCCGCGCATCGCCACGGTGAACTCAGCGGGCGGCAGCGCCGGTGGTGGCGGCGCCCGTTCCAGCCCAGGCGCCAGGGCGATCTCGCCCAGCGTGGCGCCGCCGCGATCGTCGTGCGGCTGAGCCAGCACCGTCAGCGGGGCCGGCGCCGCCGCGCCCGTTGCCGTTTGCCAGGCCAGTGCCAGCAGCACCAGCCCGGCCCGCTTTATTCCTCTTGTTTGCATACCGTCCTCCCGTATAGAAATGAAGCCCGCCGCGGGCGCGGCGGGACCGACAGCGACGAGGGAAGGCGGCCGGCCATGCATGCATCAGCCGCGCCGCCTTCGCCCGCCCGGATTACCTGCCCACCGTCAGGTTGGACTGGACGTTGACGCTTTGCTGCACCAGCGCAGCTATACCGCTGTTCTGGTTGGCGACCATGATGCCGGCGGCCGACTGGCCCACACTGGTCATGGAGTTGGACATATTGAAGGTACCGGCATCGACCGTGATATTGCCGGCCGCGCCGCCGACACCACCGGCACCGGCGCCGCCCGTACCGGCGCCGCCGGTATTGGTGCCCGCCGTGCCGCCGCTGCCGCCGGTGTTGCCACCACCGCCTGCGCCGCCCGCGCCGCCATCACCAGCCGTCGCGCTGCCATTGGTCGGATTGCCATTGCTGGCCGTGCCACCCGAAGCATTGCCGCCTGCCGCGCCATTGCCGCCAGTGTTTTGTGCCAGGCCGGAACTGCCGCCAGCGCCGCCATTGCCACTGGCGGCACCGGCGCCACCGGTGCTACTGCCATTGCCGCCAGCCGCGCCCGCACCGCCGTTGCCGGAGGTGGCGGCCGCACCCGCGCCAGCCGTGCCCGTGCCTGCGGCACCGGCGCCGCCCGCGCCGGTGGTGGCGCTACCGCCAGCCGCACCGGCGCCGGCGGTATTGCTGCCGGCCGCGCCGGAAGCACCTGCGCCGCCGGCGCCGCCTGCGGCACCCGAGCCGCCGGCGCCGGCCGTGGCCGAACCGCTGGTGCCGTTGCTATCGCCGGAGGTGCCGCCACCGCCAGTGCTGCCGCCCGAGGTGGCGCTGGCCGTTTGCGACGACGGCGTCGGTGGGACCGTGGAGCTATCGCTACCGGGTGGCAGCGTGTTGCTGTTCGACGAAGATGCGCTGCCGGTGGCCGAGGCGCCGCCGGCGGCGTTATTCGCGGCACTGGCGTTGCCGCTGGTGGAGCCGCCGCCGGACGCACCCGCGCCGCCGGCGCCGGCCAGGCCGCCAGCACCGCCGAAGCCGCCATTGGCGTCGCCGGTGGCGCCGCCGTTACCGCCATTGGCGCCCGTGGCCGCACCGCTGGAACCGCCAGCGCCACCCGTGTTGGGACCGGTGCCGCCACCGGCACCGCCGTTGGCCGCACCCGTCGCACCGCCCGCGCCGCCAGCGCCGCCCGAGGCAAAGCCGCCCGCACCGCCGGCGCCGCCGTCACCGGCATTGCCGCCCAGACCACCGGCACCGCTGGCCGCATTCGACGCGGCGCCGCCGGCCCCGCCGCTGCCGCCGATCGAACCGCCGACGGAAGGATTGCCATTGGTGGCGCTGCCATTGGTGGCGATGCCGCCTACGCCGCCGCCCGCGCCGTTGCCGCCGGTGGCAGCCGCGCCATTGCCGCCCGTGCCGCTGGCGCCGCCGCCGGTGCCGGTGCCACCCGTGCCGCCGGCGCCATTACCGCCAGTGGTATTGCCATTATTGGTGGCAATGTTTCCGATATGGTCGACGGTATTGCCCGTCACCGTGCCGGTCAGGCTGGTACTGGCGGTGGCGGTGGAATTATTGAAGGAGTTGCTGAAATTGGAAGTGGCGTTGCTGCCGTTGTTGGCAGCGGCTGCGCCATGCGCCGACGCCATGGCGTCGCCGACACTGTTGTTGTTATTGTCCTTACTGCTGTTGTCCTGGCTGGCGGAGGCATTGTCGTTCGCACTGGCGCCGCCGCCATCCTGTGTGACCGATGTGGTCGGTGTTGGTGTGGTTTGCGCTGCCGCGTTGAAACTGAATGCCAGCGCGATGGCAGCACTTAACAAGGATCTTTTCATAGCCGTTCCCTACCTATAAGTTGATTGAAAAACGAGTTGATTGAAAAATGCATGGACGCGGGTCCAGGCCCCGCCACTACCTCTTCGCAAGCTTGATGCCATCGCCGCTGCACCGGGGCAAGCACTTGAAATCAAAGGACAATTCCGAATCCGACCCAGAATCGGCCACATCCCGCCGAGCTGATCACCGGTAAACCGTCACAGGGCTGTGACAGCCGGGCCGCGCCAAGGGCCGCCGCCGCCGCGCAAAAGGCGGGGGGCCGCCATGCAGTGCGGGCGGCCCGCTGAAAAATTAAACATGGGAAAACTGTCACAGGAATGGGCATCGGGGCCGCTGCGCATCACAGCTGCTTGCACAGCGGCCGCTCGCGCGACGGGGCCGGTATGCCGTGCTTGGCCAGCAGGCGGTACAGTGTCATGCGCGAGACACCGAGCTCGCGCGCCGCCACCGAGATATTTTTACCGGCCCGTATCAGGCTCGCGTCGATGGCATCGCGCTCGGCGCGCACGCGCGCGTCGTCCAGCGGCGCGCCATCAGCGGCGCCGTCACGGGGACGCTCGGCCAGGCCCAGGTCGTAGGGGTGGATCAACTGGCCCTCGGCCATCACCATGGCGCGCCGTATGCGGTTGAGCAGCTCGCGCACATTGCCCGGCCAGTCGTGCGCGCACAGCGCCTGCAAGGCCTTGCCGCTGAAGCCGCGCACGCCGGGCGCGCGTTCGCTGGTGTAGGCGTGGAAGAAATATCCGGCCAGCAGCGCCAGGTCTTCCTTGCGCTCGCGCAGCGGCGGCACGTCCAGCGCCAGCACCGCCAGCCGGTAATACAGATCCTCGCGGAAGCCACCGCGCGCCACCGCCTGCTGCAGGTTGACGTGGGAGGCGGCGATCACACGCACATCGACCGCGATGCTGTGGGTGGAGCCGAGCCGGTAGATGGTTTTTTCCTGCAGGAAGCGCAGCAGATTGGCCTGCAGTTCGAGCGGAAAGTCGCCGATTTCATCGAGAAAGATCGAACCGCCTTCGGCCGATTCGATCAGGCCGCGCTTTTCGCGCGCGGCGCCGGTAAACGCGCCGCGCTCGTAGCCGAACAGTTCGGACTGGATCAGGCTGGCAGGAATCGCGCCGCAATTGATCGGCACGAAGGGGCCGGCGCCGCGTACCGACTGGGCGTGCACCGCCTTGGCCACCAATTCCTTGCCGCTGCCGCTCTCGCCCCAGATCAGCACCGGCGCGCTGGCGCTGGCCACCTTGGCGATCTGGCGCCGCAGCCGCGCGATCGCGCTGCTCTGCCCCGTCAGGGAACCGTCGCGCAGCGCCGCCGGCAGCGCGCCGCCGGCAGCCCCGCCCGCGCGCACGCCGGCCCGCACTGCGGCCATGCCATGCACATGGCCCAGGGTATGGCGCAGCCGGACCGGATCGAGCGGCAAGGTATGAAAATCGCTGCAATGGTCGTGCACCAGTTGGCGGCACCAGGGCTGCTGCAGCGCCTCCGGCGGAAACACCGCCACCCAGTGCATCTGCCAGCACTCGTGCAGGAAGGCATCGAGGCCGTCCAGCGCTTCGGCCGACACCGGCTCCGGCCCGGCGCCGTCGAATAACAGCAGGCCCACCAGGCAAGGCCGCTGGCGCAGCTGGCGCCGCGCTTCGGCCGGGTTGGCGGCCCGGCACAAGTCCCATCCTTCGGTCGCCTGTCGCAAGACGTCGGCGCCGGCGATCCCTGCGGCGGCCAGGCATAGCACGGTTTTATTGCTTGTTGTTTTCATCGCGATCCCTGTTCTGTTCGTGTGCCGCAGAGCGGCCTGTCAGATTGGACAAGGGGGATAATGGGACGTTCTCAGCACACCTTTGATCAAGGCCAAGCGCAAGGTAAAGCTTGCCGCCCCGGTAGCGCCCGGCTAGAATGCGTGCGCGGTTTTTTGGCCAGGTAAATAGCAGCCTGTCAATAGTGATGAGAATACAAAATAACAAGGACGGGATACATATGGAACACCTGCTGCAGCCGAAAGATCTGCCCCACTGGGGCCAAAGACTGGCGCTGCGTACCCTCGGCCTGTTCGGCTGGCGCATGCTGTTCCGTCCCCTGCCCGGCCCGCGCGGCATTTGCGTGATTTACCCGCATACCTCGAACTGGGATTTCATTATCGGCCTGGTCGGCAAATGGGCGCTGAACCTGCCGTTCCGCTGGCTGGCCAAGGACTCGCTGTTCAAGTCGCCACTGGGCAAATGGTTTACCCGCATGGGCGGCGAGCCGGTGGAACGCGGTACGCCCAGCGGCACCATCAAATCGCAGGCGGCGCGCATGAACGCCGCCGACTGGTACTGGGTCGGCATCACGCCGGAAGGCACGCGCGGCTACCGGCCCAACTGGAAGAGCGGGTTTTACCATCTGGCGCTGGAGGCCAAGGTGCCGCTGGTGCTGGTGTATATCGATTATCCGAACAAGCTGCTCGGACTGGTGGACCATGTGCACCTGACCGGGAATCTGGAGGAAGACCTGGCCGCCTTGCGCGCCGGTTTCGAGGGGCATCTGGGGCTGTATCCCAAGGATGCGGCGCCGATTATCCTGGCCGAACGCCGTGCCGAAGAGCGGCCGGCGAAATAGCTTTTGTTTGTAAACCCACGGCGCAACCCTGGGGTCTGACCCGGCGGGTCAGACCCCGGCTCTTTGCCGTGGGTTCTAAGGCATTCCCCGGCTCTTTGCCTTGGGTTCTAAGTCTCCAGCGCGCTTAGTTCAGCCCCATCAGCCACAGGCCAGCACTGGCGATCATCACCCCCAAGGCGCGACTCACGACATCCGGGCCGACCCGGCCCAGCATGCGCGCACCAGCCATCACCAGCGCCGACGCGAGCAGCATGCCAGCCGTGCTGGCCACCGCTGGCAACTCATGGCCATGCGCATTCCCGTGCAGGAAGGCGAAGGCGGCCACCATCGCCGCGCCAGCCGCCTTCGGCAGGCGCGCCGCCAGGGCCACCATGCAGCCCAGCGCGGCCACCGTCAGCGCGATCCCCAGCTCCAGCCCCGGCACCTGCAAGCCCGCCACGCCACCAAGTACGCCCAGCAGCAGCGCCGCCATGAACACGGCCGGCAAGCCGCGCGCCTGTGGCTGGCGCACACTCCACACCCCCACAGCCGCCAGCGCCAGAAAATGATCGATCCCGGTCAGCGGATGCAGCAGGCCGTCGAGGAAGCCATGCGCGTGCGCTCCGGCCTGCACATGCGCCGCAGCGGGGATGGCGGTCAACGCACAGGCCAGCGCGAACGCGCCGGTGACAAGGCGGGCGCTGGCTCCAGTGGCGACGCGAGTGCCGACGACGCCGCGGATTCCGCCACTTGCCTGGCCGCCATCGACACTGGTGACGATGCCGCTTACGATATTTTTATCTCGTTTCATGTAGCCTCCCTGGCAAAAGTAGGGGCCTGGCCCAGCAGGCCCTGTTCCCGGATGAAGTCAATCACGCCGGCCACGCCGTCGCCGCTGCGCAGATTGGTGAAGATGAAGGGCCGCTCGCCGCGCATACGCTTGGCGTCGCTGGCCATGATGTCCAGGTTGGCGCCCACATGCGGCGCCAGATCGGTCTTGTTGATGATCAGCAGATCGGAACGGGTGATGCCCGGGCCGCCCTTGCGCGGGATCTTCTCGCCGCCGGCCACATCGATCACATAGATGGTCAGGTCCGACAGCTCGGGACTGAAGGTGGCGGCCAGGTTGTCGCCGCCCGACTCCACCAGGATCAGGTCGAGGTTGGGGAAATCGGCCTGCATGCGCGCGATCGCTTCCAGATTGATCGAGGCATCCTCGCGGATCGCCGTGTGCGGACAGCCGCCCGTCTCCACACCCATCAAGCGTTCGGCCGGCAGCGCATCGGCGCGCAGCAGGATCTCCATGTCTTCCTTGGTGTAGATGTCGTTGGTGATCACGGCCATGTCGTAATGGTCGCGCATGCCCTTGCACAGCATTTCGCACAGCGCGGTCTTGCCGGAGCCGACCGGGCCGCCTATGCCCACGCGCAGCGGGTTCGACGTTGTTGCGGGATGAATGGGATTCATGATCGTTTCTTTCTCAGGATCGGTACAGCCGGCTGTACTGCACTTCGTGCTGCATAGCCAGCAGCGACAGGCCGGGTGACCAGTTGGACATATCGTCATCGGCAACCGTCTGCGCATGGCGCGCGGCTGCCTCCAGTTCGGGCCGCAGCGACAGCAGCAGGCGCTGGCCCGCCACCTGCCCCAGCGGCACGGATTTCACACACACCAGCACCTGGTTCTCGGCCCAGGCGAACAGCATGGCCAGCAGCGCCGCCTCGTGCGGAATGGCCAGCGCATCGACGGCGCAGGCAAAGGCGGTGGGCAGCGCCACTTCCGGCGCCTCCTGCAGCAGCGCCAGCATGGCCGGCTCGGCGATGCCCAGCTCGGCGATCAGCCGGGTCAGCGAAAAGCCCATCTGGATGGTCTCGGCGCGGAATTCGGCACTGTCGCGCGAGGCGATGAAACGCTCGCTCCATTCCGCCACGGCCTGGACATCGCGCGCGGCAAAGGCGCGCATCAGGCGCCAGCACACGGGCGCTTCCCATTGCGCCACCACCTCGTGCAGATGCTGGACGATCCAGCTGCGCGCCGTCTCCGCATCGCGCACGATGCCGCGTTCCAGTGCCGTCTCCAGCCCCTGCGAATAGCTGTAGGCGCCGATCGGCAGCGCCGGACTGGCGAACTGCAGCAGATGCAGCAGCGCGGCGGCCTGCATCAGGCGGCGTCGCCGGGACGGTGGATGCGCTGGCGCAGCGGAATCGGCGCCAATGGATGGTGGCCGTCGTCGCCATGGTGGCCATGGCCGCCGCCGTAAGCGCCCGATTCCGGCTCGAAGGGGGCCTGCTCGGCCTCCACCTGCGCGCCCAGGCCGGCCAGCATGTCGCGCAGCACCGGATCGGCGCGGATGCGCAGGAAGCCATCACCCACGTGGGCTTGCGTATGACGGTTCCCCAGGTGGAAAGCGCAGCGCAGCAAGCTGTGGGCGTCGGCGCAAGTGACCTTGTAGGTCGCTTCCGGCGCGGCCACCACCTGCACCACGCGCCTGTCCTCGCCCGTCAGCAGGTCGCCGTCGCGCAGCACCGTGCCGCGCACGGTGAATACGGCCACGTCCTCGCCGGTACTCAGGATGGCGCGCAGGCGGCATTTTTCGCGCAGCTCGTAAGGCAGCACCAGTTGCGCGGCGATGGTGTCGGCGTGGTCGATCTTGGTATGCAGTGTCAACATGATATTCAACTCAGAAAAGGAAGTAGCGCTGCGCCATCGGCAGCACGGCGGCCGCTTCGCACACCAGCAGCTCGCCGTCGGCGCGCACTTCATAGGTTTCGGGATCGACATGCATCTCCGGCGTGGCGCCGTTATGGATCATGTCGTGCTTGCGCAAGTGGCGCATGCCCTTGGCCACGATCAGCGTCTTGTTCAGCTTGAGCTGCTCGCCGATGCCGGCGTCGTAGGCGGCCTGCGACACAAAGGTAAAGGACTTTTTCAGCCCGCCGCCAAAGGCGCCGAACATCATCCGGTAATGCACCGGCTGCGGCGTGGGAATGGACGCGTTCGGGTCGCCCATCTGGGCCGCCGCGATCATGCCACCCTTGAGTATCATCGACGGCTTGACGCCGAAGAAGGCCGGCTTCCACAGCACGATGTCGGCGATCTTGCCCACTTCCAGCGAACCCACCACATGGGCGATGCCGTGGGTGATGGCCGGGTTGATGGTGTACTTGGCGATGTAGCGCTTGACGCGGAAGTTGTCATTGCGCGCGGAGTCGGGCGCCAGCGCGCCGCGCTGCACCTTCATTTTATGGGCGGTCTGCCAGGTGCGCATGATCACCTCGCCGACGCGCCCCATGGCCTGCGAATCCGACGACATCATCGACACCGCACCCAGGTCGTGCAGGATGTCTTCGGCCGCGATGGTCTCGCGGCGGATGCGCGATTCGGCAAAGGCCACGTCTTCGGCGATCGCCGCGTCCAGATGGTGGCAGACCATCAGCATGTCCAGGTGCTCGTCGAGCGTATTGACGGTGAAGGGGCGGGTCGGATTGGTCGACGATGGCAGCACATTACCCTGCCCCACCGCGGCGATGATGTCGGGCGCATGGCCGCCGCCCGCGCCCTCGGTATGGAAGGTGTGGATGGTGCGGTCCTTGAAGGCGGCCAGCGTGTGCTCCAGGAAGCCGCCCTCGTTGAGCGTATCGCTGTGGATCGCCACCTGCACGTCGAGCCGGTCGGCCACCGACAGGCAGTTGTCGATCGCGGCCGGCGTGCTGCCCCAGTCCTCGTGCAGTTTCAGGCCGATGGCGCCGGCCTGCACCTGTTCTTCCAGCGGGCCGGGCAGGCTGACATTGCCCTTGCCCAGGAAGCCCAGGTTCATCGGGAAGGCGTCGGCCGCGCCCAGCATGGCGTGCAGATGCCAGGGGCCGGGCGTGCAGGTGGTGGCCGAGGTGCCCGCCGCCGGGCCGGTGCCCCCGCCTATCATCGTCGTCACGCCGCTCATCAGGGCTTCCTCGATCTGCTGCGGGCAGATGAAGTGGATGTGGGTGTCCACCCCGCCGGCGGTGACGATCATGCCTTCGCCGGCGATGATTTCGGTGGCCGCGCCGATGGCCATCGTCACGTCCGGCTGGATGTCGGGATTGCCGGCCTTGCCGATCCCGGCGATCAGGCCGTTCTTCAGGCCGATGTCGGCCTTGACGATGCCCCAGTGGTCGATGATCACCGCGTTGGTGATCACCGTGTCCATCACCTCGGCGTGCAGGCGCTGCGACTGGCCCATGCCGTCGCGGATCACCTTGCCGCCGCCGAACTTCACTTCCTCGCCGTAGGTGGCGAAGTCGCGTTCAATCTCGATAAACAATTCTGTGTCGGCCAGGCGGATGCGGTCGCCGGTGGTCGGCCCGAACATTTCCGCGTAGGCGCGGCGGGAGATAGTCGCCATGTCAGCCTTTGGGTGGGTTGGCCTGCAGTTTGCCGTTGACGGCGCCGTTAAAGCCGAACACCTTCTGTTCGCCGGCCAGCTTGACCAGCT
This sequence comes from Oxalobacteraceae bacterium, assembly GCA_013284265.1. Taxonomy (GTDB): domain Bacteria; phylum Pseudomonadota; class Gammaproteobacteria; order Burkholderiales; family Burkholderiaceae_D; genus Rugamonas. The sequence goes on along the minus strand of JABTBR010000006.1, from coordinate 113,114 downwards.
CGATGGTGCGCTGCTGGCCCGGCTCGAAGCGCACGGCGGTGCCGGCCGCGATATTCAGGCGCATGCCATAGGCACGCCAGCGCTCGAAATGCAGGGCCGGATTGACTTCGAAAAAATGGAAGTGCGAACCGACCTGGATCGGCCGGTCGCCGCGATTGTGCACGGTCACGGACGCCGTTTCGCGCCCGACATTGAGGCCGATTTCGCCTTCTTCGAGTAGATATTCGCCTGGGGTCATGATGGTCTCCGTTCAATACTGGGTAATACAATGAAAAGCTCGGGCGCCAGCGGCCGCGTGGGCTGCCGGTGCGTTCGTTTGGCTGCGTCGGCGCGGTAGCGCGACGCAGTCGATAAAACCCAGGGCGTAACCCTGGGGGCCTGTCCCATCGGGACAGGCGGGGCGCAGCCCCTCTCCGGACCCCAGGGTCAGACCCCGGCTCTTTGCCGTGGGTTCAAGCCGCAGCCGCCGGCCCGCAAAGTCAGCAATCTTCACGCTGGATGTGTTCATGGAATCGGATGATGCACCGTCACCAGCTTGGTCCCGTCCGGGAAGGTGGCCTCCACCTGGATGTCCGGGATCATTTCGGCGATGCCGTCCATGACGTCGGCCCGGCTCAAAATCTTTGCGCCTTCCGACATCAGTTCGGCCACGGTGCGGCCATCGCGCGCGCCTTCCATGATGGCGGCGCTGATCAGCGCCACCGCCTCCGGGTAGTTGAGCTTGAGACCGCGCGCCTTGCGGCGTTCGGCCAGCAGCGCGGCGGTAAAAATCAGCAGCTTGTCTTTTTCGCGGGGAGTCAGGTCCATTGGGGTTCCATTCAGGTTTGCCAGATGCGCGGCACCACGGCCGCGCGGCCCAGCAGTTGCGGGCGCAGGTGGCGCCACACGGTCAGCATCAGATGGCGGGCGGCTTCGCTGTCGTCGCCCAGATGGCGCGCCACCAGCACGCCGCGCATTTGCGTCAGACCACAGCTGCGCGCGGCATCGGGCCCCAGTTCTTCACGCAGCGCGGCCAGCGTGGCGGCGGGCACGGTCGCGCCCACGGCGATCAGGGTGGCGCACACGCTATGGCGGTTCAGGTTCAGGGGACTGGCCAACTGGCCGCCCAGCAAGGCGCCCTGCTCCCACCACAGCAATTTTCCGCCACGGCGAATCCGGGTGCGCTGACTGACCTTGCCGGCGTCGAAAGTTTCGCCGGAGGCGCGCCGGCCCATGCACAGGATTTCGCAGCCGATGTAAGTGGCGTCGGCCGCCATGTCGATCTGCTGCTCCAGCACCACATCGGCATGATTGAAGAAGATGGTTTCCTGCGGCAGCCATTCGAGCGCCGCGCCGGCCTCCAGCGCGATGCGCAACTGCTGGCGCGAGACCTTGCCATTGGCCTTGTACCACTTGGCCGCGCCCGGCGTGCTCAGGAAAGCCTGGGCGCCGGCCCCCACCTGCACATCGATGGCCAACTGGTCGCCGCCCACCACCCCGCCCGGCGGATGGACGATGATGGCGTGGCAGGGGTTGGTTCCTTCCGGGTACAGCGCCTTCTGCACCCGCAAGGGGCCGAAATGGGATTTATCCAGCAGCCGGGTGGTGCCGCAATCGTTTGCGAATTTGAGCGCGAGCCTGGCCTGCCAGGCACTTTGGCCGGGAGGAGTGGTGTGCGCTGCGGTGCAATCGGGCATAGGGATGATCCAGGTGGTGACCCTACGTATAAGCAAACCCCGTGCCAACGCCAGGGCTAGCGTTTCACTATCCTGAACAGGGTTGGCCGCACCAAACTGCGGCAATGCACCGTGATGGTGCAAAAACCAAAACAATTCTCACACAGCATGACGCCGTATCGCGTCCAGCATTTGCGGCACATCGAGCGGCTTGCCGATGAAGTCATTCATGCCGGCGGCACGGCAGCTTTCGCGCTCGCTTTCCATCACCCCGGCCGTCATCGCCAGGATGGGCAGGGTCAGGCCCAGTTCGGCGCGAATCAGGCGGGTCGCCTCCATGCCATCCATCACCGGCATCTGCACATCCATCAGCACCAGATCCACGCAGTCGGGCTGGCTGCTCAGCAGGTCGACCGCCTCGCGGCCGTTGCTGACCACCGTCACGTGCGCCCCCGCATGTTCGAGCACGCCGCGCGCCACCACCTGGTTCAGCAGATTGTCCTCCACCAGCAGCAGGCGGTGGCGGTCCAGCCGCACCGCGCCATCCTGGGGCCCGCCGGCCTCCGCGCCGCTGACTTCGCGCACCCGCAGCGGCACGGTCAGCGCGAATTCGCTGCCCTGCCCCGTCACGCTGTGCATCGCCAGCCGGCCGCCCATCAGCGTGGCCAGCTGGCGGCTGATGGCCAGTCCCAGCCCGGTGCCGCCGAAACGCCGCGTGGTCGAGGTATCTGCCTGGGTAAACGGCGAGAACAGGCGCGCGGCCTGCTCCGGCGTGATGCCGATGCCGGTGTCGCGCACGATGAAGCGCAGACTGGCCTCGCCGCTGCGCGGTTCGTCCTGATCCTCCAGCCGCACCCGCACCTCCACCTCGCCGCGCTCGGTGAATTTGATCGCGTTCGACACCAGATTGGTCAGCACCTGCTGCAGGCGCATGCCATCGCCGTGCAGGGCCTGCGGCACGTCGGGCGCCACCTCCAGCGTCAGCGCCAGCTGCTTGGCGCCGGCGTCGAGCGTCATCACGGTGGAGATCGCGTTGAGCACGTCGCTGAGCCGGAAATCGACCGGCGACAATTCCATGCGCCCCGCCTCGATCTTGGAAAAATCCAGGATATCGTTCAGGATGCGCAGCAGATTATTGCCCGACGCGAGTATCATCTCCAGGTACTTGCGCTGCGCCGCGGTCAGTTCGGTATTGCCCAGCAGGTGGGCCAGGCCCAGCACCGCGTTCATCGGCGTGCGGATCTCATGGCTCATATTGGCCACGAACTCGCTCTTGGCGCGGCTGGCCGCCTCGGCGCGCTGCTCGCTGGCGGCCTGGCGCAGCTCCGCGTTCTTGCGCTCGGTGATGTCCATGCCCATCAAGTAAACACCGCGCACCGCCCCGTCCTGGCCGATGTCGGGAATCAGGTCCATCATCAGGTGGGCGGTGCGGCCGTCGCGCAGCGTCTCGCGTTCATAGTGCAGGGTCTGGCCGCGCAGCGCCTGCTGCAAATCGGCCATCCATGGCGTGGCCACCGCGCCGAAGGCTTCCGCCGCGGTCTTGCCCAGCATGCTGGCCGGATCGATGCCCCAGACCGGCCTGAAATGGCTATTACTGAACTGGAAGCGCGCCTCCGCGTCCAGATAGGCGATCAGCGCCGGCAGGTGGTCGGCGATCATGCGGATATGCTTTTCGCGCGCGGCGATGCGCTCCTCGTAGGCAAGGCGCTCGGACACGTCATGGATAAAGGCGGTAGCCAGATAACCGGCATCGGTGCGCAGCGAGCCGACCGACAGCTCGACCGGGATCTCGTGGCCGTCGCGGTGCCGGGCCGGCACCCGCACCCGCGTGTTGATGATGTTGCCGCTGCCGGTGCGGGCAAAACCGAACATGCCGGCGTGGTGGCCGGCGCGCATCCGTTCGGGAATGATCACCTCGGCGATATCGCGTCCCAGCACTTCCTCGCGGCGCCAGCCGAACATCTGTTCGGCCTGGGAATTCCACTCCTGCACGATACCCTTGCTGTCGCAACTGACAAAGGCGTCCGGCGCGCGATCGAGGATGGTGCGTATCAGTTGCTCGCTGTCGCGGGTGCGCGCCTGCGCCTGTTCGCGTTCGGCGGTCAGGTGGAAGAAGGCGCCGCCGAGTTCTCCGATTTCATCGTTGCGCTGCAGCTGCAGGCCGGCGATGTTCGCGCCGCTGCTGCGGATATCGGCGATGTGCTGGCGCAGCAGCTCCAGCGGCTGCAACAGGCGGCGCGCGCCGAACCAGGCCACCAGCCCAGCGATCAGCGCGACCAGCGCCACCGCCGCCGTCACCTCGCGGCGCTGGCCGATCAACGGCCCGAGCGCCTCGTCCACCGGAAAGCGGCTGGCCACCAGCCAGCCCGTGGTGGCCAGGTGTTTATAGGCGTAGATGCCGGGACTGCCGCCCTGCTCCTCGGCCTGGCGCCAGCCATTGAAGTCGCTCAGCGCCACGCGCATGGCCGAACTGGCCGGCGCGACCTGTTCCAATATGCGGCTCTTGTCCGGGTGACTGATCAGGCGGCCGTCCGGCGCCATGATGAAGATATAGCCGCTGCGGCCGGGCTGCAGATCACCCAGCGGTTCGAGCAGCTTCGATTGCAGCAGATTGATCACGCCGGTCAGCACCAGCACCACCTCGCCCCGGGCGTCGAGCACCGGCGCGGTCACCACCACCAGCGGCCGCCCGCTGCTGAGGCCCTTGATCGGGGCCGAGATCAGTCCCTTCCTGCCCGCTAGCGTCATCGCAAAGTAAGGCCGCTCGCGCACATTGGCGCGCGTGGCCCCCGCGGGCGCATCCGCCACGGCCAGCACCTCGCCGTTGCGGTCGAGCGCGGCCAGGCCACGGAATTCGCCGCGCACCAGCGTGCGCGCCTGCAGCAGCGCCTGCAGCGCGGCCGGGTCGGACGCGGCCGACGGCGGCAGCGATTCGGCCAGCGCGCCGAGCATGGTCTGCTTGGCGCGCAGATGCTCGTCGATATAGGCGGCGGCGCCGCACAGGGAGTCATATTGCTGCTTGCCGATGACGGCCGTCATATCGCGTTCGGCCAGCTGCAGCGACACATAGGTGACGGCCACGGTGGCCAGCAGCACCAGCAGCACGACCAGCGTGGACAGCCGGAATTTCAATCCCGAGGGCGCGCGGCTGATCGTCGTGGCATCACTGTTCATGGGCTAGGGTCGGGTAATCCTGCGCCAGCGGCGCACGCTGGCAGTCGGGCGATCTTATCATCGCCGTCCGGCAAATTACAGCATGAAAGTGCGTTCTGCAAAAGATTAATAAAACGCAACAACTTTCACGAGTATAGCCTCAGCCCGACGAACCCTGCGCGCAATTGCGCCATCCCCTGCGTTTCCCGGCTGGCAAGGCTCAGACCGTCGTGCTGATGCTCAGCAAGCCATTGCCGAAGGCTTCCGCGCTATTGCCGATGTTATGCAGCACGATTTCACGCCGGTCCAGGTTGCCGATATATTTTGCCTGGATGGCGAAGAACCAGCCGACGCTGCGCTGGGTACGCAGCACATTCGCCATCCAGGCCTGCTCCAAGGCGATCAGCTGGCTCGGCGGGCCGGCAATGCGGTTCGCCTCCAGCACCACATTGTCGTAGCAGTCGATCCGGTCCGAGGTGGGGATGGTACGCCACCACTCGGCGCCGTAGCGGATTTCACGCAGCAGATTATTGCGCAGGCGCAGCTGGCCGCTTCCGGCCAGCTGATTGTCCCCCGCCGCCAGACGGTGTTCCAGCGCTTTCATGCTGTCCGCTTCAATCGAGGTATCGTCGACCGACTCGCCATTGAGCGAAATGCGGCCCTGGATCAGATTATCGGCCAGCAGCGTCAGCGCGTCGGTATCGCCCAGCATCAGCGCGAAACTGCCGGAAACCACCCGCAAGGCGGCGCGCAGCTCTTCCAGGCGCACAGCCAGCTGGGTGGTACTGGCATTGCGGATGAAGGCCTGCGCCGTATCGGCCAGCTCGCTGAGAATTTCCAGCATGCCCTCCTCGCCAGCGCTCTCACGGATGAAGCGCTGGATTTCAGCGCCCAGTTTCTTGCGCTGGCTCTGGTTGTAAGCGGCCATATCGGCCAGCACCGTCGCATCGATCGGCAGCACAATCGCACCGCCGCCATTTTCCAACGCCGCCTTGAATGGCGCCAGCGAGGGGATATTCGTCAGCACCTTCCCGTGCACCTGCATGGCCTTGTCCGAATAGGCCAGCAGCTGACAGGCTTCGATGCTGATTTCACGGCACTCGGTCAGGCGCAGCAGGCTGGCGCCTGCGACCGTCATGCCGCCGATATGCAGATTATTCAGGCGCACCTCCTGCGCGCTGCGCACCCACACGGTGGCCGGCCCGTTGACGCCGACGATATCGAAGTCGCGCATGTCCAGCGCATGCAAGTCGCCCAGATCCATCGGCGGCCCTTGCAGCTCGATGCGGGTGCCGCGCCCGGCGCCATGGATCTGCAGCGTCAGGTCGCCGCCCGCGCGCGGGTCGAAGCGCCCCTCCCAGACCGTGACGCCGGGCATCAGACAAACACAGATGCGGCGAATGTCCTTGTCGCGCAGCTCCTGCAACGCCACGTCGAGCGCAGGATACTGGCCGTCCTTGCCCACCGTGACGCAACAGCCACCGCCCTGCTTCTTGTGACTCAGTTCACACAGCGCATCGATGGCCGCCTGCACCGTGATCGCGCCCATCTCGCTCAGCTCCGCGCAGGCCGATGGATCGTAGGAGACCTCCTTGGCGCGCGCCAGCCGCGCGGAAAAATGGATATGGTTATAGCGCCCCGCCGGCGCTGCGCCGTACAGCAGCAGGCTCGCTTCCACTTTCTGGTCGAGCTGGTTCGGGTCCAGCGTCCAGGCGATGCTGGCGATACCGTCCGGCCCGGTGGTCGCGATATCGACCAGTGTGCCGTTCGGCAGGCTGCCATGGGTGGCGCTAAAGCGCACCTGCGCGTTCGCCACCGGGAACTGGCCATTGAACACGCCCACTTCCAAGGGACTTGGGAGGGTGTTCGCCGCCGCATTGACGAAGTCCGGCAGGATCTGCTGGCCATCGCCGCCGACATAGAACAGATTGCGCAATTCGCTGAGCGCGGGGAACAGATTGCGGCAGTCGGTCGGCGTGGCCCAGACGCCGGCCGCCACGCCGGCCAGCGCCAGCCGGCAAAAGGCGCGCAGCACACCTTGCGGCGCCACGAAACGCGGCGCCATGCCATCCTGCGGCCACTCGATGGCGGCCGACGCGGTGCGCGCCGGGATGGTCCAGTAATCGCCCACGCGGTAGCTGCCCGGCGCGAACTTCACCTGGATGCCGCTCTCCAGCGTGACCCAGCCGGTGGCGTCGCCCACCGCCGCCGGCACCAGCGCGGCGAAGTTTTCCCACACGCGCACGCGCGGGTTGACCTTGAACAGGGCCTCGTCCAGGCTGCCGGTCTTGGTGGCCAGGTCCAGCGTGACGACGTTGCCGGCGGTCTTGAGCACCTTGACCAAGGTGCCGGAACGGCCCAGCAGCTCGTGGGTATCGTCGAAGAACTCCAGCCAGCAACCGGGCGTGATGGCCAGGTAGGCATCCTTGCCGATGCTGGCCACCTCGCACTGGTCGATGGCCGGATTGTTCAGCCACTTGAGCACCCGCGTTTCCAGGAAGCCGTTATTGCGCGACCATTTGAAGCGTGGCGACGCTTCGCTGCCGTCATCATGAATCTCGACCCGGTACAACTGGTTTTCCAGTCCGCGGTAGCCGGCCTCCGGACTCAGCTCGCAAGGCCCGGACGGCGGCGCGGTGGGCTGGGCGCGCGCGGCCAGCTTGCCGGTCGGCGCGGCGATCAGCGCATCCCAGGCCGCCACGGCGGAGGCGCAGTTCAGCCCCGTGCCGGGATCGCCGGCACGCAGCAGCTTGACCTGCCAGACGGTTTTTTCGCGCGTCGTCGTATCCGGACCACCCAGCGCGACCTCGCGGATCTGCGTGTCTTCCAGCGCGGTGAGATGGCGCTGCCACACTTCCAGATAGGCCAGGTAGACGCCGTCGGGCGGATCGATGGCGGCGCCCGCGCCGTTATAGACCACGATCGTGTTCTTCGCCGTGCTGTTGGCCGGCGGCAGCGGGATCAGGGTGGCGCCGGCCGGCAGGATGGGCGAGGCATTCGACGGAAAATCGGGCTGGGTGGTCACGCTCACCTGCGCCGCGTTCTCGCACAGCAGCCCTTCCACATACAGCCGTCCGGCGGAGATGCTCAGGTTTTTCCCCGCCGCCGCCAGCGCGAAGCCGGCCGCCGCCAGCGGCGCGGCCGCGTGGCCCAGCGTGTCCACCGTTTCGGTTTCAATGCGGTGGTTCAGGATATCCTGCTGCTCGTTCCAGTCGGCGTCCAGCTGCACCCTGCCCTGCTGCATACGCACGCTGCGGTAGTGCTTGTCGGTCTGGAAGGTAAGTCGGGTCAGGTCGGCTTTCATTGCGGCGCTCCGGAATCAATTAACAAAGATCGCCGCGGCCGCGAGGCCGAAGCGCAGGTATTCATCGAGTGCCTGTTTCAGGTTGGCTTCGCGCTGGGGCTGCATCAGCAGGTTCCAGGCGCCCATCTCGGCGCCGTTGTCCGCACCCAGCCGGATCTCGCTGGCGCTGGCCAGGGCCAGCTGCATATAGGCCGGGTCGCTGAAACTGGTGGCGGTGAAGCTGGGGATCACCCGGATCGCCTCCTTGTCCGCCAGCGCACCTGTCAGTTCATGCATCACCATATCGGGCTGGCAGCGGTAGCGCCTTGGCGTGGCCGAATTGCGCGGCACATAGCAGAAACGCACACAACCCTGCTGGCGATGGGCGATATCGAGCTTGCCGGTAAAGATGCTGTTCCCGGCCGCCAGTTCGGCCGCCTGCGTGTTGCCGATGACGGTACAGTGGTCCAGCTCCAGCAGCGTGTCCGGCAGCGCCAGCGCGTTCGGCGGCATGGCGCCGCCCGCGTCGACGATGCAGTCGTCCAGCCGCACCAGGCCGATCGAATGCTGGACCTTGAGCGGGCCGCAGACGCAGCGCCGCAGGATCAGCCGCAGGTCGCTCGCACCGGCCGCCGTGTGGACGATGCCGCCGCGGCCGGGCACCAGCGTGCAGTGGCGCAGGTTCACCTCGCGCAGCGGGCCATCGAGCCGCAGGCTGCCATCGAGCACGATGCCCGACAGGCTCAGACGGCTGCTGGCATTGCCCTTGAAGGCCAGGTCGCCATGCAGCACCGGGCGGTGGCGCGGCCCCGCTTCCAGCGCCAGATGGGTGTCGGGCAGGTCCAGCGCGGCCAGCGGGCCGGCGGCGGCGTCGTTGTCGATCACGATCAGGTAGCGCTTGCCCGCCACCACCAGCGCCATCGCGGCGGCCAGCGTGGGCTGGTCGCCCAGCGCGTCGCTCACCCTCAGCACCGTGTCGAAATCCTGCGGCCGCAGCAGGCCGCTGCTGACTTCCTCGGCGCGGCTGGGCGCGCGCCGGTCGTAAGGGCCGCCACCGACATCGCCGGGGAAGCCGTAGGCATAGGCCACTTCCACCCGGGTGGCGGTTTTTCCGTCAGGGAGAGCGATGCGCCCCAGTTCGGGGTCGAAGCCGACCAGGAATTCACCCGCCACCGAAGGAAAATTCACCGGCGCGGCGCTGCTGTCGGCCGGCTGCACGGCCATGCTAAGCGGCGGCCGGCGCCAGTCGCGCGGCAGCGGCCCGCTGGGCAGCGGCGACAGATTGCACACCACCAGATGGCGTGGCGGGATCTCCTTGCCGTCGACCCAGATGCGCAGTACCGCGCCGCCATCGTCCTCGCTGAAGTAGGCCGGCGTGGGGGCAATCTGGTCGGCCAGCGCCTGTCGGATCGCTTCCAGCTCGTCGCGCAGCACGCGCCGCGTCAACCGTCCCGGCACGTTCAGCGGCTCGGAGATATGCGCCAGCTCGGTCTCGCTGCGCGGGCGGTTGAACAGCGCCAGGTCGCGCCCCAGCCCGTCGAAGCGGTACAAGCCGGTGTGGGCCGGCTCGGCGCTGGCGTCACCGCGTTCCAGCGCATAGGCCGACAGCCGCCATAAATACAGGCCGATATTCGGGATGTTGTAGCGCCCCGCCGGCAGCGTGCGCACCTCGGCCGTATGCGCAGCCGTGTCGAAGGGGCCGTTGATGTTGGCCATGCTCGCGCCCAGGCGCAGATCGGGCGTGCGGGTGCTGTGCAGGCGGCGGTGGTTCATATGCTGGGTGGTGCTAAGCAGCTGGAAGAACTCCACCGCGTGGGCGCGCCAGCCGGTGGTGTCGAAGGCCAGTTCTTCCAGCACCGGCAAGGTGCCCTTGCGGCGGCGCAGGCGCAGGGTATTGGCCACCAGCGCGCGCTGGCCGAAGGCCTGGGTGCCGGCCACCGAATACAGGCCGCGCACCCCCAGCAGCTCGCCGATATACGGCACGGCCCAGTCCTCGCAGGTTTCGATGAACCAGTTGTCGTACAGGCGCGCGATATCGGCTTCCATCAGCGCGCCCTGTTCGGCGATCACCTCCAGCAGCGCGCGCAGGGCGCCGTTCTGCCCGGCGTCGCGCACCTCGAAGAAGCGCGGCAGCCGGTCCAGCAGAAACCGGGCATCGATACTCATGTCATGATCTCCGTCAGTTGTACATCGGCCGGATCGAGCAGCAGCAGTTCGGCCGCCAGCACCGCCGTTCCCTCATAGTGGGCGCGGCGCGCATGCAGGCGCCCGTCCGGTCCGGCCACCGCCATCGCCACCGGGCCGCCCTGGCTGCTGCGGACGAACAAGGCGTCCAGGTCGACCCAGTCCACCCCCGTCACGCCCTGCATCACGGCCAGGATTTCACTGCCGCTCAGGGCCTGGCCATACTGGCGCGGCTCGAAACCGAAGGCCGCGCTCAACGCCGCGCGCACCCGCGCCAGCACGGTCGCGGACTCGTAATCGGCCAATACCCTGACCTTGGCCTGCAGGCCGCACCACAGATTGCTGCCGCCCGCCAGCACCAGCGGCTGGTGCGCCGGACGCACCGCGTCGATGGCGGCCGCCAGGCTGCGATACAGCTTGGCGAGCGGGTCGACCGGCGCGCCATCGAGGCCGCTGACCGTCAGGTGCACCAGCCGCGCCTCGCCATTCCACAGCCATACCGCCTGGGCCTTGCCGATGCCGGCGAAGGCGGCGCCGAAGTCCTCGAAGTCGCGCAGCGAGACGATGCGGTCCAGGGTGCGCACCGTCAGCGGCGCATTGCGCCGGGCCAGCCCCGCCGCCTCCGGATCGGCGCCGCCGCTGGCGGCCACCGGATTGATCACTTCCTTCAGGCCGTAGGGCCGCATCAGCAACAGGCTGATCTGGCCGCGCGCCACATTCCCGGCCGCGCCTATGCCGACGCGGTAGCGCGCTTCCACGTTCAGCTGGCCGGTGGGCAGGCGCGCGCCGTACACGCCGTCGCCGAACTGCACGGTGGTGTTGCCGCTGTCGTCCAGCCGCAGCAGGTAGCCGCGCTCGCGCGGTCCCATCGCGGTCAACTGGCTGGACGGATGCCACAACAGGCCATCGACCCGTATTTCCAGCGTGCTGGCCACGCCGGACGGCGTGCCCGCCGCGATCCAGGTCAGCGGCGCCTGGCGCAGCATGAAGCGCTGGAACACGCGGCCACGGTCGCCGCTACCCAGCACTTCGGGCATCACCTGCATCTGCTTGCCGTCGCCGTGGCTGGCGTTGGCCACATTGGCATTGATGCGCGCGGTCGGACGCAGATAGGCGTACTGCAGATCGGACTCCAGTTCCAGCCGGGTGCGCCCGTCCACCAGCTCGGCGCGGTGTATCCGCACCACTTCGGACACGGCTTCCAGCCGGGCTGGCAGGCTCTGGCCGTCGGCAAAGGTCAAGCTGGCATGGATGCCGTCGCGCGCCAGTTCAAAGGCGGCCAGTTCATTGCTTGCGGCCATACGCTGGCGCGCGGCGGCATTGGCCGGCGTATCGGCGATGCGCTTGCCGCTGACGGCGATCCAGCGCCCCGCATCCAGCCCCGGCGCGGCTTCGCCCAGTTCCAGCAGGTGGCCGGACAGCAGCCCTGGCAGCGGCCGCGCGGCCCACAGCAGTTCGGCCGATTCGCCATAGGCGGTGGTCTGGCGCAGGCGCTCGTTAAAAGTCTCGCGCAGACCCGTGCCGTGCAATACCAGCCGGGTGGTCTTGGACGTGAGCGTGAAGCGCGCGCGCGCATCCTCGGCGGCGGCATCGATCTGGTACAGCTTCTGCTCGCCGGGCACGGTCAGCACGGCCCAGCCGCCGGCCAGCCAGCGCGGATAGGCCGCGTCCAGATGCACGGTGTGGATGTCGCGCGGGTACAGGCGCGCCGTCGGCACTACCTGGCGCGCGAGTCCATTGGCTTGCCATTCCAGCTTGATGGCAGCCGCGCCCTGATACTCGAAGTAGTCGATGCGCAGATCGTATTTGCGGCCCGCCTGAAGGCCATGCAGATTGACTACGTGCTCGGGCGCGGCGAAGGTCCAGGAATCGACCACCAGATTACCGTCGAACCAGACGCGCACGCCGTCGTCGGCGCCCACGATCAGCGTCAGGTCGCCGGCGGCCGGCGCCTGCAGCCAGCCGGTCCAGCGCACCGAGAAAAAGTCGGCGGACAGGCGCGCATCGGGCGTGTTGGCGGCCCAGTTGAAATTGACGGTAGCGTCGGTACGCCAGAACGCGCGCGTGTTAAAGCCAATCCCCAAATAGTATTCGGCAAACAGGCCGGTTCCGCTGGCCTCGCCGCTTGGTGGATCCGATACATCGGCCAGCGTAAAGTTAGGCCAGTCCGGGTACAGTCCGATGCCTGGCACAGTGGGCGGGTCCATGCCCAGATAAGCGCCGCGCAGGCTGGCCGGCATGGCACGCCAGTCCGGTGCGTTGGCGCCGAACAGATTGGCCTTGGCGCGCAGATGGAACACGCGCGGCGGATGGGCCGGATCGGCCGCCGCCACGCCCTGCAAGGGCTGGTCGAGCGTGACGATGGTGTAGCCGGCCAAGGGATCGCCGGACGCTTCCGGCGGCAGCACCGTCTGCACCGCCGTCACGTGGCGCAGGTCCCAGTGGCCGTCGGCCGGATCGCTGAAACGCTGCGGCCCGACGATCAGCAGGCTGTCGCCCTTTTGCAGCCGGGTGCTCTGGCCGCGCAGGTAGATCGCCGTGCTGCCCGGTCCCGGCAGCGCGGTCGCCTCCGCCAGTGGCGCCAGCGCATTCCATTCTGGCCGCGCTTCGATCGCTTCCAGCGTCTCGAAGGTCTGGGCGCTTTCGTCCTGGCCCGGAATGCTTTGCGCGCGGGTGCCGGCCGCGATCCGCATCGAAGCCGGCGCGCCGGCCGCCGTTTCCATGCCGAAGGCCAGGAAGGTGGACGCCGCCACGCCGGGACGCAGTTCATAGCCGATCGCGCGCGCCAGATGCAGCACCGAACCGCGTTCGGTGGCGGTGCGCAGGAAGCCTTCGTTGGCGATGCGCTCCTGATAAAAACTCAACACATCGAGCACAGCCGACCAGGCATCGAGCAGCGCCACGGCCGGATCGTCGCTGGCGCGGGTGCGCAGCGTGGCCAGCCCGGGATGGGATGGCAGCGCCGCCAGCTGGCTGCGCAGGAAACTGCCGTGGGTGCCGGCGCGGTAGCGCAGCGCCGCTTGCCCGGCCGGATTGTCCTCGCTGCCACCGGCCGTGCCCAAAGTACCTGAGACGCCGGCGCAGCAGTCGCAGTCGCCGTCCAACCCGTTCGCACTCATACTCCACCTCGCATGTCGAGCTTCAGACGTCCATTTTCCGGGAAGCTGGGATCGTTATCGAGCCGCAGCACTTCCAGCGGCGCGGCCAGGATGCGGCCGTTGGCGATTTCGCCGTCGGCCAGCTTGCCCCAGCGCTGGAAGCGCAGCACCTCGACCGAACCGACCCCGGTCACGCCCATGGCCGCCTCGATCAGGCGCGACAGCGCCAGCGCCTGGCCGAAGCTGAAGCGGTCCGGATGGAAGAAACCCGGTTCGCCACGTTCGTTGCGGCCGCTGCCCAGCACCGCCAGCAAGGCCTGTTCGACATCGCTGGCGAAATAGCCGGCGCGCACGCAGACGGCCAGCGTGATGTCGAGCGGGACGAAAACGGGATCAGACAGGTCCAGGTCGTAGCCGGCCAGCCGGTAGCGTTCCATGAACTGCAGCAGCTCGCGCCGGAATTCCTCGTCCAGCGGCCGGCCCGCCATGCGGTCGACGATCAGGTACATGGTGTACCAGCTACCGGTCCAGCGCAGCCGCGCAGCCGCGCGCTGCACGCCGGGATGGCGTTCGGCCACGCGCGCGTAGTCGTCCTCGGTGACGGCCCGCTCCTGGGTACGGAAGGCTTCCGGTGCCTGCAGCTTGATCGCGTCGGCCGCTTCCGGCTCGGCCCCGCCCTGCGCGGCCATCGGATTGTCCAGGCTGTCGATAAAGGGCGCGATGGCCATGTCGTCGATGACGATGCGGCGGATCGCGCGTGGTCCCACATCGCCGGCGCGGCCGCCGCCCAGCCGGTAGCTGGCCAGCAGGCGCAGGCCCGGCTCGGGCGCCATGCCGAAGCGGTTGTCGCCGAAGCGCAGCCAGGCGCCGCCGTCATGCTCGGTTTCGACCACAAACTCCTGGGCGAACCGGTCGCTGCCCAGCAGATCCTGGCGCACGCTCCAGCGCGCGGCGTCGGCCTTGACCTGGTCGCCCACCAGCGCCGGATCGTCCGGCAGCAGCGACAGCTGCGCCGGCTGGGCCAGCGCTGGCAGCTGCGTCATCACCGCGCTGGCCGTGAGCGGGCGCGAGGAGGCCAGCGAAGCCAGCACGTCCTTGTGCCGGTAGGGCACGGCGAAAGCCACGCCGGTCTCCGGCAGGCGCGGACGCCACACGCCGGACGGCGGCGCGCGGTCCGGCAGCAAGGCGATGTCCTTGCGCGTCATGCCGTGGTCGGCCAGCACCACATTGCCGCGTGCGACCGCGATGCTGCGCGTCTCCTGCGTTCCCCCGACCGGAAACTCCTTGCTGACGCACAGGGTGAAGGGCAAGGCGTCTTCTTCATGCCAGCGCACCAGTTGCAGGTCGACCGGCACGGCGGCATTGGCGCCATTCAGTACCCCGAGCGGGTCCAGGCCCTTCTCCACCGCCAGCAGGCGCACCGCGTGGCGGTGGGCCGGATCGGCGTCCTCCGGCAGGCCGCTGACGGCGCCGATCACTTCCTCGAAGATCAGCAGGTCGCCCGCCTTCAGCGCCAGTGCGCCCTTGTCCACCAGCGCGGCCGAGGTGCTGCCGCGCGCCAGGCAGTAGCCCGCTTCGCTCCAGGTATGCACTTCGATGCGGTTATGCGCGGCCTGCAGCACCAGCGGATGCATGGTCTCGAACACCTGGGTCGCGCCATCGGGCAGCCGCGCCAGGATATCGGGAGATTCGACGGGATCGGCCGGATCGGCCGCCGTTCCGGGGCCGGTCAGCAGCGGGGTCGAAGGCGGCAGCACCTTGCCATCCGCGCCGGCGGCCACCTTCAATGCCACCAGCACGCGGCTGTTGCAGCCTTCGTGGATCGCATAGTCGAGCAGGCGCGCGTGGCGCCGCAGCGAGACGCGCTGGCGCGCCGTGTCCAGATAGGCTTCGGTGCCCACCGCATCCTGGTAGTAGCTGAGCTGGTCGCCCACATGGGCCAGCAGCTCCACCAGCGCCATCGCCGGATCGGCCGGATTGACGGGCGCCGACTGTGGCATCAGCTGGTTCAGCCGGTCCAGCATCAGGCGCCGGAAGCTGCCGTAATCCTTGGCCAGATAATCGAGCTGGGGTTCGGGCAGTGGCACCGTCTCGCAGCCATGCGGCGCTGCGCAATCGAAGTCGGACGGGCACTCGACCTTGAAGCTGAAGCCTATGCTCGACAGGCAGGGATCGAAGCCGGCCGGCGGCTCATCGCGCGCCAGCGGGTTTTGCAGCACCAGCGTGTACTGCGAGAAGTCGCCCGCCGCGTTCACATGCAGGTTGACGGCGTTGCCGCTGATGGCAGGCGGCGCATCGAAGCCGATGTTACGGATGCGTACCCCGCCGTCGATGCGGAAGTGCGCGGCCGTCAGGCCCACAGGCGGGTGGACGAACACCACCGACAGGCTGCGCTGGTCGCCCGACGTCACTTCCAGATAGTCGATGCCGTTCAGGGAAGGCGGCTGCAGCGCGCGCAGAAATTGCAGGCGCTGCGGATGGGGGCTGCGGAACTGGCGCTTCATGGCAGGCTCCGGCTAAAGCTGGCGCGCACGCGCTCGCGGTCGCGCCGCACCACATACTGCACCACGATCTGCAGGCGTTCGTCGAGCGCCTGCACGTCCACCGCTTCGACCTCGATCAACTCGCCCAGCCATTGCTGCAGGGCGCCCAGCACCGTCATCTGCACGGCGGCGGCCAGCGCGTCGCTGTTCGGCGCCATCACCAGCTGCAGCAGGCCGCAGCCGAAGTCGGGCCGATTGACCCGTTCGCCCGGACTGGTAAACAGCACCTGTTCGATCATCTCGCGCAGGTGATCGTCGCCGAACACCTCGGCGCTGCGGCCGCGTCCATCGGCCCGGAACGGGAAGCTAAGCGCCATCTCAAGTCCCCATCACGCGCATCTGCGTCATCACCACCGACAGCGGCGTGCCGGTGGGCGTGCAGATCGCCGCGCCCGATTGCAGCAGCACCGGCACCCCGCCGGCCATCACGCGGGTGGCGCCCACCAGCCACTGCGCCGTGACGCAGGGGCCGTTGCCGGCGGTGGGCGGCGGCAGCGCGCAGCCGGCCACCATATACGGCGCGCTCAGGGTGGTGACCGGCATGCCGCTCAGCTGCACGCGCGGGAACGGCGCCGTGGGCGTGGCCTGGCCGGCGTGCGCGCACAGCACGGTGGCGCTGGAATTGAGCAGGAATCCGGGCATATGGTCTCCGTTCAGATAATGGTCAGGGCACCGGCGTTGATATCCACCGTGGGGCCGGTCATATTGATGATCGCGGTGCCGTTGCTGATGGTGATGCCGACGTCCGAAATCGAAATGAAGGCGCCGCTGCGCGACTTGAGCAGCAGGCCGCCAGTCGGACCCGGCGTGTCCGACACCATCACCGTGTTCTGGCCCAGCGTCTGCAGCACCACCATCGGCTGGCCCGGAATGCCGGCCAGCGCCAGCGCCGGCACATCGCCCTCGGCCCAGAAGCCGCCGACCCAGATCGGCGCCTGGCTGTCGCCCTGCTCGAACTCGACCCAGATCAGGTCACCGATCTGCGGCAGCACGAACATGCCGCTCTGGCGCCCGACGAAGGGCACGCAGGGCGTGGCCCAGTTGCTCGGCAGCGGCCCCAGTACGTCGGGCACCTGCAAAATCAGGCGTCCGAGGAATTTGGGGTCCAGATTATTCATGACCTGGCCACGGTATTTACCGTAGA
Organism: Oxalobacteraceae bacterium; assembly: GCA_013284265.1. Classification (GTDB taxonomy): domain Bacteria; phylum Pseudomonadota; class Gammaproteobacteria; order Burkholderiales; family Burkholderiaceae_D; genus Rugamonas. The sequence continues at coordinate 96,054 of JABTBR010000006.1, read as the reverse complement.
AACGCGCTTGTTCACTCATACGGGCACCAAGGGGACGGTAGGCATCAGCCCATTGCGCACCAGGGTAAAGCTCTGTTTGAACTCGCCCGATTTGAATGTGCTGCTGACTTTGTTGACGAAATACAGGCCATCGAAGGCCAGCCCGGCGCCGGCCACGCCGACCAGCTCGCGCGCCTTGAGCACATGGCCATAGCGGAACACATCCAGGCTGCCATCGACGGTGACGTTGTCGCCGCTGCCCGAGGCGGCGGCCAGTCCCTTGGAGATGGCGGCCATCGGCGACAGCTTGGCCGTATCCTTGAGCAGCGTGAATTCCTTGGGCATGGGCGGGATCAGACCCAGCGGCGGCTTGAGCAGCGAGATGTCGGGAATCGGCAGCGGAATCGCCATGCGCGTGATCGAATTCTGGATGAACACGATCGGCATCGCGGCGCCGGTCTGATTCAGTTTGAACGACAGGTTCTCGACATTGGTGTGGGCATCCTGGCCGATGCGCAGCGCCGGCTGGGGCACGCCCAGGCGCGTCTCCGGCCCCCAGTAGGCCACGTTGGCGCCCGGCAGCGGTCCCGGCACCACATAGAACACATAGCCGTTCTCCTTGGCCAGGCGCTGCACATAGGCCAGGTCGGTGCCCTCGTGACTGGGGATGGACTGGATCGGAATCGGCACGTCGGTAAAGATCGGCGGTATCGTCAGCGGCACCATGCCGTACATGGCGTACTTGGCCACCACCAGCGCCACCCGCGCCTGCGCCGGCATGGCGGGATAGGGAATGCCGTTGAACTCCTGCTGGTCCATCGCCACCGATACGTCCTCGCCGGTGACGGTAAGCACGCTCAGGCCCGGCTCGTTGGACGCGCCCATCTCCTGGCGTGTGACCAGGCCGTCCATCATCACCATCGGCAGGCTGTTGATGGTCACCACGATCAGCACGCGCAGCCAGGGCACGCGGCCGCCGGTCAGTAGCAGCAAGGTATGCAGCGGCGAGCGGTTCTCGATCGCCAGCTTGAGCTGGAAGCCGCTGCGCGCCGTCGCGTCGGAAGTGACCTGGATGCTTTGCAGCGCATCCATCACCGGCTTGGGCGCAGGCAGCGGCACGCCGGGGCCGATCAGCAGCGACATGTGGATGCCCTTAAGCATACGCCGGCCCCGACATCCCTTCCGGCAGCGTCAGGCGCAGCCGGCGCGCCTGCTCTTCCAGCATCAAGGGATGCAGCACGCCGTTGGCGTCGGCCAGGCGCCAGAACAGTTCCGGGTCGCCCAGGTAGGCGGCGGCCAGCTGGTCGATGCGTTCGCCCTGCTGCACGGTGTGCTCCAGCACCGTGGCATAGCGCGCAGGATCGGGCACGAAGCGCCGCCGCAGATAGACGATGCGCTCGCCGTCCGGCTGCACCAGTTCGGCCGTGGGCACCGCCGCATAGCGGCTGGTCGGTGGAAAATGCTGTTCGCTCATGATGGACTCCCGGTTTTTGCGTTCTTTTGAGGCTGCTGTATCGTGTTCAGGCCGGCGGCGCGCTCAGGCCCATGGCCGCCAGCGCGCCGCTGCGTGCGCGCCGCGCCAGCTGTTCCTTCTGCTGCTGGTAAGCCATGAACAGATGACCGCCCTTGTCGTTGAAACCCAGATCGTTAATATTCATCACCCGCATGCTCAGGCTGACCCGCGCCCGTACCGGATTCAAATTGACGTCGAAGCTTTCCTCGACGATGGAAAAATCGCTGATACGTACCGGCACCACGCGGTTGCGGCTCCACACGAACAGCGGCAGCGGCGCCGGCACCGGCGCGATTTCCATGGTGCCGATGCTGGCCAGCTGGTTGTTGCGGATCAGGGTTTCGCTGTCCGGGTAGATGATCAGCTCCAGCGCCGCCAGTTGCGGATGCAGGCCCACCTGCACCGCCACCCCGTTCTGGCCGGGGAACTCCAGCTGGTCGGTGGCATCGAGCTGGATATCGAGCTTGATGGTCTCCACCGGCGGGCCTTTCAGGCGCAGCGGCTCGCTGGTGGTGGCGTTGGCGCCGGTGCTTTGCGGCGCCAGCGTGCGGGTCAGCTGGTCCGGGTTGTACTGCAGCGCGATCACGCGCTGCACCGCGCCGCTGGCCGGGTCCAGCAATATCAGGCCGCCCTTGAGCAGGCGCGGCGAACTCGATAATCCAGTCATACCCGGCTTCCTTTTCTCGTGTCATCGACTGCGACGGAGCGCGCCGGAGCGGCGCGGCTGTCCGTCTGCTTGTTTATCCGGCCTCTTTCTGGGTCGCCTTGGAGCGGTTGAACAGCTGATCGAGCAAGTGCCCGGGATTGAGATCGATCTTCTCCGGCACCAGCTTGATGTCCGCCATGGACGGCATCTTGAATTCGCTCTGGCTGTCGTAATGCAGCGGCAGTTCCATGCCGATGGTGATGCCGGTATCGAGCTGGGTCTTGGCCAGGTTCCACTCCTTCTCGGTGCGTACCTTCAGCGCCAGTACGCCCGCTTCGGCATAGGCATGCGCGTTCAGGCCCGCTTCCAGCGTGATCTTGCCGCCCACATAGGCCTTGGCGTCGATGGCGAAACGGTCCTTCTCGTAGCTGATTTCCCCGCCCAGTTCCGCCTTGCCTTCCAGCCCCGCGGTGGCATATACGCTCAGGCCACCGCCCACTTCGGCGATGCCGGCATCGATGGCGATATCGGCGCCGAGCTTGCCGCGGATGCCGCCGCCGGCCGGAATGCTGGCCTTGGCGTGCAGCTTCATGGCGAAGTCGGGATCGGCCTCGAAAGGGCTGAACTTGACCGTGGCCTTGATACCGGTGAGGACACCCGGGCCGACGTAGTAGTAATAGTCCATGCCGCCATACAGCTTGACCTTCAGGCCCACCGGCCCGATCGAGGCGCCGGGAATCGGAATGCTGGCCGAGACCGAGAAGATCGAACGCATCGCCTCCGAGGCGGGGAAACGCTTGAACAGCTGGATGTCCGGCAGCGTCAGATCGCCTTCGAAGGTAATCTTCTGCTTCTCGTCGACGATGATGGTGGCCGTGGCGACCATGCCTTTCTTGATCTCATAGGACAGCTTGCCCTTGCCGGTGACCTTCTGGTTGGGATGCAGCTCCACATCCATGTCGCCGTTGGCCCTGCCCTTGCTGATCTTGATATTGCCCTTGCCGTAAATTTTTTCGGCGCCGTTGCGGTTCTCGTAAGTGGCATTGATGGTGCCGTCCAGGATGCCCTTGAAGCCGAAACCGGCCGTGCCGGTGGCCTTGAACAGATCGCCGTCGTAGGAAATGCTCGCCTGGATCGGTTTCAGGTAGGGCGAGTCGACCTTGAATTCGCCCTTGCCGGTAAATAGCCAGGCGTTGTTGCGGTACTTCAGATCCAGTTCGGCCTTGGCATCGCCCGGCAGCACCAGTTGCACCTTGCCGCCCGCTTCCAGCTTGCCGTTCTTCAGGCCCACGCTGACCTGCCCGCTCTGCACGTACTTCAGCTTCGATTGCAGCGCCGCTGCCTCGATCAGCACCGCGCCGCTCCACTGGCCATTCTGGTATTTCACGTCGCCGGTGGCGTTGTCCACGCCGGGCAGGAAGGCTTGCAGCTTGCCTTGCAAAACCAGCCCCTCCGCATCGGCCGACGCGGTTACGCGCGCGCTGGCCAGCTTGCGGGTGGTGCCGAAGTCGAAGGCCAGCGAACCTTCGGGCTTGAACACCGGTGCCAGCTTGAGCGCCAGCTTGGCCTCGGTCAGCGTCGCGCCGGGAAATGGTGATTTGAAGTCCTTGGGATCGAGCCCTTTGCTGACGGTCAGCTCGCCCTTGTCATATTCGACATCGAGCCGGCCCAGGAAGGCGACCTTGGGCTTGATATAGCCCTTCCATTGCAGGCTGCCGTCGGCGCCGCGGCTCATCTTGGTGATTTCGCCGGGGCTCAGGTATTTGTACTGGAACTTGATGTGCAGGTTTTCCTCGGCCAGCTTCAGCTTGCCGTCCTCCTCCACCTTCAGGTTGACCGGGTTCCTCTCCTTGCCCTCCAGCGTCAGCGGCAGGCGGGTGGCGTCGCGGTCGTCGACGATGGCACGCACGCCCAGTCCCTTCTTCTTGCCGGTGCCGGTGTGATGCAATTCGTTGAGCAGCAGGCCGGGTATCAGCTCGCCGGCCGCATTGTTGACCGGATCGCCGTAAATCTTGGCCTTGGCCTTGCTGTCCTTCTGGAAGGTCTTGGCGACCATGATGGCGGTCGGCGCGCCGCCGGCACTGAGTTCGATCTTGTCCAGGTCCGCCGTGGCCGCCGCCACGCCTGGCGTGGCGCCACCCTTGCGCGCGCACTGTTCCACCGACAGGCAGGTGGCCTCGGCGCCGGTGGGCGGACAGGCGGCGCTGGGCTGCTCCACCGCGCCCTTGGGATCGGCGCTGAGAAAGCGCAGCGTGATCTGTTCGGCCTGGGTACTGCTCAGCAGGTTGTCGGCCGCCACCTGCTGCGCCAGCATGAAGACCTGGTTCTTGATCGCGCCGCCGCTGTTGCGGTTCTGGGTTTCGTCCAGCGCCTGGATATTCTGCTCGGTGTTGTTGCCGCCGATTTGCAGCTCGACCACGTGGTCCATCTGGCAGGTTTTCTTGCCGACCTTGGGGAACTCCGCATCGCCGCCGGCCGCCTGCCACAGCGCGTCGGCCTGTTTGCCGCCGGGCCAGCCCACATCGCGCAGCCAGCGCGTTTGCAGCGGGCCCGTGTCGGCGCGTTCCTGCCACAGGATGGCCTTGGAGCGGCCACTGACGTCGATGGTCGCCTGCAGGCCGCCCGCACTGGCCAGGCTTTTGTAGATCGCCAGCGCGCGCGGCCCCTTGGTGCCGGGCACGAAGAATTTATCGACCGTGTAGGTTTCCAGCTTGACCGGGGCCTTGCCCTTCTCCGCCCTGGCGTAGGTGCCTTCCGGCTTGACCGTGTGATCGCTTTCCATATAGGCCGAAGTGACGTGCAGCGATTTTGCCACCGGCGTGACCGATAACGGCACTTCGCCGCCCGGTTCCAGCGTGCGCGTCTTGCCGGCGCGCGACAGCATCGGCTGGGACGCGCGGCTAGTCGGCAGCGGCCGGCCACGCAGCGCCGCATCGGCCATGTGATCGGCTTCCGCTTCCAGCCGGCGGTATTCCGGCCCCTGGTCAGGCAACGAACTGACGCCGGCCCGCTGCAGGCCCTGCTGCTGCACGGTGTGCGCCAGTTCGTGCGCCAGCAGCTGCCGGCCGGTTTCGCTTTGCGGCTGGTACTGGCCCTGGCCGAACACCACGTGCTGGCCGACCGTGTAGGCATGGGCATCGACGTCGGAGGCGGAATCGGCGGCCGCGCTGTCGGTATGCAGGCGCACGCCGCCGAAGTCGGCACCGAAGCGCGACTCCATGTCGCTGCGCGTATCCTGATCGAGCGCCTGCCCCGGCTGCGCCAGCGTGGCGCCGACCGAGTCGGGCAGACCGGCGTCGTGGCTTGGCTCGGTGCTTACCGGTGATGGGCCAAGCGGATCTGCGACGATGGCTGGTGCCGCCACCGGTTCGACAGATGCTGCCGGTGCCATCGCCGCCGGTTCGACGGTTGCCGACGGTGCTGCCAGCGCTGGCGTGGCGGCAGCCACGGCAGCTGGCGCTATGGCTGCGTGGCTAGGCTCACCCGCATGACTGGCGCGTCGTTGCAGAGTGCCCCTCTCGGCGCAGCTGTCGCACTGGCCGCCGCTGCCAGCACCAGCGCCACAGGCGCATTTGCGCTGCAACAGCTGCGATGGTGCAGGCGTCACATTGCTGCGGCGATGCGTGTGTGTAGCCGCGTGCTCGCTATCGCGCGCACCCTCGCGCACCGGTGCGGCAACTGCGGCGCTCATGGCGCGAGACTCCGTGCGATGGCGCGCGCCAGCCGGCGGCCGGTCTGCTCGGGCCGCTCCTGCGCATGCGCATGCACCGACGGCAAGGCCAGCACCGGCATCTGGAATCCCGACTGCGGGCGCGGCTGGCTGCCCAATAGCGTTTGCAGTTCGCTCTGGAAGGCGGCACTCAGCCGCTCACCATCCCGGCGCGAGTAGCCGGACAGATGGAATTCGCCTATCGACACGCGCATAGGCGCCAGCGGCTGCGCCGGCACGGGGGCCGGTGCCGACGCGGATGCGGATGCAGGCATCAAAGCCGGCGCCTGAAGAATTGGCATCATAGCCAGTCCTCCACTTCGGCGCCGGGCAGGCCTTGATCGAGTTTGGAGAATTCCGCCTGCACGGCCTGGCGCAGATGGCGCATGGAGACCGCCGCACCGGCATCGGCCGCCAGGAAGGCCGCATTCAGCGCGACATTGCGGATATGGCCGCCGGTGAGCGACAGGCGCGCCAGCTTGCCCACGTCCAGCGCATCGGTCGGCGTGGCCTGCGGGAAGGCGCGCTGCCACAAGGCCGCGCGGGCATCGGCATCCGGGAAGGGGAACTGCACGACGAAGCGCAGGCGGCGCTGGAAGGCGCTGTCGATGCTTTGCTTCAGATTGGTGGTCAGGATCGCCAGTCCGCGATAGGTTTCCAGTCTTTGCAGCAGATAGCTCACCTCCAGATTGGCGTAGCGGTCATGGCTGTCCTTGACTTCGCTGCGTTTGCCGAACAGCGCGTCGGCCTCGTCGAACAGCAGGATGGCGCCGCTGGCGTCACCGGCGTCGAAGCAGCGCGCCATCATTTTCTGCGCTTCGCCTATCCATTTGCTCTGCACCACGGACAGGTCGATCCGGTACAGGTCCACGCCCAGTTCATTGGCCAGCACTTCGGCGGCCATGGTCTTGCCGGTGCCGCTGCCGCCCGCGAACATGACGCTGATGCCCAGTCCGCGCTCGCCGCGCTCGGCAAAACCCCACTCGCGATAGACCCGCGTGCGCTGGCGCACCTGCGCGGCGATGGTGCGCAAGGTGTCCATCGCCGCGTCGGGCAGCACCAGGTCGTCCCAGCTGGCACGGCTTTCGACCCTGGCCGCCAGGGTCTCCAGGCCACGCCGCGCCTCCAGCCGGCAGGCCTGCCACAGAGCCCCACCTTGCTCCTTGCCGGCCAGCTCGCTGCGGCCCGCTTCCTTGCCTGCTGAGGTGATGCTGCTGCGCGCCAGCCGCCGGATTGCGATGGGGCTGAGCTGGAACTGCTCAGCGATCGAGCCGAGTTGACCGTTCATCGCCGCAGCCTGATCGCCCAGCGCGTCCTGCCACGCCAGCAGGCGGCTCTGCACCGAGCTGCCGGGCAGCTCGCGCGCAAACTGGCTGCGTTGCAGCGGCAGGCCCACGCTGCCGGTGACCACCACCAGCGACTGCATGCGGTCGACCAGATCGGCCAGCATGGCGGTATCGCCATGGTTCACCGTATCGCTGTCTATCCACAGCATGGCGCCGCTCAGCACCGCCTCGCGTTCCCACAGACGGCACAGGCGCTCGCAATCGGCCGGTCCGGGCAAGGACTGGCCGGACAGCCGCACCACCTGCAATTGCAGATAGGCGCCCAGCAAGCGGACAAACCAGCCGGCGTCGCTGTGGGCGATGCGCAGCACGGCCGCATCTTCCAGCGAAGCTGCGGCCTGCCATTCGGCGGCGACGGCCTGCAAGCTGGCGGTCAGCGCGTCCTGATACAGCGTGGTGTTGGGCAGCGTTTCTGCGCCGAGCCGGCGGAACCATGGCTCCAGGCGCGGATCGGCATAGGCGCAGCCGGCCAGCCGGTGCAGGATGGTTTCGTCCAGTACCAGCCGCGCGTCGAGCGCGCTGGCCGCACCTGACAATTCCAGCAGCTGCCAGCGGCGCAGGCGTCCGGCGGGCGTGACCGCCTCCCAGTGTGCATCGGGCAGGCAGCGCATGGCCAGGCCCAGCGTCAGCCAGGGCGTAGCGGCGTCGCCATGGGCACGCGCCAGCAGGGATTTGAACCGCGGATCAAGGTCTGGTGCCGCGGCCAGCAGCAGCACGCCCTGCTCGAACGCCGACAGGCGCAGGTGTTCGCCCAGCCGTGCCAGCGTGGCCGGCAGCGGCGGCAAGTGCAAGGCGAGCAATTGTTGCGGCTGCGGTGCAGGCTCTGCCCCGGCATGCTCCGCTTCACGCTCCGAGCGCGTTGCTGACCGCAGCCAGCGCTCCAGCTCCAGCGCCAGCAGCTCCAGCACCTGCGGCAGCGTCGGCAGCGTCGATAGCGTCGGCCTGGCGCCGGCGGTAGCGTGCGCGCTCATGGCTGCACCATCGGCGTGGCAAAGTGGCCGTCCGGCCCCATCGTCAAGGGGCTGATGCCTGCATCCACCTGTACCCGCGCCAGATATTTTCCGGCGGCGACCTGGCGGAAGGGAATCAGCACCGTGCCGCTGGATTCAGCCGGCGCCACGATGCCGTTGCCGTCCGGCGCATAGAAGGTATAGGCGCGCGGAGGCTGGCCCGGTGCGTTGTCGATCTGATTGAGCAGCAGCCGCACCCGCTGGCGCAGCCCCACTTCGGGCGTCAGCGTCACCTTGATGGTGCCCGCCTTGAAGGTGATCGGGCCGACCACCGTATCGACCACGCCCGCTTGCACCGCAAAGGCGGCACTTGGGTTGAGCACCAGCGCCACCAGATTCGATTCCAGCGCCTGATGCTCCACCGGCGGATCGCCCATGAACTGCGGCTGCTGCACCTGCAAGGCCACGATGCCGGCACGCAGACCCGCCGCCACCGCCGTCTGCAGCGTCAGTTCCAGCGTGCTGTCCTCGCTCAGACTCAGGCCGGCACTGGCGTCGATGCCGTTGGCCGTCACGCGCATGCCGTTGGCCTTGAACTGGGCGCCGCTCAGACGCACCCTGGTGGCGGGCAGCACCGGCGTTCCCGGCCCGTCGGCCGCCTCGGCCCGGTCGATGCGCAGCTGGCGCAGCGGCATCACGTAGACCCGCGGCGGCGCCGTGACCGGCAGCGCGCGCCGTTCGCTGCGCGGCGCCTCGATCAGCACCACGCTGACCTGGTAGGCCGCGCTGGGCCGCATCGGCAGCTGGATCGCCGACCACAGGCGCGACAGCTCATCCATGCTCAGATTGAGCGGTGTCACGCGCAACTGCTCCAGCTGATCGGCCAGTCCCGCCAGCGCCAGCTGTTTCGGCAGTTGCGGCTTGTCCGCGCCCGGTTTGAGGGCAATACGGATCGCCTCGCGGCCCATGCCCGGCGTCTCGTGCAGGATCTGCATGGCCGCGCCCAGCAGCACCTCGGCATGGAAGTCGGCCACGCCGTAGGCCGTGACGAGAAAATGCAGATCGATGGCCAGCGCAGGACTGGCCACCCGCTCGCCACGGCTGTCGCGGCTGGGCAGGTCCATATTGGCCCAGCCGGGATTGCGGGTGGTCTGATACAGGAACAGATTGAGCTGGCTGGCGTCCGCGTCCGAATCGATGCGCTCCGGCGACAGGCAGGTGACCTTGGTCGTGGTGACGTCGAGTACGTCGTTGATTTTCAGGGCGCCCAGTCCCGTCTGCAGCAATTGCTGCAGCACGCCGGCGGTGGCGGCGATGCCAAGCGCGCTGCTCATGAGCGGCCTCCCCGGCTGCGCTCGCGCAGATAGTCATCCAGCGAGGCGGTGGCCGGCGCCTGAGGCGCTGGTGGCGCCGGTGCGCGCACGGGCGCGGCCCCGGCGGCATGCACTTCGATACGGCCGATGTGGATCTCGATCGGCGCCGGTGCCGCTTCCGGTGGCGCCGTGAACTGGCGGGCGCCACCCTGCCCTGCTTCGGCGCCGGCTTGCTGAGCTGCAGCGGCAACGGCGGGCGTCTGCAGGCGGCTGACCGTCTCCAAGGCGGGACGCTGCTGGCGCATCGCGCCGTCCGGCTCCAGCGGCGATCGTGCCAGCGGCGGCGAAAGCGATGGCGATGGCGGCGCCACTTCGCCGCCGCGCAGGCCATCCACGCGCGCCACCGCGACTGCGGGCTGGCTTGGCGTCGCGGCCGCGGCCAGTGGCAGCACACGCTCGATCTGCGCGACGGGTGCGCTCAGCGGCGCCGTTTCGGCGCGCCGCACCGGCGCCGCTTCCCGTTGCGGGAGGAGCGGCGCCACGACCGCCGCGATGGCCGGCCGGGACGCGGACGGATCCTCGGCATAAGGCTGCGGGGGAAGCGGCGCCGGCGCGCGCACACCCTGCGCCTGCGGCTGCGATTGCGGAGCGGCTGCCACGGCGACAGGCGGCGCGGCGGCCTCGGCTTCGGCATGCTGTCCTGCCAAGAATGCCTGCTCGCGGTTCGCAGCGTCGGTGGCCAGCCCTTCCTCGAAGCGCGAGCGGGCACGCGGCCGCAGCGTCGGTGCGGCCGTCGCGCGCTGGGCCAGAATGCTCAGGTAGTTGCTCATGCCAGCACCCGTTCCAGGTAGCGCGCGCGGCGCATCGGCGTCAGCGCCAGCACGGTGGCCTCGGTCCAGCCGTAGGCCTTGGCCAGCATATGGACCTGATCGAGCAGGCGCTGCGCCCAGTCGTCGAGCGCATGCAGCAGGAAGTGGCTGATATCGAATACCTCGTTCCATCGATGGCCACAGGCGGGGCATTCCAGCGCCAGTTCGCTGGCGGCCTGCGGGTCCGCCTCGGCCATGGCCTGCGCCAGTGCGGCGACTACGGTGGGCGGCAGCGCGGCCACGGCGACCGGCAGATCGTTGCGACTGGCCTGGATAACGCAGCGCCCCAGCAAGGCTTGCTTCGCGGCGTCCATGCCGCCCCAGGCAGCGATCGCGGCCAGGTCGGCGCTATCGGGCAGGCGGAAGCTCAGGCGGTAACGGGCGCCGTCCGCATCCAGTGCAAGCTCAAGCCCATGTGCCAGTCCCACCTCGGGTTCAGGCGGGGCCGGCAGGCGCAACTGCGGCAGCGACAGTTCCATTTCCAGCAGCTCGGCGCAGCGCGGACAGTGTGCGACAGCGTGGGCACCGGGGCCGAACAGGGCCTGGCACAGATCGATCAGACAGGCATCGCGCTGCCCCACGCTCAGGCGCTCGGCCGCCGCCTGGCCTTGTTCGAACAGCGGCGCCAGCACCGCGCAGGGCCGCAGCGCGGCGGGCTGGCCGCAGCTGCGCTCCCAGGCCTGCAGCCAGTCGCTTTCGCTTAGCATGGTCATGGCTTGCCCTCCCGCGGAAGCGGACGCCGTATCAATGGACGCCGAATGAATGAATACCGTGTCCGTGGACGCGGTGCTGGCGGGCGCCGCCGGCGCCCCCGGAAATCGCCGTCTGGTTCAACGACACTCAGGGTTCGGTGAAGCTGGGCTCGGCCGGTTCCGCGATGTCGTAATCGCGCTCCCAGCCCTCGTTCTCCAGCTTGATGCGCGCGATCGCCACGGCGTTCGCGTTGGCATCCAGATCCGGCAAGGCCTGGTATTCCGACACCCAGCAGCGAAACACCTTGAAGGCCATCGCCAGCTGTCCGGCCTCGTTGTACAGCTCCACGATCAAGTCCTTGCGGAAGTCCTTCAGCGACACCTCCGCGCCCAGCCCGGAGCCGAAGTTCCACACCTTGTTGGCCCAGACCTCGAACTCCTTGTCGTGGGTCACGCCGCGCTCGAGCGTGATGGCGTCGTACTCGGTGCGGCCGGGCATCTTGCGGCTGCTGCTAGGGTCCCCGCCCTCGCGGTACTTGACCACTTCGGTGGTGCGCTTCAAGGCCGAAGCCTTGCTCACGCCGGCCACGTAGCGGCCATCCCACTTGATGCGGAACTTGAAGTTTTTATAGGGATCGAAGCGCTGTGCATTGACGGTAAATTGCGGCATGATCGCGTCCCCTTAAGTTTGGATTTGTCCGGCCAGCTGCTGGATTCTGAGCACGACGAATTCGGCCGGCTTGAGCGGCGCGAACGCCACCAGAATATTCACCACGCCGCGGTTGATGTCGTCCTGGGTGGTGGTCTCGCGGTCGCACTTGACCAGATAGGCCTCGCGCGGCGACTTGCCCTGGAAGGCGCCCTGGCGGTACAAGCCGTTCATGAAGGCGCCGATATTGAGCCGGATCTGCGCCCATAGCGGCTCGTCGTTCGGCTCGAACACCACCCACTGGATCGCGCGGAACAGGCTCTCTTCCAGGTACAGCGCCAGCCGGCGCACCGGAATGTATTTGTATTCGGACGTCATCTGGTCGGCCCCGCGCAGCGTGCGCGCGCCCCACACCACCGGGCCGTACACGGGGAACAGGCGCAGGCTGTTCAGGCCCAGCGGATTGAGGCTGCCGTTCTCGCCATCGGTCAGGCGGTATTCCACGCCCTGCACCCCGATCAGGTTCGCTTCGGTGCCGGCCGGCGCCTTCCACACGCCGCGCTCGGCGTCGGTGCGCGCAAAGATGCCCGCCACCGTGCCCGACGGCGGCACCGTCAGCGGCTTGCCGTTGTTGAGCGGGTCGGGAATCGAGACCCAGGGATAGTAGGCCGCCGCATGGTCGGACTTGGGCAGCTCGGTGCCGGAGATCAGCTTGACGGCGTCGGCCGGGGTCTTCACCGCCTCGGGCGCATCGATGATGAAGAAGGCGCGCCGCTCCTTGCAATAGGCCGCCGCGTCCGACAGCACGCCAGGGTCGCCCACGCCGGGCAGCACCAGCAGATTGAACAGGTCCACATCCTCCAGCGCATAAATGCCCTTGCGGTCGGCCCGGCTGGCGATGAAGGATGGGTAGACGTCGGCCGCCGAATACGGCACTTCCGTGCCCGAGGCCAGCGTGACGTTCACCGGCGACGTCACCGTGGCGCCGGCGATCAGATGCAGTTCGGCGGCGATGCTGTTGGCCGGCGCCGCCGCCACGGCGATGGCCGATCCCGCGCCGCGCGTGCCGGTGCCCAGTACCAGCCTGTCCTTGGCGGCGTTCAGTCCCACGGTGAAGTCGCGGTAGGCCGGCTGGCCGGGTTTTAAGGCGCGCACCGCCGCCTGCAGGCGCTTGGCCACGTCGCCCAGCTTGGCGGCCAGCGCGGCGCCCACCGCGCCGGCGCTGGTCAGGGTGACCAGGCTGGGCGCGTCGCCATTGAGACTGATACGCAGCGCCACATGGGTCGCGTCGGGCAAGGCGTCGAGGTCGGTGGCGCCAAAGGCACCGGAAGTCAGTTCGGCCGGCGCCGGCACCGGGGCCGGACGGATGCTGGCCACGGCATCGGTGTCGATGCCGCCGCTGTCGCTGCCCAGCTTCAGCACGCCGCTGGCGTTGTTGCTGGCACCGGGCAGGATGCGGATCGAGGAAAACTCGCCGCCCGCACCGGACGTCAATTTAATGGTGTCGTTCTCGCGCACGGCCAGGAAACCGCTGTAGGGCGCCTGCCCATTGGCCTGGTTAACGATCTGCTGCTTGATCGCGACGCACAATTTATCGAGCCTGTCGTTGGCGGTCTCGCCCATCGAGCCATCGGTGATGTCGAGGGTACTGATCACCACCGGCAGCGGCGCCAGTCCGTTGACGCTGATCTGCAGGCTGCTATGGGTCTCGTTGATCAGGGTCTTGACGTCGGCCAGCGCGCCGCTGACGGAGGTCGCGGCCGGCAGCGCGTCGAGCGCCGCCTGCGTGACCAGCCGCGTGACCTTGACCAGCTTGCTGCTATCCTTGAGGGCATCGACCACATAGCGCGGATCGCGCTTGTTCATCGACAGGTTCGCATAGTTCTCCACCAGCCCGTCGGAGCCGCGCGCCAAGGTCAGGTTGAAGGTGCTGGCCGGATTGCCGCTCTGGTAGTCGACCCGCACTTCGATGCTGTTGCCGTCCTTGCCCGCATCGAGCGCAAGGAGCTTGAGCACATTCGCGCCGGTCTGGCTGAGCAGGGTCAGCTCGGCCGGGCTGGCGCTTTTGACGATGCGCACCACCCAGGCATCGGCGCCGCCGTTCTGGAAGAACTGGCGCACCGCATAGCCCAGGTGCATGTCCGGCCCCAGCCCGCCGAAGCGGCGCTCGAAGTCGGAGTAGCTAAACAGATGCACCGCGCTGTTGATCGGACCGCGCACGGCGGCGCCGGCAAAGGCGGTGACCGAGGTGGCCACGCCGGTGACGGTGCGCACACCGCTGGAGACTTCTTCGACGTAGACGCCAGGGTAGGACAAAACGCTGGGCATAGTGCTTCCTTTCGCTGTAGGGGCGAGTCAAGAATGCATGCTGGGAGCGGCCTGTCTGCGCTGGCCGCGGAGCGGGAGAACGGGCCGCCGCGCGCCTGCGCGACCACCGTTTCCGCTTGAACCTGCGACCAATCTTATCGAAACGCTCAGCAGGAAAATACGCACATTGTAACAATGTGAATTTTTAACAACTGAGAAATCTCATGGTTTTGTGGAGGAGTTTTGCGCGCGGGAACAGGGCGTTCCCGCAGCGCAAAATCATTTACTCGGCCGTGCCGTAAGGGCTCTTGCCGCCATCGGCGATGAAGGCATCGATGCGCGCCTCCAGCACCGGCAGGGGTACCGAACCCAGATGCAGCACCGTATCGTGGAAGTTGCGGATATCGAATTTGCTGCCCAGCGCCGCCTCGGCTTTTTTGCGCGCGCCGATGATCGCCATCTCGCCCAGGTAGTAGGACAAGGCCTGGCCCGGCCAGGAGATATAGCGGTCCACTTCCGTCTCGATCTCGTGATCGGACAGCGCGGTATTGTCGTGCAAATAGGCCTGGGCCTGGGCCCGGGTCCAGCCCTTGGCATGGATGCCGGTATCGACCACCAGGCGCGAGGCGCGCCAGGCCTGGTAGCTCAGCATGCCGAAGGTTTCGTAAGGCGTCTCGTAGATCCCCATCTCGCTGCCCAGGCGCTCCGAGTACAGCGCCCAGCCCTCGCCATAGGCCGAGATATAGGCGCGGCGGAACAGCGGCCTGCCCTTCTGCTCCATCGCCACCGGCATCTGGAAGGCGTGGCCGGGGGCCGATTCGTGCAGCGTCAGCGCCGGCAGGCTATACAGCGCGCGCGCCGGCAGATTGTAGGTGTTTACCAGGTACACGCCCGGACCGCCGCGGCCCGAGGTATAGAACGGCGCCTGGTCGTCCGGCACCGGCGTGATCGCGAAGCGCCGCCGCGGCAGGTAGCCGAAATACTGGCCGGCCTTGGCGTCGAATTTCTTGGCGATGAAGGCGGCGCGCATCAGCAGCTCTTCCGGGGTCTTGGCGTAGAAGCGCGGATCGCTGCGCAGGAACTGCAGGAAGGCCGGCAGCCCGCCTTCAAAGCCGGTCTGGCGGATGGTCTCGCCCATCTCGGCGCGGATCTTGGCCATTTCGGACAGGCCGATCTGGTGGATCTGCTCGGCGCTCATGGCGGTGGTGGTGAACTCGACGATCTTCGACTGGTAGTAAGCCTTCCCGTTGGGCAGGCTCTCGGCCGCCAGCGCCTCGGTGGCGCGCGGCACATACTGCTCGCGCATGAAGGCCAGCAGCGCGCGGTAGGCCGGCTGCACCGATTCGCCGATCACCTTCACGGCCGCCGCGCGCAGTAACTGCTGCTCGGCCGCCGGGATGGTGGCCGGCATCTGGCGGAAGGGCTGGTAGAACACCGTGTCCTGCGGCGTTTTGACGTCGGTGACGGAGGTCAGCGAACCATCGCGTCCGCTCAAGGTCACGCGCGGCGGCGTGAAGCCGCGTTCCAGGCCGGCGCGCATATTCGCGCTCTGCTCGCCGAAGTAGCGCGGTACGTCGGCCAACTGGCGCAGATAGGCGTGGTAGTCGGCGCTGGTGGTAAACACCTTGCGCGCCTCGTCGGCCATATTCGACCAGAAGGCCGAATCGGCATTGAGCGGCTTTTCGAATTCGCGGAACTGCTGGCCGGCCACGAAGGCGGCGATCTGGGCGCGGTAGACCGCGTAGTTGATGCGTTCCGGCGCCGACAGGCGGGCCGGCGCGATCGCGGCCAGCTTGCCCAGCACGCCCTGCCAATAGCGCAGGCGCGCCTGCTGGGTGGCCGGGTCGACCCGCGGCAGGTCGGGACGGATGCCGTTGTCGTCGTCTTCCTCATCCTCCAGGCGCTGGGCCTGGCGCCACTTCCACTCGGCGGTGTAGATGGCTTTGAACTGGCTGTCGGTGGCAGCGGTGGCGCTGGCTGGCGCACCGCTTTTGGCGGTGACGGCAACTGCGCTGTGGGGAGCCATGGCCGGATCGGCGGCGACGGCGGTGGAAGCGGCTGCGCATAGCAGCCAGCATGCGCCGGCAATGGCGGCGCCCGATGTGTTCTTCATACTTCTCCTGGAGGTCAACGGCGAAAACGAATTAGGAAGTGAGCAGATTGCGGCGTTCGCGCAGCAGCGCGCCGAAGGCTTCGGCATTGACGGGACGGCTGAAATAATAGCCCTGCATCTCGTCGCAGCCGCGCTCGGCGAGGAAGTCGACCTGGGCGCGCGTTTCCACGCCCTCGGCGATCACGCGCATGTTCAGGTTATGCGCCAGCGAAATCACCGACAGCGCGATGGCCGCGTCGTTGGCATTGGTGGTGACGTCGTCGACAAAGGATTTGTCGATCTTCAGCACATCGATAGGGAAGCGCTTCAGGTAGCCCAGGCTGGAATAGCCGGTGCCGAAGTCGTCGAGCGAAATGCTCACGCCGATATCCTTCAGGCGGCGCAGCGCCGCCACCGCCTTGTCCGGGTCGCCCATGACGGTGCCCTCGGTGATTTCCAGGCCCAGGAATTCGGGCGCGATGCCGAAGCGGCGCAGCGTGGCCTCGACGAAGCTCACGGTATTGTCGTGGGCGAACTGGCCGGCGGCCAGGTTGACCGCCACCTTGACGCTGCCCAGGCCTTGGGCCTGCCACACCTTGATCTGGGCGCAGACGCTTTCGAGCACCCATTCGCCGATCGCGTTGACCAGGCCATATTCCTCGGCCAGCGGAATGAAGCGGTTCGGCGGCACCTTGCCCAGCACCGCGTTATCCCAGCGCAGCAGCGCTTCGGCGCCCAGCATCACGCCGGTTTTCAGGCACATCTGGGGCTGGTAGTGCACCTCGAATTCGTCGCGCGCGATGGCGCCGCGCAGCTGGTTCTGGATCGCCAGCTTGTCGCGGATTTCCGCATCCATGCGCTCGGTGAAGAAGGCGTAGTTATCGCGCCCGGTTTCCTTGGCGCGGTACAGCGCGGTGTCGGCGTTGCGCACCAGTTCATCGAGGGTGCTGCCGTCGCTGGGACTGACGGCGATGCCGATGCTCGACGTGAGCGCGATCTCCTGCCCGTCGATCCGCAATTCGCGGCGCAGGCCGGCCAGGATTTTCTGCGCCAGCACCAGGGTATCGGTCAGCAGGCAGTCGTCCTGCAGGATGATCTGGAATTCATCGCCGCCCTGGCGCGTGACGGTGTCGCCCTCGCGCACCGTCTCGGACAGGAAACGCGCCACCATCTGCAGCGCCTTGTCGCCGGCCTGGGTGCCATAGGAATCGTTGACGCTCTTGAAGCGGTCCAGGTCCAGGCACATCACGGCCACGCACTGGTTCTCGCGTTTGGCGGCGGCCATGGTATGGTTGAAGCGCTCTCCCGCCAGCAGGCGGTTGGGCAGGCCGGTCAGGGCGTCGTGGTTGGACAGGAAGTCGATCAGGTGCTGCTCGGCCTTGCGTTCGGTGATGTCCATGAACACGGCCACATAATTGACCACCGTGCCGGCCGCGTCCTTGACGCTGGAAATACTCAACAGGCCGGGATAGGTCTCGCCGTTGCGGCGCCTGGCCATGATCTCGCCGGACCAGTGGCCGGACGTGCGCACCGTCTGCGACAGCAGCGGGAAGGCGCCGGCATTGAGCTCGCTGGCCTGCAGCATGGTCACGCTCTGGCCCGCCACCTCGGCGCCGTCGTAGCCGGAAATGCGGGTGAAGGCCGGATTGGTGGTGACGATGGCGCCACGCTCGTCGGTGATGACGATGGCGTCCTGGGTCGCCTCGAACACCTGGCTGGCCAGGCGCAGGAATTCCTCGTTGGCGCGGCGCCGCTCGACTTCCTGCTCCAGCGAGCCGGCCAGCTCGG
Organism: Oxalobacteraceae bacterium; assembly: GCA_013284265.1. GTDB lineage: Bacteria > Pseudomonadota > Gammaproteobacteria > Burkholderiales > Burkholderiaceae_D > Rugamonas. Next base: position 78,201 of record JABTBR010000006.1, on the reverse strand, counting down.
CCAGTTCGGCGGTGCGTTCGGCCACCCGCTGCTCGAGCAGCGCGCGCTCCTCGGCCAGCGCCTTCTGGGCCCGGCCCAGCCGCACATGGGCGTCGGCGCGTGCCAGGATTTCCTCGGCGTGGAAGGGTTTGGCGATGAAATCGACGCCGCCCAGGGCGAAGCCGCGCACCTTGTCGTCGGTGTCGTGCTGGGCCGACAGGAAGATCACCGGCACCTGGGCCAGTTCGGGCGAGGCCTTCAGGCGCCGGCACACCTCGAAACCGTCGATGCCGGGCATGCGGATATCGAGCAGGATCAGCTCGGGCGGACGCGACTGCGCGGTCCACAGGGCCAGTTCGCCGTTGGGCGCCTGGCGCACATAATAGCCCGCGTCGGTCAGCAGGTCGGAGAGCAGCTTGAGCGAAGCCGGCGTGTCTTCCACGATCAGCACTTCGCCCTTGGAGTGTTGTTGCGCCAAATCCCGATGCATGTATTGCTCTTTCAGCCTGTGTGCGTTCTATTGACGCGTTTTTATTCACGATCGCTATTATTAGCGATTAGTCATCATACCGTCCCAGCCAACATGATATACCCGCGCGTTGCCCCTGTGCGGATTATCCCAGCCAGGCGCGTTCGTGGCCATACTGGATAGCGCCGGCCAGCGCCGGCGCGTCCAGCGGCAGCCGCAGCGCAAACCGGGTGGCGCCGGGGGCGCTGTGCACCGCGATGGTCCCGCCCAGCACATTGTCCACCAGATTGTGCACCACATGCAGCCCCAGGCCGCTGCTGCCCTGCCCCAGGTGGGTGGTGAAGAAGGGCTCGAACACCCGTCCCAGCACCTCGGGCGCGATACCGGCCCCATTATCCTCCACGCTCAGCTCGGCCATGCCGCTCGCGCCCAGCAGCCCGGCGCGCACCACCAGCTTGCCCGCCGTGCCAGGCGCAAAGCCGTGCAGCAGCGCGTTGCGCACCAGCTGCCCCAGGATCTGGCACAGCGCGCCGGGGAAGCTGTCCATCGCCACGCCCGCCTGCACATCGAGCTCCAGCGCCACCGCGGCGCTGCGCATGGCCGGGGCCAGCGTGGTCAGCATGTCGCGCACCAGCTGGCCCAGCTCGAACGTGCGGCGCTGGGCACTGGCCTGGTCCACCGACACCTGCTTGAAACTGTCGATCAGCTGGGTGGCGCGCTGCAGATTGCGCACCAGCAGGCCGGCCCCGTGGATCACCTCCACGGCATACTGCTCCAGTTCCGAGCGGCGGATGCCGGCCGCCATGCCGGCCATGAAGCCGCGGCTGCGGTCTTCCAGCGCGCTGGCGGCCAGCAGGCTGTTGCCGATCGGGGTATTGAGCTCATGGGCCACGCCGGCCACCAGGGCCCCCAGCGCGGCCAGCCGTTCGGCGCGCGCCGCCTCGGCCCGGGCCGATTGCAGCGCGGCCAGGGCCTGGCTCAGCTCCGCGTTGGCCCCGGCCAGCGCCTTCTGGCTGCGCGCCAGCCGCACATGGGCGCCCACCCGCGCCAGCACTTCCTCGGCCTGATAAGGCTTGGCGATGAAGTCCACCGCGCCGGCCCGGAAGCCGCGTATCTTGTCCTCGGTATCGTACTGGGCCGACAGGAAGATCACCGGAATGTCGGCCAGCGCCGGCATCGCCTTGAGGCGCTGGCACACTTCGAAGCCATCGATGCCGGGCATGCGGATATCGAGCAGGATCAGCTCGGGCGCGCGCGCCTGCACGCTCCACAGCGCCAGCTCGCCGTCGGGCGCCTGGCGCACCTGGTAGCCGGCCACGGTCAGCAAGTCCGACAGCAGCTTGAGCGAGGCCGGCGTGTCCTCCACCACCAGCACCTCGCCCAAGGCCGGCGGCACGGAAAGCTCCATCAGCGCCGCTCCTCGAGGGCGCCGCCGCTGTCGAGCAGGGCGCACAGCTGCGGATACTGGTGCTGGCTGAGCATATGCTCGATGCGCCGCACCACCTCGCCCATCTCGCCGGGCAGCGGTGCCAGCAACTGGCTGACGCGGGCCAGGTTCAGCTCCTGCACGGCCGCGCGCAAGGTGGCGCGCAGCGGCGCCGGCAGGCGCGCCACATCGTCCTCGCCCAGCGGCATGATCTGCTGGGCCGCCTGGCGCTGGCGCCGCAGGAAATGCAGGCCCAGCAGCTGCTCGAGCAGCAGGTAGAGCTGCTCCTGTTCGACCGGCTTGCGCATGAATTCGTCGGCCCCGGCGCCCAGCGCCTCCTGGCGCTCCTCGGCGAAGGCGGAGGCGGTCAGCATGACGATGCGCGGCTGCGTCAGCGCGCGATTGGCGCGGATGCGCCGGGTCGCTTCCAGCCCGTCGATGCCGGGCATGCGCCAGTCCATGAACACCAGTTCCGGATGCCATGCGTCGACCGCGGCCAGCGCCTGCTCGCCGTCGCCGGCGCTGCGCACATCGAAGCCCAGCGGTTCGAGCAGGCTGACCAGCAGCGCGCAGCCGTCGGCGTTATCGTCCACCAGCAGCACCCGGTGGCCGCGCTCGGCCGGGGCCAGCCCCGCCACCTCGCTGCCGGCCGCATGCGGCGCGTCGCTGGCCGCCTGCACGCAGATGGCAAAGCCGAAACAGGCGCCCTGCCCCGGCACCGACTGCACCGTCAAGGTGCCGCCCATCAGCTCAATGAATTCGCGCGAAATCGTCAACCCCAGGCCGGTGCCGTCCTTGGTGCCGCCGCCGGCCTGGATGAAGGGTTCGAAGATGCGTTCCTGTTCCTCGGGCGCGATGCCCGGCCCCGTATCGATCACCTGCACCGACAGTTCGCACAGCTCGCCGCGCGCGGCGCCGCGCACGCGCAGCGTGATGGTGCCGTGCTCGGTGAACTTGGCCGCGTTCGACATCAGATTGAGCAGCACCTGGCGCAGCTTGGTGCCGTCCACCTGGGCCGCCGGCGGCATGCTGGCACAATCGAGCACCAGCGCCACGCCGCTCTGGCTGGTGCGCATGCTGACCATGTCCATCACCTCCTGCAGCATTTCGCGCAGGCTCACCGTCTCGGCCTGCAGCACGGCGCGCCCGGCCTCGATCTTGGACAGCTCCAGGATGTCGTTGATCAGGGTCAGCAAATGGTGGCCGGAGCGGTGGATGATGGCCAGATTGCGCTTTTCCTCGGGCAGCATATGGGTCGAATCGGCCATCAGGCGCGAAAAGCCGATCACCGAATTGAGCGGGGTGCGCAGTTCATGGCTCATATTGGCCAGGAAGATGCTCTTGGCCTGGTTGGCCGCCTGCGCCTGGCGCACCGCCACCGACAGCGCCTCGGTGCGCTCGGCCACCAGCTCTTCGAGATGGATGCGGTGGCGGCGCAGTTCCAGTTCGGCCGTCTTATGGTCGGTGATGTCGTAGTTGACGCCCACCATGCGCGCCGGACGCCCGTCCGGGTCGCGGAAGATCATCGCATCGCCCTTGATGTAGTGCACCGAACCGTCCGGCCACAGGATGCGGAACTCGGCATCGAACTCGCCGTCGCCGGCCAGCGCGCGCTCGAGCAGCGTGCGCACCGGAATCGCGTCGTCCGGATGCAGCAGCGTCATCCAGCTGTCGAAGGGCTTGGGCACGCGCGCGCTGTCGACCGCATGCAGGCGGTACATCTGCTCGTCCCACACCACCTCGTCGTGCTTGATATCCCAGTCCCAGATGCCGATCGCGGCGGCGCTGCTGGCGATCTGCAGGCGTTCCTCACTGGCGTGCATGGCCACGTAGCGGCTGTCGAGCAGGGCCACCATCTCGCGGATCGAATCGTTGAGGGTGCGCAGTTCGCCGAAGAACCAGTTGCGCGGCGGCGCGGCGCCCGGATTGAGGCCCGCCTTGACGTTGGCCGCGTAGCGCCCGATGGTGGTCAGGGGTTTCAGGATCAGCTGCCACAGCAGCAGATACAGGCTCAGTACCAGGGTGATGTCAAGCACCAGGATCATGCCGCCGATCGCATACAGGCGCTGGCGCAGCTGCTCCAGCAGCACCTCGGGCGAGGCATACACGCTGATGCTGCCGATATTCTGGCCGCCCACCGCGATCGGCCGCGTCACCACCAGCAGGTCTTCGCGCTGCGGCATGCCATTGCTGGCCTCGAGCAGGCCATTGGCCTGGCGGATCAGGATATAGGGCTGGCGCGTGGCGGTCGGCTGCACCACGCTGGCGTGCAGGTCGCGGTTGCTCAGGCCACTCTTCATGATGGTGACGATCTGGGTCTCGTCGAAATTCCAGGCCGGCAGCGCCACCGCGGCCGCCAGCTCATCGGCGCTGTTGGCCAGCGTCTTGTGCAACTGCTGCCAGCGCTGTTCGCGCTCGAGCTGGTAAAAATACAGGGCAAAGGTAGTCAGCACCACGGTCACGACAGCGGTCAGGGCCACGCTGACGAACAGCGCGATCGATACTCGCCCGGCACGGGTGGAAAACTTGTCCAGCATGGGCTGCCATTTCATATCAGAAGTGAAGATTTCTTCTGATCATAGGAGCAATTGCCGGACGCGTCCAATATATTGTTGCCGTGCGGGACTATCAGCCTTGCAAATGGCTATTCGCGTCTCAAATATGCGGATCCCAGCCCGGCACCGTGCGGTGCAGGTAGTCGACCGCCATGGCGGTGCTGAGGAAAAGTTGCCCATTGAGCTGCTGCAGCAGTTCGGTCTGGCGCAGCCGGTCCAGCACCGGCCCCTTGACTTCGGCCAGGTGCAGGCCGATCTGGCGCCGCTTCAGGCTGGCGTTCCACTCGGTCAGCGCGTACAGGGCGGTGGTATCGATGGAGCTGACCGCCGTCATCGTCAGCACCAGGTGGCAGGCGCCGGGGTGGCCGCGCAGCTCCTCCTCGATGCGCTCGCCCACCGCTTCCACATTGCCGAAGAATAGATTGGCGTCGATCCTCAGCAGCAGGATTTCGGGCTGGGTCAGGCCCGGATAACGCTCGATATTGCGGAAATGTTCGCTGCCGGCGATCCGTCCCAGCACCGCGATATGGGGCCGGCTGGCGCGCCAGATCAGGGTCCCCATCGACAGCGCCACCCCGATCACCACGCCCGCCTCCACGCCCAGCGCCAGTACGCCCACGCCGGTGGCCAGCCAGGCCAGCGCGTCGCCGCGGTCGTAGCGCCAGGCCATGCGCAGCGTGGCCCATTCCAGCATGCCCAGCACCGCCACGATGATGGTGGCCGCCAGCACCGGCAGCGGCAGCAGCGCCAGCCAGCCGGTGGGCGCGATCAGGGCCAGCGCCAGCAGCGCGGCCGTGATCAGGCTGGCCAGCGGCGAGTTGGCGCCGGCCGCGAAATTGACGGCCGAGCGCGAAATGCTGCCGGTGACGGGAAAGCCGCCCGACAGCGCGCTGGCCACATTGGCCGCGCCCAGGCCCAGCAGCTCGTGATTGCTGAGCAGTTTTTCATTGCGCTTGAGCGCCAGCGTCTGGGCCGCCGACATACTCATCAGGAACACGATGAAGCCGATCAGCAGGCCCGGTTGCAGCAGCGCGCGCCAGTGGCCGCTGGAGGTGGCCAGATTCAGTCCCGGCAGCCCGGCCGGCACCGTGCCGGTCATGTGCACGCCCTGCGCCGGCAAGCTGCTGCAGGCCATCAGGGCGGTGCCGGCGATGACCACCAGCATCGGCGCCAGCTTGGACGCGGTATCGGCCAGCGCCGGATTGAGCCCGGCCAGGCGCAGCAGGCCGGCCAGCCACTGCCGCGCCAGTACCAGCAGCAGCAGCGCGGCGATGCCCAGTGCCGCGCTGGGCATATGAATGTGGCCGAAGTCGCCGCCCAGCAGCGCAGGCAACTGGCCCTGGGCGATCACCACGGCCGAGCCGAAGGTAAAGCCGCTCATCACGGGACGGGAAAAGAAGTTGGCCAGAAAACCCAGCTTGAGCGCGCCGCAGACCAGCAGCATCAGGCCGGACACCAGGGCCAGCTGGGCCGCCAGCACGCCGTACAGGCTCGATCCGGCCGGGGCCAGCGGGCCGATGACGGCGGCCGTCATCAGCGAGACGATGGCCATCGGGCCGACCGACTGGGTCATGCTGCTGCCGAACAGCGCATACACGACGGGAGGAAGGATGCTGGCATAGATGCCCACCACCGGCGGCAGTCCCGCCACGATGGCGTAGGCCATGCCCTGCGGGATCATCATCATCGCCACCACCACGCCGGCGCTTACATCGCCAGGCAGCCAGGCACGCCGGTAGCGTCTCAACCATTGCAACATCATGTATCCAGGAAACGGAAAACCGCCAGCCTACGCCAACAATGGCCCGGGGTCTAGTTTCGGCTGCGGGGATAGCGCTGCGCGCCGGCATGGCGGCGCCGGGGTTCGGACTGGCGCGGACGGCTAATCAGCGCGCTAACGGTGCTGGACGGATGGGAGGAAGGCGCCCGTGGCGCCGCCTGGGCAGCCTCGCGCGCCTCCGTTTCCGCGCCCATGCACATGAATATCAGCTTCACCACCACGCTGATGCAAAGGCCGAGCACACCGAGAATAACTATGATGGTTTGTTCCATACCTTCTTTATCGTCAACAATCAGAACATATTATTAAAGATCCAGCAGAACATTCAAACCGGGTTGGTTGAAATAAGTCATTCCCGTCAAAAACATCTTCATGCGATAAAACCATCTGCTTGAATAAAAAAGACCGGTGCGAACTGACGATGCATTTTCCGACAATAGAGCGCCGCCTCTAGCATGCACGGAAAATTTGTGTATGATCGTTTTGTTTTGCACCGCTCAAAAACATGCCAGGTGCTATATTTTCGCGCCCAGCCATATATTCTTCAGTTCCAGCCTTGATAATTATCAAGGCCACGATTTATTACAGATAGATTACACCGTCCGACACTAAAAGAATAATGATTAGTTAAGAACACCTATTCATATTTTGAGAAGGGGTCCTCATGGATCTGCATATGCTGAAGATTTTCAAAGCCGTCGCCGATGCCGGCGGCGTGGCCCGCGCCGCTGAAAAATTGCACTGTGTCCAGTCGAATGTGTCGGCCCGGCTGACCCAGTTCGAAAAAACCCTGGACATCAAGCTGTTCCACCGCGCCGGCAACCGCCTCGCCATCACCGAGGATGGCGTGCGCCTGCTCGGTTACGCCGAGCGGCTGCTGCAACTGGCCGAGGAAGCCAGGCAGGCCGTCACCGGGCGCGGCGCGCCGCGCGGCAAGCTGCGTATCGGCTCGATGGAAACGGCGGCGGCGCTGCGCCTGCCGGCGGTGCTGGCCGATTTCCATGCCCAGTACCCCCAGGTGGAGCTGCAACTGGGCACCGGGCCGACCAATTCCCTGATCGAACAGGTACTTGGCCACAGCATCGACGTGGGCCTGGTGGCCGGACCGGTGTATTCGGAGGAATTGAACCAGCTCGACCTGTTCGAGGAAGAGCTGGTGTTGGTCACCGACCTGATGCACCCGCCGGTGGACGTGGCGGCCGATGTGCAGAACCGCACCGTGCTGTCCTTCCGCGCCGGCTGCGCCTACCGCGGCCGCCTGGAGCGCTGGTTCGCCGAGGGCGACGTCACGCCCAAGATCATCGAATTCGGCGCCTTTGAAACCATCATCGCCTGCGTCGGCGCGGGCATGGGCGTGACGGCGATGCCGGCCGCACTGCTGATCAAGCGCAATCTGATGTCCACGGTGAGGATGCATCCCCTGCCCCCGCGCATCGCGCGGGTCAAGACGGTGCTGATCTGGCGCAAGGACAGCCGCCGCAATCCGGCGCGGGAAGCCTTTATCGACTGCTTCCCGCGCCATCATCCTTCGCTGGCGGCGGCATGCCTGCCGTGTTGACCCGGCCGGGCCGCCGTGGCGCTTACTGGAAGCCGCGGTCCCGCAAGAAGGCGTGCAAGTCGCGCCGGTAGTCCGGGCCCACTGCGGCGCGCACCGAGGGACGCGTGGCCAGTGCGGCACGCCAGGCCTGCAGCCTGGGCAAACCGGTGAGAATGCCGAAGTCGGCAATCTGGTCGAACACGTCGAAGTAGCGGAAGATCGGACCGAACGCCGCGTCCACCATGCAAAAGCTGGCGCCGGCGAACCAGGGGCCCTCGCCCAGCTCCGGCTCCAGCCGCGCAAATTTCTCGCGCAGGGCCAGGCGCGCCGGCGCGCGTTCCGCGGCGTTGTAAAAATTGCCGATCGCATTGAGGATCGCCGAACCATACTCGATCCAGGCGCGGTGCCTGGCGCGCGCCAGCGGGTCTTCCGGATGCAGGCGTGGCGCAATGGTCTCGTCCAGGTAGTCGCAGATCACAGCCGACTCGAACAATACCTCATCGTCGACGATCAACAACGGTACCTTGCCTAGCGGCGAGAGGCGGGTGAACCAGTCGGGGCGCGCCGCCAGATCGACGCTTGTGCGCGTAAAGGGGACACCTTTCTCCGCCAGGGCAATGGCGGCCCTTTGCACATAGGGGCACAGCGGGTGGCTCACCAGCTCAAGCTTGGGCCGCATGATCACTCCCCATCCACGGCGAAGGCGCCTGAGCCGCACAGTATCAGCACCAGCGAGGCCATGGCCAGGAACAGCGGGTATTCCCAGCCGCCACCAGGGCTGCTAAACACCCATCCGTTGGGAGCGTGGACCTTCACGGCGCCGGCCAGTATCGGCAAAAGCAGCAGTGATGCCAGCCGCGCCTTGTAGCCGATGAGGATGGCAGCGCCGCCCAGGATTTCAGCGGCCACGACGGGATACACCAGCGCGCTTGGCAAATTGTTGGCCGCGAAGAAGGCCTGCGTACCGGCCAGGCCGAATACCAGTATCTTGAGCAAGGCGTGGGATATCCACATTAAACCAAGGCTGCCCCGCAGCAATGCCAGGCCATAGGGTGTTTGGGTCGTTTTCATGATCATTTTCGCTCTCCATAAATCGTTGCAATTGCAACTAAATTGGATTGTAATTGCAGTTCGTTGCAATTACAACTAAAATCGCGGTATGAAAAAACCCTCCGACACTTCCTCCTGGCCGGCACTGCTCACCGCCCATGCCGTGCTTACCGAGCGAATCGAGCAACAGCTGGCGCGGAGCGAACTACCGCCACTGGCCTGGTATGACGTGCTGTGGGCGCTGGAGCGCGCGCCCGCGCAGCGCCTGCGCATGCATGAACTTGCGACGCACATTGTCCTCACCCGCAGCAACCTCTCACGCTTGGTGGACCGCCTGCAAGCGGCGGGCTTGCTCGAGCGGCTGGCGGATCCGGAGGACAAGCGCGGCGCCTACGCCGTGCTCACGGCGCAGGGCTTGGCCATGCGCAGGAAGATATGGCCGGTCTATTCCAGCGCCATCGAAGCGCTGTACGACAGCCATTTGGATGTGGAAGAACAGCGCGTGCTCAACGCCGCGCTGCGTAAGATCCTCGACTCGGCACGCAGCGCGCCCCGAGTCGAGGTAGTGCCATACTCAGGCGGCGGTGGCGACCATTGAAGGACGCTTGCACACGCTGTCCACCAGCGCGGCCAGGCGTGGCGCATCGGCGCGCCATGCCAGCTGCGGCTGGCGCAGATCGCAATATGCAAACGCGATCCCCAGCGCCAGGTCGCCCAGGTCCACCGCCTGCGGCGCGCCATTCCCAACACGGTCGCGCGCCAGTTCCTGCTCCACCGCCCGCACCGCGCGCGGCAAGGCGGCCAGCCAGCGCTGCGTAAGCACGCTGTCGGGCGCATCGCCGAAACGGCTGCGCACCACGGCGCCGAACGCACAGTCAATCACGGCGCGCGCCAGTCCAAGCCGGCGCAGCGTACCCAGTCTGGCAGCGCCATCCGGCAGCAATTCCGTGTTGCCGCTGACGGCCAGCAGGTATTGAACGATGCCATCGCTCTCGATCAGGCAGCTGCCATCTTGCGTGACCAGTGCCGGCACCTTCGATAGCGGGTTCACCGCCAGCAGTTCCGGCGCGTCGATCCAGGGGTCGGTCCACACCAGTTCCAGCGTCGCGGCCAAACCGGTTTCATGCGCGGCGACCAGGGCCAGGCGGGCGTAAGGTGAAGTCTTATTCAGATAAAGTTGCATACGCATTTCCTTGGTAAAAAAACATAGTGTGGCACGGCTTGGCGTCTAACGCACCAGCCAGACCAGATAGACGAAGGTAAATCCCATCAGGCCAAGGCAGAATTTCCAGTTGGCCGCGTAGCTGGTGGCGCGCGGCGTGCTGCCGATGGCCGTGGCCGACACGATGGACGAAATCGACACCGGCGACATCAGGTTGGCCATCACGAACATCGAGGTCCAGGCCAGATAGCGCAAGTGATTGTGCTCGAAGGCCGGCGGCTGCATCAGCGAAAAGAATACACCGAACAGTATCAAGGGGTGCACACCGGCCACCGTAATCAGCGGCAGCAGCAGCACCAGCACAAACAGCACGCCGTAGATATTGGCAAAGAACGGCGCCAATGCGGCCGGCAGATGCGCCAGCAGGTCGACCCGCGCCACGGTAAAGATCAGCAGGCCGGAGACAGCCAGCAGGCACAGTTCCGGCACGATGGCGTCCAGGCTGGTGGCGCTCTCGCGCAGCAGTGCGCGCGCACGCTGACCATGGCGGCCCGGGGCGGCGTGCCGATTCCGCGCTTGCCGCTCCATCTGGTCCGGCCCGCCCGCCGGAACCGGCACGCGCCCCAGTTGTTCGGCCGCCTTGGCAAAGGCCAGCGCCTCCAGCAGATAGCCGGCCGCCATCGCCGCCGCGAACGACAGCGTCATCTGGCGCGTGAGCCAGTAGCAGCCGCCGCACACCAGCAGGAACACGCCCGCCAGCAGCTGCGGCTGGCGTCCGCCATGCTGCGCGCCGCCGGTCTGCACGGGCAGCACCTCGAGACGGGGCGCCATCGCGCCGCACAGCGACCATACGGTTAGCGGAATGCCGAACAGGGCCACCGACGCACTATCGAGATGCGGTATCGCCGACGCCACCGAAGCCGAGGCGATGGTGGTTGGCAGCATGAACATGGTCGACACCATCGCCCGGTTGGTGATCGGTGGAATCGCCAGCCGGTTACGTACATTCTGGAACAGCGCCGTGCAGACGATCGCGATCGACCCCTGCCCGCTGAAGATCGACAGCAGCGCCGTCAGCACCGCCACCCGCGCCGAATTGCGCAGCCCCTGCCCCTTGGCCGCGCCCGGCGTCACCAGGCGCCGGCTGATCATCGCGGCCAGGCCGGAACGCATGATGCTGTGGCGGAAATGCGCGATCCCGATCAGCAGCAGCATCACCGGATAGAAGCGCAGCAGCGCAGCGGCGATCTGTCCCAGGCTCACCTGCGGTCCCAGCGCCGGCAGGCAGATCGCCGCCAGCAGCCCCGCGTGCCACAGCGAAGGCTTGGCGCGGCTGGCCGGGGACAGGCAGGCCGCCAGCGGCAAGGCCACCGCCAGCAGCAGCAACACCGAGGCGTAGCGCGCCAGCAGCGTGGAAAACATCAGTACCGACAGCGCCGATGCCAGCCCGGCCGCGCACATGGCCAGCTTGCGCTTCTCGTTCACTCTTACGCTCAACTTCTCGCTCAGCATCAGCTACCCTGGAGCGCCAGCGCCAGGCCACCCAGCAAGTCCGCCAGCAGGCGCGGCTCGCTGATCATCGGGTCGTGCTGGCTGGCCAGCGCCATCCAGGTCCACCCCGGCTGGGTCTTGAGCTTTTTCTTGATCTCGACCAGCGGCTCGAAGGGCTGCGCCACACAGTCGACATAGATGCGCGGACGGCCATTGCCCAGCGGGTGGCGCAGCACCAGTTTTTCCTGATAGGTGGCCACCGGCTGCGGCGTCAGGCGCGCGCCCAGCCAGTCCAGCGTGGCGCGATCGCCGACGCCGTAGGACGCCAGTGGCGGCGGCGGAATCGCGATGCCCTTGCCCTCCGCGGCCACCTGCTCGAGACGCTTGCGCGTCACCGCCGCGGGCTGGGCCTCGAAAATCGACAGTCCGCTTTCGAGCACCATCGCATCCACATACACCAGGCTGTTGATGCGCTGCGGCAGCCGGTCCGCCACGCCGCTGATGACGACACCGGCGAAGCCGCTGCCCACCAGGATCACCTCGTTCAGGTTTTCGTACTCCAGGTGGTTGCAGATGCTGGTGATGTAGGTGCTCAGGTTCAGCTGCGCCGACAGCAGGTGCGCCTGCTCGCCCACGCCGGGGCAAGTGGGCGTGCTCACGCTGTGCCCCTGGGCGCGCAGCATCCGGGCCACCTTGTCCCAGCACCAGCCGCCATACCAGGCGCCATGCACCAGCACGAAGGTCTTGGGCGTCGCGGCGATAGCCGGGGCGGCCGCTACGCCGCCAGCGGCCGGCGCCGCGCCGGCCGCACGGGCTGCCGGCATGGCGCCGCCCAGCAACAGGCCCAGCATCCCGGTGTTGAAGGCGCGGCGGCGCAATTCAGGCGCGCCCATTCAGGCAGCCTTCCCGGCCAGTTCCACATCGGCGCCGATGCGCGCGTCGATCTGGCGCATCATCGACAACACGCCCTTGCCCGCATCCTGCAAGGCCCGCGAATTGGAGAAGGGACGCGGCAGCACATAGGTATAGAAATGCGGCCCCTCCACGATATAACCCATCGCCCACAGATTGCGCACGCTCTTGCCGTCGCGGTTGACCACATTGGTCGCCTCGTCGATCAGGATGCCGCTCGGCTTGAAGCTGCCGTTCTGGTAAGGCACGGCCAGGCCGGACTTGAGCATGTTCTGGATCATCGGCGAGCGGCTGGTCTCCGGCTCCAGCAACTCCACCTTGGCACGTATCATCACGTCGCAATACTCGGTGCGCGGCTGTTCGAACTGGGTCGAGGTCACGCGAAACTGCGCGCGCTCGGCGTCGTAATCCATCACCGGATGCGAACCCAGGCCGCAAGTGACCACGCCGGCGTCGATCAGGGCCAGCATTTCCATATTGCGCTCCTTGGGCGGGCCGCTGGCGATACGGTTGCTGATCGAGCACCAGCTGGCCAGGTAGTTGCGATGCGACTCGGGCGTCAGGCCGGAATAATCGACCGCATAGCGGATGAAATCGCGGATATCGCGCAGCATGTCGGCGGCGGCTTTCTCCGGATTGCGCTGATTGCCTTCGATGCTGTTGGCCACGTCCGCCGCCAGGAAGCTGTACATGAAGTCATCGTATTCCTGCGCATCGGCGAAACTGCGTCCGGCCAGCGGCGCGATGATCTGCTCGACCCGCGCCAGATGTTCAGCCGACGGTTCATAGCCTTCCGCCTCGTGCCAGCTCTGGGTTTCGGCGCAGTGGTAGCAGTAGGCCATTTCCTTTTTCACGGTCGGCAGCAGGTCGTGCTCCCAGTCCAGCTGGCGGGTGCCGCGCTCGCGCAAGGCCTGGCGGCGCGTCGCATCGACGAACTCGCGCGTGAAGAAGCGCGATTTGTACTGGCCATAAATGCCCTTCTGGTTGGTGGCGCGCCCGGCCGACGGCAGGCCCTGGCGCGAGAACAGCACGATGCGCGGCTCGCGCCCGCTGGGCAGATACTTCAGGCGGCCATCGCCCAGCGGCTCGTAGCGGCCATCGACGCCCTGAGTCAGGCCAGAGACGATGTCGGCCGAAGTCAGGCCGGTGCCGCAGATCGCCACCGTCGCCTGCGGGCTGATCGAATGGAGCGTGGTGATCGGATACGGCGCCGAGAAGTACGCCAGATGGCTGTTGCGCTGCTGGCCCTGCGCCACCCAGTTTTCGAAACGCCGGTCGAACTCGTCGCTGCTGCAGCCGGCATGGCCGGTGGTCAGGAACACGAAGTCGGCGTCGATCTTGAACCCGCCCTGCAGCTGCACTTCCATCCGGTTGCCGTCGCGCGCGATCACATTGACCGCCTCGCGCCGGTGGTTCAGGATCGTCACATTGTCCGGCATGTTTTCCACCAGCTGGTCGATCACCCAGGTGAAATACTCGCCCAGCAGGGTGCGCGGCACGTATTCGTTCTCGTCGATCTCGGCGCCGTTGGCGGCGATGACCACATTGCCGTCCACCGATTTATACCCGGTGCGGCGCATCCATTCGAGGAAGGTCGGACCGTCCGACAGCGGACCGGCATCCTGCACCGAGGCGTCGCAATACACCGTCACCTGGCCGGCGATGGTGTTGACCAGCAGATGGCGCGGCTGCTCGGACTTGTGGATGCCCTGCCCCGGAATGGCCGGGTCGATCAGGTGGATAGACAGCGCCGCGTTGACCGGATGCTTGTCCAGCATGGCGCCGATGCGCTCGAGGATACTCAGGCCGCGCTGGCCCATGCCGACGATAACGATATTGAAGCGTTTCATATTTGTCCTTGGGATGAGGGGTTCAGAGCTGGTCGAGCCGGCGCAGATGGGCCAGCACGCGGTCGTACTGGGCCATGCCGGCCGCCACCGCGTAGTGCGCGCCGCGCAGTACTTCGGCCACCTGCAGCGGCAGCAGCGCCGGCTGCTGGGTCGCCAGGGCGCTCAGCAGTTCGTCGGTGTGATGCGGGTCGATCTTCATGTGGGCGTCGAAATAGACCGCGATATCCTTGTGATCGAGCCCGGTGCGTTCCAGCCCGGCCAGGATGGCGGTAAAGTGCGGCGCCACCCGCGCCTCGGTGGTCATGAACATGCCGTAGGCGCGGCATTTGTACGCCGGGCGCGTGACGAAGGCATTGAACACATTGGAGATGATCGCCGAGAACCAGGGCTTGGCGCTACTGCGGTAGCGCGGCAGCGCGTCCCAGTCGTCCAGGTGGTTCACCAGCCGTCGCAGCCAGTAGGTGTGGAAGCGCTCCAGCGCCCCGTTGCCGCATTCGTCCCACACGTTCGAGGCGATCACTTTTTTCATATTGCCCTGCAAGCCGCACAGCAACAGCGCGATCTCGTCATCCACCACTTCATTACGGCAGGTTTCCAGGCGCAGGAATTCAGTCAGCGCGCGCGGGCTGGCTTCGTCGCGCAGCCAGGCGTACAGCGGGTGGCTGACGGCGCTGTTGCTATCGACGTAAGTGCGCAGATAGTCGGCGGCGGCCTGCTGCCCGTCCAGCACGGGCAAGGCTTCGATCGGCAGCCAGCTGTCGACCAGGTCATCCTCCAGCACCAGCTTGGCCAGCAGCAGGCGCGACTCCAGTTCCACATCGTTGCGCAGGAAGCAGGGGCTGTCGGCGTAGCCGTAGTGATAGGAGTAGATGGTGCCGAGCAGCGCATTGAGCAGTTCGCCGCGCTGCTCGGGCTGGCCAGCGCACTGGCGCAGGCGCGCCCGCTGGACCGCCGCATCCAGCGCGATGAACTCGCTGCACGCGGCCGACAGGCCGCTGAAGGCCGGCACCGGCGGCCAGGACCAGCCCTGCAACTCGGGGCTGTCCGTTACGATGGAAGAGAGTTTAAGCATGCTGCCTCACTGGCTGGTCGGGTTGTTCGTTGGTCGGATGCTGGCCATAAGGCACAGGGAAGAAATCGGGATAGCGCAACACCTCCTCATCGGCGCTGCTGCGCCAGATGGCCTGCGCCAGCGCCAGGTCCAGCATGCCCATGCCGAACGGCGAATAGATGCGCGGGCGCCTGAAGTCCGGCGTGATGGCCGCGCCGATCAGCTCAGCCACATTGCCGGCGATGAAGCCGCAATGGCCTTCGCGCTGCTCGGTCAGGTGCAGCGACGTCTGGGCCTTCAGGCAGTGCTGCACATCGTCGACCACGTTCTGCGCGCTCAGGATCACGGCCGGCGCCAGATCGCGCAGCGACAGGTGCAGCACGGTGGGCTTGTGCGCGAACAGCGCCGGATCATGTACGTGGGGCGCGCCGGCCGAGGTGGCGAACAGCACCATGTCGCATTCGGCGATGGCGCCGATATGGCTGCCGCCGGTGCAGGCGATGCCCGACAGCGGCTGCTGCCGCGCCAGCGCATGGGCACGCGCGATGTCGTGGTCGATCAGGCTGACGGCGTCGATCTGCCAGCCCATGCGGCGCAGGAAGTCGATCACATTGAGCGCGATCAGCCCGCAACCGACCACGCCGAGGCGTTTGATGCGGTCGCTGCCATGCAGATAGTGGGCGCCGATCACGGCGGAAGCCGCCGTGCGCACTGCGCTGATCAGCGAGCCTTCCAGGCAGGCCAGCGGGTAGCCGGTGCGGCGGTCGTTGAGGATGAAGACGGCCGAGGCGCGATCCAGCCCCGCCGCGACATTGTCGGGAAAGCTGGCGATCCACTTGATGCCGGCCACTGGCTGCTCCGCCGCGCCCTGCTCCAGCGAGGCTGGCAGCGCGATAATGCGGTTGTGCGGCTGGTCGGGGAAGCGCAGGAAGTAGCTGTCCGGATTGAGCGCCTTGCCTTGGGCATAAGCCAGGTAAGCCTGGCTGACCAGCTCAAAAATAGGCTGGGTGTTGGCGGCGATCCAGCGCGCGATGGGCTGGGCGCCGATCACCCGGAATTCGGGTGTGGCCTGGGGTGCGCTGGGCCGCTCCAGCAGGCGCGCCGACTGGGTACTTGCAAGTTTCAGCATGACTGTTCCGTATGGGAGTGGGTATGGGTATGGGTATGGGTATGGGTAGGCGCCGGATTCAGCTCCAGCGCGGGGAAATGGGCTTGCAGCCATTCCGGGTTGTAGATGGTGTCGACATAGCGGTCGCCCATATCGGGCGCGATCGCCACCACGCAGGCGCCGGCGGGAATCTTTGCCGCATGGCGCTGCACGCCGCACAGTACCGTGCCGGACGAGCCGCCCAGCAGCAGGCCGCGGCGCGCCAGCGTGTGGCACATGCGCACCGTGTCCAGCTCCGGCACCATCAGCAACTGGTCAAAGCTCGACAGCGCGCGGATGGGCGGCGGCTGGCTGGTGCCCAGGCCCGGTATATGGCGCTTGCCGGGCGCGCCGCCGAAGGTGACCGAACCCTCGCTGTCGACGGCGATGATGCGTGCCGCCGGTGCGTGCTCGCGCAGGTAGCGGCTCACGCCGCCCAGCGTGCCGGTGGTGCCGGCGCCGACGAAGACAAAATCGGGCGCGGGGAACTGCGCCAGCAGCTCCGGCCCCGTGCTCAGGTAGTGGGCTTCGGCGTTGTGCTCATTCTCGTACTGGTTCAGCCAGATCGCCTGGCGGTCCCGCTCCAGCATGGTTTTAATCAGCGCGATGCGGGTGCCGAGGAAGCCGCCGTTGCTGTCGGGCTCGCGCACCACGATCAGGCGCGCGCCATAGGTCTGGATCAGCTGCGCCGTTTGCGGCGAGATGTTCTTGTCGCTGACGCAGGTAAAGGCATAGCCCTTGACGGCACAGGCCATGCTCAGCGCCAGTCCCAGGTTGCCGGACGAGCTTTCAATCACATGCATGCCGGGGCGCAGCCGTCCGCTGCGTTCCAGCGCCGCCAGCATGTGGATGGCCGGCTTGATCTTGATCGAGCCGGACAGCGACAAGCCTTCCAGCTTCAGCTGGACCGGCGTGTCCGGCAGGATGTCCCGCACTTCCAGGAACAGGCCGCAGGGCAGAATATCGAGTGCAGACTTCAGATGCATATTGCCTTCTCCTCAGGTGCTCGGTTGGGTGTGGCGGCTCAGGCGGTTTCGGCCTGGCGCGCGGCGCTGGCCGCCTGCTGGCTCGCTTGCAGCGCCTCCTGTGCGGCGGCGCGCGCATCGATGCGCTCCAGCATGGCGATGACGACCTTGCCCGCGTCCTGGATGGCGCGCGAATTGACCTGTGGACGCGGCAGCACAAAGGTGTAGAAGTTCGAGCCTTCGACGATATTCCCCAGTGCCCAGATATTGCGCATCGCCTGGCCGTCGCTCCTGAGCAGATTGGCCGACTTGTCCACCGCCAGCCCGCTGGGCTTGAAGCCACCGTTCTGGAATGGCACCGCCAGGCCCGAGGCCAGCATGTTATGCACCAGCCGCGAAGTGCTTTTCTCCGGCTCGAACACATCGATCTTGGCGCGCACGAACACATCGAAGCTGTCCGTTTCATTGATGGCAAAGGCGGTGGAGGCCAGCGTGAAGCGGCTGCTACCCGCATCGAAGCCGATCTGCGGATTCTGGCCCAGGCCAAATTGCACGATGCCCGCCTCCATCAGCGCCAGCAGCTCCATATTGCGTTCCTTCGGCGGGCCGACGGCGATGCGGTTCATGATCGAGCACCAGTGCGACAGGAAGCGCTGGTGCGACGCCGGCGTCAGGCCGCAGTGGTCGACCGCGTAGCGGATGTTGTCGCGCAGGTCGCGGATCACATCGGCGGCCGCCTTGCGCGGATTTTGCACATTGCCTTGCAGCGAATCGGCGATATCGTCGCGCAGATAGTCGTGGATGTACCGCTGGTAGGCGGCGTAATCGGCGAAAGTGATGCCGGCCAAGGGAGCGATCAGGGCATCGATCGCCGCCACGCTGGCGGCGTCCGGCACAAAGCCGCGCGCTTCGGCCCAGGCACCGCTGGCGGTGCACTGGTACACATAGGCCATCTCGTGCTTCAGCGTTGGCCACAGGTCGCGGTCGAAGTCGAGCTGCAGCGACCCTTCGCGCAGGCACAGCGCATGGCGCGCCGCGTCGATGAATTCGCGCGTGAAGTAGCGCGCCTTGTACTGGCCGCCGACGCCCTTCTGGTTGACTGCGCGGCCGCCGAACGGCAGGCCCTGGCGCGAGAAGATCGTGATCGCCGGTTCGCGGCCGCAAGCCAGGTAGCGCATGCGGTCCTGCCCCACTTTCTCGAACGCCCCGCCTATGCCCACCGTCAGCGCCGACAGCACATCGGTGGCGGTCAGGCCGGTGCCGCACAGGGCCACGCGGTCATGGCTGCTGATGGCCGACAGGGAGTTGATCGGATAGGGATTGCGGAAGTAGCGCAACTGGCTGTTGTTGCTCTGGCCCCGGCGCGCCTGCGCTTCCAGCGTGAGGTCGAAATCGTCCGGCAGGCTTTCGCAGTGTCCCAGCGCGAGGAAGCAGAAATCGGCATCGACCACATAGTCGCCTTGCAGATGGATGGCCAGCGAGCCGTCGCCATACTCGCTGATGTTGACCACTTCGCGCCGGTGATTGCGCACCGTGACGTTGGCCGGCAGGCTTTTCAGCAGCCGGTCGCAGACGGCGGTCAGGTATTCGCCCAGCAGCGAGCGTGGCAGGTAGTCATTCTCGCCGATTTCCGTGCCGGCGCTGGAGATGATGAATTTGCCGTCGACGCAGCGGTAGCCGCGCTCATGTACCCAGTCCAGCAGCGAAGGGCCGGCCACGGCGGGGCCGGAGTCTTCCACGGTGTCGTCGCTGAACATGGTGATCTGGCCGGCCACGGTGTTGACCAGCAAGTGCTGCGGTTGCGACCATGCGTGCACGCCCTGGCCCGGGATAGCCGGGTCGATCAGGTGGATGGTCATAGGGATGTTGGATGAACGTTCACCCAGCAGGGCGGCGATGCGCTCCAGTATATTCAGGCCGCGCGGCCCAAGTCCGACGATTGCAATGCTTGCTGATTCCATTCCTGCCTCATGTGGTCTACTACATTAATATTCATGGAATAACCAATATCAGACACATTCCGCGCATTCATACGCGGCTTGCATCTGGCGAATATAGTAGGCAGACAGTGGCAGAAAAGATAACGACTAATATTGAATAGCTATTCGCTCCGGGAGAATGTGGGGGAATAAAAAAACGCCACATCCGCGAGGATGCAGCGTTTTATGAAGGTGGCGGTAAAGCGCCTCAGGACATCGCCAGTTCCACGCAATTGCGGCCGGAGCGCTTGGCGCGGTGCAGCGCCGAGTCGAGCCGTTCCAGCACGTCGGCCGGCCCCTCCTCCGCCCCCACCTGGGCCACCGCCAGGCTGACGGTGACGTTGCTGCAGCCCGGCAGTTCGGTCGTGGCGATGGCTTCGCGCAGTTTCTCGGCCAGCTTCAGGGCGTCGATCGCGCAGGTGTGGGTGGCCACGATCATGAATTCTTCGCCGCGCATGCGCGCCAGCGTGTCCGAGCTGCGCAGGCGCGACTGCGCCGTTTCGGCCACGGTGCGCAAGGCCTGGTCGCCGATCGGATAACCGTATAAATCGTTTACCGAGCGGAAATTGTCGATGTCGAAGGTGATCAGCGCCAGCGGCAGGCCGTAGCGGCGCGCGCGGCGAATTTCGTTGTCGAGCATCTCCTCGCCCTTGCGCCGGTTGGCCACGCCGGTGAGCGCGTCGACCGTGCTCATTTGCGTCAGCTTGCCGGCCAGCGCGTCGTTCTGGTGCTTCAATTCGCTCATGCCCAGGCCGAAGCTGACAAACTGCGCCAGGCTGACGAAACAGGCGAACTGCTCGCGCGAGAACAGCAGGTGGCGGTCGAACATCAGGCAGATCGAGCCCTGCACCGGGCCGCCCGGTTCGCTGCGCAGCGGCAGCGCCAGCACCATGCTCACTTCGCGGTCATGCAGGCTAACGGCCAGTTCCGGGTCGCCGGCTTTTTCAGGCGTATCGAGCAGTACCAGCTCGCCCAGGCTCACGGCCAGCAGCGGCGGGAAAATTTCCTGCAGCGGCGACTGCAGCAGCCGGTCGGTGCGCTGCATCAGGCGGCCGATATCGAGATGGTTGCGCGACTCCTGCGCCACCAGTTGCAGGTCGCCGCGTTCCTTCATATGCAGCAGCGCGGTATGGCGCACGCCGGGGAAGCTGCACAGCGCCAGGCAGATCTGCTGCGACATGCTGACCAGATCGTCCACACTGCCCAGCGCGCGCTGCAGGCTGCGCTGGATGGTGAGCAGTTCGCGCAATTCTTTTTCCTTGTCCAGCATCTGCTGCTGGGCGGCGGCCATTGCATCGACCGGCGCAACCAGGCACTGCTCCACGGCCTGGCACAATTCGTCGTCGAGGATGGGACTGATACGGTAGTGCAGTGGACCGCTGGCCATCAGCTCGGGAATCCACGCGCTATTGACGTAAGGGCACAGCAGCAGCACCGGCGCGCCATTGCGGCTGCGGATCAGGGCGCCGGCGCCGGCCAGTTGTTCGAGGCTGTCGTAGCCATTCAGGTCGATCACCAGCAGGTCGGTCTTTTGCCGTCCCAGCGCGGCCGCCGCGGCATCGACACTATCGGCCGTCAGCAAACGCGAGAAAATCTCGGCGCAGCATGCCTGAAACTCGGCCCGGCGCTCGCCGCCCAGATTCAGGAAGATGCCAGTAAGGTCTTGCCGGCTATTGGTTTCAGCCATGATATTTACTCCCCGCTATGGACGTTGCCATTATTTTAACAACTGGAATCGACTGTCTTCTAGTGTGCCATAAAGTACATAACTATCAATATTTTTTGACTATCGTCGCCGAAATTTTGAACTTTTTGAAACGGAGTGATGTTTTTCCCGCTGTGTGAAACCGCGCACCGTCACCCCTTGCCCGGGAGCCAATACTGGCGACTGTGAAGACGGGGGGAGCGACATGAATACATCGGAAAACAAGGCGGCCAACAGCACGGCCAGCCAGCAGCGCAGCATCCAGGAAGAGCAGGACAGGCACGACCGCAGGCAAAAGACGAACAAGCCCAAGGACAGCAAGGCGGCGGCCCAGACCGGCGCGCGCGACTACCCCGCCCCGCCGCTGCCCAGGCAGCACCTGGACAAGCCGGGCCGCGAAGCGGACATGGAACTGCGGCCGCGCTTCCATGCGCCCGACTACCGCGGCAGCGGCAAGCTGGCCGGCCAGACGGCCATCATCACGGGCGGCGATTCCGGCATCGGCCGCGCGGTGGCGTTGCTGTTTGCGCGCGAAGGCGCCGACGTGGCGCTGGTCTATCTGGATGAACATAAGGATGCCGAGGAAACCCGCCGCCACGTCGAGTCTGAAGGCCAGGGCTGCCTGCTGATTCCCGGCGACGTGCGCGACCCGGCCTTCTGCCAGCGCGCGGTGGACCGGGTCGTGGCCGAATTCGGACGGCTCGACATACTGGTCAATAACGCGGCCTTCCAGGAGCATGCCGATACGCTCGCCGAGCTGAGTGAGGAGCGCTTCGACCTGACCATGAAGACCAATATCTACGGCTACTTCCACATGGCCAAGGCGGCGCTGCGCCACCTCAAGCGCGGTGCGGCGATCATCAACACCGGCTCGGTGACGGGACTGAAGGGTTCCAGACATCTGCTGGACTACTCCACCACCAAGGGCGCGATTCACGCCTTCACGATGTCGCTGGCCGCGAACCTGCTGGACCAGGGCATCCGCGTCAACGCGGTGGCGCCCGGTCCGGTGTGGACGCCGCTCAATCCGGCCGACCAAACGCCCGAACAGATCGCCCAGTTCGGCGCCTCCACCGATATGCACCGCCCCGCCCAGCCGGAGGAACTGTCGCCGGCCTATGTATTCCTGGCCTCGTCAATCTGCTCCAGCTACATCACCGGCATCGTGCTGCCCGTCACCGGCAGCGTAGGAGACTGACCATGGCACGCGCATTGTGGAAGGGAGCGATCAGTTTCGGACTGGTGCACATTCCCGTCGAGCTGCACTCGGCCACCCAGGAGCACGACCTGGACTTGACCATGCTGGACCGGCGCGATTTTTCGCCGGTGGGATACAAGCGCTACAACAAGACCAATGGCAAGGAAGTCGAGTGGGACAATATCGTCAAGGGCTACGAGTACCAGGAAGGCGAATACGTGGTGCTGTCGGACGAGGACCTGCGCCGCGCCAACGTCGAGAGCACGCAGACCATCGACATCCTGGCCTTTGTGAATGCGGAGGATGTACCGCTGACCTATTATGAGCAGCCCTACTACCTGTCGCCCGGACGCGGTGGCGACAAGGTCTACGCGCTGCTGCGCGAAACCTTGCGCAAGGCCGGCAGGATCGCCATCGCCTCGGTGGTGATCCGCACCAAACAGCGCCTGTGCGCGCTGGTGAGCGAGGGCGAATGCATCGTGCTCAACACCCTGCGCTATGCCAACGAGATCCGCGATATGGACGATCTGAAGCTGCCCGCCAACTCGATGAAAACGGCAGGCGTCTCGGACAAGGAACTGCAAATGGCGCTGTCGCTGGTCGAGGGCATGACGGAGGACTGGAAACCGGAGCAGTATCACGACAACTATCGCGAGGATGTGCTGGCGCTCGTGAAGAAGAAAATCAAGGCCGGCCAGACCAAGACCATTACCGCGGCGGATGAGGAAGAAAAACCGGTCCGCTCCAGCAATGTGATCGATCTGGTGGCGCTGCTGAAGCAGAGCCTGGGTGGGAAGAAACCTGCGCGGGGCGAGGCCAAAGCGGCGGCGGACAAAGAAGACGAGGAGGAAGTGGCCGACGAGGCGCCGCCGCCGCGCAAGCGCGCCAAGGCGACGGCTTCAACGTCCGCCAGCAAGGCCAGGGCGAAACCGGCTGACGCCAAGCCCGGCACGCGAAAAACCAGTGCGACACGCCGCGCCGCATAAATGCCGGTGCATTCATTTAAACCCACGGCAAAGAGCCGGGGGCCTGTCCCGCAGGGACAGGCGGGGCGTAGCCCCTGCCCGGACCCTAGGTCAGACCCCAGGGTTACGCCGTGGGTTTTACGTGGGCGCCGCCAGCCGTTAGTCTTCCTCACGCTGGAAGTCGAGCTGCTTCATCGCATTGGTCAGACTAACCGCACTGCCGGCGTAATCGCTCCACGGCGCATTCCCCACATCCAGCCGCGTATGCACATTGTGCACCGTCCAATGATCGCCCCCTTTCAGCTTCTCCAACTCATCCCACCCCACCGGCACCGAAATCCCCAACCCAGGCCGCGCGCGCGCCGACCACGCGCACACGGTGGTGGCGCCCCGCCCATTGCGCAGATAATCAATAAAAATCTTCCCCTGCCGATTCCGCGGCCCGCTCTTGAGCACAAACCGCTCCGGTATCGTCCGCGCCATATGCGCCACAATCGCCTGCGAAAACCCCTTCACCGTATCCCAATCATAGTAAGGCTTCACCGGCACCACCACATGCAGCCCCTTCCCGCCGCTGGTCTTTAAAAATGCCGGCAACCCCAGCTGCTTCAAAAACGCCTGCATCAGCTGCGCCGCCTCCTGTATCTGCGCCCACTCCACGCCCTTGCCCGGGTCCAGGTCGAACACCATGCGGTTCGGCTTTTCGTAAGTCTTGGCAAAAGCATTCTGCGTATGCAGCTCCACCGTATTCCACTGCGCCGCAGCCAGCAAGCCTGGCACAGTGGACACCTCCAGCATCGGCGGATGCTCCGGATCCAGCGCCACTGGCAGTTGCTTCACACCCGGCATCTTGGCCGTATCGGCGTGCTTCTGAAAAAACAGCTCGCCCCCGACGCCAGCCGGCGCCCGCACCAGCGACACCGGGCGGTTCTTCAAATGCTCCAGCATCAACTCGCCGACCAGCGCGTAATAGCGCACCAGCCCGATCTTGGTGGTGCCGGAATCCGCATCGATCACCCGATCGGGATTGCTGATCTTGAGCGAGGCCGGCAGCTTGCCTTCCGGGCTGGGTGGCTCCGCCCTTGCGGCGCCCCGCCTGGCGCCCGATTTACCGTGTTGCCTGAGCGCTGGCGTGGCCGATTCTGTCGCGCTAGTCATCGCATTCTCCAAATGGGCGGGCCGTTCGCGCTTGATACCCTTGGCTTTTTTATCGGCGCGCAGTCCCTGAAATACGGCGTGGCGGATCGAGCCGGACCGGGTCCATTCGCCGAAGCTGACCTCGGCCACCAAGGTGGGCTTGACCCAGTGGGCCTTCTTGTCGATCTCGCGGCTGGGCGCGAAGGGACTGGCATCGCTGGCCAGCTTGCGCAGGCGTCCGACCAGATCATCCAGAGCGGCCGCGTTGAAACCGCTGCCCACATTGCCGGCGTAGTGCAGCTTGCCTTCATCGTCATACGTCCCCAGTAGCAGCGAACCGAGACCGTTGCGCGAACCCTGTGGATCGGTGTAGCCGCCGACGACGAATTCCTGGCGCTGCCCACATTTGAGCTTGATCCAGTCGCTGGAACGGCGCGACACATAGGCGCCGTCGCGGCGCTTGCCGATGATGCCTTCCAGGCCCATGCGGCAAGCCGCCTGCACGATATCGTCCGGCGCGGCGTCGAGCGCCACGCTGAAACGCACGCTGTCGCTGGAGCGCTTGTCGAGCAAGGTTTGCAGCTGCGCGCGGCGCTGTTCCAGCGGATGCTCGCGCAGGTCGTAACCATCATGGAAGGGCAGGTCGAACAGATAGTAAATGATCGAATCGCTGCCCGTTTCGTCAAAGGCCTGCTGCAACAAGCCAAAATCGGGACGGCCCTTGTCATCGTTGACCACGATCTCGCCGTCGTACCAGCCCGGCGGCAGCTTCAGCCTCGCCAGCTCGGCCTGCAGCGGCGCCAGCTTGCCGGTCCAGTCGTTGCCGTTGCGGGTGAACAGCTTGATGTCCTTGCCGTCGATACGGGCCAGCATGCGATAGCCGTCGAACTTGATCTCGAACAGCCAGTCTTCTGGCGACGAAGGCGGCTTATCGACCAGCGTGGCCAGTTGCGGCGACAGCGACTCAGGCAATGCGACCTTGGCCTGCCCACGCGCGGGCTTGAGCTTGGACTCGGGCTTGGACTTGCGCTTGGCTTGGGGCGCTGGCTCGGCCAGCGTCTTGACGCTGTCAGGCATCTCATCGACCACGCTGAACTCATCGGCAGGCCGGGTGTATTCGTCTTTTTCCTTGATCAACAGCCAGGGCTGCTGCTTCTCCCCCCTACCCTTCATGCGCACCAGCACCCACTTGCCACGCAGCTTGTGGCCATGCAGCTCGAATTTCAGATTGCCGTCGGCGTAGCCCTTGCGCGGATCGCCCAACGGCTGCCAGGTGCCCTTGTCCCAGATGATGACTTTGCCCGCACCATACTGCTTGGGCGGTATCGTCCCCTCGAAGTCGTTATAGGCAATCGGATGGTCTTCCACCTGCACCGCCATGCGCTTGTCATGGCTGTCGTAGCTGGGACCCTTGGGCACGGCCCAGCTTTTCATCGCCCCGTCGAGCTCCAGGCGGAAGTCATAGTGCAGGCGGCTAGCCCAGTGTTTTTGAATGACGAAGGCGCGCCCCCCGGCCCCCACCTCGCCCCCTTCGACGGGCTCCGGCGTGATGGCGAAGTTGCGCTTGGCGCGGTAGGTTTTCAGCGTGTCCGTCATACTCCGCACTGTATGCCCGCGGGCGCGGGGCTACAGTACGGCAGCTAACAGATGCGGCGGCGGCAGGCTCGCCTTATTTGGCGACCGGCTTGATGCCGCAGGCGTAATACACGTCATCGGCCCGTTCAAGATAAGTACTCTTCGGCTCGATCTGGCCACTGGCGGAATTCGGCCATTTATAGTCGACCCAACCCTTGCCTTCCTTGCTGTTGATGACGTCACGGAATTTTCGCGCGAAAAACACGCCATCCACATCGCGCAAATCACCCAGCTCGCGTCCCACCAGCTTGGTATTGGCGCCATGCGCCAGCACCGCCCCGTCGGTCGAGGTCGACATAAACAGATACAGATCCTTGACACGGAAATTAGGGCTCTTGCTATTGATTTCGGCGATGATCTTGTCGCGGCCGTTGGCTTTGGCAAAAACAATCGCCTTCTTCACCAGTGCGATGCACTCGTCGGCGGTACCAAGCTCCACGGCGCCAGCCATTGCAGTGGCGCCGCTCAGCACAACGGTAAGCAAGCACTTTAGTGTTGTTGTCATTCTCGTCTCCTGAGGGGGTACTTCGGAGTCCCTATGCTAGGCGCGATTTTGCCCTAGTGCAATCAATTCCATGGAAAACGCCTGCAACTGTCTGTTCCACCCAACTTACAATATGAAAGTCACAACAAGCGCTAATTTACTTACCCGGCGGCTTGATCCCGCAGGCGAAATACACATCGTCTACCCGTTCGATATAGGTGCTCTTGGGTTCCAGCTGGCCGCTGACCGAGTTCGGCCATTTGTAATCGACCCAGCCAGTGCCCTCCTTGCTGGCCGCGACCTCGCGGAATTTACGCGTGAAATACACCCCGTCCACATCGCGCAGATCGCCCAGCGTGCGCCCCACCAGCTTGGCATTGGCGCCATGCGCCACCACCGCGCCCTGGGTCACGGGGGAGATGAACAGATACAGATCCTTGTTGCGGAACTCCGGAGTACGGTTATTGATTTCGGCGGCGATCTTGTCGCGCCCATTGGCCTTGGAGAAGGCGATCGCCTTCTTCACCAGCGCCACGCATTCATCGGCAGTGCCATGGTCCGCAGCACCAGCCAGTGCGGTGGCACCGCTCAGCACAGCAGCAAGCAAACACTTCAGCGTCGTGGTCATTCCTGTCTCCCGAGGGTCACTTTGGAGCCCCTATGCTAGGCGCGCTTTTTCCCCAGTGCAAGCGTCACGTTTGGAATTGTGTACTGCTGTGGCATTTACCCGACCGTGTTGTATGACGCGACGACATCGACAAGCTGTTGCCTGACCCAGACATGGGCAGGGTCGCGGTGGAAGCGCTCGTGCCAGATCATGGCGGGGGACAAGGGAGCGAGCTGAAGCGGCAAATCCACTAGCGCGAGCGGAAGCCTTTTCGCCAGCAGGTGCGCCAAGCGCCTTGGCAAGGTGAGAATCATGTCGCTATCTGCCACCAGCATCGCAGCGGCAAGAAAGTGGGGAACGCGCAGCGCGACGTGGCGAGTGAGTCCCACTGTCGAGAGTGCGACGTCGACCGCACTTTCCCCCAGGCCGGAAATGGTCACGGCAATGTGACGCAAACTCACATAACGCTCCAGACTGAGTCCTTCTGCCACAACGGAGTGATCGGACCTCGCCACGCACACCATGCTGTCGGTGTATAGGCCGCGTCGATGGAAGCTGCCCGGCAGCGTTGTGAAAATGCCCAGTGCCAGATCCGCGCCCCCCTGCTCGATCAGCCGCACATTGTCCCCGGCAGGTTGCGCGATATGGAGACTGAGCGCAGGCGCATGGCGCTCGAAGCGGGCGATCAAACCAGCAAGAACCATCAGGCTCAGATGGTCGTGAGCGGCGATCGTGATGCGCCCCGTAGCAGAGGCGGGATCGAAAGCGGCAGGCGAGACGATGCATCGCGCAGCGTCCAGAAGCTTGGTCACCGGACCTGCCAGCGCCTCACCGCGCGGCGTCAGTTCCAGACCGAGCTTGCCGCGGACCACCAGTCGATCACCCAGCATCGTGCGCAATCGCCCCAGCGCGCGGCTGGCGGCCGGTTGGCTCAAGCCCAGGCGCAGGCCCGCCTGGGTCACGCTTCGCTCGCGAACCAGTGCTTCGAACAGTTTTAACAGGTTGAGGTCGACCGCAGACAAATCCACTTGGTGCATGATCGCTATGACTTTTATGTCATTGATGAATGGTCGGCAATCATCCACCATTCTGGTTCATCTGAACAGGAGATTTTTGTATGACTGCTTCCTCCCCCCTTCCCTACGCAATATTCGGCGTGACCGGGCGTACCGGCGCCGCTGCCGCCGATGCGCTGTTGCGCGCCGGTCAAGCAGTGCGCGTCGTCGTGCGCGACCCGGCCCAAGGTCGGCCTTGGGCCGAACGCGGCGCAGAGGTCGCCGTGGCCGACCTGACAGATCTGGACGCGATGGTCAGGGCGCTCAGTCAAGCCCGGGGCGCCTATGTCATCAGTCCGCAGCACTACCACCGTGAGGACCTGTTCGAGCGGGCAGATTTGATTGCCGCCACCACAGCTCGCGCTGCGTTGGCGGCGCACGTACCAAAACTTGTGGCGCTTTCCTCTGTCGGTGCCGATCGTGAAAGCGGAACGGGATGGATCGGAATGAATCGCATGTTCGAGCGGCGTTTGGCCGAAACCGGCGTACCCACCGCGTTCCTGCGCGCGGCCTATTTCATGGAGAACTGGGTGCCGATGATCGGACAGGCAATGCGCAGCGGCACACTGCCGACGTTTCTGGCACCACCACAGCGTGCTATCCCCATGGTGGCGACAGTCGATGTCGGTAGCTCTGCGGCTGCTTTGCTGCGGGAAGAAAGGAGCTGGACCCGCGTCGTCACACTTTCAGGGCCGAAAGACTACGCCCCGGACGATGTGGCCGCTATCGTTTCATCCATGCTTCAGAAGCCAGTCGACGTGGCGGTCCTGCCGGAAGCGGAATGGCCCAAAGCGCTGGCGGACGCTGGTTTCTCAAAGGCCGCCCTGGCTGGTTTCACCGAGATGACCCGTGGCCTCAATTGCTCGCATATCGACGTCAAGAGCGATCCCGGCGTGGAAGAATGGGCAGGAACGACTCCGTTGAAGCGCGTCATCGCCGACCTGAATCCCTCGTCGTTATCGACTTAGCTTCAGTCGACGATTTTAGAGATGAGACCATCCTTGAAAGCGAATTCAGATTCGCCTTTGAGGTCCTACACAGTTCCCGCGCGCGGGCCATCCGGAACGTCCACCGTGAGCTTGCCATGATAGGCAATGCTTACGGTAAGCGAATCGACACCTTGCTTGAATGAAGTGATGCGCTGCTCGCGTTCCGAAAACATGGCCTTGGCCTGATGCGCCAACTGCCTGAACTCGTCAGCGGCGGAAGGGTCAGGTCTGTCATTCGGACACTAACTGAACCGCAAAATCCCACCGTACAGCCGCGCTTGCGTCCAGATGCCAGACCTGACCCTCATGACAAAATCCCCTCATGACCGTTTTGACCCTCATGACCGTTTTCCCCAGTGCAAGCGGGACGATTGGAATTGTGAACTCCCTGTCTGTTCCGCCCAACTCCCGATAGCGACGGCACAACAAATGCAAGTAGTGAAAAGAAGCTTTCGATCGAAAGCTTTTTCCTCCCGATCTGTCCCTGAATTTGTCCCGCCGCCTTGCCTTTTCAGCAAGGGAAATTGCAGAAGTGTGTCTGCCGGGTGCTTGATGTGTTTGCTCCAGAGACAAAAAACAATGCCTCCGGAGCCATCCGAAAAAATTATGATTGTTGCAGTGCTACATTTCGCAAACCGAGCGTTTGCTCTGTATTTTCAGATAGTTATCTCTTGGGAAATATAAAGCGTAAAGCACTGACGCGCCCGGTGTACCTGCATACCGCACCTGTCACGCCGCCCCCATGCAGGTACGGTTCCGCCTTCACATTCAATAAAACCTATACCTATAATACGGAGATTAAATGAAGCATCGTTTCTGGGAATGTATTCCCGTTCCCCGCGTCCGCCCGCTCGGATACGGCAGTCTTGGCGCCGCCGTCGCCTTAAGTAGTGCCGTCATCGCCGCACCGGCGCAAGCAATCAATCTGCCGGCAGGCGCATATACCCTGACCGTGGCCCACAGCGCCATGTGCGTGCGCGCGCCAAACGCGCTATCGGGTTCGCAGTTACAGCAAGGCACCTGCGATAAGTCGGCCGCACAGACCTTCAATATTAGCGCCACCGATTCCGGCTATTACAAGCTGATTAATGCCAGTACCAACTTCGCGATGGATGTGCGTAACGCCTCGCATACCGATGGCGCAGCAGTACAGCAGGTGGGCTGGGGCAATTCCTACGCGCAGCACTACTATTTTCAAGTGAATAATGAAGGCTTCATCATCCGCAGCCGCGAGTCGGGCAAATGCGTGGAGCTGCAAAACGGCGTGCGCGATTCCAGCGGCGTGCTGGTGCAAATGGCGTGCAGCGGCGCGGCGCAGCAAACGTTCCTGGTCAGGCCGACCAGCGCAGGAACGCAGACGATCGCCGATGGACGCTACTCCCCGCGATCGGTTCACTCAGGGAAATGCCTTGACGTGCCCAATGGCAGCAGTGCCAACAGTGTGCAGCTTCAGCAGTACGCGTGCAACGGCACCTCGCCACAACAGTTCGATTTCACGTATGTCGGCAACAACCAGTATGAGATCAAAAATGCCACGTACGGCAAGTGCCTCGATGTCAGGGCGAGCGGCACCGCCAACGGAACCGCGATCCAGCAATATACCTGCAACCAATCGGCCGCGCAGCGCTTCATCGTCAGTGCGGTAGGCGATGGCAGTTACCAGATCAAATCTTCGTTATCAGGAAACAAGCCGATAGAGATTGCTGGCGTCTCATCGAGCGACGGCGCCAAGACGCAGCTATGGGACAATCTCAACGCCAACAATCAGAAATGGATGCTCGATACGCCCGTCAATGCCAACATTGGCAACGGTGTGTACACCATCAAGCCGACCACCAGCACAAGCAAATGCATTGACGTGCCCAACAACAGCGTGTCGCCGGGCCAGGGCCTGCAACAGTACGATTGCAACGGTGGGTCGTCGCAGAGCTTCAAGATCGTCCACCAGGCAAACGGCTACTACAAGATTTCGCATACCAACGGCGGACTGGACCTGGCAGTGCGGGATTTCTCCGAATCCGACAACGCACGCATCGAACAAGGCGAAGAGTACAGCAGCGACAACCGCTTGTTCCGCTTCGAGCCTTATGGCGCTGGCTATATGATCCGGCCAAAGTCCAACTACAAATGCTTCGATATCGCCGGCAACAGCACTGCCAACGGCGCGGCATTGCAGCAATACAGCTGCAACTTCGGCAGCAATCAGATTTTCAAGCTCGGCTTGCTGTCGTCCGATCCAACTTATTCGCCCGGTGCTGCCGCCAATAGCGAAAGCATCGTGCTGATACACGGCTTTTCCGGCTGGGGGCGCGGGGAAATGTTCGGCATGAAATACTGGGGCGGTGGCTGGTCTGGTGACCGCGACCTGCAAGAGTATCTGAAGCTGCAAGGCCACAATACCGTGACCGTAGGCGTCGGTCCGCTCAGCTCCAACTGGGACCGCGCGGTGGAAGCGTATGCGGAGTTGAAGGGCGGCTGTGTTGATTATGGCATCGCCCATGCGCAGCAGCATGGACATGCGCGCACGGGACGCTGTTACTCGACGCCGCTGCTCGGTACATGGGACGCGAGCCACAAGATTCATATTTTCTCGCACAGCCAGGGCGGGCAAACGGCGCGCGTGCTGTTAAAGCTCTTGCGCGATGGTTCAACGGCCGAGATGAACGCCGGTTCGGGCGGCTTGTTCACCGGTGGCAGGGATTGGATACACAGCATCACCACGGTATCGACGCCGCATAAGGGTACGACCCTGACCAACCTCGCCAATCCGCAAGGGATCACCCAGAAAATCGTGACCGAAGCGTCGCGCGTGCTCGGCCTGGTTACCGGCGAAAACGTGGTCTACGATTTGAAGCTGGACCAATGGGGGCTTACCCGTAATGCAGGCGAAGGCTGGACTGCCTATTTCAATCGTATCAATGAATCATCAAAATGGGCGGCCACCAGCGATAGCGGCACGTATGACCTCAGTCCTGCCGGTGCACCGAACATCTACGGCGGCTCGACCATGTATTCGAATGTCTACTATTTTTCGTACTCGAACAAGTCCACGTTCCGAGGGCTTGTCGATGGCCATCAATATCCGATCCTTAGCACGTTCACGCCATTCATTCCGCAGTCATGGTTCATGGGATTTAACAGCACGAGCTCATGGTGGGAAAACGACAGCGTGGTCAATACCAGCAGCATGAATGCGCCTACCGGCGCGCCGGTGCAGACCTACAACGGCACGCCGGTCAGGGGTGTCTGGCAGAGTATGGGCGTGTTGGACGGATGGGATCACATCGATATGGTCGGGGTGTTTACGCTCAAGGATATCAATCCGATGTATTTGAACCAGGCAAGGCTGGTCCGTTCGCTGCCCTGAGGAAGAGCAGGCTCCCTCAGTGAACCCCAAAAGTTGACAACAGCTTTTGGGGGTTTTCGTCGCTTGGACCCGCGGCCACAAACTGGCGTACGAATTCCGCCGCAGCGCGCTGTTAAGCGGCATCGGCGCATCGATTTTTTCACCGTTAGAGAGCGACACCGCCGTTCTGACGCCCAAGTCGACGCCGATTTCGCCATCGGCCCTGCGCCGGCGGGTCGCCTGCCGCTCAAGAACATCGACCTGCACCGCAACATACCAGCGGTCGGCGGTGCATGACACCACCGCCCCCAGTATCTTGCCGTCGAAGCACAGCGCCCCGGTCATGCCGACCCAACCCAGCCTGGGCAGTTTGATCCGGTGGCCCTCGACCTCAAACTTGTCATCGGCGACATAAAAACTGTCGCGGCAGAGCCTTTACGCTTACGGAAAACCTGCCCTTGGGATGCCAAATTCTGACTCGGTCTAGTTCAGTCTATTCGGAGCTGTTTCGGGCTAATCC
Source organism: Oxalobacteraceae bacterium (assembly GCA_013284265.1). Classification (GTDB taxonomy): domain Bacteria; phylum Pseudomonadota; class Gammaproteobacteria; order Burkholderiales; family Burkholderiaceae_D; genus Rugamonas. The sequence goes on along the minus strand of JABTBR010000006.1, from coordinate 45,207 downwards.
GGTCTGAAATCCGCAAGCGCTTGTCTAGTACGGTCCATAAATTCACCGCGCAAGTCTAACGCGGTCCAATTCCAAGAGACGAAAATCTAAAGGGATCTATTTTTCCGTTCTGCGATCCAACCTTTAGACCACTTTCGAAAGGATCGAATCATGGAATATGAAGCGAAACAGGCGGAATACCTCCCCACATACGATTTTCTGAATCTGGAATTCCATCTGATGGACACCCGCCCCGGTGTCAAGCCCAACGCCTTTGTCACTGAACTGATTAAACGCTGGCTGGCAGTTGAAATGGAACGACTCGCTCTGCGCAAAAGCGGCAGGGCGATGCGCGGTTTTCAATGGAAGAATGTCTTCCTGCCTGACGGAACCAGCTCGCGTACCAGCTATAACGGCGCAGTCGAATTCGCCAAGGTGGTTGGCGACCACATCGTTTCCGACAGTGGCGAGTTGTTGACTCCGTCGCTGTTTGCCAATCTTCATGCGAAGGGACGCAATGCATGGCGCTTCGTCTGGCTGCGCTTTCCTGGAGACGATTGTAAGCGTCCGGCGCATCCACCTATGAATCCTTAAATCTCCAGCCCATACTCCGCATTTTTTCTTGGAGAAGAGGATGGTGCTGCACCGCATCGCGGCGCTGTACGCGATCGAGCAGCAAGGCGCGGGACTCGATCCGCCGCAACGTCTGACGTTGCGCGAAAAACTAGCCGTGCCGGCGCTGGCCAAACTGCGCGCCTTGTTGTTGGCGACCCAGCGCACCGTCGCCGCCGACAGCGGCACGGCCAAGGCCGTCGACCATGCGCTCAAGCGCTGGCCGGCGCTTGAGCGCTATGCAGGATCGGGCACGCTGCCGATCGACAACAATCCGGTGGAGAACGCCATTCGTTCGATCGCGATCGGCAAGAAGAACTGGCTGTTCACTGGCTCGGAACGGGCTAGTCGCCGCGCCGCTGCCATCCAAAGCCTGTTCGCCACCGCCAAGCTCAACGGACTCGATCCGCTGCGTTGGCTGGCCGACGTCTTGGGGGAACGCCTCCCGACCCCAACAGCCAGATCGACTCGCTGCTGCCATTGCCGGACTTTACCCAACGCTGAACACGCTGTACAGGTGGGGCGGTTGGACGCTTTCATTATGGCGGCGCGCTCGTGTAGTTGATTACTTTAGTCTGCATTCAAAGTAAAACCATAACAGTTAGTAGCGGCAAGTCGATGGGGGGGGAAAGTCACCAAATGCTTCGTTCCTCTTTGATTTTCTCGGCCTCAATCTCTTTGCTGAGTTGTTGCACATAGTCCTCCAACCAGTCACCCACGGGAGAGTCGCCCACTTGTGCCATCCATCTTTGTGCACTAGTGCGGCGGGCGGATAAATGCTCGCTGCGTGGTCCACTATAGCTACCCCCACCAAAGAAAAATATGAGAGAGCTGCCAATTTCATCGATATCTAAATAGCGAGCGAGGAAGTCTCTGGTAAGGTTACCGCCGTTGGTGGACTCTAAGGTTTTTGGAAGAGCTTCTAAAATCTGGTGAGCTCGTTTAACCGGGTCTTCATCAATCCAAGCAAATATATCAGACTGATTGAAAGCTGTGATTGCCGGGAGGTGTGGCTCACCTCTGCCTTCGTCTTCGCCAAGCCAAGCTCTGAAAACGTAGGCCTTATTAGATTGCAGTGCTGTCGCTACGATTGGCCAGGTCGTGCTGGGGTCTTCCTGGCATATTTTGAAAGCCACCTTGCCCATCTTTCCGCCTGATGTGAAACTACCGAAAGAAACGGTCCTCTCCACCAGCAAGCGAAATAGTTCGATTTTATACTGAGGGGATCGCTCTAAAAATCGCTCGGCCAACACTCCCCAATAGTGATCCGTCATAACAGCGGCGTTATGGCTAGCGCCAGCTACCAGGACGGCCATCGTCAATGGGATGTCCAGCTCGTCCCCTGTCTTACACAGAGTCCACTCGGCCATCTGAATGGCGGTGTCATATCTGCTGCTTTCCTTTTCGAGAACCGCTTGAATCGCCTGACGAATTCGATCCTGCCCGAGCAAAGCCGGGATCGGATCACGGCACAGTAAGCACATCCAAGAAGTATCCTCCGTGCTGTCCCGATGAACTGCAAGAAGCCTTTCAAAGACTGCTGGCGTCGCCCCTGAGTCCACAACAGACAAAACGATCCAACGAACAGGAGTCGCAAGCAGTGTCAGCGCAAGACGCTCCCAGCGATTGCGGTCAAGCCCAAACACACCTAGCAAATAGCCGTCCAGAAACGGATGCTGCGATTTCTCAAGATGCTCACTAGCATAGCTCAGCACCTCCTGATCAAATTTTTCATCCCCTAGTGCTGTAGCTACATACTCGCCAAATCGATCCGCTCGACGCGAAACACCGTTTGCAAAAAGTTTAGGTAAGGCAGCCCTCAATAAGCTTAAATCTGCTACGGCCTCGTCGGCCAACGATTTGATCCGGGTAGCCCTTTTCTCAACGCCTCCCTCTCCTAATTCTTCAAGTTCATCATCCCATATCTCCGATAAGACATTGCGTAGTAGGCGAGTATGAAAATCAGTGCCATCCATCTCAGCTCGAAGCGTATCAAGTCTTTCAAGGACGTCTGCCGCGAGGTCTTTCGGAGGGTATTTCCCAATATTGGACAGCAGTCGATAAATCTGGTCGAAGTTCCTACGTTCTTTTGCAAGCTCCGTGAGGGTATTCACACAAAGGTCATGCAAGACATTTGTTTTCAGAAGTTCTCCAATCCCCTCAATAACGACGTTCTCTATTTTGGCATTCCAGGGCATATCGGCGGAGCTCCGTGCCTTCATCAGCCCTTCGACTACAGTGGACCAAGGAAGTGTCAATTCCGTCCAAAGCTTCGCACGCCAGAAATTGATCTCAGGTTGAACTCCTTGAAATTCAACATCGATGAAGCGACTACCCCCACGAACCTTCAAACAAGATGCACAAGCATTTAGCCCTGACTCACGAACGAAGTCCGACTGACTGACAAACATTTCTAGGGCTAAGGTTGCACGCTCTACGAAAGGTGTTTGTGTAGGAGCGTTGAAGGGCACAAACAATGCTGTCAACGTGCCTCGGCAGTTGTTCGAGTAGGTCGGGCTCTCTCCGAAGGACAACCTCGCGAGAACTTTTGCGGCAGTCCGAAAGTGCGGTTGCCAAACTGCGATAATCGCTAGGGCTCGTGCCAAGGTATGGCGTTCATTTCGGAGAGCTTTGAGATCGCCATCTGTCCACCGCAAGATGCCGCGCAAAAGGGTCAGCGTTTCCGCAGGAGCGGCCTGAGCCAGCACGGAAATAAATCCGGAACCGACGGCACTAGTCATTACTGCTTTATCAACAAACAGCCCATTTTCAGGATCAAGCAATGCCTTCACAACGCTTAATGCGTGCTTGACGTCTTGTGCGTAGACGAATGAATGCATGAACCAACGATGCAGAGACTTCGGCATCGTATCCAGCAGCTCACGGATATTTGCACTGGCACCGAAATTTTTCCACCATTCCCGCCAAAGGTAAATGCGAAGTGCCTTTGGCGCGATTCGCAACGTTCGGTCCCCCTGAAGAATTCGTCTTTGTAAGTAGTAGTGAACGATCTGGTCGAACTTCTGCCTTGTGATACTGGGATCGGTTTTTTGCACCAAGGCGGAAACGAAGTCTGCTTCTTCTTGAACCGGCGGCAAGTAGCCGAACATTTCAAACAGCGCGATGTGCATCAATACTGTTCGTGCTCTGCCTCCATCCACATCACTGCCGTAGCCCGAAATAAATCGGTCCCATATTTGCACGGTGTCTGGTGATCGAAGAATGTCCTCGGGATGATCTCTAAGGTTCTCACCTAACGCGTGTGCAACGCGTGCTGAGCCATCACACCACATGGCCCAATTATGTAAGAGCTGGTTTCTGGGGAGGTAGCTACGAAGGATGTTTTCGATTTGCTCTCGCTCCAGCAAAGGGGCTTGCAGGGTTTGCATGCCGGCGCCACTTGTTGTATCTGGACCGTGATCGATGGTAACGAGCTTGATGCCTGGCCGGCCTTTTAATGCCGCCCAAATCTCGGTTCGCTCACGATTCTCACATTCATCGATGACGATGATTGCAGACCTGGCCTCACCTTCACGCATCAGTTCATTGAAAAATGCAGTGCCCTGGAAATCGCTAGCCTTCCTAAAATACATCGTGCTGGCACTTAGATTCTCCTTACCAGAGATGGCCTCTAGCACAAGCCTGGTTTTTCCGATTCCAGGCTCTCCCACCACGCGAACATGCTGGATTTCTGGATCTTCAAGAATCTCACGCAGTTGATCAACAAACTGCCCCTGTGAGACGCCCAATGAAAGGCTCTGCGTCATATCAGCACTGGCGTTCCAAGATCGAACGGTTTGGAAACTGACGTCCCCAAGTCCATTGAGCTCCAGGCAGAGCGATGGGTGTAGCCCCAATACCCCTGCGATCTCCCCGGCTCCGAGAACTTGGATCGGAATATTCGAGAACCCGCACACACTGAAATATTCAACCAACCAGTCTTTTGCCTGATCCCTCTGTTCGGTCGTTAGATCGTGCCCGAATAGGACCAAGGAGTAACCGACGCCTTGCTCTAGCCCTCTACGTGTTTGTGCTCCAAGTGCCGTTAGGCCAGCGGGTTGATCTCCAAACAGTTCGGCTCGGATCTGTGCTTTCTGCCAAGGCTTGAACGATGCTCCCGTCTTGACTTGGTAGTGTGTCTGCCCTGCGATAAGAATTGAGTTGTGTGTGCTCGTAGTGTTCACGGCCGCATCAATACCGCCGTCAGCTACGGTGATTTCGCCACTAATGTTCACCTCGTGACGCGGGATGCCAACTCGCCAAGCCTCCGCCCAGAGAAGCCGTTTAATTAAGTCGATACCCTGCTTGGGGTCATAGCCGAGTAACTTGCTCGCCTCCACCTCGGAAATCTTTATCGCCATTGAGGCTGCTCCCTGCCTTAGTTTTGGATAACAATCCGCAGGCCACCAATACGTGGTCCCAGGTGAACCACTAGACAACGCAATCAGGCCGTGCCGATCCGAATTTTGGATCGGTGCGGAACATCATTTTTATGGTTCGATTCTAACGTATTTACCATCGCCAAAAATCTCTGTTTTCAATCCCAAAAATGGAGACCGCCGAATGCGGGGAGACCGCACTTGCTTAGGCGTAAAAGGCGGCAGGGTCAGGTCAAAAGGCGGCAGGGCGGCAGGGTCAGTACTGTCATCATTCGGACACTAACTGAACCGCAAGATCCCACCGTACAGCCGCGCTTGTGACCAGATGCCCCCCTGACCCTGGCTCGCTGGCTCGCTTCATGACCCTGGCTCGCTTCAGCTCATAGTGAAGCGGGTTGGCATAAAGTTTGGCAATATATGTTGAACTTCGCCTGATAGCGCTGTTTTGCCGTGACTGCTAATCATCGCGCATCATCTTTTCATGCAAGTGATTATGGTATCCACAAAGTCCACCATTAACCTGGTCATCCTGTCGCAGTGCCTCTTCGCAGACGGCGCATTCAGGGTAATCAAGCTCCGCTCCACACCATAAACAGTGTTGCTCGCCGATGACGAACGTATTGCGCTGGCATTCATTGCAGGCCTCGACACTAGGCTCCCCGCCATCGCGGGGGTCGTAGTCATGAGCGTCGACGAGACTCTTAATCATCAATGGCCCGATGAGATCGGAATGGCCGCAGGCGACGCAGACGTACCTGAACGCTTCATCGTGTTCTTCAACACTCACACCTTCTTCTATATCTTCGGCATGAGGACGTAGCAGCGATGAACCACACTCATCACATTGGCATTCCTCAAGCCACGGCTGCATTAGATCTGGTGCGCCAGCCTCACTCCAGGCAGCGACGCACTCCGCTCTGGTATCCATAAAGAATGTGTGATGCTCAAGCATGATCGGCCACGCCGCGCCCAAAAGCTCCGCAGGCTGCTCAATCATCTGCGTCTGAACAAAATCCCGCAAAATCGGAAAAAGCTCGGCAACGAAATTTGCAACCTCACCAAGCGTATTCGCTGGATGCAAGTGCTCCAGATGATTGCGGCACTCCTGCAGCTTTTCGATCGTGGCCCAATCCATTTCAATGTCGAAGCCTTCGAAGCGCTTTTTTATCGTTGCCACATCGATGGTCGTACGTTTGAATTTTCCAACGGGCTGCCATTCAACTCCTCCATTGCCATCGGCTTGGGGTAACACCTCAGGTGGATTAAAGATAAGGATGGCAGCGTCCTCCGGATCGTTGACCGACGTGGCAATCCTATATTTAAATAAAAGTAGAACTCCCGCAAATAAATTGCGTATGGCTGATAGGGCGCGAGCAGGATCACCGTTTTGCTCTAGCGCAAGGCGGCTGCGCTGAAAGTCCTCAATTCCAAGACGAATTGACGTCAATGCGTTTTCCTTCAATTTTTCCGCATCCAATGCTGGTATCGCCATTTCGCATACTCCCTTAGTGTTAAGTCCACATAATGCGCGTGCCTGGCCTAACTCAAATATCGATTTTCCCCATTTTCAATGGCTGCTCTTGGCCGCTTACCGTCAGCCAGTGTACGTTGTTGCCGCGCTGGAATGTGCGTCAATTGTCACCGCATGAAAATCGAGTTTCCATGGGTGAATGTGGTCTACTTCTTAGAAATACTAGAAATCAAATAGCCGCTTTCCAAGCAAAAACGGCGGAGCCGCTTGCGCAGTTCCGCCGTTCCGATTCACAGCCCGAAGGCCGCAGACTGATTATTGAGCAGTCGTACCCTTACCATCCCAACCGCCACCAAGCGAACGAATCAGCGCCACCGTGGTAACAGCGCGGCTGCCCCGCAGTTGCACTGCACTGCGTTCAATGCTGGCCAGATTACGTTGAGCATCGAGCAGATCCAGATAGCTGGACCGTCCCGCCGCATACAGCTTCTGCGCCAGATCAGCCGAACGGCGCGCCGACACTACTGCGTCATCGATCTGCGCCGTCTGTCCTGCCAGGATGCGCAGGCCGGCCAGATTGTCTTCCACTTCTGCGAAGGCATTCAGCACGCTCTGACGGTAGTTCCCCACCGATTCCTCCAACGCCGCTTCGCTGCGGGCGATGTTGGCCTTGTTACGGCCACCATCGATAATCGGCATCGACATCAGCGCGCCCAGCACCCACGAACGGCTGCTCCACTTGAACACGTCCGAGAACGTATCCGACACGCCGCCTCCATTAGCGTTGAGCGCCAGCGCCGGGAACATGGCCGAACGGGCCACGCCGATGCGGGCGTTGGACGCTTCCATCGCCCGCTGGGCCGAGGCGATATCCGGACGGCGTTCCAACAAGGTAGATGGCATGCCGGCCGGGATCACGGGCAGCAGCGCCGAATCCAGCAGCGGGCTCACGCCGGCAGTGAAGCTGGCCGCCGGTTTGCCCAGCAGGACCGCCAGCGCATGCTCGGTGGTGACGCGCTGGCGTTGCAGGCCAATCGCTTCGGCACGCGACGTCGCCAGTTCGGTCTTGGCACGGGCCAGGTCGAATTCGCCGATATCGCCCAGGTCGAAGCGACGCTGGTTGACCTTGACGTTTTCTTCACGCAGGCCGACGGTGCGGGTAAGCGTTTCCAGTTCGGCGTCGGTGGCGCGCAGACGGAAGTAAGTCTGCGCCACATCGGCCTGCACCGCCAGCAGCACGGAACGGTAAGTCGCTTCGCTCGACGCCGCATCGCTGCGGGCCGCGCTGACGTTGTTCCCTACGCGGCCGAACAGGTCGATCTCGTAGCTGGCCGTCAGATTGGCCTGGTAGGTGGTCGTCACCGGCACGCTGCTGCCGGCCGGCAGGCCGAGCGACAGTGCCGAGGCACGGCCGCGCTGGGCGCCGACATTGGCGCCGACCTGCGGGATGCGGTCCGCTTCGGCCACGCCGGCGATGGCGCGGGCCTGCTTGACGCGGGCCGCGGCCACGGCCAGATTGGCGTTGGCTTTGGTGGCCTCGTCGATCAGGCCATTGAGGGCCGGATCATTGAAGGCCAGCCACCATTCGCCGCGTGGTTGGGCTTCGGCCGGCTGGCCCTGTTTCCAGCGGGTGCCGTCGGCGGCCGTTTGCACGGCGGGTACCTGCGACTCCTTGAAGGCGGAAGGTACCGCCAGATCCGGCTGTTTCAGTTGCGGCGCCGAGCAGGCGGCCAGCAGCACGGCGGCCGCCATGGCCGTCAGCACCGGGGCAAAGCCCCGTTTGCGCGCTTGGGTTTGCGGTGTCATCTTAATGGTTCCCTTCCAGTTTGACGGTGCCCGGCTCAGTGCGAGTAACGGCCACGATCGTTTGTTTCTTTTCCAGGCGCAGGGCCAGGGTACGCAGCAGCACGTAGAACACTGGCGTGAGGAACAGGCCGAAGAAGGTCACGCCCAGCATGCCGGCAAACACCGCCACACCCATCGCATGGCGCATCTCGGAACCCGCACCACTGGAGAACACCAGCGGCACGACGCCCATGATGAAGGCGATCGACGTCATCAGAATCGGACGCAGACGCAGGCGGCAGGCTTCCAGCGCGGCCTGCACGACTGTGCGGCCATGGTGTTCCAGTTCGCGGGCGAATTCGACGATCAGAATCGCGTTCTTCGAGGCCAGCCCCACCAGCACGAACAGCGCGATCTGGGTGAAGACGTTGTTGTCGCCATGGGTCAGCTTCACGCCCACCAGTGCGCACAGGATCGACATCGGCACGATCAGGATCACGGCCAGCGGCAGGGTCCAGCTTTCGTACTGGGCGGCCAGCACCAGGAATACCAGCAGTACGCACAGCGGGAACACATAGATCATCGTGTTACCGGACAGGATGTCCTGATACACCAGTTCCGTCCATTCGTAGCTGATCCCTTTCGGCAGCACTTCGGCGGCGATCTTGGCCAGTTCGGCCTGGGCTTCGCCGGACGATACGCCCGGAGCCGGAGCGCCGTTCATCTCGGCCGACACGTAGGCGTTATAGCGCTGTACGCGGTCCGGACCATAGCTGTCTTTCACGCGCATCAGCGAGGACAGCGGAATCATCTCGCCCTTGTCGTTGCGGACCTTGAGCTGGGCGATGTCTTCCGGATGCGAACGGAAGTTGGCATCGGCCTGCACGCGCACCTGGTAGGTACGGCCAAACTGGTTGAAGTCGTTGACGTACATCGAACCGAGGTTGATCTGCAAGGTCTGGTAAATCGTTTGCAGCGGCACGCCCAGTTGCTTGGCCTTGGCGCGGTCGACGTCGGCGAACAGCTGCGGCACGTTGATCTGGTAGCTGGAGAACACGCCGGCCAGCTTCGGATTCTGCCAGGCCTTCATCTGCACGGCCTGCACCGCTTTATACAACTCGTCGTAGCCCAGATTGTCGCGGTCTTCGATCATCATCTTGAAGCCGCCCGTGGTACCGAGGCCGTTGACCGGCGGTGGCGGGAACACCATGACGAAGGCGTCCTGCACCTGGCCCATCTGCTTGTTGATCTCCGCGGCGATCGCTTCGCCCGATTCATTCGCCTTGGTCCGCTCATGGAACGGTTTCAGGGTGGTGAACACGATGCCGGCGTTAGGCGCATTGGTGAAGCCGTTGATCGACAGGCCCGGGAAGGCGACCGACGATTCCACGCCAGGGATCTTCATGGCGATGTCGGACATGCGGCGGATCACGCTATCGGTACGCTCCAGCGAGGCGGCGTCCGGCAGCTGGGCGAAGCCGATCAGGTACTGCTTGTCCTGGGCCGGCACGAAGCCCGGCGGCACCAGCTTGAACATGAAGCCCGCGGCCACGGCCAGCACGGCATACACCACCACCGAGGCGCCCTTGCGGCGCAGCACGCCGGTCACGCCCACTTCATAGCCGGTCGAAGCGCGGTTGAAGAAGCGGTTGAACCAGGCGAAGAAGCGGCCGAACAGCTTGTCCATCACGCGGGTCAGCGCGTCTTTCGGCGCATCGTGCGGTTTCAGCAGCGTTGCGGCCAGGGCCGGGGCCAGGGTCAGCGAGCTGAATGCCGAGATCACGGTCGAGATGGCGATCGTCAGTGCGAACTGGCGATAGAACTGGCCCGACAGGCCGGACACGAAGGCGATCGGCACGAACACGGCGCACAGCACCAGGGCGATGGCGATAATCGGACCACTGACCTCTTTCATGGCCTGGATGGTAGCGTCGCGCGGGGTCAGGCCGTTGGCGATATTGCGTTCCACGTTCTCCACCACCACGATCGCGTCATCGACCACGATACCGATGGCTAGCACAAGCCCGAACAGCGACAGCGTGTTGATCGAGAAGCCAAAGCCCAGCATCACGGCAAAGGTACCGATGATCGACACCGGCACGGCCAGCAGCGGGATGATGGAAGCGCGCCAGGTTTGCAGGAAGATGATCACCACCAGCACCACCAGGGCGACCGCTTCGAGCAGGGTGTGGATCACGGCCTTGATCGATTCGCGCACGAACTGGGTCGGGTCGTAGACCACGCTGAAGTCAACGCCTTGCGGGAAGTCCTTTTTCAGTTCTTCCATCTTGGCGCGCACGTCGGACGACAACTGCAATGCGTTGGCGTTCGGTGCTTCAAAGATGCCTATCGCCACCGCCGATTTGTTGTTCAGCAGTGAGCGAAGGGCGTAAGAGTTCGAGCCCAGCTCGATACGGGCCACATCCTTCAGGCGCGTCAGGGCGCCGTCGGCATTGGTACGCACGATGATCTCGCCAAACTCTTCGGGCGAGGTCAGTCGGCCCTGGGTGTTGACGGTCAGCTGGAACTCGCTGTTTTTCGATGGGGTGGCGCCGATCACACCGGCGGCCACCTGGACGTTCTGTTCGCGCACCGCGGCGACGACGTCGGCGGCGGTCATGCCGCGTGCGGCGACCTTCTGCGGATTGAGCCAGATACGCATGGCGTAGTCGCCCGAACCGAACAGATTGACTTCGCCCATGCCCTGGATACGGGCCAGCTGGTCTTTCACGTTCAGCACCGCGTAGTTGCGCAGATACAGATCGTCATAGCGGCCGTCCGGCGACACCAGGTGGACCACCATGGTCAGATTGGGCGAGGACTTGACGGTCGTCACACCGATCTGGCGCACCTCTTCGGGCAGGCGCGGCAAGGCGCGCTGCACGCGGTTTTGCACGGCCGTTTCGGCCTGCTCGACGTTGGTGCCGATCTTGAAGGTAACGGTCAGCGCGAGCGAACCATCGGAAGTGTTTTGCGAGGACATATACAGCATGTTCTCGACCCCGTTGATCTGCTCTTCCAGTGGCGCGGCCACGGTTTCGGCGATGATCTTCGGATCGGCGCCCGGATACTGGGCGCGCACCACCACCGATGGCGGCACCACGTCCGGGTATTCGGAGATCGGCAGCCGGAAGATCGAAATCAATCCGGCGACGAAGATCAGGATCGACAGTACAGCCGCAAAAATCGGCTTGTCGACAAAGAAGCGTGAAAAGTTCATGGTTTATTCCTTGGTAGTCGATTCCGCCTTGGCCGCGACCTTGGCGTCTTTCGCCGCGGGTTTGGCGTCAGCTTTTGCGTCAACTTTTGTGTCGGGTTTCAGCGGATCGGCGGCGGCCACCGGAGCGGCCGGGTCGAAGTCCATCGCCACCATCTGGGCGGTGACCGGCGAACCGGGGCGCACGCGCTGCAGGCCGTTGACGACGATCTTCTCGCCGGACTTCAGGCCTTCGCGCACCATGCGCAGGCCGTCGGAAGTGGCGCCCAGCTTGACCGGACGGTATTCGGCTTTGCCATCGGCGCCGACGACGAACACGAACTTGCGGTTCTGATCCGTGCCGACGGCGCGGTCGTTGATCAGGATGGCCTGGGTCTGGGCCTTGTCGCCGGCGCCGGCACCGACCTGGACGCGCGCGAACAGGCCGGGCACCAGGATGTTGTCGGCATTGGCGAAGGTGGCGCGCATGCGCACCGAGCCGGTCTTCGGATCGAGCTGGTTGTCGACGAATTCCAGCTTGCCCTCATGCGGGAAGCCCGCTTCGTTGGCCAGGCCAACCTTGACCACCACTGGCTGGCCCTTGTGCGATTGGGAAGCGACGCGCAGATAGGTCTCTTCATCGCCCTCGAAGCTGGCGTAGATGCGGTCGGTCGAAACCACCGAGGTCAGGACGGCGGCGCCATCGATCAGGTTGCCGACGGTGATTTCGGCCTTGCTGACGCGGCCGTTGATCGGCGAGGTCACCTGGGAGTAACCCAGGTTCAGCTTGGCCGATTCATACTGGGCCTGGGCGGCGCGGGCGTTGGCGTCCAGCTCTTTCAGGCCGGAGGCTTTCTCGTCGTATTCGCGCTGGGCGATGGCCTTGTCGGCCAGCAGTTTTTCAGCGCGCACCAGTTCCAGCTTGGCCAGGTCGGCCTTGGCGCGGGCCGAGACGGCGGCCGCTTCGGCGCGGTTCGCTTCAGCCTGGAATGGACGGGTGTCGATGACGAACAGAACGTCGCCCTTCTTGACTTCGCTACCGGGTTTGAAGTTGACGGCGGTGATGAAACCACCGACGCGCGAACGGATTTCCACCCGTTCGATCGCTTCCAGGCGGCCCGAGAATTCCTGGGTTTCGGTGATGCTCTTTTCCACCACGGTGGCGGCGGAAATCGGCGGACCGGCCGGCGCTGGCGCTTCGGCGGTCTTGCCCGTTGCATCATCGCATCCGGACAAACCGAATGCGGCCAGTCCCGCCAAGGCCATGGCGAAGGCCAGCGGCCTGACCACGGTATTTAATTGCTTAATGGTTTTCATGTTAAATCCTTTTTGTATGAAAATTTTTAATATTTTTGGCGAAACCGGCTGCTCCGGCCAAAATGTGGGACAGCACGGTACTACCGGACCTTGTGCATCAAGGTCGCGTCTTTACAGCGGTACTGCTGATGAGGTGGAGAATGGCTTAGGCGGCCTGGGACTCCTGCTTGTCCAGTCCCGCCATGAAACTGGCGATTTCCCCCAGCGCGAGCACTTTGCACGCGCATTCGTTACGGGCCCCGGTTTCGTGCAGGGGCGCTGGCGGCAAGCGGCTGACCGTGGTCTTGATGCCACAGGAAATCAGCTTGGCGCCGTATTGTTCTGCTTCATCCCGCAAGGGATCGTCTTCGGCCGACAAAATCAGGGCCGGCGGTAAATTCTTCAGGCGGCTGGACTGCAGCGGCGAGGCGTACGGATGGGTACGGTCGGCCGCGTTCGGCAGATAGCCGCGATAGGCCGCCGCGCAGGCGTCGGCCACTTCCATCAGTTCGCGCGCGGCCGGCATTTCGCGCATCGAGCAGCTGGTCAGGCCGGGATCGAGCATCGGCATGATCAGGATCTGGCCCGCCAGCGCCGGGCCGCCGCGGTCGCGCGACATCAGGGTACAGACGGCCGCCAGATTGGCGCCGGCTTCGATGCCCGCCACCACCAGCTGCTTGCCGGTCCAACCCAGCTTGGTTTTATTCTTTTTGGCCCAGACCAGCACGGCGTGGGCATCTTCCACCGCCGCCGGGAAGGGGCTGACGGTGGCCAGGGTATAGCGGGAAGCGAGCACCAGCTGGTTCGGATTGCAGTTGACCAGATGGCGCAGAAACATGTCCGAGTCTTCCAGGTCGCCGCCGACGAAGCCGCCCGCGTGGAAGAACACCATCAGCGAATCGCGCTTGCTACTGGGCGCGCCGCTGAAATACAGGCGCGCCTCCAGTGCCGTGTCGACCCCGCGTACCGACAGGGTACGGACCTTGAGTTCTTCGGACAGCGGGTTCAGTTCACTCATTGCGGCACCGGCCCCTGTTTGGCGGACGACAGCAGCGCGTCGCTGCGCATGGCCTGGGTCAGGGCATGGAAACCGTGCGCCTCGGCTTGCGCCGCCGACGAATAGCTATCCGTGTAGACGATACTGGTCATGGCGAGCAAGCTGGCGCCAAATGCCAGTGCCACGATGATGCCGTTTCGAATTCCCATGATCTGACCCTCCTGATTTTGCAAACTGCCTGCCTGCCGATTTGTCCATTGACGCTGCATTCCATGCTGCAGTACAGCAATCATAGACTTGATCTACAATCAGATAAATAGCGCAATGTCGAATTGATTGTTCAGCAATCCGAACAATGGAGATAAAAGATGAATAAACTGCAAGCGATGGAAGTCTTCGTCCAGGTCGTCGACGTGGGCGGCTTCACGCGCGCGGCCGACAATCTGCACCTGCCCAAGGCGACGGTCTCGACGCTGATCCAGGGGCTGGAAAAAACCCTGGCCGTCAAGCTGCTGCACCGGACCACGCGCCACGTCAGCGTCACGGCCGACGGCGCCGCCTATTACGAACGCTGCGTGCGCATCCTGGCCGACGTGCGCGACGCCGAGGAATCGCTGTCGCGCACCCGGCTCTCGCCCAGCGGACGGCTGCGGGTGGACGCGCCCACCGGCCTGGCGGGCGACATCCTGATCCCCGCCCTGCCCGACTTTTTCGCGCGCTATCCCGACATTCAACTGGAACTGGGCTGCAGCGACCGCCCGGTCGACCTGGTCGAGGAAGGCGTCGATTGCGCGGTGCGCGGCGGCGCCCTGATCGACAGCAGCCTGATCGCGCGCCGGGTCGGCATCATCCACTTCGTCACCTGCGCCTCGCCGGCCTATCTGGCGCGCTATGGCCGCCCGGCCCATCCCACCGAGCTGACCCGGCACCGCTGCGTGAATTATTTTTCCGCCCGCACCGGCAAGGTCTTCGACTGGGATTTCACCCGCGATGGCGAACGCCACCAGTTGCAACTGCCCGGCGACATCGCCGTCAACGATTCCACCGCCTACCTGAGCGCCGGCCTGGCCGGACTGGGCGTGGTGCAGATGACCAATTTTCTGATGGAACCGATGATCGCCGACGGCCGGCTGGAACTGCTGCTGCCGGACTGGGCCTCGGACCCGCTGCCCATCCATGTGGTCTATCCGCAAAACCGCCATCTATCGGCCAAGGTGCGGGTGTTTGTAGAATGGGTGGCCGAACTGTTTTCCAACCATCCCGGCATGCGCCTGCCCAAAGTGGCCCAGCCCGTGCGCGCCGGTACTACTTTCGAGGTCGCCCTATGAACAGCGCTCCCCACATCGTTTTCCTCGACCGCGACAGCGTGATCGCCACGCTGCGCGCGCCCGCCTTTGCCCACCGCTGGACCGACTACCCGTCCACCACCACGCAACAGACGGTGGAGCGGCTGCTTGGCGCCAGCGTGGCCGTCACCAACAAGGTGGCGCTGCGCGCGGCCGAGCTGGAGCAATTGCCGGACCTGAAGATGATCGCCGTGGCCGCCACCGGCACCGACATTCTCGATCTGGCGGCCTGCCGCGCGCGCGGCATCGTGGTCAGCAATATCCGCAACTACGCGGTCCACACCCTGCCCGAGCACGTGTTCACGCTGATGCTGGCACTGCGCCGCAATCTGCTGGCCTACCGCGCCGATGTCGAAGCGGGCCTGTGGCAGCAGTCGGAACGCTTCTGCCTGCTCGACCATCCGATCCGCGACCTGGCCGGCAGCCGGCTCGGCCTGGTGGGCTATGGCGCGCTGGGCCAGGCCACGGCCCGCATCGCGCGCGCCTTCGGCATGGAAGTGATCGTGCACACCCGCTCGCCGGTGCGGGACCCGGAAGTACGCCAGGTGGGCCTGGACGAGCTGCTGGAAAGCGCGGACGTCATCAGCCTGCACCTGCCGCTGTCGGACGCCACCCGCCACCTGATCGGCGCGGCCGAACTGGCGCGCATGCAGCGCTCGGCGATCCTGATCAACACCGCGCGCGGCGGCCTGGTCGACGAGGCGGCGCTGGCGCAGGCGCTGCACAGCGGCGTCATCGCCGGCGCCGGTTTCGATGTGCTGAGCAAGGAACCGCCCTCGCCCGACAATGTGCTGCTGCGCCTGCGCCTGCCCAACTTCATCCTGACACCGCATTCGGCCTGGGCCAGCGCGCAGGCGATGCAGGGGCTGGCCGATCAGCTTATCCATAACATCGAAGCATGGCAAAAAGGAAGCCCTGAAAATTTAGTGCACTGAAAAGCAACGACCCGCGCACCCTTCAGAACTAAACCTGTGATCGAAAAGACATTTATGCAATAATTTCATGTCTTTCTTTACATCACGCGAGTCAACTTCTGGAGTCTTCATGACAACATGCAAGAAATTTGCAGCAAGCGTGCTGTTTGCCCTGAGCTCGGCCACCATGGCGAGCGCAGCGGCGGATGTCATCACTTTCGATGACATCGATACGGTCGATTTCAACCCGGTCCACTTCAATTACCACCATTTCCAATGGAGTAATTTGTACGCGCTGAACAGCCTGCTGCCGCAGTACCAGGGCTCGGGCTACGCCAACGGCATGGCCTCGTTCTACAACGTCGCCTTCAACCGCGCCGGCGAAGATGCCGCCTTCACCAGCACGTCGCGCTTCAACCTGCTCAGCATTGAAGTGACCAACGCCTTCGCCTCGCGCGACGTGCCGGCCCATTTCGATGGCTATGTCGGCGACCGGCTGGTGTATTCCCTCGATGTGATGGCCAATGCCGAGCGCCCCACCCATGTGGTGTTCGGCTGGACGGGCGTGACCCGGGTGGTCATGCGCGGCAACGGCAATTTCGACCAGACCGTGCTCGACAATATTTCAGTCAGCGCCGTACCCGAAGCGCACAGCTATGCGCTGCTGCTGGCCGGCCTGGGCCTGCTCGCCTTCACGGCGCGACGACGATCCCTTTGATACCTGCGGCTGCAGCGCTACCGCGACCGCGGACGCTGCATTGTGATGCGCCCTGTGCAAAACCGGACGCGGAATAGAAAAAGGGACCAGATCTTTCAATCTGGTCCCGATATTCTGGTGCGGCTGGCAGGAATTGAACCCACGACCCCTTGGTTCGTAGCCAAGTACTCTATCCAGCTGAGCTACAGCCGCGAAAGACAAGATTATAGCAGGGGTTTTCAGATTAGTTAAGGATGCAAAGGGGAAATTTTCAGTTTTTTGTGTTGCTTTGATTCGCAGAACCAAAGATGCGCCGCCCACGCATCGCATGCGCCCCGCTAGCTTGAGAAAGCTCAGGGCGCACTGTATCCCTTGAGATACAGTAAAATAAAACTGCGCCATTCCTCATGAACATTCTGCAGACCGCAATCTTCCGCAATTGGATGAACAGGCTCACCGATCGCCGCGCCCGCGCGCGCATTCAAACGCGAATTGAGCGCCGGAGGCGACAAATCAAGCCAGGCCACAGATATACAGACCGCGCAAGACCTGGCACGGCAGCTATAGGAGGCATCATGGAATTACAACTGACAAAATGGGATAGCACAGACTACCTTCAAAGCACCGAGGATATTGCCCTGTACCTGGAGGCGGTGATCGAGGAAGCGGGCAACGATTCCACATTTATCGTCAAGGCGATTGGAAATATCGCCCGCGCCAGGGGCATGACTCAACTGGCAAAAGAAACCGGCCTGGGGCGCGAGAGTTTGTACAAGACACTTTCCGGCGAAACGAAACCGAGTTTCGACACGATCTTAAAGATCATGAAGACGTTTGGCTTGCAGCTGAGCGTCAAAGCCGTGCCGATATCGTGCGCAAGCGTCAGCACCTAGTGAAAATGGGGAATCCATTGCGAATTGCAATGATCCAAATTTGCTGACTATGTTAAATTTGGCGCTGAGCCGACAGTCTGGGCTCAGCCACCGGCGCCCCGCAATGCTCCGGCGGCGCAGGCAAGTTTCAAGCACTCACCTCACCCCGTGGGAATTTACAACCGTGCATAGGCTATCGCAGCCCCTTGCATTGCCACCGGATGGGGATCTGGCATGTCGAACAAAACCCGTAAGGACGAAGAACGCGCGCGCATCATTGCGCAAGGCATTTTCCTGGACAGCCAGGCTGGCTGCGCGGTGGCCTGGGCCTATATGCGGCTGCGCGGCATTCCCAATCATGTGATGTTGCGGGTGCTGGCGGGATCGGCCCAGCGCCGCGTGAGCGATGTCGCGCCACCGGCACGCTGCGAAGCGGCCAGCGGCGAGACGCCGCGGCCAAGCTTGCACCTGGTAAAAGGATAAGTCGGGCGGCGGCGCTGCCCGCCGAGGCCGGCCAACAGAAAAACCGGCGCGAAATAGAAAAAGGGACCAGATTTTGCAATCTGGTCCCGATATTCTGGTGCGGCTGGCAGGAATTGAACCCACGACCCCTTGGTTCGTAGCCAAGTACTCTATCCAGCTGAGCTACAGCCGCGAAAGACAAGATTATAGCAGGGGTTTTCAGATTAGTTAAGGATGCAAAGGGGAAATTTTCAGTTTTTTGTGTTGCTTTGATTCGCAGAACCAAAGATGCGCCGCCCACGCATCGCATGCGCCCCGCTAGCTTGAGAAAGCTCAGGGCGCACTGTATCCCTTGAGATACAGTAAAATAAAACTGCGCCATTCCTCATGAACATTCTGCAGACCGCAATCTTCCGCAATTGGATGAACAGGCTCACCGATCGCCGCGCCCGCGCGCGCATTCAAACGCGAATTGAGCGCCGGAGGCGACAAATCAAGCCAGGCCACAGATATACAGACCGCGCAAGACCTGGCACGGCAGCTATAGGAGGCATCATGGAATTACAACTGACAAAATGGGATAGCACAGACTACCTTCAAAGCACCGAGGATATTGCCCTGTACCTGGAGGCGGTGATCGAGGAAGCGGGCAACGATTCCACATTTATCGTCAAGGCGATTGGAAATATCGCCCGCGCCAGGGGCATGACTCAACTGGCAAAAGAAACCGGCCTGGGGCGCGAGAGTTTGTACAAGACACTTTCCGGCGAAACGAAACCGAGTTTCGACACGATCTTAAAGATCATGAAGACGTTTGGCTTGCAGCTGAGCGTCAAAGCCGTGCCGATATCGTGCGCAAGCGTCAGCACCTAGTGAAAATGGGGAATCCATTGCGAATTGCAATGATCCAAATTTGCTGACTATGTTAAATTTGGCGCTGAGCCGACAGTCTGGGCTCAGCCACCGGCGCCCCGCAATGCTCCGGCGGCGCAGGCAAGTTTCAAGCACTCACCTCACCCCGTGGGAATTTACAACCGTGCATAGGCTATCGCAGCCCCTTGCATTGCCACCGGATGGGGATCTGGCATGTCGAACAAAACCCGTAAGGACGAAGAACGCGCGCGCATCATTGCGCAAGGCATTTTCCTGGACAGCCAGGCTGGCTGCGCGGTGGCCTGGGCCTATATGCGGCTGCGCGGCATTCCCAATCATGTGATGTTGCGGGTGCTGGCGGGATCGGCCCAGCGCCGCGTGAGCGATGTCGCGCCACCGGCACGCTGCGAAGCGGCCAGCGGCGAGACGCCGCGGCCAAGCTTGCACCTGGTAAAAGGATAAGTCGGGCGGCGGCGCTGCCCGCCGAGGCCGGCCAACAGAAAAACCGGCGCGAAATAGAAAAAGGGACCAGATTTTGCAATCTGGTCCCGATATTCTGGTGCGGCTGGCAGGAATTGAACCCACGACCCCTTGGTTCGTAGCCAAGTACTCTATCCAGCTGAGCTACAGCCGCGAAAGACAAGATTATAGCAGGGGTTTTCAGAATAGCGAAGAGTGCAAATGAGAAATTTTTCATTTTTATGCAGTCCGCGCATGCCATCGAAAACAGCTACTGAAATAGAAAAAGGGACCAGATCTTTCGATCTGGTCCCATCATTCTGGTGCGGCTGGCAGGAATTGAACCCACGACCCCTTGGTTCGTAGCCAAGTACTCTATCCAGCTGAGCTACAGCCGCTTAAGCAACATTATAACGCATTCATTTCGTTTTGCAAAGTTCGATTTTTTCAATCGTTTAGTTGGCTCGTTAAGTAAATCACCGAATCAACTACTGAGCAACACCCCACAAACACCTTACTTTTGCAGTCTTTCGAAGGCATGCCGTTCGAAAGAAGCAAGATTATAGGGACACTCTCCTGCCTTGTAAAGCACTATCGTAACAACGCCGCAATTTAGCCTCGCTATTACTCCACGCCAAATTCGGCGGCCGCCTTGGCCGCCCACAATGCCTCTTTATAACTGGCGTAGGGAATATCGTAGCTGTCGATATGGCCATCCTCACCGACAAAGTGCGTCCACCAGCCGGCCGCGTCCGGGACCAGGACGATGTCGCCAGCCTTGCAATGGCCGCGCATCGTTTCCCCCTGCTCCAATACGACGATATTGACACGCCGATGCGTAACCACCGTTGCCATACAAAACTCCTTGAATTAATCATGTCACTTTACTCTGCTTCATGTCCGCACGGCAGGACTCATGCAAAAATAGTCACGCCATTCACCGCCATGATTACCCATATCATCAATCGAAATTGGAAAGTTTTTGTGCGGCGCAGCATACTGCATCTGTCTCCTCTATTTCCCTGCAAGGAAATAGATTCAGCCCGCTCCAGAAGCGGGCTTTTTTTATTCCCGGGCCCGCCACGCTGCGCCGCAACATAGTTCGCACTGCAACTACTTTCATTCTATTGGTGAAAGCGCAACTCTTGCGCATGACATTTGGTGTACGATTCAAACATCTTCGCGCTTCAACAAGGTGGGTAGTTCCGGATGAATGAATTGAGCACCTCTTGCGACAGCGTGGAAACGCTGACCCCTCCGCTGTTCGACTGGTCCAGCACCAGCCTCGGCGCGCCCGACAGCTGGCCGGCCAGTCTGCGACTGACGGTCGATATCCTGTTGAACTCCCCCATGGCGATGCTGCTGATGTGGGGCCCCGAACGCATCATGGTATTCAATCAGGCCTATGCCGATTTGAGCGGCGGCAAAAATCTGCGCGCGCCAGGCGCCAAAGTGCCGTCGATGCAGCCGTCCGCATGGAGCTGGAACAGCACGGCCATCGCCCAGGCCTGGGCCGGCCATAGCGCGCGCTACCGCAATCAGCCCATTTCCGTGTGGCGCGGCGACGCCCCCGCGCAACTGGAGCTCGACCTGTTCTATACGCCGGTGCGCACCGAACAGGGCACGGTCGGCGGCATCCTGTGCAGCCTGGTTCCGGCCGCCGCACACAGCGCGCCCGCCGCCGTGCAGCCGCTGCGCATCCTGGTGGTGGAAGATAATCTCGACGCCCAATACCTGGTCTGCGAAACCCTGCGCGCACTGGGACACGAAGTGGAACCGGCCGGCAGCGCCGAGGAAGCGGTACAGGCGCTGCAGCTGCATGCCTTCAATGTGCTGTTTACCGACGTCAGCCTGCCCGGCATGTCCGGCGTGGAGCTGGCGCGCGAGGCGCTGCGGCGCCGGCCGGACATGCACATCCTGTTCGCCTCCGGCTACAGCGACACGCTGACCAAGCACCTGGAGTTTCCCGCCATCTCGCTGCAAAAACCGTATGAAATCGAGCAGCTGCAACTGGCGCTGACCGACATCGGCGCGCGCCTGCAAGGCGGCCGTCATTAACAAGGCAATGGTGCGAGGGGGCCGCGCCAAAGGCGCTACAATGCTGGCAGAACACAATATCCTTGCCGCGTGCCTTTTCCGCACGCTTTTGCCCCGATGTATGCAAGGCGCTGCATCAACACCGTCAGACCACATGATCTTCCCACACGCGTTCTTCGCCAATTGCGCACGCTGCGCCGAACCGCCGCGCCACGCCCCCGGCCCGCAAGGGAGGGACTGATGGCCGACGCCGACAAAGATGGCAACGCACCGGCGCTGGAGCTGCAGACGCCGGCCCACCGTCTGGCGGTGCAGGACATGCTCGAGGCGCGCGAGGCGCTGCGCCTGTCGAATCAGCGCCTGAGCAATATGTTCGAAAGTATCACCGACGGCTTCATCGTCATCGAACGCAACTGGATCATCAGCTATATCAACGCCCAGGCCGAGGACATCCTGCGCCTGCGCGAACACCCCGGCGCGGCGCTGACCGGCAAGACCCTGTGGCAAGCCTTCCCCGAACTGTGCGGCACCGTGCTGGAACTCCAGTTCCGCCAGGCGCTGGAGCGCCAGCAGACCGTCGGCTTCGAGCTGTACTACCTGCCGCGCAAGCGCTGGCTCGACGTGCGCGCCTATCCCTCGTCCGAAGGCCTGACCTGCTATTTCCAGGACATCACCCAGCGCAAGTCCGATGAGCGGGCACTGCGCGAAAGCGCGCACCGCCTGCAGGTGGCGCTGGCCGCCGGCAAGCTGGGCGACTGGCTGTGGGACGCCGCCAGCGACCGCGTCACGCTGGGCCGGCGCGCCGCCGAGATCTTCGGCCTGGCACCCGACCTGCCGGTGCACTGGGACGCGCTGCGCGAGCGCGTGCTCGAAGCCGACCGCGGCCCGGTGCGGCGCGCCTTCCTCAAAGCCTTCGCCACCCATACCGACTTCAATGTCGAATGCCGGGTGGTGCGCCCGAACGGCGAGCGCTGCTGGCTATCGGTGGTCGGCCACGGCAATTTCAGCGACACCGACGTCCTGCTGGGCATGACCGGCATGGTGCAGGACATCAGCGCGCGCAAGGCCGCCGACGATTCGCTGCGCCAGCGCGAGGAAGAACTGCGCGCGCTGGCCAATTCGATTCCCCAACTGGCCTGGATCGCCCGCTTCGACGGCCAGATGATCTGGTACAACGAGCGCTGGTACGCCTACACCGGCGCCGCGCCCGAGTCCTTCAAGGGCGACGCCTGGCAAGCCTATTACGATCCCGACTGCCTGCCGCACATGATGGCGCGCTGGCAGCAGTCGCTGCGCAGCGGCCAGCCATTCGAGATGGAAGTGCCGATCCGCGGCGCCGACGGCCATTACCGCTGGTTCCTCACGCGCGCCAATCCGGTGCGCGGCAGTGCCGGCGAACTGCTGCGCTGGTTCGGCACCAGCACCGACGTCGACCAGGTCAAGCGCGTGCAGGAAGCGCTGCGCGACGAGACCAATGTGCTCGAACTGCTCAACAGCACCGGCAACGCGCTGGCCTCCACGCGCGACCTGCGCCCGCTGCTGCAGGAAGTGACCGACGCCGCCACCCGCATCAGCGGCGCGCGCTTCGGCGTGTTTTTCTACCGCAGCGCCGGCGCCGATGGTTCTGCGCTGGAACTGCATACGCAGTGCGGCACCCTGCCCTATACCAGCAGCCATTTCGACCAGTTGCAGGCCCAGAACCTGTTCGGCCCCGGCCTGCGCGGCGCGGCCACGGTGCGCAGCGCCGACCTGCAATTCGATCCGCGCTACCGCGCCCCGGACGGCGCCGACGCCGCCGGCATGGCCAGCGCCACGGCGCCGTCGCTGTCATCGGCAGCGCAGCCATCCGCCCAGCCGTCCAGCTTCGTGGCCGTGCGCAGCTACCTGTCGGTGCCGGTGATATCGCGCTCCGGCCAGGTGGTCGGCAGCCTGTCCTTCGGCCATCCGGAGCCCGATATGTTCAGCGAACGCACCGAACGCATCATCGGCGGCATCGCCGCCCAGGCCGCGGTGGCGATCGACAATGCGCGCCTGTACGAGGCGGCCCAGCAGGCCGCCGACGAGCGCGAAATCCTGCTCGACAGCGAACGCCGCGCGCGCGCCGAGGCCGAGCGCACCAGCCAGATGAAGGATGAATTCCTGGCCACGCTGTCGCACGAACTGCGCACCCCGCTGACGGCGATCCTGGGCTGGGCCCAGGTGCTGCGGCGCGGCAGCCGCGACCAGGCCGACCTGCACCGCGGCCTGCAAACCATCGAGCGCAATGCGCGCGCCCAGGCCCAGTTGATCGAGGATCTGCTCGACATGAGCCGCATCACCTCCGGCAAGGTGCTGCTGGAGATGCAGGCGCTGTCGCCGCTGACGGTGGTCGAGGCGGCCATCGAGACGGTGCGCCCCACGGCCGACGCCAAGAACATCAGCATCACCAAGCGCTACGCGCCGGCCGGCGGCATGGTGCTGGGCGACCCCAGCCGGCTGCAGCAGATCATCTGGAACCTGTTGTCGAACGCGCTCAAGTTCACCCCGCGCGACGGCGCCGTCTACGTGGCCGTGGGCGAAGCCGACGGCCAGGCCGAGATCACCATCGCCGACAGCGGCGTGGGCATCGTGGCCGACTTCCTGCCCCATGTGTTCGAACGCTTCCGCCAGGCCGATTCCTCGACCACGCGCCAGCACGGCGGGCTGGGACTGGGCCTGTCTATCGTCAAGCAGTTGGCCGAGCAGCACGGCGGCTCGGTGGCGGCGGCCAGCGCCGGCGCCGGCCGCGGCGCCAGCTTCACCGTACGCCTGCCCCTCAGCGCCAGCCACAGCGCGGCGGCGCGCCAGCCGCGCATGAGCACCCTGCCGCTGGCCCCGGCCCGGCCCGAACTGGCCATACGCGACCTCGGCGGCGCGCGCGTGCTGGTGGTCGACGACGAGCCCGATGCGCGCGAACTGATCAAGCGCATCCTGAGCGAATGCAATGCCACCGTGCTGACGGCCGCCAATGCCATCGAAGTGCTCGACTTACTACAGGATTGCAAGGTCGACTTGCTGGTCAGCGATATCGGCATGCCCCTGATCGACGGCTACGATCTGCTGAGCCGGCTGCGCACCCCCGGCAGCGACACGGCCCAGCTGCCGGCCATCGCGCTGACCGCCTTCGCGCGCGCCGAAGACCGCCAGAAAGCGCTGGCCTGCGGCTTCCAGGCCCATCTGTCAAAACCACTGGAACCGGCCGAGCTGATCGCCGCCGTGGCCGCCCTGCTTCCCCCTCCCCCGGCAAGCTGAAGCAGGCATGCTGGCGCGGCGAAAACGGCGGCGATGATGGTAGTGGGCTATAATCAATGACGATTTAATAAGTTCGCATACGTACTTTTTTCTCCACTTGCGCTCCTACCCGCAGACACGGTCCTGTCCTACAAGCAACGAATAAATCGCGAGTACACTACAAGAACGGAAAAAACGGGTACAATTAATTTCCATATGGAAATAATTACACCTATGAAGTTGGCGTGCGACACAATACCGTGTGCTGCGCTATGATCCATTTATTACGCTCCCGACCGCTGTATCCGGGTGCTGAACTGATGCAATAAACGAGACTATTATGCCCAGCCGAGACGATATCCTGCACGCGAAGATTCTGGTGGTGGATGACTGCGCCGACAATATCGACCTGATGCTGGAAATCCTGCGTGACGCCGGCTACCGCAACGTCACCGCCACCATGCTGCCGGAACAGGTGTGTCCCTTGCATCGCCAGCACTGTTACGATTTGATCCTGCTCGACCTGCAAATGCCGGAACTCAATGGTTTCCAGGTCATGAAGGGCTTGAAAGAAATCGAACAGGGCGGTTACCTGCCGGTACTGGCCCTGACCGCCCAGCCCAGCTTCAAGATCGCCGCGCTGGAAGCGGGCGCGCGCGACTTCATCAGCAAGCCCTTCGACCTGCTCGAAGTGCACAAGCGCATCCACAATATGCTGGAAGTGCGCCTGTTGTACAAAGAGCTGGCCCAATACAGCAAGCAGCAGCAGGAACTGGCGCTGCACGATCCCCTGACCGGGCTGCCCAACCGCCGCCTGCTGGAAGACCGCATCGCCACCACCTTGCAGCACGCGGTACGCCAGCAAAGCAAGGCGGCCGTGATGTATCTGGATCTGGATGGCTTCAAGGCGATCAACGACACCCATGGCCACGCCTGCGGCGATGAAATCCTCAAGCAGGTGGCCCAGCGTCTGGTGGGCAATTCGCGCAAGGACGATACCGTGGCCCGCGTGGGCGGCGATGAATTCGTCATCGTGCTCGGCAGCGTAAGCTGCCTGGGCGATGCGCAGGAGCCGGCCAACAAGCTGATCGATGTGGTGTCCGAGCCCTACCAGGTCGGCGCCTTGACCTTGCACCTGTCCACCAGTATCGGCATTGCCCTGTATCCCGACGATGCCGACCACGTCAACGCCCTGATCGCGGCGGCCGACGGCGCGCTGTACGACGCCAAGCGCAGCGGCAAGAACCGCTGCTGCGCCGCCCAGCACAGCGCCGACGGCACGCCGCATCCGCGCCACACCATGTCGCCGGCCCCGGCCTGAAACTGAACTGAACTGAACTGAACTGAACTTAAGCGTGCCGCGCGGCGCTTTTAAAACCCACGGCAAAGAGCCGGGGGCCTGTCCCGCTGGGACAGGCGGGGCGCAGCCCCTCACCGGCCCCTTGGGTCAGACCCCAGGGTTACGCCGTGGGTTTTAGGCTGCGGCCGGCGGCCCGCGAACTAAGCATTTTGCTTAATTTAACGGCATTGGGGTCAGACCCCAGGGTTGCGCCCTGGGTTTTTGCGTGCGCCGCCAATATCAATGCGCCGCCGCTTCCGCGTCACGCGTCCCATTTTCCGTACATTCTTCCACCTTACCGGCGTGCTGATGATCACCCTGGGCATTAACCATATCCGGCGCCACCTCAATCCGGGTAATACCGGCATCGACCGACACCGGGTCGCTGGCCGGGAACGTCATCTCCAGGCCGTCATCGAGCAGGGTTTCCTTGGCCAGTTCGGCCTCGGTAGGCTGCTCATGGTCGGCCAGGGTGGTGATCGCACTGGCCCATTTGACGAAGTCCAGCTGCGCCAGCTCGCGCACACTGCTCACCTGGAAGGCCGCCGCCAGCGTCTTGGCATCCTTGGCGCTGACGCCGCGCAGGGCGCTGATCGGCGCTTCGGCCAGCTCACGGAAGGTCTTGCCTATATACTCTTTGTCTACGATGGTATCGATATTCATGATGCGTCCTTTATAAAGGGGAACCGGGCCAGCCCGGACGAAACCACTATCGCATGCGGCCCGGGCGCTGTATGTGCGCAAGCAAACACAAACCGCCCTCCCCGCCCGGCAAGGTCCCGTTCGATTGCGCTGCGCTTTTGACATTCATATATGCAATTGCTATGATCGGCTCATTGCCTCAGGGGCAGCATTCGATCCGTTCCGCTACCCGATTGGCAGCGACCAGCCAGGTGTGATGTACCAGCAATGCGCAGAGACCCCGTGCCTACAATAAATAAACCAAAAATTCTGGTCGTAAACGATGATGCCAACAGCCTGTTCGCCCTGACCAGCCTGCTGGCACAGTGGGCCGAACAGGAAAACTACGAGGTCATCGCCGCGCGCTCTGGCGAGGAAGGCCTGCGCCAGGTCCTGATGCACGACTTCGCCGTGATTTTGCTCGATGTCAACATGCCCGGCATGGATGGCTTCGAAACGGCTGAAGCCATCCACCAGCGCGCGCGCTCGGCCGACATCCCCATCATCTTCATCACCGCCTTCCTGGCCGACGAACTCGATCGTCTGAAGGCTTACCAGCAGGGTGCCGTCGACTTCCTGTTTACGCCGGTGATACCGCAAGTGCTGTATGCCAAGGTGTCGGTGTTCGTGGCATTGGCCATGAAAAACGAGGAACTCAAGAAGCAGGCACGCCAGCTCAGCCAGCGCACCACCGAACTGACCGCCACCAATGCCCGCCTGACGCGCGAAATCGAAGAGCGCCAGGTCGCCGAGCGCGAAAACCATGCCAAGGATGAATTCCTGGCCATGCTGGGCCATGAGTTGCGCAATCCGCTCAGCGCCATCAGCAGCGCCGCCTCGCTGATCGGCCTGCCGGGCGTATCGGCCGACGGCGTGGGTCGCGCCAAGAAAATCATCCAGCGCCAGAGCCGCCATCTGGGCCGCATCGTCGACGACCTGCTCGACCTGTCGCGCGCGCTGTCGGGCAAGATCCTGCTCCATTGCGCGCCGCTGAACCTGGCCACGCTGGTGGCCACCTGCATGGATACCTACCGCACCACCGGACGCAGCGCCGACTATCAGGTGGAACTGGATCTGGAACCGGGCTGGGTCGAGGGCGACACCACCCGGCTCGAACAGATCATCAGCAATCTGTTCGACAACGCCTTCAAATACACGCCGGCGGGCGGGCACATCGAGGTCAGCACCAGCGCCGATGGCGATCAGATGGTGCTCAGCGTGAGCGACACCGGCGTCGGCATCGCGCCCGAGCTGCTGCCCCAGGTATTCGATGTCTTCGTGCAGGGCAAGCGCACGCTGGACCGCTCGCAAGGCGGGCTGGGCATCGGCCTGTCGCTGGTGCGCCGTCTCGTTGAGCTGCATGGCGGCACCGTCACGGCCGACAGCGCCGGCAGCGGCAGTGGCAGCACCTTCACGATCCGCCTGCCGCGCGTCAGCGAAGTGCCGCAGCCCGCCCACAGCGAAACGCTGACGCTGGCCCAGCAGTCCAAGCCGACGGTGCTACTGATCGAAGACAATGACGACGGCCGCGAAATGATGGCCATGATGCTGAGCTGCTACGGCTATCCGGTGCAGCAGGCCGCCGAAGGCGTACAGGGCTTGCAGATGGCGGCCACCTTGCGCCCCGATGTGGGACTGGTCGATATCGGCCTGCCCGGCATGGACGGCTACGAAGTGGCCCGGCGCCTGCGCGCCGACCCGGCCACGGCCGGTATGCGCCTGATCGCCCTGACCGGCTATGGACTGGCCGAGGATGCGGAACGGGTACTGGCGGCCGGTTTCGACCTGCACATGGTGAAACCTGTCGATATTGAGCAACTGATGCTGGCCATTGGCGCCACCGCGCAGCACGAGGTGGTCAAACCCTAGCACTGAATCGACCGGGCGCGCACGCCTGCGCGCCACGCAATGCAAAGCTCGGGTATCATCGCCCTGACACCAACCGGCCGATTCACCTTCTACTAGAGACAACCATGTCCGTCCCGGTACCTTTAGCGCCTTCCGACCTGCCTGCCGACGCGCCCACGCTGGCCGACGCGCGCCTCGCGGCCGAGCTGCGCGAACTGCTCGGCCACGTCAACACCAGCTGGGATAACGAGCGCCGTGCGCTGTCGCGCCAGTTGCACGACAATCTCGGCTCCTCGCTGACCGCGCTGACCATGCATCTGGGCCTGCTGGCGCAAAAAATGCCGGCCGAACCGGCGCTGCAGGAACGCGCGGCGCACATGAAGCAGCTGCTGCACACCATCATCGACGGCAACCGCCAGATGCAGGTCAAGCTCTGGAACGACAAACTGGAATTTTTAGGGGTGCGCGTCGCGCTCGGAGAGCTGGTGCAGCAGTTCGGCGAAATCCATGCCCTCACCGCCCGCTGCAGCCTGCCCGACGACGACCTGGAATGCCCGCGCGGCCACGGCGTGGTGCTGCTGCGCGCGCTCGAGGAAGGGCTGCGCAATATCATCCTGCATGCCCAGGCCAGCGAAGTCGATGTGATTGTCGACGATAACGAAGACCAGATCATGCTGACCGTGCGCGACAACGGCATCGGCCTGGCCGGTGCGGCCGACCCGGCCAGCGGCAAGTTCGGCCTGCGCATCATGCGCGAGCGCGCCCTGCATCTGGGCGGCAGCCTGACGCTGCACAACCACAACGACAAAGGCGCCGTGCTCACGCTGATTTTGCCCAAGCCGGCCAAGGACTGAGCTCGCGCGCCACGCCCGTATTAAAACCCACGGCAAAGAGCCGGGGGCCTGTCCCGCAGGGACAGGCGGGGCGCAGCCCCTCACCGGACCCTGGGGTCAGACCCCAGGGTTACGCCCTGGGTTTTAGCGCGCTGCCAGCGGCCCGCCACCGAACACTTCCCCACGCTAAGCGCAATTCAGCCGGCCCGCCCCCACTCAATGCAGCTTGACCAGCGGCGTACTGCGCTTGATCAGGAAGCGCGCCAGCGCCAGCAAGGCTGTCCGTATCGTCCCCAGCACCGCCTGGTGATGCATCAGGTGCAAGCTGATATACATGGTGCGCGCGATAAAGCCATCGACAAACCAGCTCAATCCCTTCAATGATCCCATCAGGCTTCCCACCGACGTGGTCTGGCCGAACGACACCAGCGAGCCATAATCGCGATAGACATACGGCGCGGTCTTGGCCGGCTTGCCGGCGCGCTGGCGCAGGAAGGCCTGGCATAGATAGTCGGCCTGCTGATGCGCGGCCTGGGCGCGCGGCGGCACCAATTTGCCATCGGCGCCCGCACAGGCGGCACAATCGCCCAGCGCGAAAATGGCTGCATGGCCTTTGACGGCCAACGTACCATCCACATCGAGCTGCCCTGAGCGCGTCACCGGCAGTCCCAGCGTCGCCAGGAAGTCCGGCGCCTTGATCCCGGCCGCCCACACCACGATATCGGCCGCATAGCCTTCGCCGCCGGCCACCGACACGCGGTCCGCCGCGATCGCCGTGACCTTGGTTTCAGTGGCAACCGTGATACCGCGCGCATGCAGCAGCTTGAGCGCGGCGTTCGACACCTTCAGCGGCAGTGGCGCCAATATCCGCGGCGCGCCTTCGAGCAAGGTGATGCGCACGTCGCGCAGCGCCTGCAGATGCTGGAAGCCATAGGTCGCATACACACCGCTGGCCTCGCGCAGTTCCGCCGCCAGCTCCACGCCGGTGGCGCCGCCGCCAATGATGACGATATCGACGCCGGCCTCCGGCTTGAGCTGCTTTTGCAGCTGCGCCTGCGTCAGCAGCTTGAGCAAGGTCAGGCGGAAGCGCTCGGCGTCTTCGGTGGCATTGAGGGAAATGGTATGTTCGGCCGCGCCGGGCACGCCGAAATAATTGGAAGTACTGCCCACCGCCAGCACCAGCTGGCCATAGGCCAGCTGGCGTTCCGGCAGGATGGTCTCGCCATGATCACCTGTGATGGCGCCCACCGTCAGCGTCTGCGCGGCGGCGTCCAGCGCCAGCATCGCTCCGTAGACGTAGGTGAAGCCATTGTCATGGGCCAGCATCTGATACGACAGGCCCTCCTGGTGGATGTCCAGGGTGCCTGCCGCCACCTCGTGCAGCGACGGCTTCCAGATGTGGTACAGGCGGCTGTCGACCAGCGTTACCTGCTCAGGTCCCAGCTTGCGGCCCAGTTTGCAGGCCAGCTCCAGGCCGCCCGCCCCTCCTCCAACAATCACGATGCTACTGTTCAAACGGCGCTCCTTTACGTGAAAACCGCCCACTAGTGGGCGGTCCGGCGCGACGCTTGGCGCTAGCTCAGCGCTTGTTCAGCTTAGTCGCGTCCGTGTTTATCGTGCTTGTCGTGGCCCTTGCCATGGCCATTGCCATTGCCGTGGCCGTTGCCGTTGCCACGGTCGTCGTCGCGCCATTGTTCGCGCGCTTCTTCACGGCGCTCGTGGCGATCATGATGGCCATGCTCGGCGCGGTAGCGCGGCGCATAGTCGTTGGTGTACCAGTTATCTTGTACGAATAATACCCGCTGTCCGCAAGCATGGTAGGCGTGGCAGTGTTTTTTCCAGTTGCGCGAATGGCCAGGCGGCACGCGCAGGTAGATCGGGCCGGTCTCCACATAGCGCACCGGCCGTTCGATGATCATCGGCTGCTGGTAGACCACGCGCGGCGCCACATTGCCGATGTCCAGGCGGCCATAGAAGCCCGGTTGACCAACATTGATCGACACACCCACGTCTTGCGCCATGGCGCTACCGGCTACCAGCAGGGCTGCGGCCAGGATCAGTTGCTTTTTCATATTGTTCTCGATTCTGTGCAAATTTCGCGTGCGCCAGGGTGACGCCTGCTACACAGGATAATAGTAGCCGAAGCGAATTCTTTCTGTACGCTAACGCACATTTCACCAAAGCTTTGCCAGCGGCAAAACAACACCGGTAAACAGCGACCAGTTGGGCGCGGCCGGCGTCAGGCCGCGCGCCATGCCCACATCGAAGGTCAGGCGCTTGCTCGGGCTGTAAGCCGCCGCCAGCAGCAGCTGCGCCACCCCGCCCGTGCCGCGCCGGCGGTTGCCGGACAGTTCCGCGCTGGCGCCCCACTGCTCATTGACGGGCATGGAGAACGCGGCCGACAGGCCGGTCTGGGTACGTCCGCTCCCCGGCTCAGTCCCGCCGATGCGGCTCAGGTTCAGATTCGCATCCATATGCACGGCGCCCAGATCGCGGCTGAAGATGCCGTTGACGCTGTAGTCGGCGTAGCCGCTGCCGATGTCGTCGCGCGCCGTGGGCGCCTTGGCGCCCAGTTCCAGCCCGAAGGCAGTGGACTCGTCCACCGCAAAGGCGCGCTTGAGGATAAAAGTTGTGTCGCCCACGCCACGCGCACTTGCACCATCGGCATCGCGCGCCCCCACATAGGCTTCCCCGCCCAGCACCACGCCCCAGTGCTCGTTAAAAGCCAGCTTGAAGGCATATGGCAGGCTGTTGCGGCGCGCGCCATCATCGCGCTGAGCCAGACCGCCCAACTCCATTTCCAGCTGGCCGGGCGCGGGCAACTGGGCCGGACTGGACACCGAGGGACGATACGGCGTCACCGGCGGCGGGCCGTCATCGGCCGGCGCTGCCCTGGCGGCGCCCGCAAGCAACATCGAGAAGGCGGCGACACGGGCCAAGCGGCCAGAATCCCTGCGCGCGAACAAAGGAGGCAGCAGCATGGCGATCCTCTCAATTAGTATGATTTAGTGATGTGCTACTGACGCCAGCCTAACATGTAGCGGCGCAAACTTCATCTGGCAAAGATTGCCCATCGCAAAGCCGAGCTTACGCACGGAAAGTCGGACCTGGAGGCAGTACGACAGCAGCCTCTTTAGTGGTATCCTAGCAATATTCTAGGCGAACCATTCAAACTTCCTACGCACATCCTCTGCAGAATCGGCCATTTGATGAACATCACCACTTACGAAAAAACCAGCAAAGGCCGCGACGAAATCGCGACCCGAGCGTACAAGCTTGCTCCACGCCTGCGCACCCTGCTGCTGCTGGTGAGTGGTGGCCGCACCGAGGAAGAACTGCTGCGCAGCGTGGCGGGACTGGGACTGACTGCAAGTGCACTGGCCGAACTGGTCGAGCAGGAATTCATTGTTCCATTGCGTAGCTCTGTCACCCTGCCGGAGATAAAGGCCATGCCGGCGCCCGAGCCAGAGCCCGCCCCGGCACCCGCACCCGCACCGGCAGCGGTCCTACCTGTTGCCGCAGCCGAAACGCCGCCTGAGAAATTCGTTGTGCCAAGCTGGTGGCCAGCGGCCAAATACCTTTAATCCTCCAGAATCGGCAACAAGCGAGTGAAGGAAAACCAGAACGTCCGGTGTCAAAGGTTTGGGGTGGGCTGGCCGAAGTTACCTCATTGAATTCACGATTACATTGCATGATTACAGTCTTTTTATACGGCGGGTCTGCCCGATTTTCTGCGAACACTGCCTTCGATTGGGAATGCCCGGTGGTAGGAGACTCGCATAAACTCATCTTGTTTTTGGCGCAGACCGGCAACAAGCCTGACTTCCGTTCAGCTTGTGTCGAGCTGGAACGGTATGGCTTCTTCGACATCACACTCAAAGATGGCCGACCTATCCTCGCAGAAAGCCTGAACACGCCAGGCATGGAGGTATTTCGAAAACATTATGAGGGAGCGTTCGAGGAAGGGTCTTCGGTTGTTTGGTACCCGTGACGGCCCCGCTGGCTCTTATCTGCGATGAAAACAATACATGCTTGACTGGATCATTGATGTCCTTGGCTGGATTGCCAGAACTTTGGTATATCAGATCGTGGGGATCTTGCTTGAAAAAATCTTCTATTGGCCTGGCTGGCTAATGCTTCGCTTAATTACCTTTGGCCGATACCCTCCACGTGCGGATGTGAAACATCATCGACTCGCAGTTGGCTTGTTCGCCCTTACTGTCATTGCATTTGCGTCGGCCTTGTACATGCAGTTTGCAAAATGAGCCGATCGTTAGGGAAGGCTAATTTTCCCATCCCTTCCTTTCGTATGAGGCAGCATCAAGCCTTGCTGATCTCCAGATTTCCGAGCGCTTGCGCTTGCCGCCATCGGCGAACCGTTTGAATACGCCAGCCAGCAGGCTGCTTTAATCGCGCAGGTCCTTCCGCGATGCCTTCTTGGGAAATGAGCTACCGATTCAATTTTTTGAAAACAGAAAATACTTCTTCTTTTTCAGCGGATGGCGTGTGGCAGCCAGTAACAAACATTCGTGAAAAACTATTTGCAGACCCCAATGATAAAGAAATTGTACGGTGTGGTCTTCGCATTGGCAGAAGATGAGGAATATGATGACATGGCTCATGTGTGGGTATGTGACGCGGAAACCGCTTACTGGTTTTCCCTTTCTCGTGGAATCGAATCCGACACCATTGAAGTTATGGTGTCGGACCAACTAAACTACTATGATGACGTCAGCGTGACACTCTCTGCGACTGGAATTCTGGCTAAACTGAGCAAATCAGCAGCAAGCGCTCTCGACGGCCATCATGAATATGCTATTGAGTTCCATCCCGACAGTCAGGACATAGATTTCATTAGAGAGGCTTTGAAAGTTATATTCCGAGGCAAGCCGGGATTACTGCTAGACACTTCGCTAGCACTGCCGTAACCGACCACAAGCTGCCCTTCAACATTCGTTCGGAATTTTATGCAAAAAAAGCGATCGGCCAGCCCCCCAATTTTTAGAGACTCGACTGAAGGCGGCCAATAACTGCCCTTAGCCCAAGTCAAATCTAGCCTTTAAAATGGAGCCTCATGAGCAAACTCTCGACGTTAATTGACAATGCGCGTGCTGGGCTATCAATTCAGCAAAGTATTCCCGGGGCAAGATGGGATGCCATTGCCAAGCACTGTGGCACCCAAGAAATTGAAGAAATCAAAGCGCGAATAATCGCGCTTAAGGAAAAGCTAGCGACAGTCGAGGAATGGGATGGGGACACGCAGGATGACATCCACGTGGCAATTTCAAGATTCTCCCATTTACTTGAGCTAGCTGGTAAAGCCAGCGCTGCTCAAGAGGATGGCGTTTCGGCTGACGTGCCTCTCAAACGGCCTTGGTGGAAGCGCTGGAAGGATTAATTCTGTAAGGTCGGCTTTGAGGCGGCTTCTGACCGGCGTGACAATTCGTGAACTTTCCGAGGGAGCAAGATGCTACCCTAAGGGCATGCCCTTATACATAAGTTCGTCAGCCCAGCCCATCGCGTAATGCGCGCAGTGTTTCCGCCGACGCGTGTACTTGATCGAGTCCTTTCCAGATGGTCTTGACGCCAGGCTCGCCATCGCTGTTTCGAGCTAGGAACCCACCGATCTGCGCGATGAGGCGCACGACTTCGTTCAACGTTGGTGGCGTCGCCGGCATCTTCATTTTGTTCAGCAAGTGCGCGCCCCGAATCTCGTCAGGGTCGAAGAACAAGGCTGCATCGAGATCAGGGCAGTTGCGTCCTTTGCGCATCAAGAAGGCCACGCGCCATGCCACAACCATGAATAGCGCCAGCGCCTTCTCGACGCGCTCGACTGTGGCCAACTGCAGCTTCTCGACTTCGCAGCCGTTTTTGAGCACATTGAAATAGACTTCGATTTCCCATCGCGCACGGTACCAGTCAATCAGTTCCGTGGCTTGTTCAAGCGTGGTCGCCGCGCGATTGGTCAGCAGGCGCCATTCAACCGGTTTCACGCCAGCCGGCGCATCGATTTCGCGCGCCACGATGCAAGTCGCCTCAATCTGTCCTTTCTTTCCGTCTCCTATTAGCACGCGCTGCGCCCACAACTGCTGGCGCACTAAACGCGCCTTCTGTTTTTCGCGGCCGCCCATGGTAAAACCGATTTCGCCAAGTGGTGTGCCATTCGTCGTGGCGGCCCACAGCTTGGACCCCTCGTCGTCAGCCAAACAGCGGTCATGCTTCGCGCGCACCAGCCAATCGGCAGGCGTACCCAGGTCGCGTGCAACGCGCATCATTTCGATCATGTCCGCTTCCCGGTCGGCTAAATACACCAGCCGCGTACCAGGCAGTGCTGCGGCTTGCTCGGCGATGCGCTCGTAGCCTTCGACCCAGCGGCGGCTTTCCTTCAGCCCAGGCCTGACACCATCCTTGCCGCGCATTTCGCGCGCCCACATCCACGCGTCGAGCATGCCAAGTGGCTCGCGATCGGGCGTGACCGCATAGGTCGGATGCAGGTACATGCCGCGTTGCGCTTCGTAGCTCAAAGGCCCCAGTCCAGCCGTCTCCTGACCATTGAAATCGAGCTCGGTCGTGTCCTGAATGCACAGCACGACCGCATGTTCGCCCATACGTTCTTGAGTGCGTTCCCAGTGAGGCGCCAGAATACCTTCCCAGGTCACCTCAGCATTCGACAGGAACCGATACGCCGCGCAGGTCTCGCTCCAGCTGTCGCA
Organism: Oxalobacteraceae bacterium; assembly: GCA_013284265.1. GTDB lineage: Bacteria > Pseudomonadota > Gammaproteobacteria > Burkholderiales > Burkholderiaceae_D > Rugamonas. The sequence goes on along the minus strand of JABTBR010000006.1, from coordinate 9,169 downwards.
TGCTTCAGGGATACTGGCCGTCGGCTTAGCCGCAAATGTGTCCATCAATGTCCTCGCCCTCTTGTTGAGGCGCGCGTCGCCAAGATCCAGACCAGCAAATTCTTCGTCTGTCCACCGCTGTGCTACCTTGTCCAATGCGCCGCGCAGGGTAGCCGGACGCGGTCGCCCGCGTCCAGCCCCCTAAGAACCGTGCGTGCTTCTTTCGACGCACACGGCTCAAGCCTCTTCAAAGGCACTTTTCAGCACCCGGTTCCACCACTGTCTATTCCGGCACACTAATTTCTTCTATGGCAATCGAGATGGTGAAGCTGGAGGTTGCTCGCGGCATCTGACCCACCGTCAGTTCGCTTCACGGTATGACGAACATCCCAAGGGCTGCCCTTTGTGATCGGTTCTTGACAGGTAAGGCAGATGCCGTCTTGCTGTAGCCAGACTCGGTATAACTTCGCACGGCCTCGTGCAGAGTTCAGCATTTTCCTGCCCCAGCGGGCCTCGAAATACTGTTCCCACCTTGGGTCGTGCGGGTTGGCGCCGGCCTTGATCTTGACATGCCGCTGTATTGGCGTATCCGCTTCCTTCAATAGTATGAGCTCGCGCCCAGTTCCATCTACTTTTTCTTCTTTAGCGACAAATACCCAGTTCCGGGTTCCTTGGGTTTGGAAGTATTTCTCCTTTATCCATTGGGCGCCTTTATTCGGGTGCCTTCTTGTCGCCCATCGCCATAGCATTGACCAGACTTGGCTATCAACCCGAGCAAAGGTTTCCTTGGCGACGACATGGCTGTGATAGTTCGCCCATCCACGTAGAACCGGATTGAGCATCCGTATCAGCTCAGCCTGTTTAACTGTAAGCATCCAGCGCACCCACCTGTACAGCCTGTTCAGCGTTGGGTAAAGTCTGGAAATGGCAGCAGCGTACCGAGCTGGCTGTTGGGGCACGTCGGGAGACGTTCCAATACACTGGCCAGCCAACCCAGCGGATCAAGACCGTTGAGCTTGGCGGTGGCGAAGAGGCTCTGGATGGCGGCAGCACGGCGGCCGGCCCGCTCCGAGCCGGTGAACAGCCAGTTCTTCTTGCCAATGGCAATGGGACGGATGGCGTTTTCGACCGGGTTGTTGTCGATCGGCAGGCTGCCCGAGTCGGCATAGCGCACAAGCGCGGGCCAGCGCTTGAGCGCGTGGTCGATGGCTTTGGCCGTGCTGCTGCCGACGGCGACGGTGCGTTGGGTCGCCAGCAACCAGGCGTGCAGGTCGGACAGCGCCGGTACGGTCAATCGCTGGCGCAACGCCAGCCGTTGCGGCGGATCGAGTCCGGCGCCTTGCTGCTCGATGGCGTACAGCGCCGCGATGTGGCGCAACGCCTCCTCGGCGGCGGGGCTGCCGCTGGCGGCGTGCACGTCAAAGAACTTACGCCGGATATGCGCCAGGCAGGCCAGTTCGGTGGGGCCATCGGTGAAGAGGGCCTTATAGCCGACATAGTCGTCCACCATCAGATGGCCGCGCCAGTCCTGCAGAAAGGCGCGCGCGTGGGCGCCGGCCCGGCTAATCTGGTAGTCGAACACGACGATTGGCGGGCCGCCATCATGTACGCCAGAACGGTACGCCCACAGGTAGGCGTGCCGAGTCTTGCCGCTGCCGGGGTCGAGCTGGCGTACCGGTGTCTCGTCGGCATGCAGGCACGCCAGTTGCCGCAGCAGCTCGGCAAGCCGGTCGGCCAACGGCTGCAGGGCCACGCCGATGCGGCCGACCCACTCGGCCAGGGTCGAGCGGGCCAGCGGCACACCCTGGCGGGCCGCGATCTGCTCGATCCGGTACAGCGGCAAATGGTCAAGGTATTTGCAGGCCGTGATCCACGCCAGCAAGCCGACGGCGGCCATGCCGCCATCAATGATGGCGGCTGGGATAGGCGCTGCCGTCACCGTCTCGCACGGACGGCACGCGTATTGCGGACGGATGTGGCGATGCACGAAGAAGCGCGCTGGCTCCACGTCTAGTTGCTCGCTGACGTCCTCACCGATCTTGACCAGGTCGGCGCCGCATTGACCGCACTGGCACGATGCGGGTTCATGTCGGTGCTCAATGCGCGGCAGTGCCAAAGGCAACGGCTGGCGGCCGGCGCGCGTGCGCTTCCGCTTGGTCGGCGCCTCGACTTCGAGCTCTTCCTCGATGGCGGCCAGGTCCATCTCGACCGTTTCCTCGAACAGCAGGCGTTGTTCGCCAACGAGTGCTTCGCTGGCCTTACCGAAACGGATTCGACGATAGTAAGCCAGTTCGTGTGTCAGCGCGGTGATCTTGAAGTCTTTCTCGGCCAGCTTAGACTGCTGCTGCGCGAACAGCGCCTGCACCTGCGCCAGCAGCGCTGGGTCGATGTCGGTGCGGGCAAGGTCGTCGAGCGGGTTCATGCCGTGGAGTTTACAGTGCCTACCCCATGTTTACAAGCACCGCAGTTCACGTCACAACCGCCACTGGGCCGGCGCTGGTGCCGATAGGCGCTGCCAATCGACGCCGGCCACCAGCCAACGCCACTGTTCGGCGCTGATGTGCCAGCAAGCTTCGCCCGCCTGCGGCCAGACGAACTGGCCTTAGTGCAGCCGGCGCAAGCACATCCACACGCCGGTGCCGTCCCAGCACACCATCTTGAGGCGCGTGCGGCGGCGGTTGGCGAACACGTAGGCCGTGCCATCGCACGGCGGGCGTCCGAGCGCTTGTTGCACGTGCAGCGACAAGCCATCGATTCCGGTGCGCATGTCGACTGCTGCCGTCGCCAGCCAGATCGCCTCGGCGGACAGCTCCATCACAGGGCTCGCATCAATTCGGCCAGCCAGCTGGCCGGTACATCACCGGGTAACGTTAACGTCCACCCTTGCTCGCAACGCAGGCTGAGCGGGGCAACTGCCGCAGTCGCTGGCACAACCCGCACCGGCAATAGCGCTGGTGCTGTTGGTGCACCTCTCAGCCGCCGAACCCAGTACCCAACTTGGCGTATGGGGAAGCCATGTTTGATCGCAAACGCACGCTGCGACAATCCGCTCTCCCGCCATTGCACTACGCGTTCTCGCCAAATTTTTTCCCGCTCCGAATTCACCACTATCCGCCCTCCCGAATCATCGAAAGTGCCAGTGTGACGAGGCCGATCACGATTTCATAGGTGGCTCGGCTGGCCGCTTACGTTTAACTGCCTTGTGGCCCTTGATGATGTCTCGAATTTTGTCAAGATGGGCTTTGACGTTCGCTTTCGACGGCTTCATCAACAGCTTGCCGTTGTACTTGCGAATGTTCCATCCGAGGAAATCAAACCCATCCTTGATGTGCGTTACTTTAGTCTTTTCCAGTGAGAGAACTAGCCCACGTTCTGCTAGGAATTCAACGACTACGGGCTTGAGCTCATTTTCCAGCCATTCTTTGGTTCTGCCAGTGATGATGAAGTCGTCCGCGTAACGCACCATGTTCATTTTCAGGCCAGTCGTCTTGGCTCGGGGGAATTTCTCCGCGAGTCTCGCTTCAAGGCCATCGAGCGTCATGTTTGCCAGAACCGGGCTGATGATACCCCCTTGCGGGGTACCGGCTTTTGTGGGGAAGAGTTCGTTTTGATAAACGTATCCCGCCTTGAGCCACTTCTCCAGAACCGCCTTGTCTGTTGGAACGTTGGCGATCATCCAGTCATGGCTGATTTTGTCGAAACAGCCTTGGATATCGGCCTCCAGCACCCACTCTGCGTTTGCCCGTTTCGCGAGGGAGACGAAACACTGCCCCCCAGCATCGGCGGTTGAGCGCTCCGGCCTGAAACCATAAGAGTTCAGGTCGGCGGTGGTTTCCGCTATCGGCTCCAACGCCAGCAGGTACAGGGCATGCATGGCGCGGCACTTCATCACGGGTATGCCGAGCGGCCTCGTCTTGCCATTTTTCTTCGGAATCAATACTCTCCGAAGCGGAAGAGGCGAGTAGCCCCGCCTCATCAACGACGCAATCGCGTTGGTCTTCGCCCTCGGTGATTTCCACGTTACATTGTCCACACCGGGAGTGTTCTTGCCCTTGTTTTCAGTCACTCGTTTGACGGCTGATGCCTTGCCGCTAAACGAATGGGTCAGCAGCCATTGCAGGGCTTTTGCCTTGTTGTGTCTGCCAACTTGTGTAGCCTTCACGATACGCGTCTGCAGCCGTCTTACCTGACGTTGGACCTTGGCCCAATTGATGCCGTCCCATGTCACGGCGGAAGGTGCACGCGCCATTGATGCAGCACTCATTTGCTTCCCTTCCATGATGATGGTTCTACAAATTCTCTCGTGAGGAGAGACCATGAGGAAGTCTGCCCACTTTCGCGTGAGGTGATGTCGCAACCTCTATCCGTCCGATTACAGGGCGGCGTTCGCTTTTTCCTCGTTCCTATGCCCGCACCGCCATGGACTGCCTTTACAGACAGCTGTCCCCGGAGGGAGCGATACGGGGTTTCCACGTTCCGCTTGCAAAAGTACGTCGGGTTAGGCGCCTGCTGTCGACCGGGAGGCGTGTGGGTCACGAGGACGTATTTTGGAGACGTCGCTCCCACCTCCATTACCATTTTGGTTCAAGCGCAATAGCCACTTCCGCTTGTTTCTCGTCACGGCCTTTACCGCAAATTCACATATGTTCACCATACCGACTACCTGGCACTTCACCGGCGTATGGCTGCCAGAAGGGTGCGCCTCTCGCGATTTGTACCCCGCCCCTTGCGGTGCTTCGTTACGTTATCAGAGCCGCTCTTTATTCAGGCTCCTAGGTTCACCGGGTGACACCGGTGGTTCCCTCCGGTCAACGGGGAAACAACTTCTATAAGCGACTTCGTGTCGCAACCAAAAGGCAAGAGTAAACGCGATCTCGGCAAAGTTTACAAGCCCCTCTGGCAACTCATTGAATGTAAACGACTTTCTTGGGTGCTACGGACTTATGTATAAGGGCATGGGATAGACGCCAACGCGCGCCGGCACTCTCTATGTATCAATGATCATTCTATCGCCGTTTGGCTTATCGACCTTATCGTTCATGGCCCTCCTTGTCTGTTATTGTCCAGGATTGCGCAATACCATCCAGCCTGCCATTGTCGGCCAGATCAGCACCAAACGTCCGCCGCAATCCTATTTTTCATCCTGTTTGACAATCGACTCATCTACCTGCTGCGCTACTTTGGTTCTGTGCAAATGCCGATTGGACGGCGCCTCTGCCGTGCGCGGTGTAACGCGCCGCCATTGGTAAGGTTGAGCTCGTGTGAGTCTGTAGGCATTGCCCCCCGCGCTGCCGGAAAAGCTGATTAATAGCGGCGCACTACTGAGATCGCCAACAATGGCGAGGCGCTCGTGAAACTGATCAGGCAGTTGCGCAAAGGCGAGGCCAGCCTGTCGTGTTGTTACGTTACGAGGCTGCCCCCTGCGGCTACGGTCTGCACCGGCAGTTGACCGACATGGGTTGGGATTGCCAGGTTATCGCCCCCCTCGCTGATCCCCAAGAAGGTGGGCGATCGCGTCAAGACCGACAGGCATGGCAGCGTCACGCTGGCCCGGGCCGGGGAGCTCAGGTCCGGGTGGGTGCCCGACGATGCGCAAGAGGCGTAACGCGACCCAAAGCGGGCGCGCGAGGACCTCAAGCAACTGCAGACGCAAGCCAGGCGGCGACTGGCAGCCTTCCTGCAACGGCACGACATCTTGATCCTTCAAACCTGTCCGACACCCGCCAAACTTATTTCGCCATCGTCATGGCCGCCGGCGGAGCGAAGACCGCCATCGAATCTTCCCAGCGGCTGTTGGTCAGCATGACCTTGTCCGAACCATCTGGATTCATCGACCACACCTGCCCGTACGGCTGGAAGGAATTGTCATAGAGCGCCGCTTCATCCTTGAAGCCATATTCGCTGCCGGTCCACAGGATCTTCTTGCCGTCCCAGCTGAACACGGCGTGCGCATCGGACCCAGGGAAGGTCGTCAGCCGCCTCAATCCGGTGCCGTCCGACTTGATTGTGAAGATGTCGAAGTTGCCGTCCTTCTGCTTGCGCGTGAAAACAATCAGGTCGTCCGCAGGTGACCAGCCGGGCACGTTGTCCCAGTCGGTCGTCAGCACCCGAACCTTGCGGGTTTCAATATCCATGATGCGCAGGCCCTCGTCGCCCTTGGCCCAGGAACGGTACACAATCTGCTTGCCATCGGGCGAAACACTGGCGAATCCGGTGTTCGACGTGGTCGATGTCAAATCCTGGACGCCGCTGCCGTCACGATTGATCAGCTTGACGTTGGCGACGTTCTGATCGCGCGTGCGCCAATATCCACCGAAGCTGAAGACTAACGACTTGCTGTCCGGCATCCATGAAGGCGTCAGCGCCACGCCGATCATGTCGCCACATTGTCCCCCAGGATTCTTGCCGGCGGCGCACTTGGTGCTCGACTGGAACACCAGCTTCCTGTTGCTGCCATCCCCGTTCATCGTCACCAGCGAGGTGTCGACATCCTTGGCGGACAGGGCCAGGGTGCCGTCCTTGGCGAAGGTCGCGAAGACGTCGGTGTAACGGTACTCATACTGGGGATTCCAGCTGTACAGCGGGGTGTTCTGCGCCAGCGGAAGGTTGTCGATGCGCTCGTAGACGACCTGGTGGCCACCCTTGTTCCAAGATGGTTCGCGCAGGTTCGAGGGGAATGGCTTGGGGCCGTCCGAGTACATGATGCCCGTGATCTGGGCGGACTTGGTAGTGTAGCCGAAACGCCCTCCCGGCAGAAATTGCGGATTGAGCTTCACACCCGGACCGGAGGTCAGTTCCTTCGACTTGCCGGTTGCCACATCGATCGCCACGATCTGCGAGGTCGCCTTCATCGACAGCTGGTCCACGCGCGACAGCCAGCTCACTTCCACGTCGCCTTGGTAGGCGATCAGTTGTTTGCTGTCGTCCGACCACTTGGGCGAACCTGTCATCACACCTTCCGGCGACAGGCGTTTGAGCCCGGTGCCGTCGGGACGCACGATATACACGGATAGTTCTTGCAGATGCTCCCATGCAGCGCCCTTGTCATGGGACTTCCACTCCGTGTTGCGGTCAGAGGTGAAGGCAAGCCACTTTCCATTGGGCGACCAGGTGGGACGATAGAAGCCGTTAGGCTTGGCCGGATCACCTTGGATCGGCGTCGCGCCGGTCAAGTTGGTGAGTTTGCGGGTACTGAGTTCGAGCAGCCAGATATTGGCGCGGTGTGTACCGCGATCTGACATGAAGGCGACATAACGATTATCCGGCGACAATGAGGCCTGGTCGTCAATCGCCGGATCGTCCGTCAGGCGCTCGAGCGCGGTACCGTCTGCCTTGACGCGATAGATGTCCGACTGCCCCCGGCCCTCCCGCTCCGACGTGAAGACGATCCACTGGGCGTCATTGGAAAATCGTGCGTTGTATTCGTAGCCCGGTGTGTTGAGCAGTTTGTGTTCGCCGCTACCATCGGCATTGGATACGTAAAGTTCAGACTTCGTCGGACCGATGCGGTTTAACAGCAATACCTCCTTGGCTAACGCCGGTACAGCGGCTAGCAAGCTGATCGAATAACCGAGGCCGATAATTAGTTTTTTATTGCGCATTTTGAGCTCTTTATGAGGGTGATTTAAACGTGCAGGTGATGCGAAGTAGCGCTCCGCATCAGACCGTCTCCTATTGACGAATCTGTTTTTTGTTGGCCCGTTATGAGATCGGTCAAGCACCACAATGCCCTCACCAGAATGGATCGTCCTTGTACAAAAGATCGATTTCCTAGGACTTTTTGTCAATTGCTGGCTGAATATTCTCGATTTTTGATGTGTATCAAAAAATTTGAGCGATCGTCGGTTCAGCGGCACGTTGGGTCCTAGCACGTAGCAGTAGGCGGTCACGCTGCGAACGGTTAGAAGATAATGCAACAAGCCAGCAGATAGTGCGACAGTACAGAAGTTGTTGAGACAATTTAAAGGTGGCGGCCTGGCTTGGATCGGAAAACACCGTTTGTAAGCAATGACTTGCCATCTATCTCTGCATTTCATCAGGACGGGAAATCATGGCGAATTGATTGGTTTGGCGCATTTGCCTTTCCGAACCGAGCTATTCGACGTACCCAGCCGTCACTGCTCATACAGTTGTCGCGGGTAGTCGATCCCAATTTCGACGACGATCCATCGCTATTGCTATCGCCCGACGCAACTGCACCTTCCCGATTCCACCGCAAGGTTTCAGTTTCGGTTGGAACGTTGCAGGTGCTTCGCATAGGAGAAATCTGGCGCGATGGAAAATTGGCGGCAGCGCCCGAGTATCAGCTCGAGCAATTTTCTAATCTGCGAGTCGACGACGCCACAGTTCATCTGGTCAAGGCCGGCCTGAACTTAGACGACAGGGGCTCTCTGGTTCCATTGTCCGAACATCCCTGGCATCTGCAGTGCACATACTCTTATTGTGTGATGGTCGAGCTGGAAGCCGGCCGCCGCATTATTATTCCCTGTATTGAACTAAAGCACCGGGGTCAGATCTGGCAAATGGACACGGCCTGAACTTTGGCGGTCCGTTCCCTTGGTTGATAGATGAAGCCGTGTCCGAATGACAGACCTGACCCTGCCACCTTGACCCTGCCACCTGACCCTGCCACCCCGTTCTTGGTTGATAGATGAAGCCGTGTCCGAATGACAGACCTGACCCTGCCACCCGTGTGACCCTGCCACCCGTGGATGAAGCCGTGTCCGAATGACAGACCTGACCCTGCCACCCGGACCCTGCCACCCGTGACCCTGCCACCCCGATCGGCAGAGATCGGCCAGTAGCGGTCATTTTTTCTGAATTGAGAACATATGTTGGATTTTGCACAATGTCGCCTTGACGATGCAGAAATAAAGAATATCAACACCGATGGGAATCAACTGGTTGTAACCTACGTCGACTGGCAAGAGCAAGAACGGAAACTCGTTTTCAATGACGTAGCTGGATATCAGTGTTTTAGTGCTGAGGGGAAATCAATAAGCGCCGGCATTGTTGAGAACGACACAGTTCTTGTCAGCATGGCTTGTGAGGCGGCCGACGAGAAGTCAACGGAAGGCTTTCACGTTTACTCCTTCCTTTCAGCTTGGACTGCGGCGAAGATTCTTCGAATTGTCGCGAGGAGCGTCGACTAGTAATCTCCGTAGCACTTCTAGACGCAACAGTCGCTTTA
>JABTBR010000059.1 GCA_013284265.1 Oxalobacteraceae bacterium | reverse complement strand
GCCAGCCCGGCGCCGGCGGCCGGCGCCCGCCCCCCCCCCCCGCGGCGGTCGGCACGGCGGCGGCCAATCCGGCCGCGCCGGTGGTCTGCATCACCGGCGACGGCAGCATGCTGATGAGCGGCCAGGAAATGTCGGTCGCGGTGGCCGAGCAGCTGTGCGTGATCTTCGTGGTGCTCAACGACCGCGCGCTGGGCATGGTCAAGCATGGCCAGCGCCTCGGTGGCGGCGAGCAGATCGGTTATGCGCTGCCAGCTACCGACTTCGCGGCGATGGCGCGTGCTCAGGGCGGGCGCGGCCACACCATCCGCTCGGCGGCGGAGCTGGAAGCGCTCGACATCAAGGCGCTGCTGAACTATCCCGGCCCGACCCTGCTCGACGTGCATATCGATCCGGAAGAAGTGCCACCGATGGGCAGCCGCCTGCGCGTGCTGCTGGACGACATGGCATGAGCGCCGCCATGAATGGCGGCATACATGACGGGAACAGTGGCGGCACCGGCGGCGGCATGCACGGCGGCGCCACGATTTCCGAGCGCGATCTGATCCACACCCGCATCTGGCGCGAAGAGCCGGAAGCCGACAATCCCTTCGCCGCCAAGGCGGCCTATTGCCGCGGCTTCGACGTGTTCGGCGAGCTGGTGGGACAGGCGCGCTGGGTCGAGATGCTGTTGCTGCTGCTGCGCGACCGCCCGCCCGCGCCGCAGGCTGTCGACACGCTCGAAGCGCTGGCCGTGGCGCTGGCCAATCCCGGCCCGCGTGAAGCCTCGGTGCATGCCGCCATGTGCGGCGCGGTCGGCGGTTCCACCGCCGCCGCCGCGCTGATCGCCGCGCTGTCGGTGGGCGCCGGCCGCCACGGCGGCGCGCGCGATGTCTACGATGCGATGCAGATGTGGCAGCAGTGCGGTCCCGACGTGGAAGCCTGGGCGGCCTATGATTTTGCCGCCGGCAGCGAACCGATCGAAGTGTGGCCGCGCGCCACGCGCCTGCCGGGCTTCGATCCGCACGGCGTGTCCACCCCGACCGTGCTGCGCCAGTTGCTGGCGACACTGGTGCAATGCGGCGCGGGAGCGAATACGGCATGGCTGGCGCGGCATGTGGATGGTATCCATGCGCGCATTGGCCTGCCGCTGGCGCTGTCCGGCGTGGCCGCCTGCGTGTTCACCGATCTGCACCTGACGCCGGACGAGGGCGAGATGTTGTTCCTGCTGCTGCGCCTTCCGGGCGCGGCCGCGCATGCGCTGGAGCAGAAAGTGAGCGGCTTCCGGCGCTTTCCTTTTTATCCGGTGGAACTTGAACCGGCGCAGCAAGAGAAAACCCAAAGCGCAACCCTGGGGTTAACCCCGACAAAAACCCACGGCGTACCCCTGGGGGCCTGTCCCGACGGGACAGGCGGGGCGCAGCCCCTCACCGGACCCTTGGGTCAGACCCCGGCTCTTTGCCGTGGGTTTTCGACAAGCGTCCCGGAGCCCGCATGAACACACCTGAACTGACCGGCCCGGATCTGCTGGCAGCCCACGCCGGCCGCCTGCGCACCAGCATGGGCGCGGCCTACCCCGGCAGCCATGCCATCTTCCGCGGCCACGACCTGCACCAGGACCTGCGCCAGCTCGACTGGGTCGAACTCTATGTCTTCGGTATCAGCGGCAAGCGCCTGAGCGCGGCCCAGACCGAGATGCTGCATGCGATCTGGGTCTACACCAGCTATCCCGACGCGCGTCTGTGGAACAATCGCGTGGCCGGCCTGGCCGGCAGCGCGCGCAGCAGCGCCAACCTGGGCATCGTGGCCGCGCTGGCCCTGTCCGAGGCGACCGTCTACGGCGGCCAGGCCGGCCTGCGCGCGATCGACTTCCTGCAGCGCATGGCGCTGGCCGTGGCGGACGGCGCCGAACTGGCCCCGCTGGTGCTGGAAGAAGCCCGCACCCACCGCGTCTACGGCTACGGCCGCCCGATCAATAATTGCGACGAACGCCTGCCCTGGATTATGGAACTGGCCGAACAACTCGGCCTGGCCGATGGCGCACACGTCCAACTGGCCTTCGACGTCGAAAAAGTGTTGCTTCCACGCTACCCGCAACTGCGCATGAATTACGCGTCCCTGCATGCCGCGCTGATCGCCGACATGGGTCTGTCGGCGCGCGAATATCAGCTGCTGCGCATTCCGACTTTCCTGGCCGGCATGCCGCCCTGTCTGGTGGAAGCGGCCGCAAAGCCAGAAGGCACGCTATTTCCCACCCCCTGCAGTGGCGTCGCCTATGAAGGCTTGCCGGTCCGGCGCTGGCGCAGCCATGCCGAAATGACCACGACAGCCGGCGCGGCCTGATCCGGTTTGGCGTCCCGCTGCGGCCACGCGGCTGTTGCGGGCGCACGGCAATCTCGCTGGCAAGCATGATAATTTGTACATGAGCAAGAACCCAAAGGCTACAATGCAAAGAAATAGTTCAAGGGAGATAAGACTGTGAAGTCTTCACGAGCAATGTGTTACTGGCTGGCCGCGGCCTTGGCTGTTCCAGTCATGGCTGTCGCCGCACCAGGTAGCGAAGAAGATGAACTGACGCTGGTATACGGCGATAACGACAGCATCAGCATCGCCACCGGCAGTACCCAGTCGCTGCGGCGCGCACCCGCCGTGGCCGTGGTGATCACCGCCGCCGATATCGCCGCCATCGGCGCCACCGATCTCGATCAGGTGCTCGAAGGCGTGGCCGGTCTGCATGTGACCCGCAGCGCGAACAATTACTCTCCCTTGTATGTCGTGCGCGGCATCTACAGCCAGTTCTCCCCGCAACTGCTGGTGCTGCAGAACGGCCTGCCCGTCACCACCGCCTATCTGGGCAACAAGGGCAATCTGTGGGGGGGGTATCCGGTCGAGCATATCGCCCGCATCGAAATCATCCGCGGTCCCGGCTCGGCCCTGTATGGCTCGGACGCCTTCTCCGGCGTGATCAACATCATCACCAAGAGCGCTGCCGATACGCCAGGCACCGAAGTCGGTGCCCGCCTGGCCTCCTTCCAGACCCGCGACGCCTGGCTGCAGCACGGTGGCAAGCTCGGGCCCATGGACCTGGCGGCGTATATCCGCGTCGGTAAAAGCGATGGCTCTAAAAGCGTGATCGACGCCGATGCGCAGACCCGCAACGACAGCATTTTCGGCACCCACGCCAGCCTGGCGCCCGGCCCGGTCAGCACCGGCTACGATGCCATCGACGCCAATATCGACTTGAGCAACGGCCCCTGGCGCGCGCGCTTCGGCGCCAAGTACCGCGACAATCTGGGCACCGGCGCCGGCATCGCGTCCGCGCTCGACCCGGTCGGCAGCCAGCGCAGCGAACGCTATACCGCCAGCCTGTCCTGGGCGGAACCGCAATTTACCCGCGACTGGGGCCTGGGCGCCACCGTCGTCGGCCAGCAGTTCGTGCAGGAGATTCCGGTCGACTTCCAGCTGCTGCCACCCGGCCTGAAATTCCCCACCGGGAGCTTCCCGAACGGAATGATAGGCGGCCCCGATTACTGGGAACGCCAGCTGCGCCTGTCCGCCTTCGCCGACTACAGCGGCATCGAGCGGCACCATTTCCGGATCGGGGTCGGCCACGACGACCTGAATATGTACCGCACCCGCGAGACGCGCAATTTTACCTATGCGCCGAACGGCACCCCGATTCCGCTGCCGCAGGTGGTCGATTTTTCCGCCACCAATCCGTATATCTATCCGCACCGCCGCAAGATCGACTACATCTTCCTGCAGGATGAATGGCATGTGGCCAAGGACTGGAATTTGACGGCGGGCGTGCGCCACGACCGCTATTCCGATTTCGGCAGCACCACCAATCCGCGCCTGGCGCTGGTGTGGGACGCCTCCTTCGACCTGACCGCCAAGCTGCTGTACGGCCGCGCCTTCCGCGCACCGGCCTTCAACGAAAGCTATAGCGTGGCCAACCCGGTCGCGCTGGGCAATCCGAACCTGAAGCCGGAAACCAATGGCACGGCCGAAGCCTCGTTCTCGTGGCAGGCACGGTCGGACGCGCAGCTGAACCTGACCTTGTACCGCTACTCGATGGGGAACATCATCCGCACCGTGCCGAACGCGGTGGCCGGCACCGGCGCCACGTATGCCAACACGGGCGACCAGACCGGCCACGGCGTCGAGCTCGAAACCAGCTGGACCTTGAATCGCGACTGGCGCATGCTGGGCAACTACGCCTGGCAGCGCTCGGTCGACGAGGCCACCGGCAAGGATGCCGGCTATGCGCCCCACCATCACGCCTATGGCCGCGCCGACTGGCAGGTCGCCAGCGGCTACCTGCTCAGCTCACAGCTGAACTGGGTGGCGGGCCGCAAGCGCGCGCCCGGCGACGCGCGCACCGCGATCAAGGACTACACCACCATCGACCTGACGCTGGCCACGCACCGCAGCCGCAATCAGTGGAATTTCTCGGCCTCGATCCGCAATCTGTTCGATGCCGATGTGCGCGAGCCGAGCATCGCGCCGGGACTGAACCTGCCGCACGACCTGCCGATGGCGCCACGCGCGTTTTCGCTGCAGGCGGTGTATAAGCTGTAGACGAAAGGCGAAGAGCCGGGGACTTCATTTAAACCCACGGCAAAGAGCCGGGGACTTCATTTAAACCCACGGCAAAGAGCCGGGGACTTCATTTAAACCCACGGCAAAGAGCCGGGGTCTGACCCGGCGGGTCAGACCCCAGGGTTACGCCGTGGGTTTTCAGGGTTACGCCGTGGGTTTTAGGGTACGCCGCAGCCTTCGGCGCTGGCGCTAACCATCCCCGCAAACCGCTTCGCGAAGGTATGCACATCCCCCGGCCAGCGCGCCGACAGATAGCGTCCATCTTCCACCACCCAGGCCGCGCGCCCATCGCCCGGCGTATCGCGCACCACGCCGCTGGTCTTGCGCAGAAAATCCTTTTCCCCCGCCGGCACATCGGCAAAGTCCCCGTCGCTGGCCAGCGCCCGTTTCACTTCCTGCTCCACGCTCCAGTACCCCACCGGCTCGCCAGCGGCCTCCCCATACGTCCGGTAATAGCCACTGTCCCAGAAACGCGCCAAAAACCGCGTCAGATCCCAGGCGCTGCGCTCCAGCTTCCACGTCAGCGCCGTCGTCTTGCGCCCATATAGCACCGACTTGCCGGTGCGCGCAGAAATCGAGCGCGCCGCCAGCAGCACCCCATGGCATACCGCCGCCACCGGCTTGTGCCGCCCCTGCCCGTCCAGCGTCTCGAAGAAGGACACCACCACGCGCTGCAGCAGCCCATCCTCCAGATAGGGCCGCATGCCCTTGGCATGGCCGCCGGGCAGCAGCAAGGCCGAATACGCCGCCACATCCAGTTCGGCAAAGCGGCGCGGGTTCAGGAAGGCGGGATCGCGTTCCAGCGCCGCATAGGCCGCGCGGCCGTGGCGGTCGGCGCGCAGCAGCAGGCCGATGCAGCGCAGCCGCCGCAGGCCCGGCACCCAGCCCCAGGGATCGAGCCCGATCCCGCTGATCATCATCGGGTCGGCATGACCGCGCCGGCCATCGGCGGTGGCAAACTCCACGGCATGGCCGGCGGCGCGCAGGATTTGCCAGCTCAGCGCCACCTCGGTGGGGTCGAAGTCGCGCAGTGGCAGCGGCATCAGAATGGGAAGGACGGCGGGTGTTGCGGCGGGCAAGGCGGACATGGCGGCAGTCAAATGGCGGATCGAACGCCGATTATCCGCTGCCGCGCGAGCCACGGTGAAAATGCGTCTGTTTTAGACCACAGGCGGCCATGGCGCGCAAGGCAAGCTAGTGGCCGGCATAGGCCAGCTGGTTCGCACCCTCAAAGTCGCGCAGGGCGGCGTTGACGAAACCCATCATCTCTTCGTTGTCGCGGTTGGTGAACAGATAACGTTGATACACCGCGCGCGGCACCCGCGCCACATGCAGCCAGCTGTCGATATCGGGGATCACCTCGCGGAAGTAGGCCATGGAGCTGGCCTGGATCAGCGTTACGTCGATCCGTCCCAGGCGCAGCTTTTGCAGGTTTTGCAGCTCCGATGCGACGTCGTCGCGGATGCTGCGGCCCTCCTCGAACAGCGGGTCCATATCCACGTAGCGGTGGCCGGCAATGCAGCCCACACGCATGCCCAGCATGGAAGCGGCGTTGTTGTAATCCATCGGCGCGCTGCGGTTCGACACCACCAGGTCGGCGTCGCGCATATACGGCTGCGACCAGGCGTAGCGGCGCATGGATTCATCCTTGTACCAGACCGGATTGGCCCAGGCGACCACGCCCTTCCAGCCGGGCTGGGCCAGCAACAGGTTGAGCCGGTGACGCGGCATCTGCATCGCGCGAAATTCGTAGCGGCCGTTGGAGTAGGCGCTCAGGCGGGCGGCCAGGCGGATGGTCAGGCTGTCGTCGCGCTGGGTGCCGAAGGGGGGATCGGCGTAGCCGACGTAAAGCGGAATGGTTTCACGCGCGCCGGCCATAGCGGAAGCGGCGAGCAGCAGGGCTGCCAGCAGGCTACGGATGGATATCGCATGGAACATGAAACGCCTCCGGAGGGCTGGAGGAACGGTGGTCATAGCAGCTTACAGGTCCAACCCTTGCAGTGAGTATACACATGAAAGTGTTTCTGCAAACCAAAATTTCATGCTAATCGCTATGTTCAGCGACATCTTGATTTCCAGCATGTTTTGGACGTGCCCTACAGCAAGACCAGCGCCGCCCCCCTGCCCTCCCTTGGCTTGGCTTGGCTTACTGCGAATCTTCCGGTGGAGCAACTTCTGGCGCTTCCGGCGGATACACCGGCTGGGCCGGCACCGCACCGTCCGGCAACAAGTCGTCCGACTCTTCCACCACTTCCTCGACCGCCTCGGGCGCGCGCGGCGGCGCCACCTTGCGCCCGCCCGGCAGCAGCGCGGCCGGGTCGATGCGGCCGCTGTCGATGCCGTTGCGGAAGAAGTCGCCCACCACCAGCAGCGCATTGTGGCCGCCCTGCCCCCAGTAATTGCTGCGCATGGTCACGCGGCTGTCGTTGAAGCCCACCCAGGCGCCCGCCACCAGGTTCGGGTGCATCAGGATGAACCAGCCGTCGGCGTTGTTCTGGGTGGTGCCGGTCTTGCCCGCGACATCGCCATAGACGCCAAAGCGGTAGCGCACGCCGGTGCCGGTGCCGCGGTTGATCACCCCGCGCATCATGTCGATCAGGGCCAGCGCGCCTTCCGGCGACATGGCGCGCTGCGGCGCGGGCGGCGCGAAGTCGGCGATGACTTTGCCATTGCGGTCGGTAATCCGGCGCACGAACACCGGCTTGCGATATTCCCCCTGCGCGGCAATGGTGGAATAAGCGTTGACCATCTCGAGCAGCGTGACGGGACTGGTGCCCAGCGCCAGCGACGGCACCGAGGCCAGCTTGCTCTGGTTGATCCCCAGTTCGCGCGCCAGCTTGATGATGCTGGGCAGGCCGACGTCCTGCATCACCTGCGCGGTGATGGTGTTCTTGGAAAACACCAGGCCGTCGCGCATGGTCATCTGCGCGCCGCTCGAGCCGCTCATATCGGTCGGACGCCACACACTGCCGTCGGCGGCGCGGATGTCGCGCACGCTGTCCCAGTAAGGGCGCTCGGGCAGGAAGCCTTTTTCCAGCGCCGCGCCGTAGACGATGGGCTTGAAGGTGGAGCCGGGCTGGCGCGCCGCCTGCGCTACGTGGTCGAACTGCTCGCGCTGGAAGTTGCGGCTGCCGACCCAGGCGCGGATGTCGCCGCTGGCCGGGTCCATCGCCACGAAGCCCGCTTCCAGGCGCGACTTGGCCACATGCAGCTGGGCGATGAAGTGGCGGTCGGCTTTGAGTTTTTGCAGCGCGCTGGCCGGCTCCTCGCCGCCGGCGACGGCCTTGCGGTACTCGGCCGATTCGCGCACCATCGCGTCGCCCAGCGCCGGATGCGACTTCCAGAAGTAGTCGAACGGCGCCGCGCGCTCGCGCATGTCGGCGAAGCTGGCGATGGCGGTGGAACCGGACACGCCCGGCTGGCTCCATTCCACATCGGCCACCGCCTGCAGGGCATTGCCCTGGCGTTCCACCGCGCGCATGGCGGCCTGCTGCAGGCCGAAGTCCAGCGTGGTCTGCACGATCAGGCCATCGAGCTGCAGGTTGTAGTCGTTTTCGTCGGCCCATTCGATCAGCCACTTGCGCACGTGCGCGGTGAAGTGGGTGTCGGTGACGCTGCGCTCGGGCTGGCGGCTGAAGTGCACCCGCAGCGGGCGCTTGAGCAGCGCGCGGTAGCGCGCTTCGTTGAACAGCTCATGCTTGCGCATCTGGCCCAGCACCACGTTGCGGCGCTGTAGCGAACGCTCGGGGTTGTTGACCGGGTTGTAGTAGCTGGTCCCCTTGAGCATGCCGATCAGGGTGGCCGCTTCCAGCACATCGAGCTTGTTGGCCGGCTTGTCGAAGTAGGTGCGCGCCGCCATCTCGATGCCGAAGGCGTTGTACAGGAAGGGCACGGTGTTCAGATAGGCTTCCAGGATCTCCTGCTTGCTGTAGGTCGCCTCGATCTTGAGCGCGGTGATCACTTCCTTGAGCTTGCGGTTCAGATTGCGCGAGCGCCCTATCTCTTCCGGGAACATATTTCGCGCCAGCTGCTGGGTAATGGTGGAACCGCCCTGGGCGTCGCCCTGCAAGGTATGGAAGATCGCCCCGCCGACGCGGGTAAAGTCGACGCCGTGGTGTTCGTAGAAGCGGTGGTCTTCGGTGGCGATCAGCGCCGTGATCACATGCGGCGAAATCTGGTTCAGCTTGACGCGCTCCTGCAAGCCCTGGTCGAAACTGGCCAGCTCCTTGCCGTCGGCCGAGACGATGGTGGTGACGCGCGCGGCGCGGGCCTGCTTCAGGTCGCGGATGCCGGGCGTGAAGGGAATCAGGATCAGCATATACGCGACGGCCAGCACGATCAGCGCCAGCGTGGCCCACAGGCCGCCGAGCAGGAAGCGCTGCAGCGGCGGACGGCTCAGCAGACGCTCACGGCCTTTCAGATACAGTGGCGTGGCGCGGGCCAGCGCCAGGGCCGCCCAATGGCGGGCGCGCTGCAGCAACTGGCTTGCCAGCGTACGAAGATGGTCGAGTTTCAAATGCTGATCCGCTAAAAAAGAGGGCCGGGACGGCGCAAGGCGTCCGGGCCGGGTTGGCTGGATGGATACACCAGCGCGATTATGTCTAACCGGCAAGTATATCCGACTGGAGGCAAGACCGTGCCATTGCAGATGTAAGCAAATGGTTCAATGCCCGGGCGGCGACCATTGCGGCCCGGTGTCGAATTCGCGCAGCGCGCTGTTCAGGTAGATCAGCATATCGGCATTGTCGCGATTGGTGAACAGATAGCGCTGGAACACGCCGCGGGGCGTGCGCGCGATATGCAGCCAGTTGTCCAGGTCCGGAATGACCTGGCGCAGATAGGGCATCGAGCTGGCCTGCACCAGCACCGCATCCACCCGCCCCAGCCGCAGCTTGAGCATATTTTGCAGTTCGCTGGGCACATCGTCGCGGATGATACGGCCTTCGCGGAACAGGGCGTCGAACTCCGCATAGCGCTGGCCGGAAATGCAGCCCAGGCGCGTGCCCAGCAGGGACGCGGGCGTGCTGTATTCCAGTGGATTCTGGCGATTCGACACCACCAGATTGGCATCGCGCATATACGGCTGCGACCAGGCGTAGCGGCGCATGCCCTCGTCCTTGAACCAGACCGGATTGGCCCAGGCCACCACTCCCTTCCAGTTCGGCCTGGCGATCAGCAGGTTCAGGCGGTTGCGCGGCAGTTGCATCGCCACGAAATGGTAGCGCCCCTGCGAGCGCACCGACAGCTGGGCCGCCAGCCGCAAGGTCAGGCTATCGCTGCGCTCGGTACCCAGCGGGGGATCGGCGTAACCGACGTAGAGGGGGATGGTTTCCGTGCCATGCGCCAATGCGCTGCTCAGCAGCAACGCGGCGGCTATCCATCGGAACAAGCATGTGGCACGGTGCATCGAAGGCCTCCAGGTCGGCGCAGGGGCAGCGTGGACCGTGTAATGCGCTGACATCTTCCCCTGAGCCGCAGTATATAGGAGCCGATGTTGGCGCTGCGCAACGCAATACGATTGACACATATCAATGTGCAAGTCTTGACTTTTCCAGCAAAGTTATTTTTTCACTATCCAGCAGGCGTCAGCGCGTGTAATCCGGCTCTTACAGCGAGACGAGTGGCGCACCGATGGGGGATTTTTGATTCCTGTTTGATAATTCATTGCAGAGCTGCACCACCACTTTATTTGGGAGATATCATGAGCGCCATACTTGCCACGATCGACGGTTGCCGGGTTGCCATGGCGCCAATATGCTCGCTATCCGAGAATCTGGCACCCGATGCGCTGCTGGACCTGGGCCGCCAACTGCGCGACACCGGCTACCGCTTCAGCGCCGTCAGCCCGTCCACCTTGCGCCGGGTAAATGCGCGCATGGGCAACGACTGGGCCGTCACACCGAGCGAAATCTTTGGCTGGGGCCGGCGCTTCCGCCAGACCGCCCTGCCGCCGATGCTGTTTTCGCTGATGCGGCGTGCCGGTGTGCTGCTGGCCGGACGCGACGGCCTGCGCAGCGCCGTGCGCCTGGTGATGGTCGGGCGCCAACTGTACTTTCACGCTGCCGAACCCAGCGCAGCCGCTGGCGCACCGCTGGTCGGCCCCGATCTGCAGCGCTACGCGCGCGCGCTGGCCACCGAACTGCCCGAACTGTCGGCGCTCACCGGCCGGGTGCGGCGCGTGGTGGAACTGGGCTGCGGCGCCGGCGTAGGCGCCATCACACTGGCCGTGGCCATGCCGCGCGCCGATGTGCTGGCCGTCGATTCCAGCGAAGAAGCGCTGACACTGACACAGGTGAACGCCCGCCTGGCCTGCGCCAACAATGTTTCCGTCTGCAACAGCGATCTGCTGCACGATGTGGATGGCCAGTTCGACCTGATCGTGGCCAACGCTGCCTGGCTGCGCGAGCGCTCCCAGCTGTCGAACTATCTGGGCGCCAGCAAGTTTGGCGTGACCTTGGCGCTTTCGATCATCCAGACCGCGCTGGCGCGGCTGGCGCCGGGCGGCACGCTGTTGCTGCAAGCGGGCGTGCCCATCGTAAACGACCACGATCCCCTGCTGACCTTCGCCACCGCCCAACTGTCGCGCGCCGGCTATGATTGGAGCTACGAAGAGCTTGATCCGGACATCGGCGACAGCGAGGCCAACCAGCCTGCCAGCCAGGGCGCCGACCGCGTCGCGGCAGTGTGGCTCAAGGCCACCCGTCCCGCCACGATAGGCTATATCGGCCAGTATCCGGGCAATTTCCGGCGCCAGTTCGACGTCCATTGAAGCGAGCCGGCCATGAACGCCCACCGCTTCGACAGCTGTATCGCCGCGCTGAACGCCTGCGCCCACGCCTGCGACCATTGCGCGGTGGCCTGCCTGCAGGAGTCCGACCCGCACACGATGGCGCGCTGCGTGGCGATCGATATGGATTGCGCCCAGTTGTGCCGGCTCACGGCCAGCTATCTGGCGCGCTCCAGCGAGCTGTCGGCTGGCTTGTGCAGGCTGTGCGCGGAAATCTGCACGGCCTGCGCCGAGGAATGCAGCCTGCACTCGATGGACCATTGCCGCCGCTGCGCGCAGGCTTGCCGGGAGTGTTGCGAGGCGTGTGAACTGGAAGCGGCGTAACACCCCATCTGCATCGCCTTAGCCTTAGCCCTGAGGCACTATGTACATAGGCTAAGCGGCTTTTGCATGGGGAGTTAAGATGTCAGCGATTTATTGCCAGCCTTGGGCGAACATACGGGTCATGCTTACTTTACCCGCTGCTTCTCCAGCTTGCGCGCCAGCGTGCGGCGGTGCATGCCGAGGCGGCGGGCGGTTTCGGAGATGTTGAAGTCGGTCTCGGCCAGGGTGGCATGAATCCGTTCCCACTCCAGCGTCTTGATCGAGGTAGACCGGTTGGTCACTTCCACCTCGGCGGCGCCGGCCACGTGGCCGAAGGCGGCTTCGATGTCGTCGGTGTTCGAAGGCTTGGCCAGGTACTGGCAGGCGCCCAGCTTGATCGCTTCGACCGCCGTATTGATGCTGGCGAAGCCGGTCAGCACGACGATCAGCATTTCCGGATTGTGCTGATGTAGGGCCTGCACACAGGACAGGCCGGAGGAATTGCCCTTCAATTTCAGATCCACCACCGCGAAGCCGGGCGTATGCTCCAGCAGCACGGCATTGGTTTCGTCCAGATTCTCGGCCAGCAGCACGCGGTAGCCGCGCCGTTCGAACGAACGGCTCAGCGTGCGCGCGAACGCGGCATCATCTTCAACGAGCAGCAGCAGGCGCTCAGTTGTCATCGTCTTCCTCTTCTTCGTCTTCCAGCAAAATCGCGGCCAGCGGCAGCGTCAGCGTGAGCAGTGCGCCGCCCTCGGGGCGGTTCACCGCGGACACGGTGCCGCCCAGCTTGCGCGCGACGTTCACAACCAAAAACAGCCCAAGGCCGCCACCGGGACGGCCCTTGCTGGAATTATAGGGTTTGCCGAACTGCGCCAACGTGGCGGCGGCGAAGCCGGGGCCGGAATCGGTCACGATCAGCACCAGATTGTCGCCCTCATGCACCACCTCCAGGCTGACCCAGTGCGGCGACGCTTCCAGCGCATTGTCGAGCACATTGCAGATCATTTGCTTGAGCGCCGAGTCGAACACCACCGGCAGGTCGTGGACGATGCGGTTGTCGTAGGCGAAGGAATCGATCGGGCGGCTGGCGCACCAGTCTCCCACCAGTTCGTTGAGGAAGGTGTTGATGGTGGTGCGCATCGACGATTCGCCGCGCGCCTCCCCTGCCGACAACAGAATCCCGCTGACGATGGATTTGCAGCGGGCGAGCTGGGTCTGCATTTCGCCGATCTCTTCCAGCAGTTCGGGGTTGCGCGCGAATTCGGGCATGCGGCGCCAGTCGCCCAGGATCACGGCCAACGTGGCCAGCGGCGTGCCCAGTTCGTGCGCGGCGCCGGAAGCCAGCAGGCCCATACGGACGATGTGCTCTTCCTCGACGGCGCGCTGGCGCAGCGACGCCAGCTGGGCGTAGCCGGCACGCAAATTGTTGCTGATGCGGGTGATGAAGATGGCCAACAGCGAGGCGATCAGCATGAAGCAGATCAGCACACCCTGGATATACAGGCTGAAGATGCCGCGCTCATGGTCCAGCGGCAGCGCCAGCGGCTTGGAGAACAGCACCAGCCCGGCCACACAGGCACTGGTGGCGGCGACGATATTCCAGGTGAACCAGCCTTCGAGCAGCACGGCGCTCAGGATCACCTGCAGCAGGTATAAGAACACGAAGGGATTGGTGATGCCGCCGCTCAGGTAGAGCTGGGCCGTGAGGCTGGCAACGTCCACCAGCAGTGCCAGCAGCAGCTCGCCGTTGGACACTTCGCGGCGTTCGTGCCAGCGCAACTGGCTGGCGATATTGAAGGCGATCAGGCAGGCCAGCACATTGAGCATGGCGGGCAGCGGCAGGCGCACGTCGAAGCCGAGGGTGACGACGGCGATGGTGGTGATCTGGCCGATCACGGCGATCCAGCGCAGCTGAATCAGCTGCTGCATGTTTTTATGGCCGGCCGCGTGCTCCACCGGCACCGCGTCGTCCGCGAGCGCGTTGGCACCCACGCTTGGGCTAAAATTCGCGCCCGCCTGGGGCGCTGTCTGCTCTGTTGTTTTTGCCATTACCACTTTCTCAGTCACTGCCATCGGCATCGGGAGCTTGGCGATCGGAGCGCCGCACCCACCAGATCGCACCGCCCATCATCAGGGCCAGCGCGTACCAGGTGATAGCATAAACCAAGTGGTTGTTGGTGAAGGAAATGATCGTCAACCCTGGGGTGGGTTGAGCGTCTTTGACGTCTGGGGGTAATTGCTGACAAAAACCAGAGGCAGATGCTGGGGTCAGACCCGTCGGGTCTGACCCCGGGGTTACGCCCTGGGTTTTAGCATGCGCAGAGCAGTCAGGCCGCTCGACATCGACGAAGTACGGCGCGACATTACCACCCAAACCACGCGCGGCGGCAATCGCCGCCACGTTGCGCGCCACCCAGCGCTCCGCACCGGCATCGTTCTTGCGCAGGAAGCCGCTATTGCCTTCACTGATACGCAGCAGGCCAACGATATCGACCGGCGCCGGCGCCGGCTGGCGCTTCGAGACGATGCCCGATAGCTCGTCGACCGCGGCGCGGCAGGCCTCGGCGCCGCCGCGCAGCGGCTTGGGCGCCGGCGTGTTCGCGGCGACAAAGCCGCGGTTGATCAGGGTGATGCTGCCGTCCGCGCCACACAGGGGCGCGAGCAGCCAGTAGCCGCTGCCAAGGCCGGTGGTGGCCTGCACGCGGGTAGTGTAGTCGGTCAGGAGAGTGCCTCGCAGGCGCACATGCCGGTATTCGTCGGCGGCGGCATTCAGCGAGGGCCAGCTGGCGGGACCGGGAGCGGTCACGGGCTGGGCGTGCACGCGTTGTTCAACGCGGTCGATCAGATCAAGCTTCCATTGCAGTCGCTTGACTTGCCAGGTTCCCAAAGCGAGGAACCCGGCGAGCATCAGCCCCGCGCCGATGAAGAACATCAGGCGCAGGACCGATGCGCCCCGGCGCGGCGCGGCAGTTACCACACCAGCCGAACCGGGGCGCGGCTTGCTCATGGCATTTCGCGCATGGCATCCATCATGCCGGGCATCATGTTGTGGTTCAGGTGGTACATGACCCAGATCGAACCGGCCAGCATGATCACCACCAGCATCACGGTAAAGATCAGCGCCAGCATATTCCAGCCGCCTTCCGACTTGCCGTTCATGTGCAGGAAGTAGACCATGTGAACCACGATCTGCACGGCCGCGAAGGCCAGCAGCACCAGGGCGGCGGTGCTCGACTTGTCGAACACCTTGCCCATCACGAGCCAGAACGGGATCGCGGTCAGGATAACCGACAGCAGGAAGCCGATCGCATAGCTGCGCAGGCTACCGTGGTCATGTTCGTCATGGCCGTGGCCATGATCGTCGTGGTGATGCGAATGATCGCTCATGGCAGGACTCCCATCAGGTAGACAAAGGTGAAGACGCCGATCCAGACCACGTCCAGGAAGTGCCAGAACATCGACAGGCACATCAGGCGACGGTTGTTTTCTGGCGTCAGGCCGTGTTTGTTCAGCTGGAACAGCAAGGTGATCAGCCACACGATACCGAAGGTGACGTGCAGGCCGTGGGTGCCGACCAGCGCGAAGAACGCGGTCAGGAAGCCACTGCGCTGCGGGCCGGCGCCTTCATGGATCAGGTGCACGAACTCATACAGCTCCAGGTAGATGAAGCCGGCGCCCAGCAGGCCGGTGATGGCCAGCCAGGTCATGGTGGCGCGCAGCGCCTTCTTCTGCATGCACAGCATGGCGAAGCCGTAGGTGATCGACGACAGCAGCAGCAGCGAGGTGTTCAGTGCCACCAGCGGCAGGTCGAACAGTTCCGAGCCGGACGGGCCGCCAGCGTAATTGCGGCCCAGTACCGCGTAGGCGGCGAACAGACAGGCGAAGATCAGGCAATCGCTCATCAGGTACAGCCAGAAACCGAGCAGGGTGCCGTTTTCTGGGTGGTGCTCGCGCACGAAGTAGCGCGAGCTGTTATCAGCGCTCAGGGCGCTGGCGGAGGTAGCGTTCATCTCAGGCATGGCTTTCGAGCAGACGGGTATGGAGATTTTCCACGCGGGTGACTTCTTCCGCAGGGATGTAATAGTCGCGTTTGTAGTTGAAGGTGTGGACGATGATCGCGACCAGGGTCGCGGCGAACGCCAGGCCAGCGGCCAGCCACATCTGCCAGATCAGGGCGAAGCCCACGCCGGCGCTGAGCGCGGCGATGATGAAGCCGGCGCCGGTATTCGCCGGCATGTGGATCGCCAGGAAGTCCTTCAGCGGACGCTGGTAACCGTTCTTCTTCATGTCGGCCCAGGTGTCGTTATCGTGCACCACAGGCGTGAAGGCGAAGTTGTAGTCCGGCGGCGGCGACGAGGTCGACCACTCCAGCGTACGCGCGTTCCATGGATCGCCGGTGACGTCGCGCAGCTGTTCGCGGCGCATATAGCTGACGCCGAACTGGATCAGCATCGACGCGATACCCAGCGCGATCAGCACGGCGCCGATGGCGGCGATGATGAACCAGATCTGCAGCGATGGATCTTCGAAGTGGCTCATGCGGCGGGTCACGCCCATCAGGCCCAGTACGTACAGCGGCATGAAGGCCAGGTAGAAGCCGATGACCCAGAACCAGAACGAGCATTTGCCCCAGAAATCGTCGAGCTTGTAGCCGAAGGCTTTCGGGAACCAGAAATTGATACCCGCGAACAGGCCGAACAGCACGCCGCCGATGATCACGTTGTGGAAGTGGGCGATCAGGAACAGCGAGTTATGCAGCACGAAGTCGGCCGGCGGAACGGCCAGCAGCACGCCGGTCATGCCACCGATGGCGAAGGTGATCATGAACGCGATGGTCCACAGCATCGGCACTTCGAAGCGGATGCGGCCACGGTACATGGTAAACAGCCAGTTGAAGATCTTGGCGCCGGTCGGGATCGAGATGATCATCGTCGTGATGCCGAAGAAGGAGTTTACGCTCGCACCCGAACCCATGGTGAAGAAGTGGTGCAGCCATACCAGGTAGGACAGGATGGTGATCACGATGGTCGCGTAGACCATCGAGGTGTAGCCGAACAGGCGCTTGCCCGAGAAGGTGGAGACCACTTCCGAGAAGATGCCGAAGGCCGGCAGGATCAGGATGTAGACTTCAGGGTGGCCCCAGATCCAGATCAGGTTCACGTACATCATGGCGTTGCCGCCCATGTCGTTGGTGAAGAAGTTGGTGCCGACCATGCGGTCCAGCGACAGCATGCCCAGTACCGCGGTCAGCACCGGGAAGGCGGCGACGATCAGTACGTTGGTGCACAGCGCGGTCCAGGTGAAGACCGGCATTTTCATCATCGTCATGCCAGGTGCGCGCATCTTGATGATGGTGACCAGCAGGTTGACGCCAGAGAGCAGCGTCCCCACCCCGGCGATCTGCAAGGACCAGATGTAGTAGTCCACACCCACGTCCGGGCTGCCCAGGATACCCGACAGCGGCGGGTAGGCGAGCCAGCCGGTGCGGGCGAATTCGCCCACGAACAGCGAAGCCATGGTCAGGCCGCCGCCGAAGGCGGTCATCCAGAACGAGAAGTTATTCAGGAAGGGGAAAGCCACGTCGCGCGCGCCGATTTGCAGCGGCACCACGTAGTTCATGAAGCCCGTCACCAGCGGCATCGCCACGAAGAAGATCATGATCACGCCGTGGGCGGTGAAGACCTGGTCGTAGTGGTGCGGCGGCAGGAAGCCGGCCGACTCGCCGAAGGAGAAGGCTTGCTGGGCGCGCATCATCAAGGCGTCGGCGAAGCCGCGCATCAGCATGACGAGGCCGAAGATCATGTACATGATACCGATCTTCTTGTGGTCGATACTGGTGATCCAGTCGCGCCACAGCGGGGTCCACAGTTTAAAGTAGGTGATGGCGC
The DNA here is from genome assembly GCA_013284265.1 of Oxalobacteraceae bacterium. Lineage (GTDB taxonomy): Bacteria > Pseudomonadota > Gammaproteobacteria > Burkholderiales > Burkholderiaceae_D > Rugamonas. The sequence continues at coordinate 20,998 of JABTBR010000059.1, read as the reverse complement.
CAAGCAGCGCGATGCCGCCCAGCAGCACCATGGCAAAGGTGCCGATCAGGATGGGTTCGTGGAACGGAATCGCATCCCAGCTCAGCCGGCCGAAGATGAGCTTCGTCAGATCAATGTGGTCTAGCATTATTGGTTCTTCTTGGAGGTAGTGGGCGTCACGCAAATTTCTTCGGTGCTGGCAGCGGCCACGCGTTTGGCGGCACGGTCGGCGCGCAGCGAAACGCTGGTCGCTTTCATCGTGGCGCGGGCGTGGTCATCGGCCATCATTTCCTTGATGCAGGTCGCATTGCGGTCTACACAGCGGTTGACGATGGCGTCATACAGGTCGGCGGCGACGGCGCCATAACGGCGGACCGGATCGCGTTCGCTTGGTTTTTCCAGCACCTGGTAGTCTTCACGGTCGAGCGAGCCGCCGCCAGCCTTGGTGGCGGCGACCCAGCTGTCGAACTCGGACTGGCTCTTGCCGTAGTACTTGAAGCGCATGTGCGAGAAGCCCGCGCCGCTGTAGTTGGCCGAGAAGCCTTCGTATTCGCCGGCCTTGTTGATGACCGCGTTCAGGGTCGTCTCCATGCCTGGCATCGCGTAGATCTGGCCGGCCAGCGCGGGGATGTAGAAGGAATTCATCACGGTCGAGGCGGTGATCTTGAAGCGCACCGGCACGTCGACCGGGGTGACCAGCTCATTGACGGTGGCGATGCCCTGCTCCGGATAGATGAACAGCCACTTCCAGTCCAGCGCGACGACCTGCACCACCAGCGGCTTGTGCTCGGCGGTGATGGGACGGTGTTCGTCCAGGCGCGACAGCGGACGGTAAGGGTCGAGCACGTGGGTGCTGATCCAGGTCAGCAGGCCCAGGGCGATGATGATCAGCAGGGGCGCGCCCCAGATGACCAGCTCAAGACGGGTGGAATGGTCCCAGTCCGGCTCGTAACGGGCTGAAGTGTTGTTTTTTCTGTAACGCCAAGCGAACAGAAGAGTCAGTGCGATCACCGGTACGATGATCAACAACATGAGAAGCGTCGACACCACGATCAGGTGGCTCTGCTGGGCGGCGATGTCGCCGGAGGGGTTCATCACCACGGTATTGCATCCTGCGAGCAATACAAGTGGCAACAAAAGGGCAACGCAACGGGCTAAGAGGGGCATCATGCGATAAAAAGAGCGCTACGTTATTGGAGATCGTGCTACTGTACAGGCGCGGGTCCACGCTGGCGATTGGACACTTTGTCCTACCCTATGCGGATTCGAATAGCGCATAAATAAAAGACAACTTAAAGAGACAAATATTATGGCCAGCACACAAACCCATAGCGGTGAACTGCACGATTTTGCTCCAAACACGAATGCTGCCGACGCACGCAGGCTCAACACCGACCACGATCCGATTTCGCCCGGCGAGATCGCAGTCGGTGTCGTCATTGGCCGCGCATCCGAATATTTCGACTTCTTTGTCTACGCCATCGCCTCCGTGCTGGTGTTCCCCTCCGTCTTCTTCCCGCATGAATCCCGCCTCGATGGCACCTTATATGCGTTCATCATCTTCTCTTTCGCCTTCGTGGCCCGCCCGATCGGCACCGTCATCTCCATGCGCATCCAGCGCAAGCTGGGGCGCGAAGCCAAGCTGACCATCGCCCTGTTCCTGCTGGGCGTATCCACCGCCGGCATCGCCTTCCTGCCGACCTACCAGCAACTGGGCTTCACGGCCGTGATCATGCTGTCGGTGCTGCGCATCGGCCAGGGCCTGGCGCTGGGCGGTTCCTGGGACGGTCTGCCCTCGCTGCTGGCGCTGAACGCGCCGGCGGAAAAGCGCGGCTGGTACGCGATGCTGGGCCAGCTGGGCGCGCCGGTCGGCTTCATCCTGGCCGCCAGCCTGTTCTGGTACATGGTGTCGAACATCTCCAGCGAGGACTTCCTGAGCTGGGGCTGGCGCTATCCCTTCTATGTGGCCTTCGCCATCAACGTGGTCGCGCTGTTTGCCCGCCTGCGCCTGGTGTCGACCAATGAATATGCGCACTTGCTGGAAGAGCGCGAGCTGCAGCCTACCGATGTGGTCGAAATGGCCAGTTCGCAAGGCCGCAACCTGATCATCGGCGCCCTCGCAGCGCTGGCCAGCTACGCCCTGTTCCACCTGGTGACGGTGTTCCCGCTGTCCTGGATTACCTTGTATTCGCCACGCTCGATCAGCGGCTTCCTCGGCGTGCAGATGATAGGCGCGGTGCTGGCCGCCGTCGGCATCGTGGTGTCCGGCCTGATCGCCGACCGCTTCGGCCGCCGCACCACCCTGGGTTCGCTGGCCCTGCTGATCGCCGCCTTCAGCGCCTTCGTGCCTTCCTTGATGGATGGTGGCGAAGCGGGCCAGAACACCTTCATCCTGGTCGGCTTCGCCCTGCTGGGCCTGTCGTATGGCCAGGCCGCCGGTGCCGTGACCGCCAACTTCCCGTCCAAGTATCGCTACACCGGCGCGGCGCTGACCTCCGATCTGGCCTGGCTGGTCGGTGCAGGTTTCGCACCGCTGGTCGCCCTGGGCCTGTCGGCGCACTTCGGCCTGGCCTACGTGGGGATTTACCTGCTGTCGGGCGCGGTCTGCTCGCTGGCCGCGCTGAGTCTGAACCGCGCGCTCGACATCCGTGACTGATGTGAACCCGCACTAGTCTTTCATCTGCTGTGCCACTGGCGCCGCCATCATGGCGGCGCCAGTGGCGCTTGCCTGCCCCATCACCCTGTAAAGTGCCCCGACAAGGGCTGCGGGGTGGCGTCGAGTACAAACTCCCCCAGGTCCGAGAATGCGGCGCCGAACGCTGGCCGCTTCGCGATGCGCTCCATATACAGCGCGAATGTCTCGGCGCGGCACAAGCCATAGCCCCGTGCCCAGAAGATGGCATGTGCCACGATGCAATCGGCCGCGGTAAATTTCTCCCCACAGACGAATGGCGCCCGTTCCAGCCGCGCGGCGAGCTGCGGCTCAATTTCCCCACGGAACTTCTTGCGGTACCTTGCCACCGTACGCGGGTCGCGCTCCGACATTGGCAAGACATGCTCGTGGGCGCGAATCTGCCACAGCATCATGTCCATGCTGCTTGATCCGAAGTGCAGCATTTGCAGGTAGTCGGCGCGTTCCGGCGATGCCTCCGGAGCAGGCGCCAGATCGGCAGCGGGAAATGCATCGGCGAGAAAAGCGACCATGGCGGCGCTTTCGAGCATGCGCTGCACCGTACCGTCGTCCCATGTCATCTCCAGCACCGGCACGCTATGGTTGGGATTCACGCCCAGAAAGCCGGCGCCATATTGAACGGCCGCGCACAGATCCACCTTCTCGACCTCGAAGGCACTGCCGACGACCTCATGCAGCATCCATTTGGCACGCGCGCTGCGGGACGCCGGGTAATGGTAAAGCTTTAGGTGCTGGATTGGCATATCAGGACTTTCTTCCACAGTGGGAGCCGCAGTGTGGCGTTTTGCGGCGCGCCGGTGAAGTATCATATTTGACATTTTTTATGTCAAAATGGACAAATGAAAAAATTGCTCACGGTTCTGGTGCTCGATGGCGTATTCGACAGCAGCTTGTCGATCACGCTCGATACCCTGCGTGCGGCGCAGGCCATTCTTGCCGCGCGCGGCGGCGCGGCGCAGCTGACGGTCAGGACCATCGGCGCCAAGGCTTACATCAGCACCGGCGCCGGATTGCGGTTGAAGGCGGACCTGCAATTCAAGACCGTCAAGCAGGCGACATCCGACTGGATCATTATTCCCGGCCTTGGCTACCGTTCAGACCAGGAGCTCAGCACGTGTCTTAGCCACGGCGATACCGTCCAGGCGCTGCGCTGGCTGCTTGCCGCGCACGCGGGAAATACAAAGATCGCGGCTTCCTGCAGCGCGGCCTATCTGCTGGCGCAAACCGGCTTGCTCGACGGGCGCAAGGCAACGACGGCATGGTGGCTGGCCCAGGCGTTTCGCGCGCGCTATCCGGCGGTCATGCTTGACGAAACGCGCATTCTGGTGCGGGATGGGCCCTGCCTGACCGCGGGCGCGGCCTTGTCGCAGCTGGATTTGATGCTGGCGGTCGTGTCCGACGTGGCGGGGGAGTCGGTGGCGCATCTGTGTTCGCGCTATCTGCTGATCGATCAGCGCTCGTCGCAGACGCGCTACATGATGCGCGACCATCTCCCGCATGAAGATCAGACGGTGATCGCGGCGGAGCGCTGGATCGATGCGCATCTGGCGCAGCCGATGACGGTGAGTGCGCTGGCATCCGTACTGGCGCTCTCGCCCAAGACGCTGGCGCGCCGCATCGAAGCGGCGAGCGGCATTTCGCCGATCAAATTCATTCAACGGCGGCGTTTGTCGCAGGCGGCCCATTTGCTGGAAACGACAACACTCTCGATCGAACAGGTCGCGGCGCGGGTCGGCTATCAGGACAGCACCGCCTTGCGTAAATTAATCAAACGCGAGTTTGGCGTGACACCGAGCACCTTGCGCTAAAGGTTTTACCGATGCCTGCGCGCGAACAGGCGCGGATCGATCGCGGCCGCCATCGCCTGATGCCCGGCGTCGTTGGGATGCAGATGGTCGCCACTGTCAAAGGCGGGCAGCAAGCGCTCCGGATTGGCCGGATCGCGCATCACCTGGTCCAGATCCACGACGGCGTCGAAGGCGCCGGACCCGCGTATCCATGCATTGAGCGCCTGGCGCTTTGCTTCTCCAGCAGGCGTATAGGCCAGCGCTTTGGTGCCGGCGAACGGCAGCAAGGTCGCGCCCCAGATCTTGATTTTTTTCTCGTGGGCGCGAGCGATGATGAGCTTCATGCCATCGATGAGCTGCGCCGCCGTGACTTGCTCGCCCGGCGCGGCCAGCATATCGGAAGCCGCGATATCGTTAATTCCCTCGAACAGCAAGATCCAGCGCACCCCGGGCTTGCTCAGGGCATCGCGTTCGTAACGGGCGAGTGCCCTGGGTCCGACGAAGGGCGCCGCGCCATCGTTCAGAATCCGGTTGCCGGCAATGCCAGCGTTGACGACGGCGATCGCTTCCAGCCCTGGCGTCATTTGAAGCCGTGCGGCCAGCGCATCAGGCCAGCGCCGGTCACGGTCATCGGTGGAACCGACACCGTCGGTGATGGAATCGCCGACGACAACGATGGCGCTGCTGGCCGATTGGCTGGCCACCTCTACGTCGGTGAGAAAGTAGCGGGTGTCGTCGCTGGTATTGCCGGCGAAATCGATCGACGCGGTCACATCGCTGCCCTGCACGATGTAGGCGGTTTGCATCGCGGCGCCGTGGCTGGTCGACGGGCCGTTCGGCGCTGGCAGATACATGCTGATGGACAGGTTTTGCAGGGAACCGACCTTCATCTTGACAGCATCGCTGAGTACGCTTCCACCTCTGGCGATGGTGACGCCAGCCCTGCCCCCGAACGTCAGCGCACGATCGCTACCCGGCCTGATCGCCGCGCCGTTTGCCTGCAAGGCGACATGGACGGGACCGATGGTGAGCGGGCCGCTGCCAAACAGGTTGGACAGACGCACCCGCACGCTGGATCCGCCGGTGCTGGTGCGGATGATCTGGCGTAGCGTTTGCGGCGGCAACGCCGGCCCCGGCGAGTCCGGTGCGGCAGCCCAGGTCACGGTCCAGTGCACTTCCGGGCCGGGCTTGGCCCATATCGGCGTGGCAGCCGGCAACAGCAGTAGTACGCCCGCTATCCATTTCAGCAATGATGGTTTCATGGTGCAATTAACAGGAAAAAGAAACTATGCTCACACATGAACATTGCTAATGCAATATTAATTTTCTACCACCATCCTGGCTTGGCCCGCTGTCTTACTCGAGCCGGTTCAAGGTCAGCACATTGACCCGCGCGGCCTTGTTGAATTCCACATGCAGCTGCAAAGGCGCCGCGCCGCAATCGACGCGGTAGTCATAGCGCCTGTCCTCGCCCTTGGTGCTGCGCTGCTGCAAAACCAATGCTGGTGGCTTGGTGCAGCTCTTCAACAAAGCCTGCATGCCGGCCAAGGCATCGCCGGTGGCCGCCGCGCTGGCCCGTTCGGTCATGCGCGCGGCCGGGCTCTGGCCACTGCTCAGTTGCCCGACCATGTCGCGCACCTGGGCCGTGACTTCCGGCTCCACATCCTCTATCGCCTTGGCGGGCGCCTGCGCGCAGGCTTGCAGGCCGGCCGTCAGCAAGGCCGCCAATACCGTCAATTGTCCACATTTGTGCATCGCAATTCTCCTCAGATACGGCTGATGCACCATCTTAGCGCAGGCTTTTGCGAACGTTAAATAATGTTCAAATTTGAACAAAACAACAGTGCAATGTTAATAAATCTCCAAATCTCCATACGTTGAAAATGTATGCCTATAATTAAATCAAGCACCGCCCACCAGGCTTGCTTCAGCACCCATTTCTATGTTTACCGACAGGAGAATCACTATGCACTTTGCTTTACGTCCAGGCCTTGCCATGATCGTCCTCGCTTACGCAAGTCTGGCTCATGCCGGCAGCCATACCGTCGACAACATCACCGTGTTCGCCAATACCTCGGCTGCCTCCGCGCAAGACGTGCTGCGCCAGCATGCCAGCGAATATGGTCTCCCGTCGAATCTGGAAAATCTGGTGCTGACCCAGGTGCAGGACTCGCTGACCGGCAAACACTACCGCTTCCAGCAGATGCTGCGCGGCGTGCCGGTGGACCGCGCCGAAATCATCGTCTCGATCGGCAAGAACGGCCAGTTGCAGAAGATTTACAATGAAACCCGCCACATCTCGGCCCAGGTGGACGCCGACGCCGTCAACCAGCTGTACAACAAGACCCAGATCTCGGACGACCAGGCGCTCGACAAAGGCTGGTCCAATATGAAGGTGCAGCACGCCCTGGTGGCGGCGCCGCGCTCGGACGTGGTGTGGGTAACGACCAAGAATGGCGTGCAACTGGCGCGCAAGGTGCAGATCGCCGCGCAAATGCCGACCGGCGGCTTCGTGCAATACCTGAATGCCCATGACGGCAGCCTGATCAGCTCCTACTCGACCTCGCTGCCACGCATGTCCAAGGACGGCGAACGCACGCTGGGCGCACGCTCTGCCCTGAGCGGCAACACCCTGGACCGCCACGCCGCCACCGAACAGGTCAAAGCCGCAAGCGCCAGCCGCATGAGCGCAGCCATCGCCCCGACCGCCGCCGGCGTGACCGCGCTCGCTTCCGGCATCCAGGGCAGCGGCCTGGTGTTCGACCCCGATCCACGCACCGCGCTGGGCAGCGACGCGCTGACCGACACCTCGTCCGCCTCGGCCTTCGACGCCGCCTACTCGACCAAGACCCTGCAGGATCTGACCGTCAGCGGCGGCGTGTACTCGCTGTCCGGCCCTTACGTCAACATCAAGAACATCGAAGCGCCGAACACCGCGCCCAGCACCACCAGCAACGGCGTCTGGACCGCCAAGCGCGGCAACAACGCCTTCGACGACAGCAATATCTACTTCCACCTGGACCAGAACCAGCGCTACATCCAGTCGCTCGGCTTCACCGGCACCAAGGGCATCATCAACCGCCCTCTGAACGTGGACACCGACGGCGTCAACGGCGACGACAACTCGCACTACAGCGGTGGCGGCGGCACCAATGACTACCTGGCCTTCGGCCACGGCTGCGTCAACGACGGCGAAGATGCCGACGTGATCCTGCACGAATACGGCCATGGCATCCAGGCCAACATCAATTCGAGCTGGAGCGGCGGCGACACCGGCGCCATGGGCGAAGGCTTCGGCGATTACTGGGCCGCGTCCTACTCCTACAGCACCGCCAACGGCAAGACCTACCATCCGGAATGGGCCTTCAGCTGGGACGGTCATGGCGCATGCTGGGGCGGCCGTATGCTGAACCGCACCGATGCCAAGTACAACAGCGCCAAGTCCTACGCCGCGCACACCAACGTGACGGAAAACGGCGTGACCTTCCAGTCCGATGAACTGTGGTCGGCACCGCTGTACCAATCGATGGTGGCCCTGATCGCCGCCGGCAAACCACGCGGCAATATCGACAAGATCATCCTGGAAGCGCACTTCGGACTGGGCAGCAACATCAAGATGCCAGCGATGGCAACGGCGATCGTCAACGCCGCCAAGACCCTGTTCCCAGGCGACCTGAGCTACGCCAACACCTTCCAGGCCAAGTTCGAAGCGCAGAACATCCTGGGCGCCGTGGTGCCACCCGGCCCGACAATGACGGAGACGGAAAGCAATAACACCACCGCCACCGCCAACACCGTCGGCACCGCCAACACCACGGTCAGCGGCACGATGAGCGCCAGCTCGGATGTCGACTACTTCAAGGTATCGCTGCCAGCAGGCAAGACGCTGACCGCCACCTTGAAGCCGAACGCGACGTCGGACTACGATCTGGAACTGTATAGCAGCACCGGCAGCAAGCTCTCGTCCAGCACCAACGGCACCGGCTCGACGGACGTGGTCTCGAAAGCCAACACCACCGGTAGCGCCATGGTGCTGTACGCGAAAGTGATCTACTACAGCGGCGGCACGGGCGCGACCAACGGTAAATACACCCTGGTCACTGGCTGGTAAGTTGTCAGCGGAAGTTTAGAAGGGGAGCTTGCCGCGATTGGGCAAGGGCAGCGGAACTGGCCGGGGGGATCAGCCACCGCTGCCCTCCCCCTGCCCGGAGTTGATAGCACAGGCGACCTTGAAGAGCAGTACCCGGCCGCCGGACGCCGTCCCCGAATTCGGTGTTCAGTGGCCGGCCCGATAGCACGCCTTCAACGCTGGTCAGGTCGAACGTCCCTTGTAGAATCGCAGAATAGCTTCCTCGAAATTCCCAATCAAACCACTAGCCAGAATCTTGGCGTACCAGTTAAATTGCGTGCTGACGCGGTAATGCATACGCACCGTCAGTGCGGTGGAATGAGTCCCGGCCGGCGTCAATACATATTCGGTATCGATGACATCAAAGTATTGCCCGCCAATTTTCACATGATCGTCCAGCGCCCCCGGTGGAAAGGAATTTTCATCGAAGCGGTATGTCCATCTGACATAGCGGTTAAGCTTCCATTGCGTCGAGTGCTGGCTGAAATGTATCCCTTTACCCATGCGGATATCGCGCACTAGCCCTTCCGGCGTGCTTCTGGTGACGCCGGAGATCGGCATCGGCACACCAATCCGGTACATCCAGGCCTGTCCCAGTTCCGCTTCCTGTATTCCGCGCGTGTCAAGCAACTGGCGCCAAATCACCGGCGCTTCGGCATTGACGACCAGGGTTCGTTCGATCACGGCCAAAAAGGGCTCCCCCGCGCCGTCTGGAATGAGAACGCCCAGCAGCAAAGGCATCAGCGCAAAGCTGTACACCGCGGGTTTCTTTGGCCAGTTGGTGCCGCGGCAGATCGCGCCCATCAGCAGCCCGCCAAGCCCACCGTAGACCGAGAATAAGGGCAGGATCAGGATTGCGCAGATCAAGCCTTCGATCATGATCACCATCGTCGCCGCAATGAACAGGCAATTTGCCAGCATCCCGGCGACCATATAGTAGCCCCAGCTTCGGCGTGCGGATAGCTCGGCCACGTAAACAGTTATCGCACCGACCGCGAGCGGCCCAAAGCCTATAAACGCCGGATGCATAGCTCCCAAGGGGAAGCGGGTGTCCGGATCGCCCCAGAATATCAGGCGCAGCAAAACACCGAACAGTGCGCCGCCCAGCACCGGCCACCAGTTGGGAAATGGCAGGCGCCGTAGCGGTTTACTTTGATTCTGATTCATATCTTCTCCATTTCGGCTGGGTAGGTCGCCATCGGCATGGCCAGATTGTCGAGCGCCCACAGTTCAGATCGTACGGCAAGATCGCAGGGCAGCTTCAGCTCCCAGGCCAGACCGGCCCATTGCATACACTGCAGAGTCCACCATCCCGGATCCCATTCACCGCCGGCGAGGCCAAGGCGCGCCGATCCCGGGAAAGCGTGATGATTGTTGTGCCAGCACTCACCCATGGTCAGCAGGGAACTCAGGCGGATATTGCGTCCCTGAACAGCAGCGCCCCGCACCTCATAATGCATGCCACCGTGGTTGTGGGCGAAGTAGCCGATCAGCCAGTGACCAAAGACGCCCGCCGTCACCCGCGCGCAGACTCCCCATAACACGAAACCCCAGCCGCCCCATGCGAACAGCAGCAGCGCGGGCGGCACTTGCTGAAGCATCCAGGTGCGTTCCAACAAGCGATAGAAACGGTCGTCGGCGATGCGGGCTTCAATGTCGATATGCGGGGGTGAAATCAAATGCAGCTCGCAATTGAGCTGCCACCAGGCGTCGGTCCAGAAGCTTTTTCCATGGCGAAGATAATCGTGGCAATCAGGCAGGCGTTGAGCGTAGTCGCGCAACTCGTGCTGGCGCAGCAGGCCGAGCGGTCCAGCCAGCCCCACCTGCACGCCGAGATAGACCAGCAAATACTCCAGCCAGCGCGGACACTGATAACTATTGTGGATCAGTTTGCGGTGGCTCCCGAGTGAATGTCCAAGCAACAAGACGGTTGCGGTCAAACCGACGAACAGGGCAAATGCGCCCGCGCTGAACGTCGCAGCGCCACCAACGACGGCGGCCGAAGCCATCGCGATGAACCAAAGGGATTTGGCGGGCGCGTACCGGACGACGCCATCCACTACGCTGTGATTGTCCGCGCAGCGCGCACGGTGCCCTAGCAGGCTCGCAGCCCGTTCTGTCATGATTGCTCCTCAGTTGTTCGAACTATTCGGTGCTACGCTTTTTGAGCGCGCGCGATTCGCGTTTCAACGGTCCGGCGACGGGACAGACCTCGAATGCATAAGCGGTCAGGGTATTGACCAGACTGTCGCGGTTGAGCTGGTAGTAGACAAACTGCCCTTCCCGTTCACGCGTGACGAGGCCGGCGTTCTCAAGGATGGACAGATGCCGCGAAATCGCCGGCGCGCTCATGGAAAAGCGCTGCGCAAGGTCGGAGGTGGACAATTTTGTCTCCGACAGATATGCCAGGATCTGCCGGCGCGGGCTGGAAGCCAGTGCTTCAAATACGAGGTCGAGCTGCATAGCGATTAACCTATTAACAAATTTGTTAATAGGTTAATCCTTGGATACTTGAAAGTCAACATCCATTTTATGCCGCTCGATGTCCGGTGCGCTCATGCGGACAACCGTGTACACGGCCCTGTCTTGAAGCGTTCGAGCAGCCTGCTTGGCAGCGCATACCACTTTGAGCACGCGGCCATCACGCTCCCGTAACGCGTGTACCTACGGACGGGAACGTCCCGCAATCGCAGGCAATTGAGCGGCAACGCGCTAAATTCCCACCAGAAAAATCGCCCAAAAAAGTCTCAAATTAGACATCCTGAAACCACTTGACGCGTGCTGGTGCCACTGTCACGCTGCCGCCTCACATCGCAGGTGCGAAGCCTGCCCTTCCCTATCGGGTCACGTTCACCATCACCGTTATCGAGGATGTCATTCCCTACGCATTTCGAGTTCGCTCAGTTGTCCTTAGCATTCCACTGGTATTGGCAGTTGCTGGAAACGCGGCCATCGCCGCGCCGGCCAGGCCCACCGTTCTGGCGTTCGACTCGCAGACTCCGCCATCCGGGACCCTGGTCAATGTCGCCTGGTCGAAATGGTGGGGCGACAGCGGCGAGCGCTGGGAGTTGTTGCATAATGGGTCCCTGGTCTGCGAAGGCAAGCTGGCTCTCGATCCCGCCAAGGACCCGCGCCAGCAGCAGGACGCGGCTTGCCCGGCTTATCTGGCGCCCGGCGCGAATCTGTTTGTCGCCCGCTTGTGCGACCGCGATGCTTGCAGTGACAGCGCGGCCGTTTCGCTGCAAGCCACTAGCATTGAGCGCAAGGCGAACCTGAACACCTGGGACCAGAACGCAGTCTACGGCAAGGGCGACCAGGTGCTGTTCGATGGCGCGGTAGTCCAGGCGAATTACTGGGTGCAGCACACTTCACCGTTGGACAGGGAGGCCTGGACTCCGGTAGCCAATGCGGCCGTCGATCTGAGCGCGCAGCGCACCACCGACTGGCAATATGGCGCCGATGCCGCCTATAGCATCGTGTTCGATGATTACTGCGGCTGGGCCAACGACGAGGGGCAAAAGCTGGCCGAATCGGAATTGAGCAAGCGCGGGCTGGTGGCGTCGTGGGGCGTCATGGCAGGCAGTTGCGGCGATCCCGCATGGTCCAGCCATTGGAGCGTGCTCAAAGGATTCGTCCAGCGCGGCCACGAAGTGTTCAACCATTCATGGGACCACGGCCATCCAATGGCCGCCGATTGGGCAAGCAATAAGTGGGGCGGCAACGATCTGGAGATACGCCAATCCAGCGAAAAAGTCAGCGCCATGCTGGACGGTTACAAGATGCAGTTCTTCGGCTTTCCCTTTGACGTCGCCACCGAGGAGCAGTTGAACTATCTGAAGGCCATGCCACAATACCTTGGCACGCGCACGCCCAACTACTGGCAGGCGGATGGCGTGAACGAGACCGCTTTCGCCGACCCGTTCCGGCTGCGCTTCCAGGTCTATATGCAGGCGCAGCAGGACAGCGCCGATCCGGCCTCGCTGCATAACTATCTGAGCCGCAGCGTGACGGCGCGGGGCTGGGGCATGCGCGTGTTTCACTCGGTGCAAGACGGCTACTACGAATCGGCACCGCTGGAGCAGTTCCAGCAACACCTGGACGAGGTTCAGGCCAAGGTGGCGGACGGCAAGGTATGGGTGGGCACGACGAGCGAGGTACTCAAGTACCGCTACGCACGTGAAGCCTGCGTGTTGCAGCCGGCGCAGGTGGTGTCGGCCGGCGTGCTGCTCGGTTTCGATAACATCTCCGACAGCTGCGCACGTTACGTCACGTCCCTGACGGTGGAACTTGCGTTGGCTGGCAGCGGTGTCAAGGCGATGCAGGCTGGCCGCCCGCTAGCGCTGACCGCGGTCGGCAACGGCAAGTATCGGATGCAGGTCGAGCCGCGGGGTGGACGGGTGCTGTTGTACTAAGCAGGCCGTCATCTCGCGGCGATGTGGCGCATGGAACGCCTTGAACGTAAGCGTCACGATCCGAAACGATATTTTCGGATCATGCTGACTGATTCGCCGCACCGTCCGCCTGCCGCTGCCAACGGAACGAGAGCCACGCGGCCAGCATCGAGCCCGCCACCAGAGCCGAGGCAATGTAGTACACCGTTTCCGGCCCGGTCTTTTCCCACCAGTGCGCCAGGAACAGGCCGCCGAGCGAGCCGCCGATGCCGTAGGAAATGCTGATGAACAGCGCCTGTCCGCGCGCCTGCAAGGGACCGGAGAACCAGCGCTGCAAAGTCATCACGGAGGCGGAGTGATGCAGCGCAAAGGTGGCGGCGTGCAGCAGTTGCGCCGCCACCAGCAGCCACAATAGATGCGAGCCAGCGCCTATCATCACGAAGCGCAGCAGCGCGATGGCCAGCGCCAGGAACATCATATTGCGCGCGCCCCAGCGCCGGAACAGCGGGGCCTGGAAATAGAACAGCAACACTTCGGCCGTCACGCCAATCGACCACATGACGCCGATCACGGACTTGCTGTAGCCGCTGCGCTCCAGATACAGCGAATAAAAGGTGTACAGCGAAGTATGCGCGGCCACCATCAAGGCGGTGGACGCAAAAAAAGCGATCACTTCACGCCGTCGCAGAATGCTGAATAAGGCTGGCGGCTTTTCCTTGTGCCCCAGGCGCGGCACTTCCTTCAGCCGCAAACTGGCCAGCAGCACGCACACAAGCAGGCCGCCCGCCACCCACGGCAACGCAACGATGCCCCAATGGTCGAGCATTGGCGCGGCCACCATCACCGAGACGATAAAGCCCATCGAGCCCCACAGGCGCAGGCGTCCGTAATGGGTCAGGTCGCCGCGCATCTCGGACAACATCAGCGCTTCGCAGATCGGCCCCTGCGCGCTGGTGAACAGATTCAGCACAATCATCGCCACCAGAAACTGCACGAAAGTCTGCCCGAAGAAGATGCCTGAGAACGCGGTGATCGCCGCCACACCGGTCATGCGCAGCACCAGCACGCGGCGCTCGCTGTGATCGGCCACATAACCCCACACATTCGGCCCGACGATGCGCAGCACCTGCACCATCGACATCAGGATGCCGATCTCGGCGACCGTCATGCCTTTGCCGGCGAAGTACAAGGTAGCGTAGGTAGCGAAAGTGCCCGCGTGGGCGTAGTAGGTGAAGAGGAAAAGCGCGAAACTGAAGGCTTGTTTGGGCATGGCACAGGGCCTGGGCGGCATGGAGGAGATAAACGGACGGGGCGCCGCCGCCCCTGTCCCTTGTTACTGCGGTCTGACTATTTTTATATCGCGATATCCGGCGTGGCCACCTTGACGTCGCCGCACTGGGCACGGTGCATCAGCGCGTGGTCGATCAGCACCAGGGCCAGCATGGCTTCGGCGATCGGCGTGGCGCGGATGCCGACGCAAGGATCGTGGCGGCCGAAGGTTTCCACCGACACCGGATTGCCTTCCTTGTCGATCGAACGGCGCGGCGTGCGGATCGACGAGGTGGGCTTGATGGCGATCGAGACGGTGATGTCCTGGCCGGTCGAAATACCGCCCAGCATGCCGCCCGAGTTGTTGCCAATAAAACCTTCCGGCGTCAGTTCGTCGCCATGCTCGGAACCTTTCTGCGCCACCGAGTTGAAACCGGCACCGATTTCCACGCCCTTGACGGCGTTGATGCCCATCATGGCGTAGGCGATGTCGGCGTCGAGCTTGTCGTAGATAGGCTGGCCCAGGCCGACCGGCACGTTTTGCGCGACCACGTCGATGCGCGCGCCGATCGAGTCGCCGGCGCGGCGCAGCTCATCCATTGCCGCTTCCATGCGCGCGATCAGATCGGCGTCGCCGCTGGCGGCAAAGAAAGGATTGCTCGGCACATGATCCCAGGATTCGAACGGTACCGGGATATCGCCCAGCTGGCTCATGCAGCCTTTGAAGGTGGTGCCGTATTGCTGCAACAGCCATTTCTTGGCGATGGCCGCGGCGCCGACCACGGGCGCCGTCAGGCGGGCCGAGGAACGGCCGCCGCCGCGCGGGTCGCGAACGCCATATTTATGCCAGTAGGTGTAGTCTGCATGACCGGGACGGAAACTTTCGGCGATATTGCCGTAATCCTTGCTGCGCTGGTCTTCATTGCGGATCAGCAGCGCGATCGGGGTGCCGGTGGTCACGCCCTGGTACACGCCGGACAGGATTTCCACGGTATCCGATTCCTGGCGCTGGGTCACATGGCGCGAGGTGCCCGGCTTGCGGCGGTCCAGCTCAGGCTGGATGTCGGCTTCGGACAAGGGCATGCCGGGCGGGCAGCCGTCGATCACGCAACCAATCGCGGGACCATGGGATTCGCCAAAAGTCGTAACGGTAAACAGCTTGCCAAATGTATTGCCGGACATAGGAAGAAAGAGTGTAAGGTCGGAAACAGCCATTTTACCAGTCCGCCGCCCAGCGCGTCCGGCGCAGGCCAAAATGGCAACGCCGCAGGCCGCCGTATCGCTGAGGCCGCGTGCCGCGTGACGGAAAAGACATTATTTTCCGCCCCGATATGGCAAAACTTGCACAATGACACTTTATGATGCCAACATCGTGCCGAAATTGACGTTCTCTTTGACAATCCGCTATATACTTGATTCAAGAACACCGAGAAAATCCTGGAGAAGCGACACATGCCCCCATCGATCACACCCCTTGATCAATCCAAGGACGATCACGACGATCTGGTATTCTTAGACGAGCATCCGGCCTCCACGGCCGCGCCCGGTACACGGGGCGCATGGCGCGTCATGATCATCGATGACGACGAGGATGTGCACTCCACCACGACCTTCGCGCTCGGCAATCTGGACATGCAGCACCGTCCTCTCGAATTCGTGCACGCCTACTCGGCCAGCCAGGCGCGCGACATGCTCAAGGTGGAACACGAAATCGCCGTCATTCTGCTCGACGTGGTGATGGAACAGGACGACGCCGGCCTGCATCTGGTTCGTTACATTCGCGAAACACTTAAGCTGGCCGACGTGCGCATCATCCTGCGCACCGGCCAACCGGGTTACGCCCCCGAAATCGACGCCATCCGCGATTTCGATATCAACGATTACAAGACCAAATCCGAACTGACCCGCATCAAGCTGTTTACCACGGTCACGGCCGCGATCCGCTCCTATGAACAGATCCGCAAGATCAACGACAGCCGCCGCGGCCTGAGCCAGATCGTCCACGCCAGCACCGAACTGATGACCTTGCACGGCGTGCACAACTTCGCCACCGGCGTGCTGACCCAGGCGGCCGAGCTGCTGGGCCAGGTCCCCAATGGCGTGCTGTGCGTACAAGAATGCCCGGAAGCCGGTTGCAAGGAATTGCATGTGATGGCCAGCGCGGGCGACTACCGCCATCTGCTCAACCAGCCGCTGCTGCCCACCGACGATGTGCGTGTGCACGAGGCCATGGAAGCGGCCCTGGTCCAGCGCCGTAATATCTACGGCCCCGACCATGTGGTGCTGTTCTTCGCAGGCAAGGCCAGCCGCGACTTTGTTGCCTGGATGACCATCAAGCGCACCTTGACCGAAATGGAAGAACGCCTGCTGGAAGTGTTCTGCAGCAATGTGGCCGTGGGTCTGGACAATGTGGAGCTGGTCAGCCACCTGCACAATGCCGCCTTCTACGACCAGCTGTCCAAGCTGCCCAACCGCACCCGGCTGGTGGAAATCCTGGACGCCACCCTGGCAGGCCCGGGCCGCGACGACGCCACCCTGTCGCTGGTCGACCTGGACCACTTTGCCGAAACCAATGACGCACTGGGCCACCAGTTCGGCGACCTGCTGCTGCTGGCCGTCGCCGGCCGCCTGCAATCGCACCTGGGCCAGCAGTTGACGGTGGCGCGCATCGGCGGCGACATCTTCTGCGTGCTGGGCGATTCCGCCCAGGTCAATCCGGCCATGATCCTGGCCCTGTTCCAGACTCCGTTCAGCATCGATGGCCAGGACGTGCAGCTATCGGCCACGCTGGGGCTGGTGCGCCTGGGCGAACACGACGGCAGCGGTGCCGATGCGCTCAAGGACGCCGACATCGCGCTGAAGCGCGCCAAGTCGCAGCAGCGCGCCGGCCATTTCTATTTCTCGCGCAGCATGGGTGTGGAAATCCGCGAACGGGTGCGCATGATGCATGCGCTGCGCACCGCCTTCGGCCAGAACCAGCTGTTCGTGGTGTACCAGCCACAGATCGACCTGGTCACGCGCCGGCCGGTCGGCGCCGAGGCGCTGCTGCGCTGGCAAACGCCGGACGGCAAATTCATTTCGCCCGACCGTTTCATTCCCATCGCCGAATACTCGGGCATCATCATCGACCTGGGCGAATGGGTGATGCGCACCGCCTGCCGCGAGCTGGTGGCCCTGCGCGATGCCGGACACGACAATTTCATGATGTCGATCAACGTATCGCAGGTGCAATTCCGCCACCCCTACTTCCTCGACATGCTGCGCAACGCGCTGGAAGACACCAAGGCGCCACCCGAATTCGTGGAACTGGAAATCACCGAATCGATGGCCATGGAAGAGCCCGACATGCTGATCAAGATGCTGGGCCAGATCAAGCAGACCGGTGTGAGCATCGCGATTGACGACTTCGGTACTGGATTCTCGTCGCTGTCGTATTTGCAGCGGCTGCAGATCGATCGTCTCAAGATCGACCGCGCCTTCGTGACCGAAATTACCGGCTCGGCCCGTGGCAGCAGCATTGCCGAGATGGTGATCCAGCTGGGCCGCAACCTGGGGCTGGCCGTGATTGCGGAAGGCGTGGAAGATGAACGCCAGGCCGGCATCCTGCAGAATCTGGGTTGCCCGCTAGCGCAAGGTTTCCTGTTCGCGCGGCCGATGACGGCCGAGGCGCTGAAGGGCTGGCTCAGCAACGACGCGCTGGCTGCCTCGGCTTAAAATGCCTGCGTGCCGGTATCGCTCCCTTGAACCCACGGCATAAATCTGGGGTCTGACCCGACGGGTCAGACCCCAGGGTTACGCCGTGGGTTTAAAAACCGCCGCACGTTGCCGCGGACGCAAAAAAAAACGCTATCGGCAAGATAGCGTTTTTTCATGAGCGTTTAGCACATCAATCGGTCGTTTCCGCCGGCCAATCGCGAATATACGCCTTGAGCATACGGTTCTCGAAGCTCTGCGCCTCCAGCACGGCCCGCGCCACGTCGTAGAAGGAAATCACCCCCAGCAGCGTCTTGGCGTTCATCACCGGCAGATAACGCGCATGTTTTTCCAGCATGATACGCCGCACCTCATTGACCTCGGTATCGGGCGTCACGGTGATCGGATGATCGTCCATATGCTTGCGCACGGTACCGCCACCGACCGAGCCCTGGTTGGTATGGACCGCCTTGAGCACTTCACGGAAGGTCAGCATGCCGACCAGATCGCCAAATTCCATGACGACCAGCGAACCAATGTCCCGTTCCGCCATCGTGTTGGCGGCATCCACCAGCAACTGGTCGGGAGTAATCGTGTAAAGGATGTTGCCTTTGACCTGGAGTATTTCGGATACTTTCATTTTGGGCCGTCCTGTCCGCTGTGTATGGGCTATATGAATGAGATTACTAGTTGTTCTAGCCTTATAGCGAATGTAGCCTAAACGGGGCAAAAAAACCAGCACTGTCCATAATCAAAACGCAACATTTTTGCAGGCCTGTTGTTCAGGCACGAATCAGGGTAGCATCTGGGCCATTCCTCACACCCAGAGAGACTCCATGAGCGGACCCCGTTACCCCGGCTTCGACACCCTCGCCCTGCACGCAGGCGCCACGCCAGACCCGGCCACCGGCGCACGAGCCACCCCCATCCATTTCACCTCATCCTTTGTGTTCAAGGATGCCGACCACGCCGCCTCGCTGTTCAATATGGAACGCGCCGGCCATGTGTATTCGCGCATATCCAACCCCACCAACGCGGTGCTGGAAGAGCGCATCGCCGCGCTCGAGGGCGGCGCGGCCGGCATCGCCACCGCCAGCGGCCAGGCCGCCATGCACCTGGGCCTGGTCACCATCGCCGGTGCCGGCTCGCACATCGTCGCCTCGCGCGCGCTGTACGGCGGCTCGCACAATATGCTGGCCTACACGCTCAAGCGCTTCGGCATCGCCACCACCTTCGTCGACCCGCGCGACCTGGACGCCTGGCGCGCCGCGATCCAGCCCAACACCAAGGTGCTGTTCGCCGAAACGCTGGGCAATCCCGGCCTCGACGTGCTCAACATCCCCGCCGTGGCCGCGCTGGCGCACGAACAGCACTTGCCGCTGATGCTGGACTCGACCTTCACCACGCCCTATCTGCTCAAACCCTTCGATCACGGCGCCGATCTGGTGTTCCACTCGGCCACCAAATTCCTGTGCGGGCACGGCACGGCCATCGGCGGCCTGCTGGTCGATGGCGGCACCTTCGACTGGCAAGGCGCCTACGACAAGACCGGCCGCTTCGCCGAGCTGTGCGAACCGTATGAAGGCTTCCACGGCATGGTGTTCGCCGAAGAGTCCAGCGTGGCGCCGTTCGCGCTGCGCGCGCGGCGCGAAGGCTTGCGCGACTTCGGCGCGGTGATGAGCCCGCACAATGCCTTCGCCATCCTGCAGGGCGTGGAAACGCTGGGCCTGCGCATGGACCGCCATGTCGCCAACACCCGCAAGGTGGTCGAATTCCTGCTGTCGAATCCGGCGGTGGAATCGGTCTCCTATCCGGAACTGGCCAGCCACCCGGACTATGAACTGGCCAAGACCTTGCTGCCGAAAGGCGCCGGCGCCGTGTTCACCTTCGCCCTGAAGGGCAACCGCGCGGCAGGCGGCCGCTTTGTCGAGGCGCTGAAAGTGTTCTCGCACCTGGCCAATGTGGGTGATGCCAAGTCGCTGGCGATCCATCCCGCCTCCACCACCCACTTCCGCGTACCGGCCGATCAATTGGCCGCCGCCGGCATCACCGAAGGCACGATGCGCCTGTCGGTCGGGCTCGAGGATGCGGACGATCTGATCGAAGACCTGGCGCGCGCGCTCAAACTGTCGCAGAAAGGAGCCTGACATGCTGTTCACAGTGGAAGGCGTCCAAGCCTATTGCTACACCGGCGGCAAGGCGTTCAACGCCGCGCTGCCCACGGTGGTGTTCATTCACGGCGCGCAGAACGACCATTCGGTGTGGGGTTTGCAGTCGCGCTATTTTGCCCATCATGGCTACGGCGTGCTGGCGGTCGACCTGCCCGGCCATGGCCGCAGCAAGGGCGGCGCCAAACTTACGGTGGAGGCACAGGCCGACTGGCTGCTGGCGCTGCTCGATGCGGCCGGCGTGCACAAGGCCGCGCTGTTCGGCCACAGCATGGGATCGCTGATCGCGCTGGAAGCGTCGCAGCGCGCGCCGGAGCGCGTGAGCCATCTGGGCCTGCTGGGTTCGACCTATCCGATGAAGGTATCCGACGCGCTGCTGGACGCGGCGCTCAATGATGAGCAGAGCGCGATCGACATGGTCAACATCTGGTCGCATTCCTCGATCGCGCAAAAGCCTTCCTTCCCTGGACCGGGCTTCTACGCGATGGGCGGCGCGCAGCGGCTCAAGCAGTACGTCTCGCGCAGCAATCCGGAACAGAAGGTGTTTCATATCGACTTCAGCGCGTGCAACAGCTACGCCAACGGCGAGCAGGCGGCCAAGGCGGTGGCCTGCCCTACCCTGTTTATTTTTGGCCAGCGTGACATGATGACGCCACCCAAATCGACCAAACTGCTGACCACCACCATTGCGCACAGCAAGGTGGTGATGGTCGATAGCGGACATGAGTTGATGGCTGAGCAGCCGGATGCGGTGCTCGATGCGCTGCTGGGGTTTATGAAGGCGTAAATGCCGGTTGGCTTGCCAGCGCCAAGGTGCCGCTGGCCTTTTTAAAACCCACGGCAAAGAGCTGGGGTCTGACCCGCCGGGTCAGACCCCCGGGTTACGCCGT
>JABTBR010000058.1 GCA_013284265.1 Oxalobacteraceae bacterium | reverse complement strand
GGCTTCGGGGGCTTCGGCTTCGAAGGCTTCGGCTTCGGTGGCTTCGGTGGAAGCGGTGGCTTCGGGGTCTGCGTCGGTAGCTTCTGCTTCGGCTTCAGCTTCGGCAGCGGAAAATTCAGAAAATGCGGTGCCGGCGCCCACCGCGCCGCAAGCGGGCACCGAGACGCTGTTCAGCATGGACGGTCTGATGAAGGTGATGGGACGCGACGACAAGGGCCGTGCGGTGCTCTTCAAGATGGTGCGCGGCGCCCTTGACAACGGCATGGGATCGCTGGAGCAGGCCGAGACGGCGCTCAGCGAAGGACGCCTGTCCGACGCCGCGCGCCTGTTCCACGGCTTGCGCGGCTCCGTCGGCGTGCTCGGCGCCAAGCGCCTGATTACCGTCACGCAGGACGCGGAGGCGGCGATTTCCGAAGGATGCGAACAGGAGCTGCCGCAACGCTTCGCCGACGTACGCACCACGCTGGAGCAAACGCTGGAGCAGGCCCGCGCCTGGCTGCGGCGCGAGCAGGGCGATGTTTAGCGATCAACTTGCTGGCGAGCCGCCGGCCTCCTGCTAAAACCCACGGCAAAGAGCCGGGGGCCCGTCCCGCTGGGACGGGCGGGGCAAAGCCCCTCACCGGACCCTGGGTCTGACCCCAGCTCTTTGCCGTGGGTTTACGCAACCGCCGGCGGCTCGCCAGCACGTATTTTCTTTATCTAAGCGAGATGAAGTTAAACCCCGACATCCAGCTCCATCGCCAGCAGTTCGGCGATCGTCTGGCGGCGGCGGATCAGGCGCGAACTGGCGCCATCGACCAGCACCTCAACCGCGTGCCCCCGGCTGTTGTAGTTGGAAGACATCGACGCGCCATACGCGCCCGCCCCATGGAACACCAGATAATCGCCAATCTGCGCTTCCGGCAGCAGGCGCGCTTCCACAAAGCCGCCATCGCGCTGGGTAAACACGTCGCCCGATTCGCACAGCGGTCCGGCGATCACGGTGTTGTGCTCTTCGCCGGCCGGCTGCTGGCCGATGCGGCTGATCTCGTGATAGCTGCCGTACATGGCGGGGCGCATCAGGTCATTGAAGCCGGCGTCCACCAGCGTGAAGTGATTGCCGCCCATGTGCTTGGCGGCGCGCACTTCGGCCACCAGCACGCCCGACTCGGCCACCAGGAAGCGGCCCGGTTCGATTTCCATGCGCACCGCATGGCCCAGGCCCTGTTCGATCTGCTTGCGCGCCTTGTCCCACAGGCTGTAGTAGTGCGACGGGTCGATCGGCTCTTCGCCCTGGCGGTAAGGCACCGACAGGCCGCCGCCGGTGGAGAAGGCTTCGATATCATGGCCCAGGCCCAGCACCAGGCTGACCATCGCGCCGCACACCCGCTCCAGGTGCGAGTAATCCACGCCCGAACCGATGTGCATGTGCAGGCCGACCAGATGCAGGCCGTGCTGGCGAATCACGCCCAGCGCCTCGCCCAGCTGCTCATGCCAGATCCCGTGCTTGCTGTTCTCGCCACCGGTATTGGTCTTCTGGCTGTGGCCATGGCCAAAGCCCGGATTGATGCGCAGCCAGACGCGGTGGCCCGGCGAGTACTGGCCCAGCTGGCGCAGCATGTCGATCGAACCGGCGTTGACTTCGATCTTCAGCTCGACCACGCGCGCCAGCGTGGCGCGGTCCATCACGTCGGCGGTAAACACCACGCCAGGCGCATCGCCTTCGGCCAGCGGCACGGTGACATAGCCGGCGCGCAGCGCGCGCTCGATCTCGCCCAGCGATACCGCATCGACCATCACGCCGGCTTCGCGCATCAGGCTCAGGATGTGGATGTTCGAATTGGCTTTCTGGGCGAAGCGGATCGTGTCGAAGTCGCGCAGCTGGGCGATGCGTTCGCGGATCAGGGCCGCGTCGTAGACCCACAGAGGGGTGCCGTGCTGTTCGGCCAGGCTGGCCAGGGTGCTGTCTGCGATCGATTTCATATGCGGTTCTCGGTTGGACGATGGGGATAGCAGCATGATGCCCGGAAAATAGCATACAATAAAATATCCATTTGACCGTAGTTCATTCATTTCTGATATGGATTGACTATGGATACACCTTCCAGCGAGGCCCCATGTCCATCACCCTGCGCCATATCGAAGTATTCCGCGCCATCATGACCTGCGGCAGCGTGACCGAGGCGGCCGACATGCTGCACACCTCCCAGCCCACCGTCAGCCGCGAACTGGCCCGGCTGGAGCACCTGACCCAGCTGACGCTGTTCGAGCGCGTGCGCGGGCGTTTGCGCCCCAGCGCCCAGGCCTTGCAGCTGTTCGACGAGGTGCAGCGCTCGTATGTGGGGCTGGAGCGCATCATCGGCACCGCCGCCGCGCTGCGCGAATTCGGCCAGGGCCAGTTGTCGATCGCCTGCCTGCCGGTGTTCTCGCAGGCGCTGCTGCCGCAGGCCTGCAAGCGCTTCCTGGCGCGCTATCCCAAGGTCAGCATGAGCATCACGCCGCAGGAGTCGCCGATGCTGGAGGAATGGCTGTCGGCCCAGCGCCACGACATCGGCCTGACCGAAACGGCGCACGCCCCGGCCGGCACCGAGCTGACGCCGTTGATGACGCTCGACGAGGTATGCGTGCTGCCGGACGGGCATGCGCTGCTGAAGAAAAAGGTACTGGAGCCGGCCGACTTCGCCGGCCAGCCCTTCATCAGCCTGTCCGTGACGGACATCTACCGCCAGCAGTTCGACGAAATCTTCCGCCAGGCCGGGGTGGAGCGGCGCATGGTGCTCGATACCCACAGCGCAGCCTCGGTCTGCGCCATGGTGCGCGAAGGGGTGGGGCTGGCCATCGTCAACCCGCTGACGGCGCTGGACTATGCCGGCAGCGGCCTGCAGATCCGCCGATTCAGCGTGGCGGTGCCGTTCTCGGTGAATCTGGTCAGGCCGGTGCACCGGCCACCGTCGGGGCTGGCCGCGCTGTTTGAAGCGGAATTGCGCGAGCAGGCCAGCCTTATCGGCCAAAAAATGGCCCTGGCATGAGGTGGGGTTGAAACGGTTAGGCTGCCAGTTTTTGACGTTTTTTAAAAAAAACCCACGGCGTAACCCTGGGGTCTGACCCAGGGTCCGGGGAGGGGCTGCGCCCCGCCTGTCCCTGTGGGACAGGCCCCCGGCTCTTTGCCGTGGGTTCTAAAAGCGCCGCCGGCACCTAAAGTTTTCAGGCATCAGCTTTCGGACTTGCTCAGAATCGCCTGTGGATAACGTCCGCCGCTGACGGCGCCACGCGCGAAAATCGCATCCAGCCGCGCCAGCACGCCCGCATCGAGCGCCAGGCTGTCGGCGGCGAAGTTCTCGTCCGCATAACTGGTGCGCTTGGTGCCGGGAATCGCATGCACATGCGGATAGCGCGCCACGATCCACGCCAGCGCCAGCTGCGAAGGCTTGAGCGCCAGCTCCCGCGCCACTTCCTGCAAGCGCGCCACCAGCGCCAGATTGTGGTCGATATGCTCCTCGCCGAAACGCGGCAGCACGGTGCGGATGTCGGCATCGCGGCTGCTCTGCTGGATGCTCTGCTTGCTCACGCCGCCGGTCAGGAAGCCACGTCCCATCGGACTGAAGGCGACGAAGGCGATGCCGTTGGCCGCGCAGGCCGGCAGCACATCATCCTCGGCCTCGCGGCTCCACAGCGAGTATTCGCTTTGCAGCGCGGCGATCGAGTGGATGCTGTGCGCCTTCAGCAGCGTATCGGCGGAGACTTCGCACAGGCCGATGGCGCCGATCTTGCCTTGCTTGACCAGTTCGGCCAGCGCGCCGATGCTTTCCTCCAGCTCCACCGCCGGATCGCGCCGGTGTAAATAGTATAAATCGATATGATCGACGCCCAGGCGCTTGAGCGATGCCTCGCAGCCTTCGCGGATATAGCGCGCGCTGTTGTTGACGTTGATCTTGTAGCGGTCCTGGGCGTCGCGCTGCAGGCCCACTTTGGACGCAAGCACGATCTGCTCGCGGCGCGTGCCCAGGTCGCGCAGGAAATGGCCCACCAGCGATTCGTTATGGCCGCTGCCGTACATATCGGCCGTATCGAAGTGGCGGTAGCCCGTCTCGAAGGCATGCGACAGCGTGGCCAGCGATTGCGCGTCGTCGGTGGCGCCATAGAATTCGCTCATGCCCATGCATCCCAGTCCTACTGCGGGAACGTTCTTGCTACCCAGTTTTCTTTGCATTGTCTGCTCCGTGTTGGTGTGAATGATTGCGGCGCCCGGCGGGCGCACTGCGCTGACTAGGCTTCGATGACCGACCAGCCGCTTTTGCGCGCATGGGCCAGCAGTTCGGCGGTGCCACTCGACAGCGCCCAGGGCTGGCCCAGGCTGCCGAGGAATGCGATATCGGTATGGTCGTCGCCGTAGCCGGAACAGTATTCCGGCGCCACATCGTGCTGCGCCAGAAAATGTTCGATGGCGATGCGCTTGCCCGCGCCTATCATCGGCCGCGACGTCAAGGCGCCGGTATAGCGGCCATCGACTTCCTCCAGTGGCGCGCACAGGCAGGCGTCGATGCCGAAGCGTTCCGCCAGCGGCTGCACCACTTCGCGGAAAGATCCCGTGACCAGCACCGTACCAACACCCTGGGCGCGGTAGGCTTTGACCCGTTCGACCATGCCGCTCTTGAAAAAGCGCTCGTCGGCGCAGCGGCCGGCCAGCCATTGCTGCGCCAGCGCACGGATGCGCTCCACTTCCAGGTCGGCGAAGTGGTTGCGGTAGAACCAGGCGTTCAGCTCATCGCGGGCGATACCGCTGGCGATACGGTCGGCTAGCGCCTGCGCAAAGTCGGCGCTGCGCTGCTCGGCGCTGTCCGGGTATTCCACCGACAGGTAATGGCGGTAAAAGGCCAGCAGGCTGGTATCGGAAATCAGCGTGCCATCGAGGTCGAAAAAGGCGAAACGTTCGAATGGGCGGCTCATGCCTGCACCTCCACGGCCGCGCCGGCAGGGGCGCCGCCTGCCAGCGGCGCCATGGCCGCCAGATACGTCGCCAGCACGCGCTCGAAGCGCTGTGGCGCCTCCAGATGCAGCAGATGGCCATGCCCTTCGAACAGCACCGGCGCACCGTTCCACAGCGACGACACGGGCAGGCTATGCCAGTAATCCGGTTGCAGGAAACGGTCGGCGGTGCCGAGCAGCAGGGCGACCGGCACCCTGGCACTGGCGAAGGCGGCGCATTCGTCCAGCAGCAGGCCGGCGGCGAGACTGGCGCCCAGCGCGGGACGGAAGCGCGGATCGGTCGCCAGGAAAGTCTGTTCCCACTGCGCGCGTTCGGCCGGACCGGCCTGCTGCGAGAAGCTCTCGCCCAGCAGCGCCAGTTGCGCCGGACTGAGGTCGGCCTTGAACAGGCAGCCATCCACCGGATCGGGGCGGAAGGCTTGCGCCAGCGTGTCCAGCGAAATCGGCGGCGCCGACACCAGCACCAGTCCCAGCGCGCCGGGGAACTGGTCCAGCGCTTCCAGCAGGGCGTGGCCCCCCACGCTCTGGCCCAGCAGGTAGTACCGCGGCGCGCCGGTCGCGGCCACCACCCGGGCGGCCAGCGCACCGAGTGCGGCGATGCTGTAGCGGGCGTCGTCATTGGCGGGGGCGGACTTTCCGTGGCCTGGGAAGCTCAGCGCGATCATGCGCTGGCGCTGGCCCAGAGGACTGGCCAGCAGCGTTTCGAAGCTGCTGGCGGCGCTGGAATTGCCATGGAAAAGGAACAGCGGAATGCCGCCGCCGGACGATTCCAGAATTTCCAGTTCCAGGCCGTCGATCCGCAAGCTGCGCGCGTGTACGCCCTTGGCTGTTGAACTCATGCTGCTTCCTTGTGTGATTGTGCCGGCAGCGCTGCCGCGCCGGCGAGAAAATGGGTTTCCAGCACGGCTTGCAGGCCGGCGCCATCGGCGCTGCCGCCGGAATAGGCGATCACGCCGTCCGGCTGCACCAGCAGCAGGCCGGCACCGGCCAAGCCGCTCAATTGCAGCGTTTGCGCATCGGCCGCATGCACAGCCACGGGCAGCGATGGCAGCAGCGAAGCGATGCCCGCATCGGCGAGCAGGACCAGCACCCGCAAGGCCTGTGGATAAGCATGGCGCAAGCGCTGGAGCAGGATCAGCGTGGCCATGCCCGCGCTGTCGGGCGCGGCATCGAAGCGCACTACGGCCAGCAGCGCAGCCGATGTCACGGCTGCGCCGGTCCGCGCTTGCGCCGGTAATTGCGCCGGTACTTGCGCCGCTACTTGCCCCGATACCTGCGCGGCGGCGGCCGGGGCGCCCGCCCCATCGAGCAGGCGATACAGCCGCGCCAGCCCAATGCAGAACTGTCCCGCGCCGCGGTTGCCCGGCCGCGCGCTGCCGCCATCCCAGCGCTGGCTGCCGGCATACGACAGTGCCAGGCCGGAGTGGCGCAGCGGCAGCTGGCGCAGGGCAGGGCGGTTGGCCATCGACGGCATCAACTCGGCCAGCGCGGCCGGGTTACGCTCGACCCGCGCGATCATCCTCAGCGACAGGTCGGTAACGCTCGCCGTGCCGCGGATCGCGGCCAGGCGTTCGTGTTCATAGGTATCGAGCAGCGTATCGGCCGCCTGGCCATGCCAGCAATGCGCCAGTTTCCACGCCAGATTCAGCGCGTCCTGCATGCCGGTGTTCATGCCGGTGCCGCCGATGGGCACGAACAGGTGGGCGGCATCGCCGGCCAGGAACAGGCGGCGCTGGCGCAGCCGGTCGCTGGTGCGGGTATAGAACGCCGCCCGCGACATCCATACCGGCGCCGCGCCAAACAGCGCCTCGCCCAGATGCCGTTTCACCGTGGCGGTGATTTCTTCGGCCTGCAGCGGCTGCGCCGGTACCGGGCCATCGTGCTTGACCACCACCCGCCACACGCCCGCGCCGATCGGCACCAGAATGAAGAAGCCATCGTCATGCACGTGATAGCTGACCTCATCCTGCGGACCGTCATAGTTCAAGGCGAAGTCGCCCAGCGCGAAATACATCGGATGGTCGCCGCCGTTCATCACCGCGCCCATGGACTCGCGCACCAGACTGTGCTTGCCTTCGCAGCCCACCACCCAGGCGTAGCCGCGCTGCTGGCGGCTGCCGTCGGGCAGCGCGATGCTGGCCGTGGCGGCCTCGCCGTGCTGGCCAACTTCCAGCAGACGGGTATTCCAGCGCACCGCATGTCCCTGGCGCGCCAGCGCGGCCACCAGTTCAGCCTCGGTGGTGGCCTGCGGCTGGGTGATGAAACTGCGCAGCGGGAAATCGAGCCGGCGGAAATCGATGGGATTCAGGCGGCGCCCCTGCCACAGCACATTCAGGCGCCGTACCCGGCAACCGGCCTGTCCGAGCATATCGCCCAGGCCGAGCAGCTCCAGCCCGTACTGGCTGGCGATGTTCAGCGCCAGCCCCTTGCTGTCGCTGCTGGGACCGGGTTTCTGGTCGATAATCTGGAACGGCACGCCATAGGCGGCCA
The DNA here is from genome assembly GCA_013284265.1 of Oxalobacteraceae bacterium. GTDB lineage: Bacteria > Pseudomonadota > Gammaproteobacteria > Burkholderiales > Burkholderiaceae_D > Rugamonas. The sequence continues at coordinate 33,747 of JABTBR010000058.1, read as the reverse complement.
GCGCATTGGCCAGCGTCAGCCCGGTGGGGCCGGCGCCGGCGATCAGGACTCCATGGCTCGCTGCGGGCACGGCGCGTCCTCAGGCTGCTGCCAGCACAGCGGCGGCATCGGCATCGGCAACACCGGCCGGCAGCTGGGCCCGCAGCACATCGACGCTCTTGCGCGCCTTGCGGCTTTCGATCTTGTCGAGCACCTGGGTCTCGAACAGGGTCACGTCCATCAGCATTTCGCACACCTGCAAGCCGGCCTGCTGGAACACGATGGTCAGAGAGGCCGCGACATTCTTGTCCTGCTTGCCGCTGCGCTCGACGATGGTGACGGTCATCGCCGTCGGCAGCGGGAACACATAGTTGTCGAAGCGCGAATTGAAACGCTCCAGCACAAAGCCCAGCGGCACCGCGCTGTGGCGCGAATATTCGCATTCCAGCGAGGCCACCACGGCCTGGCGCGCCGCCTCCATCAGCAGCATCGCACCCACGTGCTGGCCGGTGACGTGATCGGACAGGCGGTCGTTGATCTCATTGAGCACCAGATTGAACTGATAGCACAGCGCCGTGATATTGCGCGGCTCGGTGATCAGCACATTCTCACGATGGTGCTTGTGGGTCAGCTGCAGCGGCGCCAGCGTATCCAGGTCTTCCACCAGCCCGACCTGGCGCGCGCGCAGGGCCGCCACCAGTTCGGCGCGGGTGGCTTCGGCCATGCCCTGTCCGAGTACGACGCGGTCGGCGCCGCTCCAGCGGTCCGGCTGGTCGATCTGGCGCAGCAGCTCGGAAGCGGTCAGCACGCCGCTGTTGCTATTGGCGAAATGGGCGTAGTCATCGCCCACGACGATGTTGAACGAGGTATTCATGGTGTCCCTTTTTTTCAGATGCGAGAATGAATGGCGCCAGGCTGGTACGGGGCGCGCGCTCATTGCGTGTTAGTTATGCCAGTACACATTGGCGATCTTCAGGCCATCGGGCGAGCGCCACAGGATGTAGGTGACGTGCACCATCTTCCAGCGCTGGCGGCGCGGCCGGTACACCTGCCATTTCACTTCCAGTTCCAGCACAAAGCCGGACACTTCGCGCTGCGAGATCAGATCGAAATCCATGTCCACCACGCCGGCGGCACGGTAGACCTCGGTGACGGCGCCGAAATTGCTGCGCATCTCTTCGGCGCTGCTCAGTACCTTGACCAGTCCCGCGCCGATGCCCATGCAGGGCACCGTGTAGAAGGCGGTGATGGCATCGGTTTCCAGGCTGACGAAGGCGCGCCGGTAAGCGACCAGGAAAGCGCGCGCCTCGTCGTCGGTGTGCAGCGGCGTAACACTGGCGGCATGCTCCGCCGCTTCGTTCACTGCTTCGTTCATTGCTTCGTTTGCCGCCGCGTCCGCGGGCAATGGCGCGATGGAAGCCGGCATCTCAGGCCTCCGCCATGACGGCGTAGTCGAGCAAAATGGCACGCACGGCGCTGCCCAGCGCTGCCACGGTGGCACGCTCGATCAGCGGCTCCACAAAAGCCAGGCCCAAGGTCAGTTGATCGTGAAAACCGATCACCGTCGCCACCACGGCCAGATTGCCGCCGACCCGGTTCGCCGCCGCGTCGTAACTGCGCACGGCGAAATGCTCGAAGCGGCCCGACAGGGCGATGGTGCCGGGGAAGGTCAGGCCGATGCCGGCGCTGAAGGACGTGCTTTCCAGCCCCTGGGCGATGGTGGCCAGCAGCGCCTCCGGCCGCACCGTGCTGCGGCGCATGCACTGGCGGCCGATGCGCACGAACAGCTGGGTTTCATAGTCCTTGGCCACCACGTCCAGCGGCTGCTCCAGCGCCAGGCCGGCATCGGCCACGCCGATATAGCAGCCCAGCCTTGCCGTGGCCGGGGCCACATGGCGCAGCGACACGGCCGACTTGAGCGGCACGGGCGTCGTCGCCATGCCCACCTCCACGGCGGCACTGGCCAGCGCCGCACCCAGCAGGGAATTGACGGTCTGGCGGGTGGCGCTGGCCTGGCTTTGCAGCTGGGCGTACTCTTCGCCGCTGAGCACCACATACTCATTGCGGGTGCGGCGCGCCCATACCGGCGCCAACTGGCGGAAGGCGGCACCGGCGGCCGCCGCGGGCGGCGCCACGCCGGCCTGCTCGCGCGCAGGCAGCAGGAACTGGTCGATGGCCGGATCGAGCGCCGCATCGCCTGCCGGCTCGCCGCGAGGCGCACCCAGCTGGCGGTCGATTTTTTTCAGCAGATCGTCGATCAGATTGAAGCCGGCCAGGCCATCGACGATGGCGTGGTGGCTGGTCAGCACCAGCGACACATCGGCCGGCGCCGGGCCGCGCACTATCATCAGGCGCCACAGCGAACTGATTTCCTCCAACGGATGGTTCAGCTCTTCCTCGAAGGCGTGCTGGCGCTGCTCGTCCGGATCGCCGTCCGCATGCAGCAGGCGTTCCAGGATCTGGATGCGCGCGAACTTGCCATGCTCGGCGAAGTGCAGCACGCCATCCTGCTCGACGATGGCGCAGCGCAGCGCCTGATACGAGTGGAACAGCTCGGCGGCGGCGGCCCAGATGGCATGGCTGGGAACAGCTCCGTCCAGCCGGCAGATCTGGCAGCCCTGGTTGGTGCCGTGCAGTTCGCGATGCATCAGCGCCATGCGCGTCTCCATCGCGCCCAGCGGGCGCAAGGTGGTGGTGGTCATGGCAGTCATCAGCTGGCCAGCGCCAGCGGCTCGCGCAGGCCGATCTGGACCCGGCTCAGATGGCGCGGCTGGCCCACGGTGTTGAAGGCGTTGCGGCCATGCGACACCAGCAGATTGTCGAAGATGATCACATCGCCCGGATGCAGCACATGCTGCACCATCACTTCCGGGCTGCGCATCAGCGCATCGAGCCGGCGCATCTTGTCGTCGCTGTCTTCGATCGACAGGCCTTCGAAGCGGGCGGTGAAATTGCAGTCCGGGTCGCCCAGCGGATTGAAGGCGAAGAAGGGTGTCATCGTGCCCAGCAGCGGATGCTTGCGCATGGTCGGCTTGTTGATCCAGTCGACCATGTCGGTACCGGCGTAGTAGTTGCCGGTGTGGTTTTTATACAGCACCCGCGCATGGATGAAGAAGGCGTACAGCTCCGGATCGCGCTGCTCCAGCAAGGTGAGGAATTTGCGGTTATCGCACAACAGCGACTCGCCGCCGGTGGCCGGGGCCGACCACACATACATCATCACCAGGTCGGCGAATTCCTCGGGCAGCACCGAATCCTGGTGGATCGACATGGCGCGGTCGGACAACTGGGTCTTGCCGTCCTTGGTGCCGGCCGCCTTCAGTTCGAAGATCTGGCCGAAGGCATAGGTCAGCGGCTCGCCTGCGGCGCTGCCGTAGTTCAGCAGCTCTTCGCTGTTGCGCAGCTCCACGCCACGGTAGATCAGCCAGGAATGCTCCAGCAGCTCGCGGTGCAGCGCGTCGTTCCAGGCGGGCAGGCGGCCAGCGGGCGCCTGCCTGATGCGGCCGAAGCCGGGGTCCGTCGTCAGCGCCGCCGCGGCGCCGTCTTGCGGAGGGCGATCCATCACAGTTGTCATTTTTTGTCCGTTAATAGAAAAATCGGGGAGCGCTTGCTGCGGCTCGGGCAGGCAGCACTATCGGCTGCCGCCGCGCCAGGCGTCCAGATGCAAAAGGCAATGTGACCGGGTCATGACAAATGTGCTGACCAAAGTCACATGCCCTTTTGCATCTGGACGCTGGCGCCAGCGCGGCCGATAGTGCTGCTGCCGCGGCCAGGGCCGGTGCTGCCGGCGTTGGCCGCCTGGACCACTCCATATCGACGCAAAACGGGTAAAGACATGACACAAGTATCGCTGGACCAACTGAAGGAGATGGCGCGCGAATTGCTGCCGAATGCGCTCGCCGGCCTCGATGATTTCGAAGAGCGGGACTTGATCGAACTGGGCTTCGATTCGCTGGCGATGATGCAGCTGTTCGGCGCGATCGAGCAGCGCTTCGATCTGGACATCTTCGGCATGGTCACCGTCGCCGAGGATTACCGCACCCTGCTTGGCCTGCACCGCCTGTGCGCCGCCGCCGCCGAGGCGGCCGCCGAGCTGGCTCCCGAGTTGACCTCCGAGTTGACCCCCACTCCCGCCTGACCCCAACCGAAAGCCCCCACCATGCTCTTAGACAAGCTAGACGCCGTCGCGGCGGCGCACCGCGAGCGCATCGCGATCGTGTCGGAACAACGCCAGATCAGCTACGCGGACCTGTGCGCGCAGGCGCGCGCCTGCGCCGCCGCGCTGGACGCGCTGGCCACGCTCGATGCCGGCGCCACGCTGGGCCTGTGCATCCACCAGCCGATCGATTTCATGGCCGCCTACCTGGGCGCCGCCGGCGCGAACCGCCGCATCGTGCTGCTCGATCCGCGCCTCAAGCCGGGCGACCTGCGTGCGCTGACCCACGCGGGCGACGTGACCCATCTGCTGTACAGCGCCGCCGAACTGACGCCGGCTTCCGCCGCCAGCCAGGCCATTGCCGCCGGCAGCGGCGTGGCCGCCAGCAGCGGCGCGGCCTCACCGCTGCAAGTGGCGCCCCTGCTGGACGACTGGCGCAGCGGCGACTGTCACTACCTGGCCGGCGACTTCGTGGTCCACACCAGCTCCGGCAGCATGGGCCTGCCCAAGGCCATCGTCTGCACCCAGGAGCAGATCTGGCACCGCATCGTCTCCTGGATAGACACCGTCGACCTGACCGAAACCGACGTCACCCTGTGCACGCTGACGCTGTCGCACTGCCACGGCATCGACATGCTGATGCTGCCCCAGCTCTACGCGGGCGGCAAGGTGGTGGCGCCGGACCTGACGCGCCTGACGCCGCGCCGCATCGTCGGCCTGTGGGCGGACCAGCGGGTCACCATTTTCAGCTCGCTGCCGTATATGTACGAGCTGATACTCGACACCGTCGCGCGCGACAAGGTCAAGCTGGACTCGCTGCGCTACATCATCTCGGCCAGCGCGCCGCTGTCGGATGAGACCGCGATCCGCTTCCGGGAAAGCTTCGGCCGCTCGCTCAACCAGGGCTATGGCATGTCCGAGATCGGCTGCATCCTGCTGCTCAAGGAACAGGGCGCGGCGCTCGGCTGTGCCGGCGACTACGTGGCCGCCGTCGAAGGCCGCGTGCTGGACGACGATGGCCGCCAGATCGGCGCCGGCGCAGCCGGCACCGGCGAACTGGTGGTGCGCGGCCCGGGCATGGCGCGCGGCTACCTGAAGTCCCCCGAAGCCGAGCAACTGATGTTCCGCGACGGCTGGCTGTGGACCCAGGACCTGGTGGCCCACGATCCGCACGGCTTCGCCATCAAGGGCCGCAAATCGCGCTTCATCAACGTGGGCGGCAACAAGGTCGACCCGGCCGAAGTGGAGCAGGCCTGCGGCAGCCATCCGCAGGTGCAGGAAGCGGCCGTGCTGGGCCTGCAGGACGCCCGCTTCGGCGAACGCATCGTGGCCGTGATCCAGGCCCGTGGCGAGGCCCCCAGCGCCAGCACCATGCACACCTATCTGGCGGCCAGCCTGGCCGGCCACAAGCTGCCCACGCATTACCTGTTTGTCGACACCATTCCCCGCACCGGCCTGGGCAAAGTCCAGCTCGATGCACTGCGCCGGCTGGCCGAACAGGCCGCCGCTCCCACCAACGCGGCGCCCGCGCGCGCCTGACCTTTACACGAAAGCAACTACCATGTCCTTCTCTTTTATCGCCGCCCCCAGCGCTGAACGCGCCGCCCTGCACCATGCCGTGGGCGAGTTCGGATGGAAAAATGGCGTCATCGACGCCGGCCCGTGGAGCGTGGCCGTGCATACCGGCCCGGTCGCGCGTGCCGTGCAGGTGTCGACCCTGGTGGCCGACAAGACCCTGGTGCTGATCGGCGACGTGCTCAATCGCGCCCAGCTGGTCTCCGTGCTGTGCATGTACGACAGCCTGGCCCTGACCGCCAGCGACGCCGAACTGGTGCACCTGGCCATCCGCGAACTGGGCGCCTCGGCGCTGGCGCTGGTCGAGGGCAGCTTCGTCGGCCTGCTGGTGAACAAGGAAACCAATAGCATCAGCGCCTTCACCGACGTCAACGGCATGATGCCCTGCTACGTCACGCTGCTGGCCCAGCCCTGGATCGCCTCCGAGATCAAGCTGCTGCGCGCCTGCAGCCGCTTCGTGCCCGAGTTCAGCAGCGCCCAGAAACTGGTGGCGCCGGAACTGCGCGCCGATAACTACTCCCCGGTCAGCAATGTGCGCAAGGTCAAGCCGGGCGAAGTGCTCAAGGTCGGCAGCGACGGCTACGGCATGCCCCTGCTCGAGAGCAGCCTGTTCCACGCCTTCCGTCCCCAGCGCGACCGCGTGCTGTCGCAGCCACAGGCGCTGCGCCTGATCGACACCCTGATGCGCTCCTCGGTCGAGCAGTGCGTCAGCGGCGCCGGCCGGGTCGGCATCCCGCTGTCGGGCGGCCTCGATTCCAGCCTGGTCACCGCGCTGGCCAAGCAGTCGCTGAGCGAACTGTCGACCTTCTCGATCGGCACCGAACTGTCGAACGAATTCGAATTCGCCGCCCAGGTCGCGAACCACCTCGGCACCAAGCACAAGGAATTCCTGCTCAGCGACGACGACGTGCTGACCGGCCTGGTGGAAGCGGTCTACTACAACGAAATCTACGACGGCCTGTCGGCCGAGATCCAGGCGCCGCTTCTGGCCCTGTACCGCAAGACCGAGGGCATGGTCGACACCCTGATCACCGGCTACGGCTCCGACCTGCTGTTCGGCGGCGTGCTGCCGCTGCAGGAACCGTCGCGCGCGGCCAACCTGGTGCTGTGGGAGCAGGTCTACCGCACCCGCTGCACCGGCGAGTTCAGCAACTTCGGCGCCCAGCACTACGGCATGCAGGTACGCCACCCGTTCTGGAGCAACCGCCTGATCGGTTTCTGCCTGGACCTGTGCCCGAGCCTGAAAGTGTCGAACGACGAGGTCAAGGTCGCGCTGCGCGAGTACGCGGCCGACGAGGATCTGCTGCCGCACAACATCATCTGGCGCAAGAAGATCGGCATCCACGAAGGCTCGTCGATCAACCGCATGTTCGCCAACAAGCTGGGCATCGACGTCGAGCGCTACGACCTGAAATCGCGCTTCAGCTACTTCGTCTACCGCGAATTCCTGGAAAACGGCAAGACACCGTGGACCACCGGCGCGGCCGAACTGATGGAGCGCTTCGCGCGCGACATCAAGAGCGCCTGATCATGCCTGAGCCGCTGCCCAAGCCCATGCCCGCCCCCATCGAGTTCGACCGCGCCGGCGTGCGCGTGATCCAGATCGCCTCCGAAAGCCAGCACAACAGCTTCACGCCGGCTTTCGAGGCGGCCCTGAAGGCCGCGCTGCGGCGCGCCGACGCCGACGAGCAGGTGCGCGCGATCGCCCTGTGCATCGGTTCGGCGCAGCAGCAGGAGCCGGCCGAGCTGTGCCCGGAAACGCTGCGCCTGTCGAGCGCGGCCCAGGTCGACCTATGGGTCGACGGCATCACCGACCTGTATGCGACCGTGTTGCGGCTCAACAAGCCCAGCGTGGCCGCCATCGACGGCATCGCCACCGGCATGAGTTTCCAGCTGGCCATGATGTTCGACTGGCGCCTGATGGCCGAGAGCGCCAGCTTCCGCCTGCCGGGCCTGAACCATGGCGTCGGTTCGCCGGTGGGGGTCACGATCTTGCGCGAGCTGGGCACCTTCAACCTGATGCGCGAGATCGTCTACGGCGGCAGCCAGATCCCGGCCGCGCGCGCCCAGAGTTACGGGCTGGTCAATGAAGTGGTCGAAGCCAGCGCCGTGCTCAACAGCACGATCGGCGCCGCCCACCGGCTGGCGGCCTATCCCGAGACCGCCTTCCAGAAGACCAAGCGGGTGGCCAACCAGTTGCTGCTGGACAAGCTGGTCAAGGCCGCGCCCGTTTCGAAAGAGGCACACCGCAATATTTTTTCCGTGCGCAACCTGTCCGACTTTTTCGGCAGCACCGATGCTTCCGCCGTGTAGGCGGCCCCCGATTTCCCACCATCACCAGGACTGCAGATGAGCGACGTTATTGAAACCACCCTGGACGGCATCCGCCTGATCCAGCTGAACCACGACAATCCCCACAACCCCTTCAGCCGCGCGCTGGAAACGGCGGTCAAGCAGGCGCTGGACCGCGCCGATAGCGACGACAGCGTCGAAGCCATCGTCGTGCATGGCGGCGAAGGCCGCTCCTTCAGCGCCGGCGGCGATTTTAATGAAGTCAAGAACCTGTCCAGCCCGGAGCAGATCGATGCCTGGATCGACCGCGTCAACGAGCTCTACACCAGCGTGCTCAAGCTGACCAAGCCCAGCGTGGCGGCCATCGACGGCCATGCGGTGGGCATGGGCTTCCAGTTCGGCATGATGTTCGACTGGCGCATCATGACGGGGCGCGCCACCCTGAACATGCCGGAGCTGCGCCACGGCATCGGCTGCTCGGTGGGCGCCTCCATCCTGTCCGAGCTGCTCACCTGGAATGCGATGCGCGACATCATCTACCGCTGCGAGCCGATGACGGCCGCCCAGGCGCTGGATCACGGCCTGATCAACCACATCGCCGAGCCGGCCCAGCTGCTGGAGGACGCACTCAAGATGGCGCGCGCGCTGGCCAGTTATCCACAGGTGGCGTTCCGCAGCACCAAGCGGGTGGTCAACCGCAGCATGATTGCGCGCCTGGACAGCTCCTCGGCCGACTCCAAGCAGGTGCACCGCGCCGCCTTTGGCGCGCGCGACGCCCAGCGCCACTTCCAGAATATTTTGAAGGACAAGTACGCAAAAGCGGCTTGAGGTTTTCTGCCTGCAAAAACCCACGGCGTAACCCTGGGGTCTGACCCGGCGGGTCAGACCCCGGCTCTTTGCCGTGGGTTTTTTGCATGCGCATCGGCGCGCTCAGTTCTACCCCGTACCCGCCCGGCACAGGAACGCAGAATATTGCATAATTGCGCATCTTTCTAACGTTCTATTTTTCTCAGGTATCTGCCCATGTCCATGATCACCTCCCAGGACCAGCTGGAAAGCCCCAAGGGATTCAAGACCGCGGTCGCCAACATCGCCATCAAGGATGACACCGAAGACTTCGTCTGCATCGTCTCCGAGCGCGCCTGCGCCACCGCCGCCGTGTTCACCCAGAGCCGCTTCGCCGGCGCCAGCGTCAAGATCAGCCGCGCCCACGCCGCCAACGGCCAGGCCCAGGCCATCGTCGCCATCTCCAAGAACGCCAACGTGGCCACCGGCCCGGAAGGCGAACAGCACGCCCAGCGCATCGTCGCCGGCGTGGCGGGCGCGCTCAACATCGCCGCCGAGGATGTGCTGATCGCCTCGACCGGCGTGATCGGCCGGCCGTATCCGATGGAACGCATCATGCCCTTCGTGGAAAAAGTCGGCGACAAGGTCGGCCCGGCCGACTTCGTCGCCGCCGCGCGCGGTATCATGACCACCGACACCGTCGCCAAGTACGCCTCGATCCGCGTCGGCGACGCGGTGCTGGTGGGGATCGCCAAGGGCGTGGGCATGATAGAGCCGAACATGGCCACCCTGCTGACCTTCTTCATGACCGACGCCGCGATAGCACCGGCCACGCTGGACGCGCTGTTCCGCCGCGTGATCGACCAGACCTTCAACTGCCTGAGCATCGACACCGACACCTCCACCAGCGACACGGCCGTGATCCTGGCCAATGGCGTGGCCGGCGCGGTCGACCTGGCCGCCTTCGAGGCGGCGCTGCGGCAGATCGCCACCTACCTGGTGCGCACCATCGCGCGCGACGGCGAGGGCGCCACCAAGCTGCTGGAAGTGAACGTGAGCGGCGCGCGCGACGGCGAACAGGCCAAGCGCGTGGCCAAGGCCGTGCTCAATTCGCCGCTGGTGAAAACCGCCGTGCATGGCGCCGATCCCAACTGGGGCCGCGTGGCCATGGCGATCGGCAAATGCGAGCAGGATACCGATATCGAGCCGGCCAAGACCCGCATCGAATTCGGCACGATGGAAGTGTATCCGCGCCAGCTGGGCGCCACCGAGCTGGCGGCGCTGAAGGACACACTGAAGCAGGACGAAGTGGTGATCCGCATCGACCTGGGCATCGCCGAAGGCAAGTCCACCGTCTGGGGCTGCGACCTGTCGGCCGGCTATGTGAAGATCAACGGCGAATACACCACCTGATGTCCCCGGCGCCAGCTGTGCGGCGCCGGCGCGACGCTACAGCACGGCGCTGCGGCGCTCCACCAGGCGCAGCGCCTGCGGCTGCAGGGCCGCAGGCGGCGCCGCCGGTGCAAGCGTCTGGCCGCTCTGGCGCAGGCGCATCGCCATCTCCAGGCGCGAGCGCACCTCCAGCAAGCGCATCAATTCCACCATATAGTTCTTTACCGTGCCATAGCTCAGGTCGAGCTCCTGCGCAATCTTCTTGTTCGAATAGCCGGCCAGCACCATGTGCGCCAGCTCGGACTGGCGCGGCGTGAGCACCGGCATGCCGCCGGACAGCGCACGCACAGGGCGGGCCGAAGCGGCAGGCAGCTGCTGCGGGGCCGGCGCACGCTGGCGCAGCTGAATCACCTGGCTGTGGCAGAAGCAAGCCCCTTCCGAGGCCGCCGCCTTGATCGAGGCGATGATCGCGGCCGCATTCTCCATATCGCAGGTACAGGCGCGCGCAGCATACTGGCGGCATAGTTCCAGCGTGCGCTGGTCGGCTCCGGCGCTGAACACAATCCGGATCATGCCATGCGCCGCGCCGCGCCCGCCGCCACACTGCAGCGAGCCGGCCAGCAGCCCTTCCAGGCCATGGCTGGCATCGATCCCGTACGCGATCAGCAAACCGACCGGCGCCTGTCCGGGCCGCTCGACGGCTGCCAGCGCTTCCTGCGCGCTGGAAGCGGAAGTGACCTTCCAGGAGGGATAAATTGTCGTGATCAGCGCGCTCAGGCCGAGCAGCGTCAAAGGATGGCAATTCACAATTAGACAATGCATGATCGAGTCTCTTTTCACCCGCTTGGCAGGACATCGGCACCTCACTGCGGCACCGCTCAATATGGAAAAATTTCGACACATTTGAACGATGGCGCAGAGCCCATCGCACTGCCAGCGGGGCAAGATGTTCCGCATGACAAGTTAATTTCAGTATAACATTACTTTAAATTCCATTTAAAATTTAATTCTGAATTTTGTTTTATTAACGACATTAAATTCCTATATTTAGAGCTAAACAATAATTTGCTTTGGATAGCGAGCATTTGGCAGAATGCTAACTGACCAGAATAACATTTGGGAGTAACCGTTTGCCTGGCAGTTTAGTGCACAGCCAAGCGGGAAGAATGTTAATTTTTACTAGCAACTATTTCCCGAATACACTTAAATCGTAAAATACTTTAGAAGCATTGTTCGACCTTTGCGGCATCTCAAGGCATCGATCTGAAGTTTGCGCTAGCACTGCGCGCAAACGACCGCGGCCACCCCGCCGTTTCCGAGGGGGTGGCCGCGTGCCGGGACGCAGTCCGGCGCTGCCGGATGCGGCCGCCGCTAAGCGCTGTTACTTGCCATCGCGGCGGACGCCGACCACCTCAACGCTGACGCGGCGATTCTTCGCGCGGCCATCGCTGGTCTTGTTGTCGGCCACGGCCTGGCTTTCGCCCTTGCCTTCGGTGTAGACACGCTTGCTGTCCACACCCTGCGCCACCAGATAGGCTTTCACCGCTTCGGCGCGGCGCAGCGACAGCTTCTGGTTGTACTCATCCGTGCCGACCGAATCGGTATGGCCGACCGTGACGATCACCTCGGTTTCCATGCCCTTCATATTGCCCAGCATGGCGTCCAGAGCCGATTGACCGGCTGGCGTGAGCACCGACTTATCGAAGGCGAACAGGGTTTCCGAGGCAAACGTGACTTTTTCCGCGCTTGGCTGCGGCACCGGCTTGGCCGGCGGCGGCACTACCACTGGCGCGGCCGCTTCAGGTACAGGCTGGGCGGCGGGCGGCGGGGTGTAGACCACAGGACGCGCGGCCGGACGGCCCAGCTTGTAGACCAGGCTCAGCGACACCAGATCCGCATTGCCGCGGTTGCCCACCGCATCGTTCAGGCGGTAGCGCTCCACTTCGCCGCGCACGGCCAGCGCCTCGCTGAACTTGTACTCCAGGCCCAGTCCTACCTTGGGATTGAACTTGTTTTCGCGCGGATTCGGATTGCTCACCGCGTACAGGCGGTTGCCGGTGAAGTGGTCGCTGGTCCTGGCATAGCTCATCCCCGCCCGGCCCAGCAGCGAGAAGCGCTGGGACAGGGGCAGTTGCCCCACCAGATCGAGGTTCACGCCGCGAAAGCCGGCCTCGCCGTTGAGCACGCCGCCGCCCGAGGTGGTCGAGTTGAAGCCGAACTTGCCCAGGTCAAAAATGCCGGCTTCCAGCGCCAGATACTGGTTCAGCTGCTTGCCCACGAACAGCTTGCCGCCCAGTTCGCGCTCATCGGTGGTGAAGGAGGTGACGGTGGCACCGTGCGCGCCCAGGCTGCCGATCAGGCGCTTGTCATCGATGGATGCGCGCGACTGGCCGAGGCCGGCGCCGATATACCAGGCCTTGTTGGCCCAGTCAGGATTGATAAAAGTGTCCTCGGCTTGCGCCGGGTGGACCGCCAGCATGGCGGCGGCCAAGGCGCTCAGGGTGCCGATTTTTTTTGCGATGTTCATCATGGTATCCAGTCAGGGTGATCGTTATTTGGCGATCTGGTTATTGCGCAGCGTGACCGCGGCGGCTGTCAGGACGCGGCCGTTGAGCAGCGTGGTGTTGTCGCCCACGGTGATCGCGGCGGACTGGCCAAGGATATTGCCCTTGAAGACGCTATTCGCGCCCAGCGTGGTCGGACCCACCGGCAGCCAGTTCACATTGGCGGCGGTGGCGCCGTTTTTCAGCGCGACGATGGAGTTGGCCGTCGAATTGAGCGTCAGCGCGGTACGGAAGATGTACACGCCGGGGCCGTTCAGGGTCAGGGTGCCGGTAATGCTGATCGCACCGGCGTAGCAGTACACGCCAGGGCCGAAGGTCTGGCCGCCCAGGTCGATGCCGCCGGCAAAGCTGACATCGCAGCTGCGGCCGTTGGCGTCGGTGATCGCGGTCTGCAGATCGGCCAGCGCGCCGCTCAGGATGGCGCCCGACTTGTAGTTGGTGTAGCCGGCCACCTGGGTCGGATCGACGGTTTGCGAAGCGCCGCCGACATCGCCGGTGACCAGGGTGGTGCCGCCCGAATTGTTGGTGATCGAGGTACCGGCCAGCACGGCGAAGCTGGCGGCGCTGCGCAGATTGAGCGATGCCACGACAGGAGGCGTCACGACGGCGCTGACGGTCAGCACGGCGGTGCCGCTCTTGCCGCCGGCGCTGGCGGTGATGGTGCTGCTGCCGGCGACCAGGCCGGTGGCCAGGCCCGAGCTGGCGACGGTGCCGATCGCGGTGCTGCTGGAACTCCACAGCACGGTATTGCTGATGATCGCGGTCGAACTGTCCGAGTAATTGGCGGTGGCGATGAATTGCTGGCTGCCATTGATGGCCACGGTGGCGCTGGCCGGGGTGACGCTGATGCTCGACAACACGGCACTGCCGACCGTCACCGTGGTGTTGGCGACCTTGCCGCCGAAGTTGGCGGTAAGGACCGAAGTACCGCCGCTGACGCCGGAAACCAGACCGGCGCTGCTGCTGGTGGCCACCGCCGTGGTGGCGGACACAAAGGCGCTGGCATTGCTGACATCGGCCGTGCTGCCGTCGTCATAGCTCGCGGTCACGGCCAGCTGGCGCGTGGCGTTGATCTGGATGGTCGGGTTCTGCGGCGTCACGGCGATCGACAGCAGCGCGGCGCCGCTCACGGTCAGCGTGGTGTTGGCGTTGATGGCGCCCGAGGTGGCGGTGATGCGGCTGCTGCCCACGGTCAGGCCAGCGGCCAGGCCGCTGGCCGCGCCGATGCTGGCCACCGCTGGCGTGGCCGATACGAAGGCCGAATCTGCGGTGATGTCGCGCGTGCTGTGGTCGGTAAAGGTACCGGCCACGGTGAACTGCTGGGTCGCGCCCACGGCGACCGAAGGATTCGCCGGCGTGACGATCATCGACACCAGCGCGGGCGGCAGGACGGTCAGCGTGGCGGCGGCGGTTTTGCCGCCGTAGCCGGCGCTGATGACGGCCGTGCCTTCAGCGACGCTGGCGGCGGCGCCGCTGCCGGCATTGATGGTGGCCACGGCGGTGCTGGCGGAACTCCAGCTGGCGCCGGCCGTCACGTTCTGCACCGAGCCATCCGACAAGGTGGCGGTGGCGACAAATTGCTGGCTGGCGCCCAGCGGCACGCTGGCCGTGGCCGGGGTGACGGCCAGCGTCACCACGGTGGCCGCCGGCAGGCCCAGGATGGGATCGCGGCCCTGATCGCCGCCGCCGCAAGCGGCCAGCAGGGCGATCGCCATAAAGCCGGCTGAGCTGAGCAGCGGCGTGAGATAACGCTTGAAGGTGTTCATAGTAGTTTTCCTTGTCATGCATGGGTGGCCGAAAGTGGCCGCGCGCCGGTGCTGGGGCGCGGGTGGGAATCCGGGGTAAGGCTGGTGGGAAGGCGGGGATCGCGGGCGGCCGGTTTGCTGGAGGCCGCTGCGGAACGGGGAGTGATGAAGGACTATCGCACTGGACGGTTGGGGCGGTATGTACGCTGCCGTACTTAACGCACTTGATAATCGGAAACTTTTCGAGAAAACAACAGATGCCGCCTCCCCCCGCACGAGGGCGAATTATTATATTTTAGATATTTTTACATCACATCGAAATGTGTCATTTTTACAAAATGAGATATATCGTTTATATTATTTATATGGTTTATATAATTTACCCTATTTTTTCATGGTTGCGCCCTGGCGCTGCGCATGCCGAAAACGCCCCGCGCTTGCCTTCCAGGGTGTGGCGTGGGAGAAACGCCGCCGTATCAGTGTGGTATCAGTTGCGTTCGAGGCAGTTTTTCAGCGTTCCCGCCCCGTAGAATGGCTCCATTCTGATTACTCACTGAAGGCGGCATCATGCGAAACGGGACTGAAGCAGTACGGCTGGCGATTATTGGCGGCGGCGTGGCGGGCTTGTCGAGTGCCTACTATCTGCTGCAGCAGGCGCGCATCGGCGACCGTCCTTTGCATATCGATATCTACGAGCGCAAGTCCACGCTGGGCGGCAACGCCGATACCGTGGTGGTCGACCTGGGCAACTACGTCGACGGCAAGGGCTTGCCCCACCCCTATGTGCGCTGGGCCGACCTGGGCGTCAACGATGTCAACCTGGCCACCTATGTGAAGCTGAAAGCCATCATGGAACAGATCGGCTATCTGGAGCACATGAAGCCGCTGCAGGACACCACCAGCTATTTCAACCGCAGCGGCAGCCTGGCGCTGACCGATGACGAGGCGCTGCGCGACGGCGTCACCAATCCCGTCTTCAACCTGGCCGACGCCGACGGCGGCCGGCTGGCCCCGCTCATCAGCGTGGTGCACCGCGCGGCCCTCAACCTGCTGAGCACCATCACCCCGGTCTACACGGTGGCGCACTTCTTCAATGCCTGCGTGGCCACCCCCGGCCCCATGCTGGGCAAGGCCGCCGCCCAGCTCAAGATCGAGATCGACTGGGACGATCCGCAGCTGTCGGAACGGGTCGCCAAGGTGCGCGACGACATCTACTATCCGCGCATCGCCGCCATGTACTTCACCGACGAACGCGGTCCGGGCGTGCTGCCGCTGCAATCGCCGTTCCAGTATTACCAGTTGCAGGAAGGGGCGGGCGCCCAGGCGCAAAACCCGGACCGCCGCTACTTCGACCACGGCGCGCAAAAATGGCTGGAAGCGCTCAGCGACTGGCTCAAGCAGCAGTCGAACGAGCAGGTCAGCATCGCCATCCATACCGATGCGCATATGCGGGTGCAGGTACAGCGCGGCCGCGTAGCCCTGCTGGGCCAGACCATCGCCCCGGCCGACTATGACTTCTGCGTGCTGAGCACCCATGCCGACGACACCGTGGAGCTGCTCAACTTCGACGGCGACATGGAGCAGTGGGGCATGAAGATCCGCGCGGTGCTGACCCAGGTGACATATACGCGCAGTTATGCGGTCTGCCATACCTACACCGGCCAATTGCCGCGGAACCGGGATATCTGGCGCACCTACAATGTGCTGCAGCGCGAGACGGGCGATAAAAGCTTCCCTTACCGCATGAGCTATGTGGAAAACCTGCACCAGAACGACCCGCTCAACCCGCAGTATTCGCGCTTCGGCTTGCCGCTGTTCCTGATTTCACTGGTCAAGTCGCTCGATGAAATTCCCGCCGAAACCATGCTCGACCGCGTCAACAGCACCCAGCGCGTCGATCCGGCCATGCTGGCCGCGCTGCCGCGCGCGACCCAGCGCCAGTTGCACGGCGAAGCGCTGCACACGGGTTACCGCGGCAGCCATGATGTGGCCCATCCCAAGCTGGCCCACAAGGCCTGGACCATGTTCAAGCACAATGTGCTCAATGCCGAATGCATCGCGGCCCAGGAGCAGATGGCCGGCTATAACAAGGCCACCGGGGCCGAGATAGCCGCCGGCATGCGGCCGGACTGCGCACTGCTGTTCGGCGGCGGCTGGACCCTGGGCGCGGGCTTGCAGGAGCAATGCCTGCAGCAGTCGGAACTGATCGCCGGCTGGATATTGCCGGCCTTGCGCGGTACGCCTATTCCAGCGACAAGGCCTGACCAAGCCGAGTGCGCCACAGCGGCATGACCCAGGCCAGGCCGGCGGCGTGTCCGCGCCGCATCAGGGCGTGCAGCTCGGCCTGCTGAGCGCTCTGCCCGGCTGGCTGCGGCTGCTCCAGCCAGGCGGCGCTGGCGCGCGCCAGCGCGATGTGGTGGCTGGCCCAGGGGCTGGGCTCGTCGGCCACGCTGGCGGCGAAACGCTCGGCCAGCGCGCGCACCGCCGCCGCCTGCCCATGGATCAGGCAGCTTTCCATCGCGCTCACATAGTAGCGGTAGGAATTGTGCGCCACGCAACCCTGATCGAGCAGCGCCTGCCCCTGTTCCAGCGCCAGCTGGCGCGCCCGCGCATCGGGCTCGACCAGTGCCAGCGTAGACAAGACCCAGGGGCCGATGAATTTATGCAGCTTGTTGCGCTGTACCGCGTCCCAGGCTTGCAGCGCCAGCTCATGGGCCTCGCCCGGCTTGTCTTCCAGCAGCAGCACGCGCACCATGCTTTCGTTCAAGAACGGCTCGAAGCGGCTCGCGCCGATATTCCGCGCCACCTCCAGGCCCTGCTCCACTTGCGCCCGCGCACCCGCGGCCTGGCCCAGCGACAGCAGGGCCCAGCCCGCCGTCAGGCGCGAGACGATCTCGGCGCGGCGGTTGCCGACCCGGCGCGCCAGATCGGCCGAGGCCAGCGCATCGTCCAGCGCCCCGGCCGTCTCGTTCAGGTAAATCCTCACCGTGCCCAGCATGAAGCGGTTGGACGCTTCGATGTCGGCCAGGCCATGTTCCTCGCACAGCGCCAGGCAGTCGCGGAAATAGCCGTGGGCGGTGACGATGCGGCCCTGCGCATAGTAGGAATCGCCGATGCCGCTCAGGGCGCGCGCCTCGGTATCGCGGCTGCGCGCATGCCGCTGGGACAGCTCATGCAATTGCCGGCTGACGGTGAAATTACCGGCCGGGAAGTAGATATTGCCCTTCAGGTAGTACAACTCGGCCAGGCCTTCGTCCACGCCGGCGGCCTGGGCCTCGGCCAGGGTCTGGTCGATCAGCGTCTCCTCCGCCACCAGGTCTTCCAGCACGTTCAGCGCGGCGGCCAGGCCGGTGACGGCGGCGATTTTTTGCGGCAGGCCGGCGGCCAGCGCCAGCGCCGCCGCGAACGCCGCCTTGGCGCGCTGGGTCTGGCCCATCTTGGCGTGGCAGCGGCCGCTGACCAGCTGCAGCCGGTATTCGTCGCGCGGCTCGTAATCGATGCCCTGGCAGATGCCGATCAGCTCCAGCGCCTGCGGATATTGATAGCTGGCGATGCTGTCGTCGATCACGGCCAGCAGGGCGGCCGGCGCGTCGCGGTGGCGCGCCTTGTGCAAATGCCGGGCCGCCAATTTGCGGTCGCTGTCCTCGTAGCAGCGCGCCAGCGCCACGTGGATATCGTCGCGCTGGCCGGCCGGCATGCTCTGGTAGATGCCTTGCATCACCAGATCGTGCACGAACACATAGTTGTCGCGGTCGCGCGGGCGCACGATGTACTGGCGCACGCAGTCGAGCACCTCGTGCTCGGGCTGCCGCAGCACCGCGCGCAGGAAGGACAGCGAAAAATGCTGGCCGATCGCCGACGCCACCCGCACGCCCTGGCGCTGCGGCGCCGACAGCAGGTCGAGCTTGGTCTGGATCAGATTCTTCAGGCTTCCCGGCAAATCCTGGCCGCGTCCGGCCAGCAGCAGCTGGCTCAGGAACAGCGGATTGCCCTGGGCGCGGGCCACGCATTTGTCGTGGAAAGCCGGGTCCGGGTCGCCCCCATGGCGCGCCATCGCCAGCGCCTCCTGCTGGCGCAAGGTGGCCAGGTCGAGCATGGTGACCGGCAGGCCGTTCAGATAAGGCCGCAGCGTGTGCTCCAGCGGATCGTGTTCGAAGCGCGAGGACAGCAGCCAGATGATAGGCGCCTCCTGCACCTCGGGCAGCAGCGCCACCAGCGTGGCCAGCAGTTCCGGCGAACTCCAGTGGATATCTTCCAGCACCAGCAGCAGCGGCCGCTCCACCGAGCTGCGCAGGATCAGCTCGCGCAGCGCATCGATCTGCCCCTGCGCGCGCGCCGGGTGCGACATCGCGCCGAACAGCGTGGCCGCCTCGTCCGGCTGGACCATGCCGAGGATGGCGCGCAAATGCATGCGCAATTCCTCGGGCAGGCGCAACTGCTGCATCTGCGTCCTCAACTGGGCTTCCGCCGGCGCGCCCGCGGGCAGGCCCAGCAGGCTGCGCACCAGCTGGCCCAGCGGCGTGGCGTCGCCGCGCACGCCGAAGTCCAGCACCTCGGCCAGGTGCACGGCGACATCGTTTTGCCGTGTGATATCGATGAATTCCTGGATCAGCCGGCTCTTGCCTATGCCCGCCACGCCGCGCAGGTACAGGATGTGGCCGCACTGATAGGCCAGCGTGGTTTCCAGCGTGGCCTTGAACTGCTGCACCTCGACATAGCGGCCGATCAGCGGATATTGCGCCGCCATGAAACCCTGGCGCGCGTGGGCCACGCGCAGCAGGCCGTCGACGAAGCCGGTGGGCTCGAATACGAAGCGCTCGCCCAGCAGGACGCCCTGGGCGCGTTCGATATAGACCGGGGGAGGCGTGCTGTCGCCGGTCGCGGGCAGCAGCGTCAGCAGGCGCTGACGGGCCGCCTCGTCGGCCGGCCCCAGCGGCCACAGACGGCTGCGAATGATCAGCGCGGCGCGCCGGCCTTGCAGCAGGGCGGCCAGGCCCAGCGCACATTGCAGGCAGCGCGCGGCATCGCTGCCATAGGCGCGCGGCACACCGAAGATGGCCAGTTCGGCCTGCTGCTGCATGCCGCCGAACTGTTCGGTCATGGCCGCGATCTGCGCGGCCAGCGCGGCCGGCGGCACTGCGTCCAGTAGCAGCAGCAGTTCCAGCACATTGCGCTGTTCGGTCTGCTCAATGTGGACGGGCTGTTCCGGGTGGTCGGCATAGTCGGAATACGCGGGCCGTTCGGAGGCCTCGATGCTGTAGTCCAGCGTCAGCAGGACCGGGGGAAGGAAGACGTTCGCGGCCGGGATGATCAGCTCGTCGAGTTCGCTGCCGTAGACCCGCGCCAGATGGCTGGCCGTGCGGTAGAGCACCGACTTGCCCGTCTCGGCCCGCTTGATGGAGGCGATCGATACGCACAGGCGGTTGGCCAGGCACAGTTGCGCCAGCGCGTCCTGGCTCAGGCCGTGCTGTTTTCGCAAGGCTTTGAGGCGGTGCTGATTGAGGACAACCTTACCGTCCCGGGACACCTCGTGTTCCTGCACTTCGCCTTGCATCATCTTTGCCCTGTCCAGCGCTGAAAAAGTCGAGTTGCAATATAGCATAAGGCGCAATTTTGCATTCGGGGCCGGGCTGATTCGACGATGGCGATATCGAAACAATAAGCCCCCAGCTTCCGGCGGCGGCGGCGCACCGACCTCTCGGGCGCGCTCAGCAATGCAGCTCGATATCCGTCCATTCCAGATTGAAGCGGGCCAGGTATTTCTTCAGACGGTCAGCATCGTTGGGCCTCGCCTTGGCGTCGCGCGAAACCGCGTACAGCTTGCGGCCGGCATCGGACATGCTCTTGCAGCCGCGGCAGATCTGTATGACGGAACGCAATTGCAGCGCATCGAACAGGTCCAGTTGCGCCACCGCCTGCGGCGTCATCAAGGCTTCCAGATCGATATCCACCGCGTCCGGCGAGCTGGACGCGGACCCGGCCTGATGGCGCCACAGCCGGTTCAGGCGGGCGATTTCATCGTTGACGATGGCGTCGTCGATGCGGCCCGCGTCGGCCAAGGTGGCCATGCGCGTGACCGAGGCCGACAGGTCGCGGAAGTTGCCCACCCACAGAGCATCGGGCGAGGCCGCAAAGCGCATGAAGCGTTCGCGCGCTTCCTTGTTGAAGCGGGCAACATGGCCCAGTTCGGTCCCGCTCTGGGCCAGCAAATACTGGATGTTCGGCTCGATATCCTCGGGCCGGTCTTTCAGTCCCGGCAATTCGTAAGTCCACAAATTAATCCGCGCAAACAAATCCTCGCGGAAGCGGCCCGCTACCACTTCCTTGGCCAGGTCGCGGTTGGTGCCGGCGATCAGCTGGAAATCGCTTTGCACTTCATTGTCGCCGCCCACCGGCAGGAAACGTTTTTCCTCGATCGCCTTGAGCAGCATCGCCTGCTCATCCAGGCCCAGTTCGCCGATCTCGTCGAGGAACAGCAAGCCCTTGTGGGCCGAACGCAGCAGTCCCGGCCGGTCCGAGGATGCGCCGGTGAAGGAACCCTTGATGTGGCCGAACAAGGTCGAGCCGGCACCGTCGCCATGCAGGGTGGCGCAGTTGATGTCGACAAAGCGGCCATCGATCTGGTGGCGCGCCTTCTTCAGCTCGTACACGCGGCGCGCCAGGGAGGACTTGCCCGCGCCGGTAGGCCCCATCAACAGCATCGGCGCCCTGGACTTGATGGCGACCCGCTCGATCTCATCGATCATGGTGTTGAAGCGCGCATTGCGCGTGGCGATGCCGGACTTGAGGAAGGCCACCCCTTCCTGCTGCTCGCGCGAGAAGCGCTGCGCGATCTGATCGTACTTCGACAGATCCAGATCGATCAGCACATGGTTGCCCGGTTCGCCCGCCATCTGGCGGCGCGGCGGCGAGGTCTGCAGCAAGCGTCCGGGGAAGTAGAAAGCCTCCGTCATCAGGAACATGCAGATCTGCACCACGTGCGTGCCGGTGGTGATGTGGATCCAGTATTCCTCCTGGTCCGGGTCGAAGGGGTAGGACCTGGCGAAGTCGAACAGCGCGCCGTAGACGTTTTCGAAATCCCAGGGATCGTCCATCGGCACATCGCGCAGCACGACCTCGGTTTCCGGCGAGACAGTGCCGATGTCGGCCGCGACCGAGCGGGCCAGCTGGCTGAACCTGCCGCTGTAGAGCAGCTCGAAACGGTCGACGACCACGTCCGGATACTGGGTGATGGCGACACTCGGCCGCCAGCGCTCCCAGCGCCCGCTGCCATTGCCGCTGTCGAGCTGGGTGCCGACGAAACCGATGACAACAATACGTTTTTTATGCATTTTATTGGATAACTATTTATCTTTTAAGATAATTTATCACGATATACATAAACCGTCCATTTATCGTAGTTCCTTATTAATCAAATACTTACAAAATAAAATGCAACTGGCACGGCGATTGCAATAGTAGGGAGGCAAACAGGCAAACCCATATTCAAACAGGAGAGCATCATGGGATGGACGCTTAGTGTCGGCGGCAGCGAATTTGAACAAAACAGGAAGGTGGCGACGACCACCCAGGGCCACGCCACATTTAGCGCACATCTTCGCGGTGCTCACTGGAGCTTCACCCCGCATGCCGCCGCCGGATCGGCTGCGGCCTGGCAGGCGCAGCGTGTTTGCCAGCATGTGCTGTCAACCCTGATCGGGAACGATGGATGAAAGACGTGCCTTTGGCGCGTACAATTTTAGTTATGATGGAAAATACAATGAAAAAAGAAGAATACGACGTACTCAATATCGAAGGCGGCCGTCCCGTCAAAATGTGGACCCGCGGTGTGCCGGTCGAGGCCGAGGCCAGGCAGCAGCTGAGCAATATGGCCAAGATGCCCTTCATCTACAAGCACGTGGCGGTGATGCCGGACGTGCACGTCGGTAAGGGGTCGACCATTGGCAGCGTGGTGCCGACCCTGGGCGCGATCATTCCCGCCGCCGTCGGTGTGGATATCGGCTGCGGCATGATGGCCGCCAAGACCACGCTGACGGCCAACGACCTGCCGGACAACCTTGGCCCGCTGCGCAGCGCGATCGAGAAAGCCGTGCCGCACGGTTCCTCGCCACGCCAGCGCGGTCACCGCGGCCGCGATGAAGGGGCCTGGCATACCCCGCCGGCACCGGTGGATCTGGCCTGGGCCACGCTCAATGAAGAATTCGACGCCATCTGCGCCAAGACGCCGAAGCTGAAGAACACCAACAACTATCGCCACCTGGGAACCCTGGGAGGTGGAAACCACTTCATCGAAATCTGCCTCGATGAAGCGAACGCGGTGTGGTTCATGCTGCACTCCGGTTCGCGTGGCGTGGGCAATGCCATCGGCACCTACTTCATCGAACTGGCGAAGAAGGATATGCGCACCCACTTCATCAATCTGCCGGATCAGGATCTGGCGTATCTGTCCGAAGGGACGCAGCACTACGACGATTACATCGAAGCGGTGGGATGGGCGCAGAAGTTCGCCCGTACCAACCGCGAGGTGATGATGCATAACCTGATCGCCGCCGTGCGCTCGGTCATCACCAAGCCCTTCGAGACGCACGTGGAAGCGGTCAACTGCCACCACAACTATGTGCAGCAGGAGCGTCACTTCGGCAAGGATGTGCTGATCACCCGCAAAGGTGCGGTCTCCGCGCGTGAAGGCGAGCTGGGCATCATTCCGGGCTCGATGGGCGCCAAGAGTTTCATCGTGCGTGGACGCGGGAATCCGGAAAGCTTCAACAGCTGCAGCCACGGCGCCGGCCGCACCATGAGCCGTACCGAAGCCAAGCGCCGCTATACGCTGGCGGACCAGATCAAGGCCACCGAAGGCGTGGAGTGCCGCAAGGACGCCAACGTCATCGATGAAATTCCGATGGCCTACAAGGATATCGACGCCGTGATGCTGGCGCAGCGTGAGCTGGTGGACGTGGTCCACGTGTTGAAACAAGTTGTATGCGTGAAAGGTTAAGCAAGATGATAGAACTGGATGGAGCACAAGGCGAGGGCGGCGGCCAGATTTTGCGGTCCGCGCTGACTTTGTCGATGATCACCGGCCAGCCTTTCCGCATGACGAATATCCGTGCCAAGCGCGCCAAACCCGGCTTGATGCGCCAGCATCTGGCTGCGGTGCAAGCCTCTGCCAGGATTTGCGGCGCGCAGCTGACGGGGGCCGAGGCGGGTTCGCAGCAGCTGAGCTTTGTGCCGGGAACGATCAAGGGCGGCGACTACAGCTTCGCCATCGGCACGGCGGGCAGTTGCACGCTGGTGTTGCAAACGCTGCTGCCTGCGCTGCTGTATGCCGACGTGGCATCGACGGTGCATATCAGCGGCGGCACGCACAATTCGATGGCGCCGCCGCTGCATTTCCTGCAGCGGGCCTATGGCCGGGTGCTGGAACAGATGGGGGCGAAGGTCGAGATCACGCTCAAGCGTTTCGGATTCTATCCGGCCGGCGGCGGCGAGATCGTCGCCAGCGTAGAGCCTTGCATGCAATTGAAGCCGTTTGAACTGATGACGCGGGGTGAGCGGCGCAACGGCTTTGCCGAAAGCTTTATTGCGGGCGTTCCGGCCAATGTCGCCGTGCGCGAACTGTCGGTGATCGGCAGCGGCATGGGCTGGGAAGAATCGCAATTACTGCACCGTAGCCTGCCCGCCGAGCAAGGTCCGGGCAACGCCTTGCTGCTCACGCTTGAACACGAACACGTCACGGAGGTGTTTGTCGGCTTCGGCGAAAAAGCTGTGCGCGCCGAAACGGTGGCCAAGCAGCTGTTGCAGGAAGTGCGGGACTACCTGATCTCCGGCGCGGCGGTCGGCGAACATCTCGCGGACCAGCTGATGCTGCCGATGGCTTTGGCTGGAGGTGGCAAGTTTACGACCAATAAGCTGTCGTCGCATGCGCTGACCAATGCGGAGGTCATCGGCCGTTTTTTGCCGGTCACGTTCCAACTGGAGCGTGGCGAGCAGATCAGCACCTGTACGCTGCTTACGGGCGTGACTGCAGCTCGGTGAACTGGCCGCGATGGAATACCAGCGGCTCGCCTTCGCCTTCGGTGTAGCGCAGCACGCGGCCCTGGAATAACGTGTGGTCGCCGGCATCCTGCGCCTGCTCGGTGGCGCAGACAAAGGTGGCCAGGCTGCCGGGAATCAGCGGCAGTTGCTCCGGGCTGTCGCAGCTGGGCAGCAGCGCGAACTTGTCCGCCACGGCGGAACTGGCGAAGGCCCGCGCCAGGTCGGCCTGGCCGGCTGCCAGCACATTGACGCTAAAATATCCGCTCTCGCCAAAGGCCGCCATGCTGGGCGAGCGCTTGGATAAACTCCACAGCAGTAGCGGCGGGTCGAGCGACAGCGAGGCGAAGGAATTGATGGTGAGTCCGACCGGGCGGCCGCACGCGGTACGCGTGGTGACGATCGCGACACCGGTCGGGTAGCTGCCCAGGGCGTTGCGCAGGGCGCGCGTGTCGATGGGGGCTGGTACGGGATCAGCGGTGGCGACGCACGCGTCGGCGATGGCGTTCATGGCGGTTTCCTTGCTGTGGTGCGCTTGCATTGCGCGATGTACTGGGATGGAATGGCCAGTGCATCGTGCAATTCCAGCGCGGGGAAGTTGGTTTGAGTGGTTTGCTTGCGGGCCGCTGGCGTCCGTTTAAAACCCACGGCGTACCCCTGGGGTCTGACCCGGCGGGTCAGACCCCAGCTCTTTGCCGTGGGTTCTAAAAACGCGTTGCGGCACGCCAGCGCTAAAACGTAAGAATCAAAACCCGTTCAACACAATCTGCACGTGTTCCATATGCGTCGGCGCGGCGACGAAGCCGCCGGCCAGACGGCGGAACTCCTGCACTTCCTCGCTGGCGACGAAGTGGGTGGTGTGATCTTCCAGCGTGGCCCAGCCAATCACGATCTTGTAGGTGTCGGGCTGCTCGACCGAGCGCTCCAGGCGCAGCGATTGGCAGCCACGGGAACGCTGGAACAGCGGCACGGCTTTGGCGATGGCGGCTTCGAAATCCGCGTGCGTGTCCGGCTTGACCTGGATGGTCACGATTTCATAAAACATCAGTACTCCCTCTGGATGAAAACAATGAAAAAATCAGGCGGCTTTGCGGACAGCAGCGGCTGGCGCCACCAATGCTTGCGCCTTCGCCTGCAACACACGGCGGCGCATATTCCAGACGATGGGCGCTGCCGCGGCCGTGCCGAACAAATGGAAAATGGTGTGCCCGCTGATCCAGCCAGTCGCCTGCAGGATCTGCGCATCGCGCCCGCCCACGACCTGCGACAGCAGGAACATCGCCAGGGCACAATACACGGCTACCTTATCAGCGAATGGCGCTTTATAGATAGCTTGCCAGAGCGGAATCAAAACCAGGCACAAGAACTGGATCAGATAGATCGGGCCGGTATCGGCCTTGCCGTTGGCCTTGCTGACGGAATACCACACGAAACTGCCCACCGCCGCGGCGAGGCCGGCAAGGAGGAAGCGGTTGTCATTGGGCTGGCCGGCAGTCTCGGCACGCACCAGCGATATCAGGCCCACCAGCATCAGCACGTTCGGCAGGCGCGAATACAGCAGGCTCGCGTCGCTCAGCACGGCATGGTAATAGCCCGCGCCGACGGCGGTAAACGCCAGGCTGGCCAGGAACACGGCATAGCTGTTCCACGCGGCCGGCGCGGTGCCCAAGCGGCGCAGGGCGCCCAGATAGCTGGCGCCCCAGATGCTGACCAGCAAGAAGCCCAGGCAGGACACCACGTCGCCGAAATTGGCGATGCCGGCAAAGGCGCGCAGATCGGCGTAGTCATGCGGATTGCTGCGCTCGGGAACCGTCCCGTGCCATAGCAGCGCACCGATCATGAGGACGGTGACCAGCGGCGGCAGCGCGCGCAGATAGGCGGGAATGACCCGCGCGGATGGAGTGGCAGTGGTTTTCATAAATTGAACAATCCCTACTTAGGTTGAATGAACAGGAAAGGCAGCCGGTGCTCCGGCCTTGGCCAGATCCGGATGACGCAGGCAGACAGTCGAAAAAAGCAGCAAAGCGCCCCCGCACAGGGTCAGCAGCAGGGCCAGGCCCCGTCCAGGACCGACGCCGAAGACCGGCCCCAGGCTGGCGGCCAGCGCCGTCCCCGGCAGCAGCGCGCCCTGGAACAAATGGCCCAGCGGACCGGCCGCCAGATAAGCGAGCGGCAGCATCGACAGGGACACCAGCCGGCGCGCGGAAAACACCCGCCCTTGGACTTCGGCCGGTATCTGCGCGAGCCAGAAACGCATCGTGGTGGCGTTGATCATGCCGATCGAAAAGAAGAAGCAAAAGCCAAAGCCGGCAAACCACCAGGGCGAAGGCAGCAGTGCCGCCAGGCCTACGCACAGCGAGGCCATCAGCGAAAACGGCTTGAGCCCGGCGATGCCGTCCACCCGTATGAGGCCGGCCGACACCAGCAGGCTGGAACACAGCAGGCCGGTGGAGCCGAAGGACAGCACCAGGCCCATCTGGCGGGCGGAGGTAAAACTCAGCAGCAAGGGTGTGGATAAGACCAGCACCATCCCCAGCACAAAATTCATGCCGGCGGCATAAGCAAGCAGGCGCAGCAGCGCCGCCCTGCCGCGCAGATAGCGGAACGCGAACCCGCACTCTTGCCAGAAACCGCTCGCCGCCGTGCCGGCCACGACCGCCGGTGGCGCCTTGAGCATGGCCAGGGTCAGCAGGGCCAGGCCGTTGCCCGCCACGGCCAGCGTCAGCGTGCCAGGCAAGCCCACGGTGGAGGTGAGCAGGCCCGCCACGCCAGGCGCCAGCGTCTGGCTGCACGCTTCGGCCAGTTGCAGCAGGCCGGCGCTGCGGCCCAGCCGCTCCGGCGGCGTCAACTGCCGCGCCAGTGCCTGGAACGCAGGCAGATGCAGCGCCAGGCTGCAGGACTGCACACCCATGCCGGCGTAGATCCAGGCGGCGCTCAACTGCCCGGCGGCCAGCAGCGCCAGCATGGCCACGCCGACCAGCGCCGACAGCAAGGCGCCGGCGAACATCACATTGCGGCGCGGATAGCGGTCGACCAGCACGCCGGCGACCGGCGCCAGCAGCAGGCCGGGCAGGGCCGTGAAGAAGAAGGCCAGCGCGTAGCGCGACACCGAACCGCTGGACTGATAGATCCACCAGTTCAGCGCGCAGGCGCTGACCGCGCTGCCCAGCGCCGACAGCAGTTGCCCGCTCAGGACCGTGTACAAGGCGCGCATGCTAGCCTGCCATCCTGATCAAAACGCCTTCCAGGGGATATCCAGCGCGAGCTTGTACTCGCGGATGCCGCTGTCGTAGTAGTAGGTCGCGGCGCGGTGCGCCACCGCGTAGAAGGACAGCTTGCTACCCTTCAACTTGCCTTCCTGCAGCACATAGGTCGGGTAGATGCCGAACTCGCGGTGCCCGCCCTGCAGCGGACGGCCGTTCTTCCAGTACAGCTCATACAGCGGATCGTTGGGCTGGCTGTGGCGGGCCGCATTGGTGCCGCCGTTCGCGCCCCAGCCGCTGATGTTCCAGAACATCACGCGCAGGCCGGGCACGCCCAGCTTGGCGGCGTCGATCACGCCGCGCAGCTGCACCGAGCGCTCGTGCGGCGCGCCGTAGTCGACCAGCAAGGCGTTGGACAGGGCGTTGCCCCAGGTCTCGCCGGGGAAGTCGTGGAAGTAGTCGCTGGCGATTTGCTGGAAGGCGACCATGCCGGTGAAGGCGCCGCGCGTGCCTTTCAGGCTGAGGCTGTAGGCCTGGCCGTCGATATCGCCCTGCAGCCGGCGTCCCTGGCCGCGCGTGATGTAGACGCTGGCGTTGCTGCTCCATTTGACGGACGCGGCTTCGCCCAGCTGTTCGGTCCATGACAGATAAGCCTGGTTCCACACTTCGCGCGCCTGGCTGAGGTAGAGCGTGGCGTTGGCGCCATCGCGGTAATCCCAGCTGGCACCGGCATAGCTGAGGCGCTCGACCGGCACGCCGCCGAAATTGCTGCTCAGCGGCCCCAGCGTGGAACGGCCACGGCCCAGCATCTGGTCGAAACTGCCGGCCTCGGCCGTCACGCCCGGCGCCAGGGTCGACGCCAAGGTCCAGCCCCGATAAGTCGGTGGAAGGCCGCGGTTGTCCTTGCTTTCCATGACGGGATTACTGGTCTGCTGCAAGCCGTACTTCAGCACCGTGCTCTCGCCCAGCTTGGCCTTGAGCGCGTACTTGCCCAGATAGGCCCAGGCACGGTCGTCCGGTGCGCCGGTATGGGCCAGATTGCCCGGTTTTTCCGTACTGTTGATGCGCGCGGCCAGGAAGGGCGAGATATCCACGCCGAATCCCAGCGTGCCCGGTGTGTAGCCGGATTCGAAATTCACTTGCAGGTTCTCGGTCCAGGCATGGCGCGTGAAGGCGCCGTTGACGGTTTGCTTGGAGGCGAAACTGCGCAGCAGGAAATTGAGCGAGCTGCCGCTGAACAAAGGATAGGCAGGCGCGGGCGCGGACTCCTCGCGGATGCGCGCGCTGGCGCCATCGTTGGCCGCGGCGGCGGCGCTGGCATTGCTGTTGTCATCGGCGGCAAGCGCCAGGTTTCCGGTGGCTAGCAACAATGCCAGCAGGGGGAGAGACTTCTTATCCATTACATTTCTTTCATCAAGGATGGTAGCTTGTTTGCAGCAGGTCGGCGCCGGCCAGCGCGCGCAGCAGCGCCGCACGCAGGGTGTCGAGCATCGCGGCCGCATTCGTGTGGGGGAAAAAATGACCGCCTTCCAGCGTGGCGCTGTGGAAGGTGGCGCCGGCGCAGTCGCGCCAGCAAGCCACGCTGTCCGGCGGCGCCAGCCAGTCGTCGGTGCCGCTCAGCGCGGTCAGCGGAACGTCGAGTTTGGCGCGCGGGCCGGCCGCGAAGTAATCGTCCAGCAATTGCATGTCGGCCCATACCGCGGGCAGCCACAGCGCCATCAATTCCTCGTTGGCCAGCACGGCGGCGGGCATGCCCTCCAGCTCGCGCAACCAGCCGAGCAGGGCTTCCGGCGTGGCCAGCGGCGGGCGCCGGCGCGGGATGTGCGGCGGCAGCTGGCCCGATACCAGCAGCGCGCGCAGGGGCCGGTTTGGGTCGCGCCAGCGCAAGGCCAGCGCATGCGCCAGCGAGGCGCCCATGCTGTGCCCGTACAGCACCACCGGACGGGGCGGCAGCTCGCTCAGGGCTTGCGCCAGTTCGTCCACCAGATCCACGCTGCTGGTCATGCAGGGCTCGCCCAGGCGGTCTTCCCGGCCGGGCAATTGCACCGCGACGATATGGGCCAGGCCCGCCAGCGGCTTGGCCCAGGCGGCGAACTGGAATGCGCCCGCGCCCGCATGCGGCAGGCAGACCAGATTGACGGCGGCGGCACCGGGCGCGCCGAAATGGCGCAGCCAGCGCGCCGCGCCCGCGGTCGAAGCCGCGCTTGAAGCCGCGCTTGAAGCCGAAGCCGAGGCCAAGGCGGTGCCTGGGCCCGCGCCTGCCGCCTCAACCATGTTGCGCCGCCGTCAGCAGTTCGGGTTCACAAGGCTGGAACACGCCTTCTTCCAGACAGCTGCGCGCCATCTCCGCATAGCCGCGCGTGCCGCTGAGCAAGCCTTCGCGGTCCTCCGGCGACAGCGCCACCACCACCTTGGCCGGATTGCCGCTGATCAGCGAGCCGTCGGGATAACTCTGTCCGCTGCCCAGCACGCTGCCGGCCGCCACCAGGCTGGCGCGGCCCACCACCACGCCATTCATGATCACGGCATTCATGCCGATGACCGAACCCGCGCCCACGGTGCAGCCGTGCAGCACGGCGTTGTGGCCGATGCTCACTTCGGCACCCAGGGTCAGCGGAAAGCCGGGATCGGTATGCAGGATGCAGCCATCCTGCACATTGCTGCCCGCACCCACATGGATGGGCTCGTGGTCGCCGCGCAGCACCGCATTGCTCCAGATGCTGACGCCGGCATCCAGGCGCACGTCGCCGATCACCTGGGCGCCGGGGCCCATGAAGACATCGGCGGCCAGCTGCGGGCGGATGCCGCAGAATCGATAAGTCGTCATCGCCTGTCCCCCGCTCAAGCCGCGTCCAGCGCCAGCAGCAGCTCGCGCAACTGCTGTTCTGGCATGGTGGCCACGGCCAGCTGCAGGCGCGTGTCGATCCCGGCGGCCAGCGCGTGCAAGGTCGGTTGTGCGAACACTTCGTCGATCTTGGGCGCGAAGCCGAAGCGGCCCTCGATCGCCGACGCCAGCTGGGCCAGCTCGATGCTGTTCACGCCCAGCTCCAGCAGCGAGGCGTGCATGCCGATCGCTTCGCGCTGCAGCAATTTGCAGCAGGCGCCATGCAGCCAGCGCTCGACCGGGGTGGCGGGAGCGGCCAGCGGCTGCTCGGCGGCACCCGGCAAGCCGCTGTCCTGCGACGGCCAGCTCAGCAGCAATTCCAGTGTCCCGTTCAGATATTGGCCGCGGCAGGCGGCGCGCTGCAATTTTCCGCTGGTGGTCTTGCCGATGGCGCGCGGCGGCACCAGCAGCAGGCGCGCCACCGGCACGCCATGGCTGGCGCCAACGGCGGTGGCCACCTCGGCCAGGATGGCCTGGCCTTCCTCGGCGCCGACGTCGGTGCGGCGTACCGCCAGCGCGATCACCAGTTGTTCGGCGCCATCGCGTTCGATGCCGAAGGCCGCGCAGCTGGCCGGCTTGAGGGCACCGGCGCGTTCGAGCACCGTCGCTTCGATATCCTGTGGGTAGTAGTTACGGCCATTCAGGATGATCAGCTCCTTGCGGCGGCCGCTGACGAACAGTTCGCCCTCCAGCACAAAACCGAGGTCGCCGGTGCGCAGGTAAGCGCCGTCCAGGCCCGCCACCTTGGCCTGGAAGATGGCGCGGGTGGCTTCCTCGTTCTGCCAGTAGCCTTGCGCCACGCTGGGCGTGCATACCAGGATTTCGCCAACCTGGCCGTCGGCGCGCTGGGTCAGCGTGTCCGGATCGACGATCACCACCTCGCCCGGCGCGCCGATATGGCCGCTGGAGACGGCGCGGTAAGGGGCCGCGCCGGGCGCGCTGGCCTGGGCCACGCCCTGGCGCAGCGCTTCCGGATCGATATCGCGGGCGATCTGGCTGACGTCACCGAAACGGCCGGTGACGAACAGGGTCGCCTCGGCCAGGCCGTAGCATGGCAGGAAGGCGCGCGCCTTGAAGCCGCGCGGCGCGAAGCGGTCGCTGAAGCGTTGCAGCGTTTGCGCGCGGATCGGCTCGGCGCCGCAGAAGGCGGTGCTCCACTGAGCCAGTTCCAGGCGCTGCACGCGCTCCTCGGATGGATCGCGGGCGCAGATCTCGTAGGCGAAGTTCGGCGCGCCGCTCAGGTTGGCCTGGCAGGCGCTGATGGTTTCCAGCCAGGACAGCGGGTCCTTGGCGAAGTGCGCCGGCGAGATGAAGGTCGACTCGAAACCGGAGTACAGCGGCTGCAGCAGGCCGCCGATCAGGCCCATGTCGTGGTAGTGCGGCAGCCAGAACACGCCACGCGAGTCCTGATTGATGCCGAAGGCGGCGGCGATGCGGGTTTCATTGTCGACCAGGTTGCCGTGGGAGACCATGACGCCCTTGGGACGGCCGGTGGAACCGGAGGTGTATTGCAGGAAGGCGATCTGGCTCGCCTCGGGATCGGCGATCTGCGCCAGCGGCGCGGCCGCCAGTGCCGTCTCCAGCGCGGCGAGGCGCACGCTGCTGGCCAGTTCCGGCTGGGCCGCCAGCGGCTGGCGCAGCTGCTGCACCAGTTCGTCGGGCGCCAGCAGCACGGCCGCGCCGCTGTCACGCAGTACGTTCACCAGCAGCGGCAGCGACTTTTGCAGGCGCTGCTGATCGAAGGCGTACACCGGCACGGCGATCATGCCGGCGTACAGGCAGCCGATGAAGGCGGAAATGAACTCGGCGCCGTTCGGGAACAGCAGCATCACGCGGTCGCCGGGGCGGGCGTGGGCCAGCAGATGCGCGGCGATGCTGCGCGCCTTGCCGTCCAGGTCCGCATAGCGCAGCGCGTGGCCGACTTCGGATTGCGCGTTCAGGAAGCGCAGCACCTGTTTCTCGGGATGCTGTTCGATTTGCGTCTGCAGCGCGCGGTTGAAGTTGCGCACATCGTTGCGCGCCGGGGAGGAGGTCGTGGTCATGGTCGGAATAATTAAAATGTGAATGAAAGTATCGAAGCGGCTACGCTCACGCCGCGGCGGAAGGGAGCAGGGCGGCCAGACGGCGCAGCCCTTGCTGCACCTGCTCGTGTTCCAGGCCGAAGTCAATCAGGCAGGCCACTTCGCTGACGCCGGCCGCGGCCACGCGCCGCAGCATCGCGGCACAGCGTTCGGCGCTGCCCAGCAGCGAACAACTCTCGTAGTAGCGCTCGAACACGAAGTCGACGAAGGCTTGCGGATCGGCCTTGACCAGGGCGCGCACGTCCTGGTGGCGCTGGTCGGCACTGTTCAGGTGATCCTGCTGCGACAGGAAGCCGGACAGGTAGGCGCTCAGCGCCGGCCGGACCATTTCCTTGACGTCTTCGCCGTCGGCGCCGACATAGGTGTGCAGCATCAGCGATACCACGCCGCCGGCCGGGTCCAGACCCGCCTCGGCGCGCGCCGCGCGGTAGACCGCGATCCGTTCGACCAGGCCTTCCAGGCTGTGGTTGATCAGCGCCGTCAGAACGTTCACGCCGCGCCGGCCGGCATAGGCCCAGGCCTCGGTGTTTTGCGAAATGGTCAGCCACACCGGCAGTTCGGCCTGCACCGGGCGCGGGAAGGTGCGCACCTGGACGCTGGCGCCCACCGGGTCGGTGCGCGTGATGGCGTCACCCCGCCACAGCGCCTGCACCTGGTCGAGGGAAGTGCTGGCCACTTCGCGGCGGGTTTCGTAGTTCTGCGGCTGCAGGATGAAGTCGCCCCCGTGCCAGCCCGGCGCGATGGCCAGGTCGACGCGGCCGTTGGACAGGTTGTCGACCACGGCCCATTCCTCGGCCACGCGCAGCGGATCGTGCAGCGGCAGATTGATGCTGCCGGCGCGTACCCGCAAATTCGTGGTGATCGCGGCAATCGCGGCGCTCAGCACGGAAGGATTCGGATAGGGACCGCCGACATCCTGGAAGTGGCGTTCCGGCGTCCATACCGCCTTGAAGCCGGCCTGGTCGGCGAAGCGCACCGCTTCGAGCAGCAAGCGGTAGGTGCCACCGGCGGCACCCTCGGCGCTGGAAAAGAAGATCAGGCTCAGGTCCGGCTGGCGC
>JABTBR010000057.1 GCA_013284265.1 Oxalobacteraceae bacterium | reverse complement strand
GCGTCGGCGCGGGTGCCGGCGTGGCGAGTGCGGCGGGGGGGGGGGCGGGCGGGGGGGCACCGAGGGGGGGGCGGGGCGGGAAGGCCCCGCGCCCCCGAATTCAAGCTCACTGGCACGCTGCACAAGCTCGATCCCGCCGCCTTCGGCCCCTACCCGCTGGGCAGCATCAATGCCGATCTGGACGCGCAGGGCCGGCTGGCATCGGACTGGCGCGCCGCCCTGAATCTGAAGCTGCAGGCATCGACGCTGCAAAACGCGCCGCTCAGCGGTGTGGCCGACTTCAGCGCCGCACCCAAGCGCATAGCCAAGGCCAATATCGACCTGCGCCTGGGTCCCAACTCCCTGCACACCGAGGGCGGCTTCGGCGGCGGCAGCGACCGGCTCGACTGGAAACTGGATGCGCCGCAACTGGCCAGCCTGGGCCCGCGCTTTTCCGGCGTGCTGCGCGCCAGCGGCAATCTGACGGGCGGCGGCGAGCACCCCGCGCTGACCATGTCCATCGACGGCAGCGCCCTGCGCCTGATGGACCAGCACCAGATCAAGAGCCTGCGCGGCAGCGCCAGCATCGGCGCCGGCGCGGGCGCCGATGAGGCCCTGGTCAGCGATATCGACATCAGCGACTACAGCTCGCCCGCGCTCAAGCTGAACCGCCTGCGCCTGCAAACCAGCGGCAGCCATGCGGCCCACGTGCTGCAGCTGTCCGCCGTCAACGCCGACTTCGACGCCGCCCTGCGCGTCAAGGGCGGCTGGAGCAGCGACAGCTGGAGCGGCAACATCGACACCTTGCAGAACAAGGGCCGCTTCGCCCTGACCCTGCAAGCGCCGGCCGCGCTGCGCGTAACGGCGCCGGAAGGCAGCGGCGTGGCAGGCTTGTTGCGCCCGCAGCAGATCGCGCTGGGCGCCGCCGTCTTGCGCCTGCCGGCCGGCAGCATCAGCATCGCCAGCCTGGACAAGAACGGCGCCCAGTGGCGCAGCAAGGGCAAGGCCGCCGGCGTGCCGGTCAATTATCTGGCGCAGCTGTCGGAAGCCTGGCGCGACAATGTGCGCAGCGACATGACAATCGGCGCCGACTGGGCGCTGGGCGTACAGGCCGGCAGCATCGCGGCCGGCCATCCGCCGGCCGTGGAAGGCGGGCTGCATGTGTTCCGCGAACAGGGCGACATCACCGTCACCGGCGCCGAGACGCCGCTGCCGCTGGGCCTGCGCCAGCTCGACCTGCGCGCCGACGTGGCCGGCGAGCGCCTGCGCCTGCAACTGGCGCTCGACGGTTCGCGCGCCGGCCAGGCCCGCATCGACGCCGGCGTGAAACTGGTGGAAGGCCGCATCGCCGACAGCAGCGCCCTGACCCTGAGCGGCACGGCGAATATGGCTTCGCTGGCCTGGCTGGCGCCGCTGGCCGGCCAGCCAGGCATGGAAATCGACGGCGCGCTGACGCTGGCCATCAACGGCAGCGGCAGCATCGGCGCGCCCCAGCTCAACGGCGACATCAATGGCTCGCGGCTGGTGCTGAACTGGGCCGACCAGGGCATCAAGCTGCGCAACGGCCAGTTGCAGGCAAAGCTGGCGGGCGACCAGTTGCAGCTGCAAAAACTGACTTTCGACGGCGCCGAAGGGCGCGCCTCGGCGGACGGCTGGATCCGTTTCGCCAACGCCGAAGCCACCATGCAGCTCAAGCTCAGCGCCGACAGACTGGAAGTGCTGTCCCGTCCCGACCGCATCCTGGTACTGTCGGGCAGCAGCACGCTGGTGCGCGACGCCCGCCGCTTCCAGCTCGACGGCAAATTCCGCGCCGACCGCGCCAACATCGAACTCGCTGCGCAGGACACGCCCACGCTGAGCGACGACGTGGTGGTGCTGGGACGCGGCAAGGCGCCGGCCAAGGCGGATAAATCGCTGCCCCTGAATATCGATCTGGAAGCCGATCTGGGCGATAACTTCAAGCTCAAGGGCAAGGGCCTCGATGCCCAGCTGGCCGGCGCCGTGCGCATCCGCGTGTTCGACCGCCGTCCGCCGCGCGTCAACGGCAGCATCCGCGTCGATAGCGGCACCTATGCGGCCTATGGCCAGAAACTGGCGATCGAACGGGGCCTGATCAACTTCACCGGCGCCTACGACAATCCCGGCCTGAACATCCTGGCCGTGCGCAAGCGTCCCGAAGGCGAAGCCCTGAGCGAGAGCAATGTGGAGGCGGGGGTGGAAGTGCGCGGCACGGCGCTGGCGCCGGTGGCCAAGCTGGTGTCGACGCCCACGGTGAGCGACAGCGACAAGCTGGCCTGGCTGGTGCTGGGGCATGGCATCGACAACACGGCTGGCAACGATATGGCGCTGCTGAGCACCGCCGCCGGCGCCCTGTTCGGCGGCGGCCAGGGCAAGCTGGCCAGTTCGCTGGGCGTCGATGAACTGGGCGTGAGCCAGGCCAAGGGACTGGAAAGCACCGTCGTCACCGTGGGCAAGCGCCTGTCCTCGAAAGCTTATCTGAGCTTTGAGCAGGGGGCAGGTTCCGCCACCAGCCTGGTCAAGCTGCGCTACAAGCTCAATCCCCGCATCACGCTGCAGTTCCAGACCGGCACCAACAATGCGCTGGACGTGCTCTACACCTGGGCCTTCGACTAACTGGGATTATGGTCCGGCACCGGATCGTCCTGCGGCACCGGGTGGGGCTGGTGCGGCGGCGGTTCCGGCACGGGATCGTCGACCGGGGCCGGGTCGGGCGCGCGGTGGGCGTGGATGGCGGGCGGCGGGGGGAAATCAGGCAAGTCCATAATGCACTCCCAGAGCGCGGCGAGCTGCCGCAGCAGCCCATTCTACGCCCTTCGCGGTAAACCTCAGCGCGCCGCTCACGCTGGCCAAAACCCACGGCAGAAATCTGGGGTCTGACCCGGCGGGTCAGACCCCGGCTCTTTGCCGTGGGTTCTAAATAAGCCGGCGGCCCGCCAAATCAGCCGGCGGCCCGCTTACGGCTGGGCGTTCTTCACATGCTGATCCAGCCAGCGATGCGTCTCATACAGCATATGCAAAATCGACTCGCGCGCCCGGTAGGCATGCGCCTCATTGGGCAGCATCACCAGCCGCGCGGTGCCGCCCAGGCCCTTGATGGCCTGGAACATGCGCTCGCTCTGCAGCGGGAAGGTGCCGGAATTGCCATCCTGCTCGCCATGAATCAGCAACAGCGCATCGCGGATCTTGTCCGCATGGTTGAACGGCGACATCGCCTGGTACACCTGCTGCGCCTGCCAAAACTGGCGTTCCTCGAACTGGAAACCGAACGGCGTCAGCGTGCGGTTGTAGGCGCCGCTGCGCGCCACCCCGGCGCGGAACAGCCGCGTATGCGCCAGCAGATTGGCCACCATGAAGGCGCCATAGGAATGGCCGCCGATGGCGATGCGGTGGCGCTCGGCCACGCCGCGCCGCAGCACCTCGTCCACCGCCGCCTCGGCCGAGGCGATCAGCTGCGGCAGATAGCTGTCGTTCGGCTCCACCTCGCCCTGCCCCACGATCGGAAACGAGGGATTGTCCAGCACCGCATAGCCCATCGCCAGGAAGGCCGCCGGCCCCCAGTAGCTGACCGCGTTGAACTGATAGGGCGAGCCGGTGGTCTGGCTGGCCGCGCTGGCCGACTTGAACTCCTGCGGGTAAGCCCACATCAGCAGCGGCAGCGGGCCGTCGCTATGCACCTCGTAGCCGGGCGGCAGCAGCAAGGTGGCGGTCAGCTCCACGCCGTCGGCGCGCTGGTAGCGGATCTGCTCCTTGCGCACTTCCTTCAGCTGCGGGGTCGGATGCGGGAAGTTGGTCAGCGCGCGCAGCTGGCTGGCGGCCGGCTGCGACAGCTCGCGCACAAAGTAGTTCGGCCGCTCGGTGGGCGTCTCGCGGGTGGTCAGCAGGCGGCTGCCGTCTTCGCTCAGCACCGCCATCACGTTTTCGTAATACGGTGCGGCGCTCTGGAACAGGCGCTCCTTGCGGCCGCTGTCGATGTACAGGCGGTCGATGAAGGGACGCTCGCCCTCCGGCGTGGCGCCGGCGCCGTCGAGCAGGATGCTGTCGCCCGGGCCGATCAGCAGGCGCGGGTAGCCGGTGCTGTCGACCCGCATCACCGGCGAACCGGGGCTGCTGTAGCGGTCTTCGTAGGAGCCGGAATAGACCAGTTGCGCCGCGCGTTCGGGTTTGTCGGGCGCGATGCGCCACTGGCGTACCGCGCGCGTCTTGTGCCAGCGCTCGACCAACAGGGCCAGGTCGCCCCGGCCCCAGGCGATGCCGCTGTAGCGCGCCGCCAGTTTGGCCAGCACCACGGGCGCCTGGTCGAAGGGCACCGCGCGCGCGTAGACGATGTCGCGCACCTCGGTCTCCACGGCCGGGTCGCCGCCATCCTGGGCCTCGGCCCAGACCAGCGTGGCCGGGGCGTCGGCGCGCCAGCCGATCTGGCGCACGCCGGCCGGCACCGCGTCGTTCCCGGGCGGCAGGCCTTCAAGCAGCGGCAGCTCGGCCACCGTCTGCAGCACGCGCGCTTCCATGCTGCGCACCTCGATGCGGCGGCCGAAGTTCGACACCGGCACCAGATAGGAATACGGACGGGTGATGGTTTCGGTCAGAAGATACTGGCCGCCCGGCGCCACCGCCACCCGCGAGTACAGCTCGGGACGGCCGATCGGGCGGGTGCGCCCGTGCAGGTCGAGCTGGGCCAGTTGCACGGTGACGTAGTGCTCAAACAGGCGCGCGTCATCCTCGTTCTTTAACAGATCCTGATAGGTGCGCAGCTGGCGCAGGCTGCCGCCGGGCTGGCTGTCCTGCAGATTCGGGCCGGTTGGCGCGGCGCTGGCTGCGGGCGGCTTGCTCAGGCCGGCTGGCCGGATCTGCACCAGCATGCCGCTGCTGTCGGGCAGCCAACTGAAGCCCCGCCCCAGCGCGCACGACAGGGTCTGGCCCAGCGCCTTGCGCGCGCTGCGCGCGGCCACATCCACCAGCCACAGTTCCACACTGCCCTGCTCGCCGAGATAAGCCACATGGCTGAAGGCCACATAGCGCTGGTCGGGCGACCAGCTCAGGTCGGCCACCCGCAGCGCGCGCGGCAGGCCGCGGATCTGGGTTTCCTTGCCGCTGTCGACATCGAGCAGCATCAGATTGGCGCCGAAGGAGAAGCGGCTGCCGGCGCCGGTGCGCGGATTGAGGCGCAGGCCGGCCAGTTTCAGCTCGGGCTGGGCCACTTCGACGATGCCCGGCAGCGGCGGAGTTTCCACCAGCAGGCCCAGGTTGCGGCGCGGGCTCAGGCTCAGGGCCGGCGCGCGCGGCGCATCGACGATCGCCTGCAGCGCCGCCGGCGGCAGCTGGTAGCCGCTGGAAGCCCCGGCCTGGGGCGAAGCGGCCATCAGGCCGAGGGTCGGAGGCAGCAGGGGCAGGCTGGAAGTCATTGGCATCCGTTCAATTCTGGGCGTCATGTGAAGCGACCTTGATATGGATCAAGAAGCGATCGGCTCATAGTGCTGAGAAGGCCTGCGCTTGTCAATCGGCTTCGCTGCCGGACGGCCGCGCCGGCGCCATTCTCGCTTACAATCGCTGCTTTATTGCACCCTACGGAACACGGACTGTTATGGAAATCACTACCCTGGTGCTGTTGCTGATGCTGCCGCTGCTGGTCTGGCGCATCTACTCGCGCCTGAAAAAGCTCATGGGCCGCAATCCCTCCACGCTGTGGCATCACTACGCCGCCGCCGTGCTGCTGCCGCTGGCGCTCGGCGTGCTGGCCGCGCAACTGCTCGGCAGCCCGCTGGGACTGCTGGCCCTGCTGCTGGGCGCGGGCGCCGGCGCGGGCCTGGGCTGGTGGAATATGAAACTGAGCCGGCTGGAGAACACCCGCGAAGGGTTTTTCTATACCCCCAACCTGCAACTGGGCATGCTGGTGTCGCTGCTGTTCATCGGCCGCCTGCTGTACCGCGGTTTCGAGCTCTACCTGCAAATGCACGAAGGCACGCCGCTGCCGCCGGGGGAGTTCCACCAAAGCCCGCTGACGGTGCTGCCCTTCGCCGCGCTGGCCGCCTTCTATGCCTGCTATCACCTGCTGCTGTTGCGCTGGCGCCGCGGTCAGAAGCCGCTTGCTCCCCTACCGCAACCCTGATTGCTGCCGCGCAGCATTCGAGGCTGGCGCTGCGCCGTTAATAGTGCTTTAATAGTATTCTTTATGCACCACTGAATTTGCGCAAGGGATAGACTTCCCCGGTTTTCAGCAAGTGTTTAGTGGTATCCTATAAATTCCATACGGCAACTATC
This sequence comes from Oxalobacteraceae bacterium, assembly GCA_013284265.1. Classification (GTDB taxonomy): domain Bacteria; phylum Pseudomonadota; class Gammaproteobacteria; order Burkholderiales; family Burkholderiaceae_D; genus Rugamonas. Next base: position 35,052 of record JABTBR010000057.1, on the reverse strand, counting down.
CAGACCTCATGTACGCTTATGCTGCAGTTCTAGCCCTCTTGCGATGAAAACCACTATTTACGACAAAACCAGCAAAGGCCGCGACGAAATCGCGACCCGCGCCCATAAACTCGCCCCGCGGCTGCGCACCCTGCTGCTGCTGGTCGATGGCCGCCGCCCCGAAGATGAGTTGCTGCGCAATGTACTGGGATTGGGACTGACGGCCAGCGCGCTGGCCGAGCTGGTGGAACAGGAATTTATCGTCCTCTCGCGCAGCTTTGACGTGCTGCCGGAAGTGGTGGTCGCGCCGGTGCTCGTCGCCCCCGAGCCGGTCGCGCCGGTCGCGGTGCCGGAGCCGGTACGCGCCCCCGCGCCTGTGATGGCGCCCTTCATGCTGACACCGGCGATGAAGCCGGCTGCGGCGGAGCGCCCGGCGGTGCTGCCGCAGGAAGAAGTGAGCCAGGCCGAACCGACCGAACGCCTGAGCGACGCGCAGCTGTTCCAGCAGGTGTATAACTTTTACAATCTGACCATCAAGAGCAATATCGGCCTGCGCGGCTTTGCGCTGCAGCTGAGGGTGGAAAAAGCCATCAACCTGGAAGAGCTGCTGGAACTGCGCCAGCCCTATCTGGATGCCATCCTCAAGGCCAAAGGCCATATCATCGCCACCTCGCTCAGCGACCAGCTGAACGATCTGCTGACCAGCATTCCAGCGCAGTCCCGGCCGCAGCCGGCGGCATCGGCATCCGTATCCGCATCCGCGGCGGATGACAAAGCCGGCGAAAACTGGAACGCCGGCCCTAGTTACTTCATGCTCTAAGCTTCACGCTGCCCCCGGCAAGGTCGCCGGGGGTGTAGTTCATCAGGCCATCAGGCCGCCTTGGCCGCTTCCGCCGCACGCCGCTGCAGCACAAAGATCGGCAAGGCCCACTCCGTATCCTTCTTCTTTTTGCTGGTGATCAGCGTCAGCTCGGACGGATCATAGACGTCGGTGTTGTGGGTCAGCGGCGTCGTCATCAGATACTGGGCGTCGGTGTTCTTCAGGAACTCGCCGACCAGCTGGATGTTACGGATATCCAGGTGGGCAAACGGTTCATCGATGAACACGAAACCGCCCGAACCATCTTCCGATTTCAGCAGGCCAATCAGCAGCACCAGCGACTTCATCACCTGCTGGCCGCCCGACGCTTCGCCGTCGTTCATGCCGATGATGCCCTTGCCGTCGAACTTGAAGCGCACGTGCAGTCCCGCCTGGGACAGCTGTACATCGTCGTTCTCCAGCTTCACCGGATCGGAGTGCACCTCGATGCCCGCCAGCTCGCCCAGCTCCTTGATGTTCTTGCTGTAGGTCTTGATGGTATAGCGCAGCCGCTCGATATAGGCGCCACGGGCATTGCCGGTCGCTTCGATCGCGCGGTTGTTCTGGTAGCGGCGCTCCTCGGTTTCCGACTGGCGGCCGCTCAGCTGCTCATTGAGGCGCTGATACTGGTCGATCACGGTCGCATCCAGTTCCCAGTCGCTGCGCGCCAGACTGGCTTCCAGGCTGTGCGTGCGCAGCGACACCTGGTGCGCATTCTGGTGTTCATTGACCAGGCGCGCGCGCCGGCCCGGACGGCGCCAGCTGGTCGGCAGATGGCGCCAGGTGCGGCGCAGCTCCAGCAGCGCGCGCGCGTGATCGGCGCGCTGTTCGATCTGGCGCTTGTAGTTCAGGCGCAGGCCGGCTTCGGCCTCGGACAGGGAGAAGCGCGCGTTCTGCCACACGCTGTCGATGCGGGTGCGCAGCACGGTGGCGTTCTTGATCAATGCCTGCAGCTCGCCCAGACGGGTACCGACCTCGGTGCGCTCCTGCTTCAGCGGAACAGAACTGTGCGCCGCTTCGTCGAACTCGGCCTGGCGTGCGGCCAGTTCCTTGGCCGCGTCCACGCCGGCGATGCGGCCCTTGAGCGCGCCCACTTCGGAGGCCAGCTTGCTGATCGACAGGGTCAGCGTATCTTCCTGCCCTTCCAGCGCCGGCAGCGCGCGCTGGATCGCTTCCATCCGCTGGGTACGGCCGGCCGAGCCGAAGCGGTAGCGCGAAGCTTCCACAAACAGCGAGCGGCCGCCGCGGCGTTCGCGGTGGTAAGCCTCGGGGGTGATCCATTCATCGGTGTTACCCAGCTTGAAGCCTTCGTCCACCGAATCGACGCGGGTGATGCGCGACAGCTGTTCCACCAGCCAGGCCGGGACCTGGGCCGAGAACTTCACCACTGCCATCAGGCTGCTGCCCTTGGACACCGGCGCCGTGACCAGATCGGGCACGATGAAGTGGCGATAGCGCTCCTGCTCCGCCAGGCGGTAAGCGGCCGGCGCATCCTTGGCTTTGTCGAGCAGCACCACCGAAGCGAAGCCGCCCAGGATACCCTCGATCGCACCCTGCCAGCGCGCATCGGTCACTTCGATAATATCGGACAGCATGGCGTGGCCGATGCCGGCGTCGCGCAGCGCGCGGCGCATGCTGCGCACCGCGTCCGGCTCCGGCATCGCGGTCTTGCCCTGCAGGGCCGCGATGGTGCTGCGCTCGCCCGCGATGCGGGTCGCCAGCGCGTCGCGCGCCTGGCGCTGGCGCAGCAGTTCCGCTTCCTTTTCTTCCAGCTGCTGCGACACTTCGGCGATGTCGCTGCCCGCGTCGGCGGCCAGCTTTTGCAGGCGCACCTTCTGTTCCAGCAGGCTGTCGAGCGGCTTGAGTTTGCCATTGATCACGCTCAGGCGGCTTTGCAGCGCGGTCGATTCCTGTTCCAGCACGGTCTCGTGCTGCTGCGCCTCGGTCAGCGCCTTGGCCTGGGCGGCCAGCGCATTGCGCTTCTCGCTCAGTTGCTGGTCGGCCTGGGCCATCGGCTTGCGCGCATCGCGCAGCTGGCGGCTGACGTTGTTGTGCTTCTCGCGCGCCTCGTGGTACTGCAGCGTCGGCAGCACTTCTTCCTGCAGATTGCGGCGCTCCTTGTTCAGGTCTTCCCACTGATGGTAATTGGCCACGCGCAGGCGCAGTCCTTCCAGATTGGTCTTCGACGCTTCCAGCTCGGTCTCGAAGCGCTTCAGCTCCACCTCGGTGTCGCGCTGGTGGCGCTTGGCTTCGTCGTAGGCGTCCAGCACTTCCTTGTCGCCGAAGACCTGGAACACCAGGTCGAGCAACTGGCGCGGCGCGTATTCGCACAGCTTGTCGGTCTCGCCCTGCTCCAGCGCCAGCACTTTCGCCATCGCCGGCGACAGGCCGGCATTGGCCAGGCGCTTGCGGTAGTTTTCCACGCCCAGCCAGTCGGACGCTTCGGAGATGTCCTCGATCTGCACATTCCCCGGACGCATCAGGTACTGGCGCTTCCAGTCGCCGCCGTTCTTCTGGATCTGGCAGAACAGCGTCACTTCATCGTCGCTGAAAAAACCGGAGCTGCGGAAGGGACGGTTCGACAGCTGGCGGCCGACGTTCTTGTTGTCGACCACGGCGCGCAGCCAGGCCGTCTGCTGGCCGGAGTGGCGTGCATAGTGCTTGTAGGTGCGGCCCATCGAGCAATCGAGCCCGAACAGGGTGCGCAGCGCGTCGAGCAGCGTGGTCTTGCCGGAGCCGTTCTGGCCGGCGATGGTGATGATCTTGGCGTCGAGCGGAATGTTCTTGATGCGCTGCCAGTAATCCCAGTGCACCAGTTCGAGCGATTTGATATGGAACATGGCTTAGTCTTTCGCGGGATGTGGTTCGGATGGCGCGGAGTCGGTGTCCGGTGCCGGGTCGGCGTCCGGTGCGGCTGCGTCGGCAAGGGCTTGCGCAGCATCGGCCACGCCGGCGGCGTAGTCGTCGTCGGCCTGGTCGGCTTCCTCGGGCGTGAGCACCTGGACGGCCGCGCGCGGCACCGGAATGATCTGGGCCGGGCTGCGCTTGAACACATCGGCCAGCGCGCCGTTGACGATGCGCTCCTTGAGCATATCGGTATCCATCATCAGGTCCAGCAGCGGGCCTTCGACGATGATGTCGCCACGCCGCTCGATGAAGCCCAGCTTGGACAGGATACCCAGGTTCATGTCCATCCGCGTCTTGCGTCCCAGCTTGTCGCCGAAGTCGGCCAGCAGCGCCTTGTAGGCGATGCCGATCGAGGTATCCTCGGCACGCGGCAGCGGCTTGTCCGAACCGAACATATCGTTCTGGTCGTCCTCGGCATGCTGATGCGACTCCTGGCGTTCGCGCTTGGGCAGGATGATCTGCGCCCACAGCACCACCAGCAGGGCCACGCCATCGCGCGCCAGGCCGAAGTTATTGTTCTGCCAGACGTCGCGCGCGCCGAAGATCTTCGGTTCGATGGTGCGCGTCAGCGCCAGCGTCACATGGTCGGCATACACGTTGTCGAGCAGCTTGAGGCCGGTGGCCAGCAGGCGCGCATCGACTTCGGCGCGAAACAGTTCGTCCGACAGCACGCGCTTGACCAGGCGGTCGTCGCGCCGCAGCGTCTGGTGCGTGAGCAGGCGGGCGATCAGGATTTGGGAATCGTCATTCATCGGACTTGGCGCCTTCCGGGTCTAGATTGAGTGAAAGGGAGGCAAGCGACATCGCAGCCACATGCAGATCGGGCAGCTGGATCATTTCGTCGGTCGGCGTAAAGGTAATCGGCAGGCGCGCCAGCTGGGCGGTGGCGCCCTGCAGGCTCGCTTCGGAAGCGTCGCCCAGGAGCGGCAGCAGCGAGGCGCGGTAGGAAGCCACCGCGAAGGTGGCCGGCAGCAGCGAATCCTGGATAGGGATCGATTTCGGTCCGTTCTCGGCCGTGCCGGGGAAGTTCCCCAGCGAAGCGAAGTCGGACAGGCGCGCGAGCCAGTCGTCCAGCTCCAGCTGCATGGCCGGGCCATCGCTGATGGTGGTGGGCGCGTCGGTGCCGGTCGGCAGGCCGCCCTGGGCCACGTTGGCGGCGCGGTCGGACAGCAGCTCGGTTTCGGCCACGTCGATCATCTCGGCCGGGGTGATAAACAGCGGCACCACCGGCTGGTCGATCGCGCCGTCGGCCAGCGAAGCCAGGTCTTCATGCAGCAGCAGCCAGCGCTTGATGTCGGTGGTGGACAGGCCGGACTGGCCCAGATGCACGCGCTGGCGCTCGATCTGGTTCAGCGCGCGTGAGAACATGCCCTGCATGTTCAGCAGCGCGCTCTGGGCCCGGCCGATGGCCTGGGCCGCGCGATGGGTGGCCGAATCGGCCTTTTCGTCGGTGGTGATGGCGCGCAGGATCTCCGAGCCCTTCTCGACCCAGTCGCAAGCCATATGCCACTTGGCCTGCGAGGCGCGCAGGCGGAACTCGGAACCCGAGGCGATGGCGTCGGCGAATTCCTCGGTCAGTTCGACCAGGCGGCCCATCAGATGGTGCAACTGCTCGACCGTGACCCCGCCCACGGCGCGCGCGCCGGCCACCTGCGACAGCAGATAACCCATTTCGGCCTGGTCTTCCTCCTGGCCCAGCGCCAGCAGGCTGTCGAGCGCCGACAGCACATTGCGCGCCATCGGCGTGACACGGTAGACGGCGGCCTGGGCATCCCAGGCCAGCAGCTGGTTCGAGCGCAGGCGGTTGAGTACCGTCTCCAGGCTATCGGGCAGCAGATAGGCCAGGCGGGTATTGATGTCGGCGCGCGAGAACGCCGCCGTATCGGTGTCGGAGACCAGTTCGCGCAGCACCAGCAGGCGCAACAGCACATTGTCGAAGCCGCCGTGGAACAGGGTGGTAAACACCTGCAGCAGCGGCTGGGCGCGTTTCAGCTGGTACACCTGTTCGATGTCGTCAGCGGCCACATTCGGCTTGAAATGGGCCTGCAGGGAATCGATGTGATCCTGCTCATTGTTGGGTGCTTCCGCAGCCATAGCTGCACTTGCCATTATGTCAATCATTCTCTGCCATTCTGTACGCAACACTGGGAAGTGCGGACGGCGCAGCCTCAATTCAGGGCATGCTGCGCATCTGCTGCGCGGGGGCGTCAGTATATCAGGCGCGAGGGGGTCGGGGACAGGCAAGTGGGCCGGGTGGGGGCGGCGAGCAACAGCGCAGTGGGCGAGTTGACGCTAGCGAAAGTTGGCGCGTGCCCGCGGCACCGCCCGGCGTTGGGATACAAATACTTACTTTGTCTAATTCGGTCTATTTTTGAGCTATTAGCATTTAATTCGATCTAAGCTCGGCAAGCAGTAGTCTAAATCAGTCCACGAACTCCCTAGGCAAATCTAATTTCGCCAGCTTATGATATGAAAATCTAAAGAAGTCTATTTTTCTGTTCCATGATGCAATCTCAAGAAAACGCTCCAAAAAATACAGCTTATTTTCGATACAGGTTTTTCACTCATTTACGGTTTCTCGTAGAAAAACTAAAAATATTAGTGTTGCATTTTTGCGTTTAAGCATGAATGGAGGTTACTGGCAGTAGTTACAAAAAATTCTAATTGCTATTAATTTTTCACCATGTTAAATTTTATCAACTTCACGCAAGCATAATTTCTATGCAGTGATTATCTTACAATGTTTAATCATACATATCATGAAAAAAATTAGATCCGCAGTATTAATAGTATTGTTTGCCATTTTACCTTTGGCCGCCAACGCCTCTTCTTACACCTTTGATCGGGGTGCACCTTTTGGCATTCCCTTCACTGTGACCACGAATGATGCGCATTACATTACGGCGGTATATTCTTTAACACTGGGAGATGCTGTCTATGACGTTTCGTTCGACCATTCTTTCGGTACCGATATGCCCGAAACAATTGGACTGGATCCGGGAAAAGCAATGGAAGTCCTCATTGACCTCACTTCTCAGGGATATTTTCACCTTCCAGGTGAACCGATTCACCCAGCATTTGCCAATTTATATTCTTACCCGTTGAATCATTTTCAAGTCGCACTATCTGACAACTCGGCACTCGAAATGATAGCGCTGGCCGGCTATACAACCTACTTCGTTACACCCGACAAAAACATACTCGCATCCTTCCGTCTGGTGACGTCTGCGGTACCTGAGACATCGAGCATTTGGGGCTTCCTAGCTGGCGGAGCGCTGTTGAGCGTAGTTAACGCTAAGCGCCGCCGTCGCTTCAGCCGTCGAGGCTGAACGAGGCCGCGAGGCCGGGGTCACGAGGCCGGGGTCAAGTCTCGAGGCCGGGGTCAAGTCTGGCATTCGGACACTAGCTCAGCCTTACGAGGCCGGGGTCAAGTCTGGCATTCGGACACTAGCTCAGCCTTACGATGGTCAGAGGCCGGGGTCAAGTCTGGCATTCGGACACTAGCTCAGCCTTACGATGGCCCACCTGTGGCTCAGGCCGCGTCCAAATGCCAGATCTTGGATCCAACGAATTACTTGTTGAATTTCCAAAGCAAACCACTCATTTCTATTGTTGACGCATGTACTCGACCGCATCGCGAACCTCATCGCCAGACAAAGAAGAGTCGCCGCCCCGAGGTGGGTGCGCGCGGAAACCGTTTACCGCGTTCGCAACAAGCAAATCAAAACCTTTGCCGTTTAAGATTGCCCAGCGCTGGGCATCACCAGGCTTTGGCGCATTCAGCAGGCCGATCGAGTGGCAGGCGGCGCACGAATTTCGGTAGACTTGCTCTCCTCGTTTCAACGCAGCGGGTCTATTTTCCTTAGTCAATTTCGTGACGTGTACCGGAGCGAGCATATCAAGGTCGCTTGTTATATCTTTAGGGGATGAACTCTTTCGAATGGAATCGAGAAAAAATTCTGCTCGCCTGCTGCCCTGGCTTGCGGCAGACTCTAATAACTTGATTGAATCAGACAATGGCACATTGTGGTTCGACTTGGCATAGACATACAAAGCGTAGGTTGCGTCTCCATTTCCTCCTTGTGACGCTTCGTTGAGATATTTGATCCCCAGAGTTTCATTGAAGGGAAAATATTTTCCCGACAAAAGACCTAGCCCAAGCATGTATGCCGCCCTCGAATTCCCTGCTGCGGCCGCCTCGATCCATTCCTTCTGGGCGGCTTGATAGCTCGCCAATTTGAAATATTTTTCACCCGTTTCGTAATTCGCCCACGCAAAGCAATGCAACGTACAAAGTAATGAAAACAATGCAGCCGATTTTTTCATATTTTCATATTTTCAATTGAAAATTTACATGGTTGATAATATTACTCTACATCAGAGTCCAACTCTCTTGACGGCACTCACTCTCTTGGCTGTGATTGTTGCAACGTGCGCTGCGACAATGGAGGCTTGAGCGCCGTCCGTCGAACGTCCGATTGCGAGTGTCTTTCCTCCACGCAGCATAAGGCTGAGGACCCACCATTCAAAGCGCTTGCCGTTGGTGAAATGCGCGAGAACAACAGATTCTATCGAAGAAAATGTAACTGCAGGCTGGCCATAACAGGACACAACTTGGGATCGCTTATCAAATGTGATAGGCCAGCCATCTGCGCTCAGCACCAAACCATTCTCATTCTCATCTTCAATCTCAATTTGCGAGAGCGCGACGAGTAAGCTCCCTGGCATCAATGCAAGGAATCGCTTCAGTGGAAAAGCCATAGGCCAGAATCCTTGACGTCGAACATTTCAGCCAGCCGCACGCCGGAGGCAGGCCCCGATATGCGTCCCTTCAAACCCACGGCGTACCCCTGGGGTCTGACCCAGCGGGTCAGACCCCAGCTCTTTTGCCGTGGGTGTAAACGGCGCTGCGGGCACACGCGCAGTCACATCGACACTCTTATTTTTTCGTCACTTTTTCCAGCACCTGATCGACAAAATCCCCATCGGCGTCGGCAAACCGTATCCGCACCGGATACCAATCCAGCGACGGCGCCAGCCACAGGTCCACCTGCTGGCCCTGCGCATCCGGCGGTGGCGCCTTGACCAGATGGACGGCATCGACATCGCCCTGCCCCGTATGCACGGTCTCGTGCTTGAGCACCTTGAAGGTCCAGGTTTCGGCATCGCGCCGGCCTGCCACGAAGAAGGCCCATTCGCTGCCCGGCTTGAACTTTTCCGGCGTGGCGCGGGCGATCGAAAGCAGTTGCCAGGGCGTGCTGCTGCGATCCTGCTCGCCACCCTTCAGCGGATAGCTTTCATCCCCTTCGCTGAACACGAGGGTCTTGCTGTCGCGCTTGAAGCTGGTGGTGCTGGGGTCCTTGCGGAAGCGCTTTTCGTAGAAGCTGACCGGGGCCAGGCCGAAGTCGTCGACCGCGCCTTCGCTACGCTGCTCCAGGATCTTGCCAAAAATGGCGGCACGGCTCTCGGTGGCGATGCTGTACTTGCCGTCGCCGCCGTGCCAGTGCACCACCGCATCGCCGCTGATCGGCAGGCCGCGCTGGGTCGCCTTGATGGTATAGCTCAGGTCCGCCGACGGCGGCAGCTGGAAGGCGCGGCGCGCGCTCGGGTGCTCGTTGGCGGCCGGACTAGTGGCCGCATTGGCGGTGCCGGCCAGACTGGTGGCGCCAGCCAGCAGCAGCGCTGCGGCGGTGCCGGAAAAGGATAAACGCATCTTATTGTCCCGCTGGTGTAAGGGTTATCTTGGAAACGGTCTGCGTGGTCAACGCACCGTTCGCCTCGGTGTTACGGATCTGCACCGGGTACCAGTTGCGGCCCGGCGCCAGCCACACGTCCAGCCGCGACGAATACGTGCCCGGCTTGGGCGGACGGCTCAGGTGCCAGGTGACCATGCGGCCCATCGCTGTCTCGATTTCCTCTTCGCCCACCAGCTCGAAGCGGAAGATGTTCGCTTCCTTGTCCTCGCCGACAAAGATGTCGATCGGGGTGCCCATCTGGTTGATGTCGGCCCGGCCGATGCCACCCAGCTGGAACAGCACGCTGGCCTTGTCCTGGCTGCCGGTCAGCAGCGGGTAGCTGCGCTCGGTGGCGGAGAAGGTGATGCGGCGCTCGTCGCGGCGGAAGTGGGTCGCCGTCTCGGAGCGGCCGCGGCGTTTTTCCGTGGCCTTTGCCGGGGCGATGCCGTAGTCGTCGATCTCGCCTTCGCTGGTCAGCACCAGCAGGTTTAAACGGGTCACCAGCATGCTGATGCCCGCCTCCACCGACAGCTTGTAACGGCTGCCGTCGCTATGCCAGGACATACCGGCCACGCCGCTCCAGCTGGTGCCGTCCGCGTCCACCCGCTTGATGTCGAGCGCGAAGTCGGCCGATGGCGGAAGATTGACCTTGTAGCGGCGCACTCCGGGAATCGCGGGCGCTTCGGCCGGCGGCGCGGTCTCGGCCGTCGCCGGCGCGGTATCCGGTGGCGGCGCCGATGGTAGCACCGGTGCGGCGGGAGTGGCGCCCGCCTGCGCCGCCGCAGGGGCGCCCCCCTCGCCAGCGCCGCTGCCGCCGCCGGCACTGGCGGAGGCTTCCGGCGCGGCGGGCGCCTCGGCTGGTATCTCGGCTGTACTGGGCCGCGGCGCGGCCGGCGGCTTGCGCGGGCGCGCCGGCGTTGCCTGCGCCGGCTCCAGCGGGGCGATCTCGGGCAAGGGCGTGGCCGCCATGCGCGGCGGCAGCGCCAGCCGCAGCTGCGCCGACACCACCGCCGGCGCCCGCTGCGTGCGCTCGCTGGCGCCGAGCCGGGTGCCGAGCCAGTCTATCGTCAGGTAGTGCAGCGCCACGGTGGCCGCGCACAGCAACAGCAGGCGGCGGCGTTGGGAAAAGAAGGAGGCGATCGTCATGGGCGCTAGTGTAACGTGTACTGCAGGGCTGGCGTGCGCGCCGGCCGCGCGGGTCAGCATCGCGCCACCTTTTGTCCTGGCGCGCAATGTTGTCAAAATCTTTTTGAAGGACGGGGGTTTATCTGCTACGCTAATCATTCAACCCAGAGGAGCGCTGACCATGTCGAATCAAATGCCGAATATCCCAGGTGCCGCAGTCATGACGGACACACTCGATTTCGTCAAAAACCTGTGGGGCAGCATGAGCGTTCCCGGCCTGACGGCGCCCACGCTGTCGGTCGATGAACTCGATAAAAAGATCAACGACCTGAAAGCCGTCGAAACCTGGCTGAACCTGAACATGAGCATGCTGCGCGGCAGCATCCAGGCGCTGGAAGTGCAGCGCAATACCATCGCCACGCTCAAGTCGGTGGGCGCCAGCATGGCCGCCGCCGTCAAGCAGGGCAGCGCGGACAACAAATCGATGTTCGACAGCGTGCCTTACGCCTCGGCTTTCTTCCAGCATGCCGGCGCACCTGCCGCCAAAAACGCGCCGGCGGCACCGGCTGCGGCCGAAGTGAAAGCCGCACCTGCCGACGCGCCCAAGGACGACAAGCAGCCAGCGGCCAAACCCACGGTCGATGCCGCGGCGGCAGCCCAGATGGCCAATCCTGCCGTGTGGTGGAATCTGCTGCAGGAACAGTTCAAACAGGCCGTGGCCACGGCCATGACGCCGGAAGCCGCCGGTGCGGCGGCGGCCCGCGCCACCGATGCGGCCACCAAGTTCGCGGCGGCCGCCACGGCAGCGACCACCGCTGCCACCGGTGCCACCGCCAAGCCGGCAGCCAAGCCTGAAGTCAAACCGGAGGCCCAGCCCGAAGTCAAGGAAGCCGAGCCTAAAAAGGCCCCGGCCAAGCGCGCAGGCGCCGCCGCCGGCAGCGGCGCCAAGCCCAAGGCCTGACGCGCACTGTTCAGCCAGGGCGCCGGCCAAGGCGCCCCCTCAGGACAGGCGCAGAATCCGGATCGCATCGACCAGGCCATCGGCCTGGCGCTGCACTTTCTCGATATTGATCAGCCCTTCTTCCGCCAGCTTCAGCGCGCTCTCCAGCGCGGCCTGAAAGCTCTCCAGGGTCTCGCCCTTGGCCGCTACCGGGCGTATCCAGGCAACACTGCCAACTCTCATCTTCTCGTAGACTGCCTGTGCGCTGTCTCGCATATTGTTTTGCCCTTTATCGTTATTGTTGACGGAGCGCTCGAGAGCGCCCCGGTTTTTCAGTGTAATCATTCAGTCTGGCGGAAACAAGGTAGCGTTGCGCCGATCCATCACTCTCCTTTGCCACCGCCCACCGCAGCCAGTGCCCGCACCGGCGCGGGCGCCAGCAGCGCCAGTTGTTCCATCAGCTGGGCAAAACGCTGCTGCCCCGGCGCGATGTGATCGACATGCATCAGCACCCCGATCGCCTCTTCCGACAGCGCCTGTTCGTAGCCGCGCTGCTGCATGGTGGAGATCAGGATCTGCGCCGAGTTGAACAGGATACGCAAATTGTTCGGCAGCGAGGTGCGCGCTTCGCGCATCCACGCCACCGCCTCGTCCAGCTTGCCGGTCTTCCATAGCAGCACGCCCTTGTTCATCAGGTCGGCCGCCACCTTGCGCGAGGACAGGATCAGCTCCATGCCCTCCTCGCCCATGCGCGCCTTGTCGAACACCTTCTGCACATCATCGAGCAAGGGCTGGTTGTCGTGGTTGTTGCGCGCCAAATAGCACAGCAATTCCACCGGTGCCTCCTTCACGCCGACGGCGAACAGCAAGGTCGCCATCTCCATGCAGGTGGGCGTGTCGGGGCGTTTTCTCTCTTCGGCCAGCATCAGTTCCAGCTCATCTCCGGACTTGCGCGCGCGCCGGTAGTCGCCGCTCTCGTGGTACACCAGCCCTTCGGTGATCTTGGCGCGCAGTTCCACCTGTTCGCCGCCGAACTCGCGCACCGCCGCGTTGAGCAGCCGTATCGCTTCGCGCGCATCGTTCTTCTGGCCGCACACCCGCGCCAGCCCGAGGTAGGCATCGACCGTTTTCAGCACCGAGTATTCGCCGATCTCTATGCATTTGCGGAAGGCCTTTTCGGCCAGCGGGATATTGCCCAGCTTGAGCGCGGCCATGCCCAGGCTGCGCTGGCGCGGCACCGAATTGGGCGAGAGCTTGGCGGCCTTCTCCAGCACGTCGCAGGCTTCCTCGGTCTTGCCCATCAGTTCATACGACAGCGCCAGCTGGTCGAAGGCGTCGATGTAAAAGCGGTTCTCGGCGATCACGCCCTGGAACATCTGGCGCGCCGCCTCATGCTCGCCATTGTTCATGCGGATGCGGGCCAGTCCCGTCTTGGCCCAGTTGTACTCGCGCTCCTCCAGCAGGCGCTCGTAGACCGCGCGCGCCTGCTGCGGCTCGCCGCTTTTCAGCAGCAGCGTCGCCTTCATGCGCAGCAGGTCGATCTCGTGCAGGGGACTAAAGCTGATCTGCTCATCGCACAGGCGCGCCGCGCGCAGATAATCCTTGTCGGCGAAGGCCTGGTCGATCTCGCGGAACACCTGCTTCTTCTGCCAGGCGCGGTTCAGGCGCGTCAGCAGCACGCCTTCGGTGATCGGCTTGATGATGTAGGCGTCGGGCTGGTGTTCGGCCGCGCCCATCACCGACTCCACGCTTTTTTCGGCCGATACCATCAGCCACACGCTCGATGGCAGCAGCAGATTGCGGATGCGGGCCTCCTCCAATACCTGCTGGCCGTTTTTGCCCTCGCCCAGATTGTAATCGCACAGCACCACATCGTAGCGGGTTTTCGTCAGCAGCATCATCGCTTCGCCGCCGCTGGCCGCCTGGTCGATATGGCGCGCGCCCAGGTTGCGCAGCGATTCGCGCAGCAGCTGGCGGATGCCGACAAAGTCGTCGACCAGCAGATAGCGCTTGTCGGCCCAGTCGACCGCACCGGCCGCGCTGGCCACGGAGGGCGCGAGTACGGCCTGGTTCATGGCAGCCGCAACACGAAACAGCCGCCGCCCAGCGTGCCGCCGTTTTCCAGCGCGATGCTGCCGTTGCGCTGGCGGTGCCGGTGCATGCGCGCGACCTCGCGCGAAAAATACAGACCCAGGCCGCTGCTATTGCTGATGAAGTTCACCCCGCTGCGGCCAGGGTCCATCGCCGCCGCTCCCGCTTCCAGCATCGCCGGCGGGAAGCCGCTGCCATTGTCCTCCACCCGCAGTTCCAGGTAGTCGCCATCGACGGCGATGGCCAGGCGGATGCGGTTGCGGGTGTAGCGGATCGCGTTATTGATGGCATGGACCAGCACCCCGATCACCAGGTCCTCGTCCAGGTCCCACAGCAGATCGGGCGGCGCATCGAGCTGCAGGGTGATGCCCTTCGAGTGCAGCAGCACGCGCGCCTGCGAAGCGACCTGCTCGATCAGGTCGGCCATGTCCAGGCGCTGCGGTTCGAAGGGATAGCCAGGCTTGCCCACTTCCTTGTACAGGGCCAGCAGCTGGATCAGATTGTCGTTGAGGCGGCGGGTCTGGTACAGCATCTGCGCCATCTGCGCATAGGCGGCGGCCGGATCGCCGGCGGCGCCAGTGTTGCCGTCCCCCTGGTCCGGGTCGGCCTGATCCGGCGCCAAGGGCGCGGGCGGCGTGTTGGCCAGCAGGTTTTCCAGCGTGCCGCTGAGCACACTGATGGAGTTTTTCATATCGTGCACGGTCGAGGCCAGGAACAGGAACAGTTCGGGCGAACCCGCTTCATCATCCATCGTTGAGCTCTCCAGCGGACGAACAGCCATCGCCACGGCGCGGTTCGGGAATGTTGTCAGGGGCCAATTATAGCCCTTGCCAAGCGTGCACAGCGCGCTTTTGCGCTGGAACAAGCCGGGATTTGGCGCCGCAACAACGGCTACCAAGCTGCTACTGGCTACGGCGCCGCTCCTTGAGCAGGAAGCGGCCCGGGTCGAGCGCGGCCGCCAGGCTCGCCTCCAGCGGCAGCGGCGTATGCTCGAGCTGCGCCAGCAGCAGCTCGGCCATCAGCGGCGCCCAGATCAGGCCGCGCGAGGCGTAGCCGAGCAGGCCATACAGGCCAGGATGGCGCGGCACATCGCGCAGCCGTTCCAGCCGGCCCGCCGACGGATAGTCGGGCAGCGCGCCCACCAGCGGCAGCCGGTCCGGCGCGGCGCAGCGAAAGCCCACCCGTCCCCGCAGGGCGATGCCATCGATGGCGCCGGCATCCCATTGGGCGCCGACGATGTCGGCCATGCGCCGCAGGTTTTCCTGCTGGCTGGCGGCGCGCAGCGCGGGATCGGCGTCGGCGTCATAGGTCGCGCCTGCGCTGACGATGCCGTTTGACGGCGGCGTGATGTAAGCCTCGCGGCAGACCACCAGCGGCAAGGCCGGCGCACTGCCCGCGTCCAGATGGGTGACCTGTCCGCGCAGCGCCGACAGCGGCAGCGGCGCGGCCTGCGCCACGTCGCGCGCGCCGCTGCCATTGGCCAGGATCACGGTGGGTGCCTGCGCCAGCAAGCTGCCGCCGGCACCGCGCACCAGCCACTCATCGTTTTCGCGTTCCAGCGTCAGCGCCTCGGCATGGAACCGGCGTTGCAGGCGCGTGCCGCACTGGTCCAGCATGGCCTGGCATAGCGACGCCGGATAGGCCCAGCCGCCTTGCGGGAACAGCCAGCCGCCATCCGGTGTGGCGGCGCCCAGCAGCGCGCCCGCTTGCTGCGCGTCGAGCCAGTGCGCGTATTCATTGGGATAACCCCAGTGCGCCAGCACCTCCTGCTGCACCCGCGCATGGCCGGCGTCGCGCGCCAGTTGCAGCACGCCGCAAGCGGCGCCGGAGAACGCCGTGCCCACGCCGCCCATACGCTGCCATTCGCGCAGCGCGAACAGATAGGCCGCGCGGCTCAGGCGCGTGGGGATGTTGTCGTCCTTGGACAGCAGCGGCATGAAGATGCCGGCCAGGTTGCCGGACGCTTCCTGCGCCACGCCGGCATGGCGTTCGATCAGCGTCACTTCCCAGCCGCGCGCGCACAGGCGCTGGCAGATGGCCGAACCGGCCAGGCCGGCGCCTATCACCACGGCGCGGCGCAACGGTGCGGGCGGCGCAGCGGGCTGAGGTTTGCGGCTGGCGAATACGCCGCGCAGATCAGCGGCGGTGGTGGTGGTGGTGGTGGTGGTGGTGGTGGTGGCGGCGGCGGCGGCGGCGGCGGCGGCGGCGGCGGCGGGCACATTCTCCGTCGTGGCCAGGTCTGAAGAAGCAAGCGGCTCGGGCTCGCAGGGCACTGCGACGCAGGCGAAGCCGGCGCAAGCCAGCGCCCAGGCGCTGGCCTCGTCCGGCGCGCGCGCTTCCAGCGTGGCGCCCTGCACGGCCAGCCGCGCCAGCGCGCGCGCGTGGGTCGCGCCGAAATCGCCGGGCGGCAGGCGGAAGGCGTGCACCCGTGCCTCCAGTTGCGCCAGGGCCAGCTCCGGTGTGGCGATCAGCAGATCAAGCGTGACCAGTCCCTCGTCAAGCACGATGCGGTGGAAGCCCGGCAGCGCCAGCGGCCACAGGGCCCGCAGCGCGTCCGGCACGGATGCGGACAAAATCGGCAGCGTCGCCGCGCATAGCAGATAGTGCAGCCGAGGCGATGCGGCGGCAATGCTGTCGCCACTAACCGGCGCCACCTGCGGCGCGGCGGCGCCGGTGCGCCAGTTTGCCCACGCCGACAGGAAGGCCTGCAGGTCGGCGCCATCAGCGTCCAGAATGACGTGGCTGGCGTTCACTTGTTGTCGACGTGGCGGAAGCAGGCCACGTCATGATCGTCGACCATGCCGATGCCCTGCATATAGGCGTAGATGATGGTCGAGCCGACGAACTTGAAACCGAGCTTGGCCAAATCCTTGGAGATGCGGTCCGACAGCGGCGTGGTGACGATGCGTTCGCCGCTGGTATTGCGGATCGGCGTGCCTTGCACATAGGCCCACAGCAGCTGGTCCAGCGTCTGGTCCTGAGCGCGCAGGCGCAGATAGGCTTGCGCATTGGTGATCGCCGCGGCGACCTTCAGTTTATTGCGCACGATGCCGGGATCGAGCAGCAGCGAGGCGACTTTATCGGCGTCGTAGGCGGCGATTTTTTCGGCATCCCAGTTGTCGAAGGCGGCGCGGTAGGTATCACGTTTGTTGAGGATGGTCTCCCAGCTCAGACCCGCCTGCGCGCCTTCCAGGTTGAGCATCTCGAACAGCTTGCGCTCGTCGTGGCAGGGCACGCCCCACTCATGGTCGTGGTAATCGAGATAGCGCGGATTGGCGGTATTGGCCCAGCGGCAGCGAGCGATGGTCATGGGGAGATCGGGTGGCGGGAAAGGCTGCCAGTATACGCCAGCGCATGCAAAAAACCACGACGTAAATCCGGGCTTGTCCGATTTACGGGGTTACACGATTGGCGAGCCGGCGGCACTCGCCTGAAACCCACGGCAAAGAGCCGGGGTCTGACCCGCCGGGTCAGACCCCAGGGTTACGCCGTAGGTTTTAACCCCAGGGTTACGCCGTAGGTTTTAACCCCAGGGTGACGCCGTGATTTATTTCAGCGTTCCAGATCGCTCGACAAGCCAATCCGGCGGCGCTCGCCGTCGAGCAGCAGCTCGCCATCGAGGTTGGTGATGATGCGCACCTGGCCCGCGTCGACCGTGCCGTCGAGTTCCTGCATCAGGCGCGCGAATAGACCGTCCGGCTGGGTCTTGTCGGTGCTGTACAGCGCGGCCCAGGCATTGCGCCCGGAACGCTTGGCGATGTACAGGCCCTGGTCGGCCAGCTCCACCACCTGCGACCACGACAGCAGCCTTGGCTGCGACGGCAGGAAGGGGAAACAGGCGAAGCCGATCGAACAGGTCTTGGCCAGGCGCATGCCGTCGGGCAGTTCGAAGTCGCGGTCGGCCACGGCGCAGCGGATCCGCTCGGCCACCACCCTGGCTTCGTCGCGGTGGGTGGCGCGCGCCAGCACCAGGAATTCCTCGCCGCCCCAGCGGATCAGGTAATCGGATTCGCGGAACACTTCGCGCAAGCGCTCCTGCATCTGCACCAGGATCGAGTCGCCGGCCGCGTGGCCATAGCGGTCGTTGACCTCCTTGAAGTGATCCAGGTCGACCATGAAGAACACCAGGTCGCGGTCCTGCGGTTCTTCCCGCTCCGCGCCTTCCGCGCGCCCCGGATTGTCGTAGCGGCGCAGCGCCATCGACACGTCCGCATCCACATGCTGCAGGAAGAAGCGGCGGTTGCGCAAGCCGGTCAGCTGGTCGGTCAGCGACACGTCTTCCAGCGCCTTGTAGGCCCGTTCCAGCTCCAGGTTTTTTTCCAGCAGCTGCTCCTGGGTGGCGCTGAGCGCCTTCAGCGTGGCGGCCACCTGGCGGTAGGCGGCGGCGTTGTCGAGCGCGATCGCGCCATACGCGCACAGGGTGCGGAAGATCAGGCGTTCGCGTTCGCCATAGGCGCGCGCCTGCAGCGACTGCACCGTCATCACGCCCAGCACGCGCTCGCCCACGCGCAGCGGCGCGAACAGCAAGGTCAGCGTGGGCAAGGTGCCGGGAATCAGATTCGGCGTCGCGGCGTCGGCGCCCAGCTCGATCAGGATCTCGCGCCGCTCGCGCACGCAGCGCGAGGAATTGGCCTTGGGATCGGACAGCGCGAAGCGCACCGCCGGCACCGGCTTGCCCGCTTCCACGCCGAAGGTGCAGCGCAGCGACTGGCCGTCCGGCTCCAGCATGAAAATCGAGAAATGGGTCGCGTCGAGCAGGCCATGCACGTGGCGGTCGAGCGCGCGGAACACGGCGGCGGCGTCCAGGTGCGCGGTGATCTCCTGGCCGATCGCGCTCAGGTGGCTCAGCGTCGCGCTGGTCTGCTGCAGCACTTCGGCGCGCTGGGCTTCGGCGGCAGCCAGCTGGCGGTGGTGCTCGCCCTCGGTCTGGGCGCGCTCGGTCTGGTACTGCACCTGCATCGCCACGGCGCGGTTGGTGGCCTGCTGGCTATGGGTCTTTTCGCGCGCGGCGCTGGCCTGCAGGGCTATCTCATAGGCGCGCGCGTGGTCGCCGGTGGCGGCGTATTCGCGCGCGGCGGCGTCGAGCAGCGCGCCCGGCACCGTATAGCCTTCTATGGTGGCGGCCATGCCCAGCGCCATCTGCAGATAATGCAGCACCGCGTTGGCGGCGCACAGCGGCACCGGATCGGGCAGCGCATGGCGCGCATGGATACGCGCCAGCACATTCAGCGCGGCGATCTGGTTGGCCACATCGCCATGTTCGCGCGCCAGCGCCAGCGCGGCATTGGCCACGGCCAGCGCATCGTTGGGACGGTCCAGCTGCGACAGCGCATGCGCCTGGCCGCGCCGCGCGCTGCTCTGGAAATCGGACTGGCGCAGCGCGTCGCCGCGTTCGGCCAGGCGCGCGAAGCTGTCCAGCGCGGCGTTGTAATTACCCAGGTCCAGCGCCAGGTCGCCCTGGTACTCCAGCGCGATCGCATAGGCGCGCGAGCCCGACAGCGGCGCCAGGGTCAGCAGGGTTTCGCGCAGCAGGCTCTGGGCCGCTTCGCGCTGGCCCAGCTTGCGCAGCGTTTCGGCGGTCTGCATCAGGCACAGGCCGATGCACATCGGCCAGCCCAGCGGACGCGCCAGGTCCAGCCCGCGCTGCATCCATTCCAGCGCGGCGTCGTGCGCGTTCAGGCTGGTGAAGCCATTGCCGATATTGGTGGCGGCATTGATCGCGCGGCGCAGCTGGCCGGTGGCGATGGCCGCTTCATAGGTCACCATCAGGTGGCCGATAGCGCCGCCGAAATCGCTGGCCTGGAAGGCGCAGGTGCCGAAGTAGTCGCTGATCCAGCCGGCACGGGCCGGATGGGTATCGCCCAGCTCCGGTTCGAAGCGCTGGCCCCAGCGCTGCTGGGCATGCTGGACATCGCCGAAGGCGCTGTTGATGGCGGCGGCGGCGTCGATCACGTCGCAGCGCAGCGTATCGCCGGCCGCGCGCGCATTGGCCGAGGCGATCGCCAGCGCCTTGTCGCCCTGCTCGGCCTGGCCGCGATCCCAGGCCACCCAGGACAGCAGCCAGTGCGCGTCGGCGCGGCCCAGCCCATCGTCCTGCTGTTCAAACAGATGCAGGGCGGTGCAGGCCTGCTGCTGCGCCGCGTCCAGTTCGCCGGCCAGCCAGTGGCCTTCGGCCTCGACCAGCAGGAAGCGCGCCTGCAGCGCAATGCGTTGCGGCGCGGCCAGCGCGGCCAGCTGCGCGCCGGCCTCCACGGCCAATGCCTGCGCGCGTGCGGGATCGCGCTGGCGCAAATGCCAGGCGAGTTGGGCTTGCAGTGCCAGACGCGCGCCTCCCTCTGCCGCCGGCAAGGCCGCCTCCCACTGCGCCAGCTCTAGATCGAGCGCAAACATGTCCACTAAACGAATCCTCAACCCTTGCCACGGCCGCCAAACGCGGGCCGCCACATCTTTATATTATTGCCACAATGCATGTAAGTATGCCACCGCATTATTCCACAGTTTGGCGCGCGCCCCTCAGTTCCGCCCGGCCCGCGCGGCCGGGCGCGGCCAAACCCTTGATAGCAAAGGGTTTAATGATACCGAGCAAGGGTTCGCCAAACGATTGCGCTGCCCGCTTCCCGCCTAGCCCAGCAACATCACGGCGCTGGAAAATGTTAAAAATGACAAGGCCGTCGACACCAGGATAATCCGCGCGATGCGGCCGGTATTGGCGCCGTAGCGCTCGGCCAGCATGGCCACATTGCTGGCACTGGGCAGGCAGGCGGCCAGCACGATGGTATGCAGCGCAAACAGCGACAGCGGCACGCCCAGCGCGATCGCGCCGCGTCCCACGCCCAGCACCAGCAGCGGATGCAGCAGCAGTTTTTTCAGCGCCACCGGCACGTATTCGCGCAGCGGAGTGGCGTCGGCCGTGTTCATCTGCGAGCGCGCCAGCACGGCGCCGATGGTAAACAAGGCCACCGGCGAGGCCGCGTCGGCCAGCAGGCCCACGGTCTGGGTCAAGGGACGCGGCAGCGCCAGGCCGGCAGCCGACACCAGCGCGCCGAGCGCGATGGCCCAGGGCATGGGATTGCTCAGCATGCCGCGCAGCGCATTGCCCAACGCCTCCCTGCCCTTGCCGCTGCCTACCCGCGACAGCGCGATGCACAGCGAACTGGTGACGACCATGTCGACCACGATGGTGACGATCACCGGCCCCGACGAACGCGGTCCCAGCAGCGCCAGCAGCAGCGGCACGCCCATGAAGCCATTGTTGGGAAAGGCCGCCACCAGCGCGCCGAAGGCGGCGTTGTTCCAGTCGATACGGTGGCTCAGCGTGGCGGCCATGGTCAGGCCGACCATCAGCAGGGCGCACAGCAGGTAGACACCGAACACGCCGGGGTCCAGCAGTTGGGCGATCGGCGTGGCCGAGCCGAAGCGGAACAGCATGCAGGGCAAGGCGAAGTACAGCACGAAGGTATTCATGCCGGGGATCGCCACCAGCGGCAGCAGGCTGCGGCGCACGGCCAGGTAGCCGCACAGCACCAGCGCGAAGAAGGGAAAGGTGACGGAGAAGATAGCGAGCATAGCTGGACATTGTAGCCGTCCGCGTACTGGGGCATGCCGCAGCGCGTCTAAAACCCACGCCGTAACCCTGGGGTCTGACCCGTCGGGTCAGACCCCGGCTCTTTGCCGTGGGTTTAAAGCTGCCGTCGTCGGCCCGTTAAGAATTAGGACGGCCGTCGCCGGCCCGCCAAGGGATCAAGCGTGCTTGCCTACCTCGATCAGGCGCGAACGCATGATATCGCTGGCGGCCGGGCCGGGCGCGAACATATAGTCCTCGTCATTGATGGCCAGGCCGCTGTTGGCGTCGACCAGCACCTGGTCGGCCGGCTTGCCGGTTTCGCGGCTGACCACCAGCAGGCTGGCGCCTTCCGGTGCCAGGTGCTCGTTGCCCCAGGCGATAAAGGCCAGCAGCACCGGCTTGAAATCGCGCCCCGACTTGGTCAGCACATATTCAAAGCGCGGCGGACGGGCGCTGTACTGGCGCCGTTCCATCAAGCCCCCTTCGACCAGCCCGGCCAGACGGCGCGTCAGCATGTTCGGCGCGATCTTCAGGCTTTTTTCAAACTCGTCGAAGCGCGACATGCCATAAAAGGCGTCGCGCAGGATCAGGATGCTCCACCACTCTCCCACCTTGCCCAGGCTGCGGGCAATCGGGCAAGGCATGCGGCCAAAATCAGTATGTTTCATCTTCGTCTCCTTGGATTCAAACTACAGCGCTACGGAAGCTCCAGCGTCGAGACACCCGAAATCGGAGCAATATGTAATGAATGAACAGCGAATGGCGGACAACGCCAGGCCAGTTCCGGCAAGGCCTGTGGCGCGCGAAGAACAGCTGCCGCTGGCCGGCTGATCAAGCGGGCTGGTGGCGCAAGGAACGCGGCATAATAGAAACTTGGCGCGCGGCATGCTGTCTCCTGAGAGAAAATAATTGGACGTCCTTGCCGGCCAGCGAAATCATTGCAGGGCCTCAATACGTGAATCCATTATTGTCCATCTGAAAAACAGCCGCTTTTGCTGAAAGCGAAGGGGGTTCTGCAAGCGGAGAAAACTATTAAAATATTTGAAAAGATAGGCATAATACGCAACACCTCATGCAAGTGACAGAGCTAAGTGAACACTATTCCCGGCAGCACAGCACCCATGCGCAACATCCTGATCGTGGACGATTCCGCGTTCGAGCAGCGCGTGCTGATGGACTTGCTGAGCGAATACCCTTACCGCATCACGGTCGCCTTCAACGGCTTGCAAGGTTATCAACTGGCGCTGGCCAATCAGCCCGACCTGATCCTGCTCGATGTGCGCATGCCGAATATGGACGGCTACACCGCCTGCCGCCTGCTCAAGGCCAACCCCGCCACCCAGGACATTCCGGTGATTTTCCTGTCCGGCGCGGACAGCGACGAGGAGCGCATCATGGGCCTGTCGATCGGCGGCGTGGACTATGTGTCCAAGCCCTTCTCGCCGGGCGAACTGGCCGCGCGCATCCAGGTCCATCTGAACCTGGTGCAGCGCGCCAGCGTCGGCGCGCCCGGCGTGATGGCACTGGCCGCGCCGCCGCTGGCAGATGAACCCGATGCCGTCACCGTCACGGCGGCGCGCCGCCTGATCGCCGACAATCTGGCGGCGCTGCCGAATCTGTCCGAAATCGCCCGCAGCGTCGGTACCTACCGTGAAAAGCTGTCGCAGTTGTTCCGCGCCCACACCGGCATGACGGTATTCGCCTTCATCCGCGAGGAGCGCATCCGCCGCGGCGAACAGCTGCTGCGCGAAACCGACATCGACGTGCAGGATATCGCGCTGCTGATCGGTTTCAACAACGCCGGCAACTTCGCCACCGCCTTCCGCGAACGGCTGGGCGTCACGCCCAGCGCCTACCGCCAGTCGATCCAGCGTAAAAAAACGCCGGAGGCGTGAAGCCTGCGGCGTTGGGGATTGGTTTGACTGCATCCGCAGTCAAGGTCGTTGCGGTCAGATGCTGCGTGCCGGCGGCTCCCATAAAACCCGAGGCAAAGAGCCGGGGACTTCCTTAGAACCCAAGGCAAAGAGCTGGGGTCTGACCCGGCGGGTCAGACCCCGGGGGTACGCCGTGGGTTTTTCTGGGCTTACCCCGCGGGATTGCTTTACATTAGCGCAGCGCCAGCTCATGCCCGCGCAAGCGGAACACGCTCACCACCTCGGCCAGCTTGGCGGCCTGCTCCTGCAGCGATCCCGCCGCCGCCGCCGCCTGTTCCACCAGCGCCGCGTTCTGCTGCGTCACCTCATCCATCTGCGTGATGGCGCGGTTCACTTCCTCGATGCCGGTGCTCTGCTCATGGCTGGCGGCCGAGATCTCGGCCACCACGTCGGTCACGCGGCGCACGCTGGCCACCACTTCGCTCATGGTGCTGCCGGCCTGCTGCACCAGCGCCGTGCCGGAATCGACTTTATGCACCGAGTCGGCGATCAGTTCCTTGATCTCCTTGGCCGCCGCCGCGCTGCGCTGGGCCAAGTTGCGCACCTCGGACGCCACCACCGCGAAGCCGCGTCCCTGCTCGCCGGCGCGCGCCGCTTCCACCGCCGCGTTCAGCGCCAGGATATTGGTCTGGAAAGCGATGCCGTCGATGACGCTGATGATATCGACAATCTTGCGCGAGGACGCGCTGATCGAGGCCATCGTTTCAATCACCTCGCCGACCACCTTGCCGCCATCGCTGGCGATGCCGGAAGCCGACTGCGCCAGCTGATTGGCCTGGCGCGCATTGTCGGCGTTCTGCTTGACGGTGGAGGTCAGCTCCTCCATCGCCGACGCGGTTTCTTCCAGCGAACTGGCCTGCTCTTCGGTACGGCTGGACAGGTCCAGATTGCCGCTGGCGATTTCCGACGAGGCCGTGGCGATGGTGTCGGTGCCCAGGCGCACCTGACCCACCACCCGCAGCAGCGCATCGTTCATTGCGCGCAACGCGTCCATCAACTGTCCCGTTTCATCCTTGCCGCCGGCCGCGATATCGGCCGTCAGGTCGCCCGCCGCCACCCGCTGGGCCACGCCCACGGCGGCCTGCAGCGGCTGCGCCACCATGCGCGCCACCCAGGCCGCCAGCACCAGCGCGACCACGATCAGTATCCCCAGGGTCACGGCGATCATCATGCGCGCGCTGCCGAAGATGGCGTCGGCGGCCTGGTCCGAGGCGGTACTGCCGTCGTCGTTGATCTTGACCAGCGCATCCATCTGCTCATTGGCCTGGCGGAATAGCTTGCTCGAATCGCCGCGGAACAGCGCGCGCGCCTCATCCTTCTTGCCTTCGCGCGACAGCGCCACCAGCTTGGCGCTGTTGGCCAGGTAGTCGTCAAGCGATTTCTGCAGATCGGCATAGATGCGTTTTTCTTCCGGCTCGGACACCAGCGCCGCGTAGGCGGCCTGCTGCTTGCGCAGCGTCTCGGTACGCGAGGCCATCGACTTGTCGGTGGCCGCCATATCGGCCTCTTCGCTGAGCAAGATGTGGGTAGCTTCGGAAATCCGGTAGCGCGACATCGAGGTCTGCATCTGTCCCAGATAGCGGATCGCCGGCAGCCAGTTGGTGGCGATCTCGGTGGAGGCGTTGTTGACCTTGGTCAGCTGGCCCAGAGAATACAGGCCCAGAAAAACGGTCATGGCGATGACCACGCCAAAGGCCAGCATCAGTTTCCTGGCGATTTTCAAATCATAGAACCACTTCATGGCATCTCCCTCGTATTGAACATGCGCCAGCGGCGCGATGTTTCCTAACTGCAAACATCCATGATAGGACTGGCACCGGGGCCTGTCGATGACTACGCATGCAAAGTGTTGCTTATAGGAACAAAAAGAACCATGAAAGTACCGGGCCGGCCGTATCGGCCAGCCCGGCATCTTACGCGGACCGCGCTTTAGAACTTGTAGTTCAGCTTGAGCGCGGCGGTACGGCCGCGCGGATCGGACTGGGTGAAGTCGAAGAAGGCGGTCGAGGAATCCCACGACGGCCGCTGGTCGCCCAGGTTCTGCACGATCAGGCTGACGGTGGCGGCCGGCGTCACGGCCCAGGCCACATTCAGGTCCAGTGTGCTGACCGGCGCGACCCGCTCGCCTTCATACTTGGTCTGATCGTAGCCGTCCACATAGTTCCACACCAGCGTACTGGTCCAGCGCTGGTATTCCCAGCTCGCGCTGGACACGCCGCGCCACTGCGGCAGCGAGCCGAAGTAGTTATTGCCCGCGCCATTGCTCAGCGGCGCGCCTTCCGACAGCGGCGCCGCATAGCGGAATACCCGGTTCAGCTGGGCGTTCAAGCTGAGCTTGCCCCAGTCGCGCGTGATGAAGCGCTGGCGCAGATCGATATCGATGCCGCTGGTGACGCGCTCGCCCTGATTGGCGTATTGCAGATACAGGGTGCTGATGCGGCCCTGTGCGTCGCGCACGATCTTGTCCGGGAAGCTAGCCTCATTGGCGATCAAGGTATCGGCGCTGTCGGTGCCGATCACGCCGCTGGTGCGGATGCGGTACACGTCCAGGCCGATGCTGCTGTCGCTGCTGGGCGCGAGCACCAGGCCCAGGTTCAGATTGCTGGAGCGCTCGGCCTGCAGGCCGGCATTGGCGCGGGTGATGTGGGTCACGCCACGCGACTGGGTAGGGGTGACCGGATCGCGCGGATCGAGCACGCTGCCATAGCTGACCGAGGTGCTGTTGGTGATCTCCGGCAGCGACGGCGCGCGGAAGCCGCGCGAAGCGGTGCCGCGCAGCAGCAGCCAGGGCGCGGCCTGGTAGCGCACGCTGGCCTTGGGCGCGAAGGCGCTGCCGAAGTCGCTGTAGCGGTCGGCGCGGCCGGCCAGGTTCAGGCTCAAGTCCTTCAATAAAGGCACGCTGGCTTCGGCAAACAGCGCCGACACATCGCGCTGGCCCTTGATAATGTTGATCGCCGGACGCAGCTCGGTGCCCGACAGCACCGCCGTCGAGGTATCCGAATCCATTTCCTCGCGGCGCCACTGGCCGCCGAAGGCGAAGCCCAGCGGACCGGCCGGCAAGGCCAGCAATTCCTTCGACGCGGAGAAGTCCAGCGCGCTCAAGGTGGAGCGGGCCGGACGCAAGGTCGACAGGCGCAAACGGTTGCGCACCGCTTCGCTGTTGCTGGCCTGATTGGCGAAGTTGTAGCTGCCGTCCGCCAGCACCTGCTCGAAGGCATAGCGGTTGACGAAATTCTGCACCGTCTCTTCCAGCTTGCTGGCCGAGCGGGTCAGCGAGGCATCGTAGTCCCAGCCGCCCAGCGTGCCCTTCACGCCACTCAGCACGCGGTAGAAGTCCACCTTGTCGGCCTTCAGGCGCGGACCCAGATCGAACAAGGTCGCATTGAAGGGCAAGGGCGTCGTGCCCGGATTGTTCGGATGACCGACCGGCAGCACTGCGCTGATGTTGTCCAGCTTTTGCGTCGCATTGTTCCAGGCGCGCAGGCTGCTGCCCACCGTCAGCGGCGCGCCGAAGGTCTGGTCGGCGCGCGAGTGGCCGTACAGCAGTTCGGCATAGGCTTCGGTCTCCGCGCCCAGACGCAGATTGCCGCGCAGCGAGGAATGCACGCGCTGGATCGAGGGAATCAGGGTCTTGAATTCGGCCGGGTTGTAAGCCAGCACCTGGCCCTGCTTGCCTGGCGTGATGACGCCCCACTGCTGTAATTGCAGCGGCCCTTGCGCGCCACCGAGCTGGCGGGTCGGATCGGTGCCGTAGTAATTCGTCGGCACCCATGCCAGGCTGCCATTGGTCTGATTGCGGAAGTCGCTGCCGCGCATCCAGTCCACATCGGTCTGTTGCAGCTTGCTGCGCTGCAGTGCGTCGAGCGAGAACACCACGCTGTAGCCATCGCTGGCCAGGGTGCCGAAGCCGGTCTGCAAGGCCGCGCTCTTCTCGGTCTGACCGCTGCCCTGGGTCGTGGTGCCCCCCTGCACGGTCAGCTCGGTGCCCTTGAATTCCTTGTACAGGATGATGTTGACTACGCCGGCCACGGCGTCCGAGCCGTAGACCGAGGACGCGCCATCCTTGAGCACTTCGATGCGCTGCACCGCCGCCATCGGCAAGCTGTTCAGGTCGACAAACACTTCCTGCAGATCCTGGGCCGTGGCATAGCTGCTGACGCGCTTGCCGTTGACCAGGATCAGGGTATTTTTCTGGCCCAGGCCGCGCAATGACAGGCCGGCCGTGCCGGCCGAGAAGCTGCCGGTGTACTGCTCGTTATAGCTGTTGCCGCTGTTGGCCGCGAGGCTGCGCAAAAAATCGGCAATGCTGGATTTGCCGCTGGCGGCAATCTCCTTGGCGCTGATCACCTGGACGGCGCCGGCGCCCTCCTTGTCGGTGACGCGGATGCTGGAACCGGTGATGACGACCCGGGCCGCCTCCTCGGCGAGGGCGAAGCTGGGGAATGCGGCGGCGATGGCCAGGCTCAGGGCGAGCGGCTTGAAGGCAGGTTGAAACATGATGTCCTCTTGGTGGGTTTGGCGCCGCTTCATGGGTATAAGCGGCGCGTGCGTGCCCCTGCCGGCCTGGTGGACCGGAGCGGGTCTTGCGCGAAGGCTGTGCACTATATCGGCCGCGCACACCACCAGGAAGGAAGTATTTGTTCCTTGTATATACGAATTAAATCTAAGGGGAAACTTTTACAGGCCGCCGCCGCCATCGACACGGCAGGCCGGCGGCAGCAGGTGGGCGGGAATTTCTTCGCTGCCGCAACGCCAGGCCACTTTCTTGTTTTCGTCCAGATTGGGGGTGAAGGCGATCGACTTGCCGCGGTAGGCCAGGTCGGAGGGGAACACCCGCACCACGCCGTTTTCCGCATCGACGCGGATATCCTGCACCGCGTGGCTGGGGTCGGCCAGCGCAAAGCCGGCCTGCTCCAGGCTGACCGGCCCCTTGCCATTGGCGTAGAAATAGCGCTCCACGGCGGCGGTGGCCTCGTGGCCCACATTCACGGCCTGGTTCATGCGCGCCCTGGCGTTGAAATCCTGATAGGCCACCACCCCCAGCGCCGCCAGCGCCCCCAGCATGGCCAGCAGCGCCAGCACCGAACCGGCGCCGCCGCCCACGCCCAGGCGCGGCACGCACAGGGCCAGCAGATAAGCCAGTCCATTGCGTTCCGGCTGCTGGACTTCCTCGCCCTGCGCCAGCGCGCGCATCGCGCCCATGCGCTTGACCAGCCAGGGATGGTCGGCCACCAGCTCGTGAAACGACATCCAGAAGCCCACGCTGTGGCGCGACTGGCCCACATAACTGTCCACATTCAGCCGGCGCCAGCGTTTGCCGCCGGCGGCCAGCGCGGCCAGTCCGATCTGCGCGCTGTCGAGGTTATCGCAGGCGTGGAAACCGTGGCGGTCGCAGGTGTATGCGCGGGCGCGCGCATAGGCCGCGCCCAGCAGCGGCAGGACCGATGCCGGGATCAGCAGCGGCGCCCAGCGCAGATACTGGCGCGCGATTTGGCCGATCTGGTGGCCGATGTAAAAATTGATCGCATCCGGCCGCTCTTCCAGCGCATCGACCACGTCGGCCTGCAGCACGATGAAGTGCCGGCCCAGGAAACGGGTCGTGAAGGCGTTCGGGCCGCCGCCCTGCTGCAACAGATAGGCATGCGGTACCGGCTCCACGCCAAGGCGGGCGCTGCAGGCGTCGATGCGGGCTTTCAGGTCGGGAAACTGCTGCCCGGTAACGTGGACCGCCGTGCCCTTCAGGTAGGAAATCAGGGCCGACTGGGCGAAACAATAGAACAGGAACAGTACCGGCGCGTAAAACAGGGCCACGCCCTTGCTGCCTATCAGTATCGCCATCCAGGCCAGCACGGAAACGGTCAACATCCCGACAAATAGCGGTTTTTCATTCTTGTAGACCAGTTCCATACCGCGCCGCCATCAATAGTTTCTTAGGGGCCATTTTAAATGATAGTTTACGAAAAAAACAACTCTTTTTACTATCAAAAATCCCCCCGATGTCACCCGCCGGTCATAAACAGCGAATTGGGCCGCTAGCAACCCACATACCACTTTGTTAAATTTTTAAAATTGGTACTAATTTCCGCCTAACACTACTTACCAAAAATTAAGCGCTCTTTCCGCAGGCAACATTTCCAAGTCAGCAAATCGACACCAAAGCGAATTCCCCTGCCCCGCAATCCATTATTTTGCGACATTCCGGTGCACGCCTTCACCGCTGCGGTGCAGCATGAAACAGGGCGGCATGGGCAATCCCCGCAGACCAAAAATGGCACTGGTATTGGTTTGCACACTCATATCCAAAACCACTTGACTACCACTTTTAGCAGTCCCATCCTCGCCTTCACCGTGCTGGAAAACCGCGGCGGCAATGGTTTTTCCAGGAAACGGGAAGAAGTTCACATTGAACAGGGAGATGAAATGACATATCAAAGAAATACGGCAGGATTGATCGGCGTGCTGATCGGCTCCATGCTGGTGGCCTGCGGCGGCGGTACGGGCGATGCCCCTGCGCCGGGCA
This sequence comes from Oxalobacteraceae bacterium, assembly GCA_013284265.1. Taxonomy (GTDB): domain Bacteria; phylum Pseudomonadota; class Gammaproteobacteria; order Burkholderiales; family Burkholderiaceae_D; genus Rugamonas. The sequence goes on along the minus strand of JABTBR010000057.1, from coordinate 5,398 downwards.
GCAAAATGCTGGCCCAGAGCGTGGTGGCCAGCTGTCCCGCCTGGGATGCGGCGGCGATTTACACCGTGGGCAATTGCGTGACCTATGCAGGCAAGGTCTACAAAGCCAAATGGTGGACGCAAAACAATGTACCCGGCACCGAAGAATGGGGTCCATGGCAGCTGAGCACGGACACGCCTACTCCAACGCCAACACCGACCCCAACACCGACACCGACGCCGACTCCTACGCCGACGCCAACCCCTACGCCAACGCCAACGCCGACACCAACACCGACACCAACCCCGGTCGGCGGCCGTGAAATCGGTTCCTACTTCGCGCAGTGGGGCGTCTATGGCCGCGGCTACGAAGTGGCCGACATCCACACCACCAAGACTCCGGTCAATGGCGTGCAGACCAGCATCGCCGACCAGCTCACCTTCATCAACTACGCCTTCGGCAATGTGTACGCCAAAAACGGCGGCTTCGAATGCGATATGGTCAGCAAGGCCGAAACCGGCAACAACACGCCGCCGCCAGCCGACGCCGGCACCGGCGGCGATGCCTTCGCCGATTACCAGCGCCAGCCTGCCCGCACCGTCGATGGCAAGACCATCCCATGGGACGCCAAGCTGACCGGCAACTTTGCCCAGCTCAAGCTGCTCAAGGCCGCGCACCCGAACCTGAAAGTATTCATCTCGCTGGGCGGATGGACCTGGTCGAAAAACTTCTCGGCCGCGGCCAAGACCGACGCCCTGCGCAAGCAGCTGGCCAAGTCCTGCGTCAAGCAATTCATCGCCGGTGACCTGCCGGTGCAGGATGGCCGTGGCGGTCCGGGCGCTGCCAAGGGTGTGTTCGACGGTATCGATATCGACTGGGAATACCCGGGCGGTGGCGGCCAGTCCTATAACACCGTGGACACCGTCAACGACAAGCACAACTTCACCTTGCTGATGGCCGAGTTCCGTGCCCAGCTCGATGCCCAGGGTGCCACCGACGGCAAGCGCTACGCGCTGACCGCCGCCATCGGTGCCGGTACCGAGAAGATTGCCCAGACCGAACCGGCGCTGTATGGCCAGTACATGGATTGGGTCAATCTGATGAGCTACGACTTCCATGGCGCGTGGGAATCGACCACCAACTTCCACGCGCCGCTGTACCACGACCCGAACGACCCATCGACGGGCGTGCTGGCCAAGTACAACGCCCATGACGCGATCACCGCCCTGGTGGCCGCCGGCATGCCTCGCAACAAGATCCTGCTGGGCGTACCATTCTATGGTCGCGGCTGGAAGGGTGTCGCCGCCGGTCCTAACGGCAACGGCCTGTACCAGTCCACCAGTGGCGGCGCCAGCGGTGCTTACGAGTCGGGTATCGACGACTACAAAGTGCTCAAGGACAAAGCCGGCACCCGCTGGTACCATCCGGCCACCAAGCAGTTGTTCCTGTTGACCACGGGCGGCGAATGGTGGAGCTATGACGATCCATCCGTCATCGCCGTGAAGATGCAGTATGTGCGCGACCAGAGCCTGCGCGGCGCCTTCTCGTGGGAACTCGACGGCGACGCCAGCGGCGCCCTGACCAGCGAAGTCTGGAAAGGCCGCTAAGCCGTAAAGCAATACAGCAAGGTGCCGGCGCCCCATACCCCGCCGCCGGCATGCCGCTGACGTCCCAGTAAACCCAAGGCGTAAATCTGGGGTCTGACCCGACGGGTCAGACCCCGGCTCTTTGCCTTGGGTTTTAAAAACAGGGGCACGCCCTACATTTCCAATAAAAAATTCCTCCCCGGAGACCGCAATGGCATCGAGCAAAACACCCCGCCCCCAGATGAACGACGACTGGCGCCGCTGGATCGCCGAGAACCTGATGCTGGGCAACCACCCCGCAGGCCTGGCCCAGATCCTGCTCAAGTCGGGCATCGCGGACGGCAAGGCCGAAATCGAAGCGGCGCTGCGCAGTCCCTATCTGCAAGGTGCGCGCCGGCTGCACAATCGTCTGGCCAAGCGCGACTGGGTACTGGAAATCCCTTCCAAGCTCAGCCGCCTGGGCGACACCAGCGTGCAGCGGCGCCATCGCCTATCCGGTGAGGATTTCCTGCAGCAGCATTACCGCAGCAACACACCGGTGATCCTGACCGGCATGCTCGACGACTGCCCCGCGCGCACCCGCTGGAGCCTGGATTATTTCAAGCAGGCCTACGGCGAGCGCATGGTGGAAGTCCAGTACGGCCGCTCGGCCGATCCCGACTACGAAAAAAACAGCATTGCCCACAAGCGCGACATGCGCTTTGGCGACTATGTGGACATGGTGCGCGACAGCGGCCACACCAACGACTTCTACATGACCGCCAATAACGATTCGCGCAACCGCGCCGCCCTGCATGAACTGTGGCAGGACGTGCCGACGCTGCCGGAGTATCTGCAGCCGCAGCCGGGCAATACGGGTTTCTTCTGGTTCGGCCCGGCCGGCACGGTCACCCCCTTCCATCACGACCTGACCAATAACTTCATGGCCCAGATCGTGGGGCGCAAAAAGGTCCGCATGATCGCGCCCTGGGAAGTGGCCAATGTGTACAACCAGCGTCATTGCTTCAGCGAAGTAGACGGCCGCCAGATCGATCTGGAACGCTTCCCCGCCATGGCGAAAGTGAACGTCATCGACTGCGTGCTGGAACCGGGCGAGATCCTGTTCCTGCCGGTGGGCTGGTGGCATTTTGTCGAAGGGCTGGACATCAGCATCACCGTCTCGGCCACCAACTTCCGCTGGGACAACGACTACTACAGCAACTATCCGGCCGATCACGATTTCTGAACGGCCCGCATTTCATATCATTCAATTTAAAAAATTCTGGAGACAAAATGAATGTAAACAGCAACCGGCTGTTACTGACCCTGCTCAGCGCCACTCTGGCGGCTTGCGGCGGAGGCAGCGACAGCAGTACGACCAAGACACCAAGCCAGCTGGCCTCGGTGGCCGTGGCCGCCTGTCCCGACTGGACCGCCACCGCCATTTACACGGCGGGCAATTGCGTCCTGTATCAGGGCAATACCTACAAGGCCAAATGGTGGACCCAGAATAATATTCCTGGCACCGAACAATGGGGTCCATGGGAATTGCAGGCGACCACGCCGACGCCAACCCCAACGCCTACCCCGACTCCGACTCCGACTCCAACACCGACGCCGACTCCTACCCCGACGCCAACACCGACTCCGACCCCAACACCAACGCCAAGCAAGGTTCCTTGCCGTCCAGACGGCCTGACCTCCTCCGTCACCAACGTGCCGTATTGCGGCGTGTACGACGTGAACGGCCGCGAAGTGCTGGCCCATGGCCTGAAGCGCCGCATCGTCGGCTACTTCACCAGCTGGCGCACCGGCGGCGACGGCAGCCCGTCCTATCTGGTCAGCGACATTCCATGGGACAAAGTCACCCACATCAACTACGCCTTCGCCTCGGTCGACACCAGCACCTCCAAGGTTCTGCTGGGCACGGGCGCCAACAACCCGGATACCGGCCTGACCTGGCCGACCATCCCTGCCGCCGCGATGGACCCGGCGCTGCCGTACAAAGGCCACTTCAATCTGCTGGCCCAGTACAAGAAGAAAAACCCTGGCGTCAAGGTCATGCTGTCCGTGGGCGGCTGGGCTGGCAGCGGCGGCTTCTACACCGCAACGACCAATGCTGATGGCAGCCTGAACCAGGCCGGCATCAACACCCTGGCCGATTCCATGGTGTCCGTGCTGCGCCAGTACACCTTCTTCGATGGTATCGACGTCGACTACGAGCATCCGACCACCAACAACGAGGCCGGCAATCCGCTCGACTTCACGCTGTCCAAGCCGCGTCTGGCTGGCCTGATGTCGAGCTACAACGTGCTGCTGAAAACCGTGCGCCAGAAGCTCGACACCGCCGCCGTGGCCGACCAGAAGTACTACATGCTGACCATCGCAGGTTCCGCTTCCGCCTGGATTCTGCGCGGCGAGGAAAACCTGTCCGGCCTGAAGTACCTGGACTATGCCAGCCTGATGTCGTATGACTTGCATGGCGCCTGGAACCAGTATGTCGGTCCCAACGCCCCGCTGTATGACGACGGCAACGACGGCGAACTGCGTGCCGGCAGCGCCTACCAGTACGCCAACATCGGCTACCTGAACGTCGACTGGGCTTACCGCTACTACCGTGGCGCACTGCAGGCAGGCCGCATCAATATCGGCGTGCCTTACTACACCCGTGGCTGGAAAGACGTGACGGGCGGCACCAACGGCCTGTGGGGCACCACCGCCCTGACCAATTCCACCGTCACCTGCGCCGGCGTGAAAACCTGCGGCACCGGCGCGACCGGCATCGACAACCTGTGGTCCGACCTCGACTCCACCGGCAAGCCGGTACCGGGCGGCGGCAATCCTCTGTGGCACGCGCTGAACCTGCAGCAAGGCATCGTGCCGGACTATCTGGACGCGTACAAAATCACGGAAAAGACCCTGACAGGTACCTACGTCGCCAACTACAGCGCCACCATGGCCGCACCATGGCTGTGGAACGCCACCAAGAAAGTGTTCATCTCCACCGAGACGGCACAATCGATGGCCACCAAGGCCCAGTACATCGTCGACAACAACATCGGCGGCATCATGATCTGGGAACTGGCGGGCGACTATGCCTGGAACGCTGGCAAGAACGGCGGCAAGGGTGAATACTTCATGGGCAACACCCTGACCACCAGCATCTACAACACCTTCAGCACCGCCGGTCCTTACGGCAACCAGCGCGCCGAAAGCACCTTGCCAGCCAGCAGCGCCAAGGTCAGTATCGTGCTCGGTGGCTGGAAGCTGGGCGACAGCAACTACCCGATCAATCCGATCATGACGGTGACCAATAATTCGGCCACCACCATTCCGGGCGGTTCGATTGTCGAGTTCGACTACTCCGTATCCGCCCCGGCCGACATGAGCGACCAGAGCGGTGTGGGCTTGAAAGTGACCAAGGCGGGGTATAGCGGGCCGAACAATATTGGCGGCTTCAAGGCCAACTTCAACCACGCCCAGTTCACGCTGCCAAGCTGGCAGTCGCTGACCCCGGGCGCCTCGGTGGCGATCACCTTGAACTACCGCCTGCCGATCGCCGGCCCGTCGGCTTACGCGATCACCGTCAACGGCACCCGCTACGCGCTGGCGGACGAGTATCCGGACCTGCCGGTGGCATTGCCATAAAACTGAAGTAAGTTAGCAGTTCAATGGGGGAAGGCAGCGATGCCTTCCCCTTTTTTGTTCTCACTCGTAGTTCATGAATTACGATTTAGTGATCGATTATGATTGATCAATACATGTTTAAATTATCGTCCATAATCAATCAAATTAGATTAGCATAAAACGATTGGGAGCGATCATATGGACATCAGACGTCTTCAACTCGAACA
>JABTBR010000056.1 GCA_013284265.1 Oxalobacteraceae bacterium | reverse complement strand
GTTTCCAAGCATGCCAGCGGCCCGCTAGCTACAATAAAAAAACCGCCAGGCTTGCGCGCTGGCGGTTTCGTTTAGCCGGAGCTAAAGGTATTACTGAGCAGCAGCGGCTGCGCCTTCTTCAGCGGCAGCTTTCATCGACAGCTTCAGACGGCCGCGGTCGTCGGTTTCCAGAACCTTGACGCGCACTTGCTGGCCTTCTTTCAGGTAGTCGGCCACGGCGTTGACGCGCTCGTTGGCGATCTGGGAGATGTGCAGCAGACCATCTTTACCTGGCATGACTTGCACGATCGCGCCGAAGTCCAGCAGTTTCAGCACGGTACCGTCGTAGGTCTTGCCCACTTCGACCGATGCGGTCAGCTCTTCGATGCGGCGTTTGGCTTCCTGGCCGGCGGCAGCGTCGACGGAAGCGATGGTGACCACGCCTTCGTCGCTGATGTCGATCTGGGTGCCGGTCTCTTCGGTCAGCGCGCGGATGACGGCGCCACCTTTGCCGATCACGTCACGGATTTTTTCCGGATTGATCTTGATGGTGATCAGACGCGGTGCGAAGTCCGACAGTTCGGTCTTCACGTGCGGCATGGCTTTTTGCATTTCGCCCAGGATGTGCTCGCGGCCTTCTTTGGCTTGCGCCAGTGCCACTTGCATGATTTCCTTGGTGATGCCCATGATCTTGATGTCCATCTGCAGCGCGGTGATACCGTTGCGGGTACCGGCGACCTTGAAGTCCATATCGCCCAGGTGATCTTCATCGCCCAGGATGTCGGACAGCACAGCGAACTTGCCGCCTTCCTTGATCAGGCCCATCGCGATACCGGCGACGTGCTCTTTCATTGGCACGCCGGCGTCCATCAGTGCCAGGCAGCCGCCGCAGACCGAAGCCATCGACGAGGAGCCGTTCGACTCGGTGATTTCCGACACCAGACGCACGGAGTAGCTGAACTCTTCCGGTGCCGGCAGTGCGGCGATCAGCGCGCGCTTGGCCAGACGGCCGTGGCCGATTTCGCGGCGTTTCGGGGTACCAACGCGGCCGGTTTCGCCGGTGGCGAACGGAGGCATGTTGTAATGCAGCATGAAGGAGTCGGTGAACTCGCCCATCAGCGCATCGATCTTCTGGCTGTCACGCGCGGTGCCCAGGGTCGCTACAACCAGCGCCTGGGTTTCGCCGCGGGTGAACAGGGCCGAACCGTGGGTGCGTGGCAGCACCGAGGTGCGGATCGAGATCGGACGCACGGTGCGGGTGTCGCGGCCGTCGATACGTGGCTCGCCGTCCAGGATCTGCGAACGCACAACCTTGGCTTCGATGTCGAACAGGATGTTGTTGACTTCAGCAGCGTCGACTGGCGCGGCGCCAGCAGCGGCGGCTTCAGCGGACAGGTCGGCCAGCACTTCGCTGGTGGCGGCCTTCAGCTTGGCGGTACGCTCTTGCTTGTCTTTGGTCTGGTAGGCTTCGTTGATTTTCGCGTTGGCGAAATGGGCCACACGGCCGATCAGCACTTCGTTTTTCGCTGGCGCGGTCCAGACGATTTCAGGCTTGCCGCCGTCGCGTACCAGTTCATGGATCGCGTCGATGACGACTTTCATCTGGTCGTGGCCGAACACAACGGCGCCGAGCATGATTTCTTCGGACAGTTGCTTGGCTTCGGATTCGACCATCAGCACAGCGGTTTCGGTACCGGCGACAACCAGGTCCATTTCCGAGGTTTTCAGCTGGGCGACGGTTGGGTTCAGGATGTACTGGCCATTGGCGTAACCGACGCGCGCGGCGCCGATCGGGCCGTTGAATGGCACGCCCGACACGCACAGGGCGGCCGATGCGCCGATCATGGCGGCGATGTCTGGGTCGATCTCTGGGTTGACCGACAGCACGTGAATGATGATCTGCACTTCATTCAGGTAGCCTTCCGGGAACAGCGGACGGATAGGACGGTCGATCAGACGGGAAGTCAGTGTTTCTTTTTCCGAAGGACGGCCTTCGCGCTTGAAGAAACCGCCCGGGATTTTACCGGCAGCATAGGTTTTTTCAACGTAGTCGACGGTCAGCGGGAAGAAGTCCTGACCTGGTTTCGCGTCTTTACGCGCAACCACGGTCGCCAGGACGACGGTATCTTCGATCGATACCAGCACTGCGCCGGAGGCCTGACGTGCGATTTCGCCCGTTTCCAGGGTCACTTGGTGCTGACCGTACTGGAAGGTTTTGGTAACTTTATTAAACATGGGTTATTCCCTTTCTATTTGCCGACAGATTTTCAGGGGCTGTCGTTCACCTCACCACAGGCGGCGTCTCTTGTAATTCCCCGCCTTTACTACTTTTACTGCTGTTTCACCAGCCACTACAGGTACTGCTGTATTTCCGAAGCTTGTCAGGCTTCAGGGAATTCCATGCCGCATCGCTAAGAGCGGATTCCACTTAGCAATTTTTCGCCCGGAAAATGACAAAATGCCCGCGTCAGCGAACTGGCGCAGGCATTTCTGTTTAAACCGGGTGACGCAAATATTACTTACGCAGACCGAGTTTAGCGATCAGATCGCGATAACGGGTAGCGTCTTTGCCCTTCAGGTAGGACAGCAGGCTCTTACGACGGTTGACCATCATGATCAGGCCGCGGCGCGAGTGGTGATCCTTGCTGTGTGCTTTGAAGTGGCCGTTCAATTCGTTGATACGTGCGGTCAGCAGCGCAACTTGAACTTCTGGCGAGCCGGTGTCGTTTTGACCACGGGCGTTGTCCGCGATGATCGCGGCTTTGTTGATGTTTTCTACGGTCATGATTATTTACCTTTAACATGCGGTGCGCGGAGTCTGAACCCTGCACACCGTGAACTTCAAAAAAAACTGATCCAAGGACCAGACCCGCGAGTATAGCGGAAAATTCGTCGCCTGTATTCCGTCCAGTCCACTTTTCTTGCCAATACAGTGAAACGGCGGTGATGCCTGCAACAGAAGCTTATTGTATCAGCAATCTTTCCTGCGTGCATGTGCACTGGTAAACAGCGCTATCGTGCGCCCTCAAGTCATAGTTTCCATGCGGAAAACAAGCAACAGGATAGCAAATATGTATTTACTATTTGCAATTAGAGATGCAAAATCTTTATGCCTTGAGGACAATTTAAAGTTCGTTTGAGAATTGTCAGTGAGGGCTGCCAGGTTCGAGGACCGAGCGCGGCGGGCAGCCTTGCAGAACAGCCTATCCGGCCCAGCACCTGCATCACTCCGCGCATTGTTGATGTATCCAAAACATAATTCAAACAGGATAGACAACCATGAAACTCACTCAACTAGCACTGGCCATGTCGGCCACTGTGGCCTTCGGCGCCGCCCAGGCAGCCGTCGTTCCTGTCGGTGTCCAGAACAACCTGTCGTTCGCCGATGTCACCGGCGTCATGGGCTGGACCCTGACCTACCAGAATTCCTACGGCAGCACCGATTCGCTGGCAAATGTCTTCGCCGGCATCGGCGCGGGCGATATGGTGATGATCGGTTCGCGCATCCATGGCACCGACGTCATTGAAGTGGCCGCCGCCGCCACCCTGGCGGACATCCAGACCTATACCGGCCAGGACCAGACCCATGCCGCCAACGGCAGCGAATGGTATTACAACGGCTGGTCGATGGGCTTCGCCGGCCTCGGGCTGACGATTTACCAGACCTCGGCCGACGTCACCAGCTCCTCCTACACCGGCTCCTATCCTGACGACGGCTTGAGCCGCCTGAGCTGGCACACCGACCAGTCCGGCCCGCAAAACGTACCGACCATGGTGATCGGCGGCTGGCGCAGCGGCACCAACGTCTGGCTGAACGATTCCACCGATTACGACCGCGTGGTGTTCATGGCCCCCGTGCCTGAACCGGAAACCTACGGCATGATGATCGCCGGCCTGGGCATCCTGGCCTTCCTGGCACGGCGCCGCCAGGCAGCCTAATCCCTAGGCGGGCCAGGCCCCGCCGTCAGCACCGACAGCCGCCCGTTCCCAAGGAACCGGCGGCTGTTTTCATCTGCGGTGCGCGCGCCACATGGCCGCGGCAAGCATAATGGCCAGGTGGCGCGCCGCGGCGCTGCGCCAGCCCTCGCCCATGCACCGGAGCACGCAGATGAAGCAAGCGATTCTTTTCACCCCGCTGGCCTGGCTGCTGGCCGGCTGCGCGACACTGTTCGCCCCGCCACCCCAGCCCGGCGACAGCGAGCAGGCCGTGCTGGCAAGACTGGGCCAGCCGACGGCGCGCTATGCCGACGGCGCCGACACCCTGCTCGAGTACGCCTGGGGCGGCCTGAGCCAGTTCAGCTATATGGCCAGGCTGGGCCCGGACCATCGCCTGCGCAACTACCGGCAGGTGCTCACAAGTGACAACTTCGCCACCGTCAAGGTCGGCAGCGACAGCAAGGCCAGCATCCTGCGCAAGTTCGGCCGCCCCGCCGAAACCATGTATCTGTCGCTGCCCAAGCTGGAAGTCTGGTCCTACCGCTACAAGGAGGCCGATGTCTGGGATTCGATGATGCATGTGCACTTCGACCACGACGGCGTGGTCAGGATGATGATGAACGGCCCCGATCCCGAACGCGATGAAAAGCGCCGCTGGGGACCGTAATACGCTAAGTTTCCACTAGGAAAACAAACAACAAACTTAGGAAAAATAATTTACATTTTGCAACTTTCGATACAGAATACACATGCTTGGACGATAATGGATGAAACAATAGAAATTGTCCGCACGAGCCTGCCAATCACCGCTCACAGGCGCTGGATTTTCCCATAATAAACATAATTTAAACTGGAATAACAATGAAACTGAAACAACTGATTCTGGCAGTCTCGACCACCCTCGCCTTCGCTGCGGCCCAAGCCGCCGTGGTGCCGGTCGGCGTGCAAAACAATCTGTCTTTCGCCGATGTGACCGGCTCGTGGGGCTGGTCCCTGAACTATCAGAACTCCTACGGCAGCAGCGATACGATCGACAATCTGTTCGCCGGCATCGGCGCCAACGATCTGGTCATGATCGGTTCGCGCGTCCATGGCACCGACATCATCGAACTGGCCGCCGCCACCACCCTGGCCGAACTGCAAACCTACACCGCCTACAACACCACGCACGCCTCCAACGGCTCCGAGTGGTACTACAACGGCGGCTCGATGGGCTTCGCCGGCCTGGGCCTGAGCATCACCCAAAACTCCGCCGACACTGTTGCCTCGGACCTGAACCCGGACTACACGGACGACGGCTCGACCCGCCTGAGCTGGCATACCAGCGGTGGTTATGACGCCGCGCCAAGCTATATGAACGGTGGCTGGCGCAGTGGCACCCACTACTGGCTGAACGATTCCACCGACTACGATCGCGTGGTCTTCACCATGGCCGCTCCGGTACCGGAACCAGAAACCTACGGCATGATGCTGGCCGGCCTGGGCATCATGGCCTTCCTGGCCCGTCGCCGCAAGCAAGCCTAAGTAGCAGGCAGGCTAGCCCTGCCAACGTAAAAAGCCGCCGGATCTGACGATCCGGCGGCTTTTTTGCTTCCAGTACGATCTGCTGCCACTCAGTTCTGCGGGTTGACCTTTTCGATCTTCGAGTGCAGCTTGTTCAGCGCCGAGATGTAGGCCTTGGCCGAGGCGACGATGATGTCCGGATCGGCGCCCACGCCATTGACGATGCGGCCTTCCTTGGACAGGCGCATCGTCACTTCGCCCTGCGACTGGGTGCCGGTGCTGATCGCGTTGACCGAGAACAGCACCAGTTCGGCGCCGCTGGCGGCCGCGCTTTCAATCGCATTGACGGTCGCGTCGACCGGCCCGTCGCCGCGGCCTTCGCAGCTGCGTTCCTGGCCGTCGATCGAGAACACCACGGTGGCCGTCGGCACCTCGCCCGTTTCCGAGCGCTGCGACAGCGACACGAAGCGGTAGTACTCGCTTTCCTGCGACTGCTGCTCGTCCGACACCAGGGCCATGATGTCTTCATCGAAGATCTCGGACTTGCGGTCGGCCAGTTCCTTGAAGCGGCCGAAGGCGGCATTGATCTCCGCCTCGGAATCGAGCGCGATGCCCAGTTCCTGCAGGCGCTGCTTGAAGGCGTTGCGGCCCGACAGCTTGCCCAGCACGATCTTGTTGGCGGTCCAGCCCACGTCTTCGGCACGCATGATCTCGTAGGTTTCGCGCGCCTTCAGGATGCCGTCCTGGTGAATGCCGGAGGCATGCGCGAAAGCGTTCGCGCCGACCACGGCCTTGTTCGGCTGCACCGCGAAACCGGTGATCTGCGACACCATCTTGGACGCCGCCACGATCTGGGTGGTGTCGATGCCCACGTCCAGATTGTAGTAGCCGGAACGGGTGCGCAGCGCCATCACCACTTCTTCCAGCGCGGTATTGCCGGCGCGCTCGCCCAGGCCATTGATGGTGCATTCGATCTGGCGCGCGCCGCCTATCATGACGCCGGCCAGCGAATTGGCCACGGCCAGTCCCAGGTCGTTATGGCAGTGCACCGACCAGATCGCCTTGTCGGAATTCGGAATGCGTTCGCGCAGGCGGCGGATGGTTTCACCGAAGATTTCCGGCACGGCATAGCCGACCGTGTCGGGGAAGTTGATGGTGGTGGCGCCCTCGGCGATCACGCCTTCGAGCACGCGGCACAGGAAATCTTCGTCCGAGCGGCTGCCGTCCTCCGGGCTGAACTCGATATCGTCGGTGAACTGGCGCGCGAAGCGCACCGCGTTCTTCGCCTGCGTCAGCACCTGCTCGGGCAGCATGCGCAGCTTCATTTCCATGTGCAGCGGCGAGGTGGCGATGAAGGTGTGGATGCGCTTGCGTTCGGCCGGGGCCAGCGCCTCGGCCGCGCGTGCGATGTCGCGGTCATTGGCGCGCGACAGCGAGCAGATGGTGGACTCGCGCACCACGCTGGCGATCGCCTTGATCGATTCGAAATCGCCCTGGGAAGCGGCGGCGAAGCCGGCCTCGATCACATCCACGCGCAGGCGCTCGAGCTGCTTGGCGATGCGCAGCTTCTCGTCGCGCGTCATCGAGGCGCCGGGCGATTGCTCGCCATCGCGCAGGGTGGTGTCAAAGATGATCAGGCGATTCGATGCGTTACTCATGATGGCTCCGTGGCTCAAAACTCACACTGCTCGGCTGGGAAAAATGATAGGGAACGGCCGCCTGCCGGGCTCAGCGGCGCTCGCTCGGGTCGACCGGGTCGCTATCGGTCTGGATGATGCTCACCGGCTTGCCCTTGGCCATGCGCCAGAAATACACCAGATAGCCCGACAGGCCGTAGGCGATAAAGATCGGGAACAGCACCTTGGGCGGATCGATGGACACCAGCGCAAACGCCAGCGCGATCAGGAACACCGCGATAAACGGCACCGACTTGCGGAAATTGACGTCCTTGAAACTGTAGAAGGGCACATTGGTGACCATGGTCAGGCCGGCGAACAGGGCGATCGCCCAGGATACCCAGGGCAGCTGGATGCCGGACACCTGCAGGTCGTCCATCAGCAGGATGAAGCCCGCGACCAGCGCCGCCGCAGCCGGGCTGGGCAGGCCCTGGAAGAAGCGCTTGTCGACCACTTCGATATTCGTGTTGAAACGGGCCAGGCGCAGCGCGCCGCCGGCGCAGTAGACGAAGGCGGCGATCCAGCCCAGCTTGCCCAGGCCGCGCAGCGACCATTCGTAGATCACCAGCGCCGGCGCGGCGCCGAAGGACACCATGTCCGACAGGCTGTCGTACTGGGCGCCGAATTCACTCTGGGTATTGGTCAGGCGGGCGATGCGGCCGTCGAGGCCGTCGAGCACCATGGCGATGAAGATCGCCCAGGCCGCGTGTTCGAATTTCTGGTTCATCGCCATGACGATGGCATAGAAGCCGCAAAACAGCGCCGCCGTCGTGAAAGCGTTCGGCAGCAGATAGATTCCGCGCCGGCGCGGCTTGTCGCCATCGGCGGCCGGCTGGCGCGCGAAACGGGCGAAGCGCGAAGCCTTGGGCGCCTTGACGCCGGTGGCGGCGATGGTCTTGGCTCTGCGACGGGGGAATTTTGCCATGGGGTTCCATTTCTAATCATGAGTCATGCTGCGCCATCATTATAGAGGAGGAGGCAACAAAAAAGGTCGCTGATGATCGCTGTGGGTCAATGCCAACAGCGTCAAGGCCGCGGACTAACATCATCGCCAGCGGGCCGCCGGCTTCTGCCTAAAACCCATGGCGCACCCCTGGGGTCTGACCCGGCGGGTCAGACCCCGGCTCTTTGCCGTGGGTTCTAACAACGCGTTGCGGCACCTCCATGCAGAAGCCCCGGCTCTTTGCCGTGGGTTCTAACAACGCGTTGCGGCACCTTTATGCGCACCCCCGGCACTTGGCGGCGAAATTTACCTGCTTAACGGAACTTGACCTTGCCCACCAAATGCATCTGCAAGGTGGTCTCGCCCGGCTCGAAGCTGGGCTCTTCCACCGGCGCGGCATCCATGGACTTGGCCGAACGCATCATCATCGGCGCGGCCATCGCGCCGCCTTCGCGCTGGGCATAATTGCCCGAACCTTCGAAGTCCACCGTGTCGAGCACGGCATCGCTCAGATTGCGCCCCATGGCCTTGGCGATCGAGGCGATGCGCTCGTTCAGGTTCTTGTACGTGGCGGCGATGCGCTGGTCGTCGAGCTTGCGGGTCGCTTCCGGCGACAGGCCGAAATTCAGGCTGTTCAGGGTCAGGATGCGCTGGGCGGCGGCCACGGTCTTGGGCAGCTTGTCCAGATTGGTGGTGGTCACCTGCAGATACTGGCCCACGCGCCAGGCGGTCGGCACGCGCATCTTGGCGACGGCGCCAGGCGCGACCGGACGGTCTTCCGGATACACGGGATAAGTATAGTAGCCCTGGGTTTTCAGGACGGCGCCCGGATCTTCGCGTTTGACGATCTCGGCGCCCTGCTTCATTTTCAGGTTGACGCGCGAAGCGGCGGCGGCCTTGTCCTTGTCCTGCTCTTCGATCGCCAGGGTGGCGGTGGCCTGGTCGTTGACCTGCTTGACTTCGCCAAAGGCGGGCACGACAACGAGGGTGCCGGAAGTGGGCAGGGTATCCGCCTGGGCGGCGTGCGCGGCGAGCGCAACGATGGCGGCGGCGGCAAGGGTGTGCATGCGGGTCATAGACGTTTCTCCAAAGTTGAAAATGCAAAATGGGGCGCAAGGCCCCATTTGTGCGCAACACCAGCAGAACTGGCGGTAGCAAATACTTTACCTTATTTTACAGACAAGTTCTGTACGACAAGGTGAGCGTTTGTAACAGGCGCGTTTTCAACCCAGGACCGGCCGCCCTCCCCTGACGACCCGGGGATAGGCGGCGCGGCAACTCGGTTTTTAGTTCTTCGACTGGTCGACCATCTTGTTCTTGGCGATCCAAGGCATCATGGCGCGCAGTTTTGCGCCGACTTCTTCGATTGGATGCTCAGCGGTCAGGCGGCGACGGGAGATCAGGGTCGGTGCGCCGGCCTTGTTTTCCAGGATGAAGGACTTGGCGTATTCGCCGGTCTGGATGTCTTTCAGGCACTGACGCATCGCATCTTTGGTCGCCGAGGTGACGACTTTAGGGCCGGTCACGTATTCGCCGTATTCAGCGTTGTTCGAGATCGAGTAGTTCATGTTGGCGATACCGCCTTCATAGATCAGGTCGACGATCAGTTTCAGTTCGTGCAGGCACTCGAAGTAAGCCATTTCCGGAGCGTAACCAGCTTCGGTCAGGGTTTCGAAACCGGCCTTGATCAGTTCAACGGCGCCGCCGCACAGAACAGCCTGCTCACCGAACAGATCGGTTTCGGTTTCTTCGCGGAAGTTGGTTTCGATGATACCGGCACGGCCGCCGCCATTGGCCGAAGCGTAGGACAGAGCGATGTCGCGGGCCAGGCCGGACTTGTCCTGGTACACAGCGATCAGGTGAGGCACGCCGCCGCCCTGGGTGTAGGTTGCGCGCACGGTGTGGCCAGGTGCTTTAGGAGCGACCATGATCACGTCCAGGTCGGCGCGTGGCACGACTTGACCGTAGTGCACATTGAAGCCGTGGGCGAAGGCCAGCACGGCGCCTTGCTTGGCGTGTGGTGCGATGTTTTCGTTGTAGACCTGGGCGATGTTCTCGTCCGGCAGCAACACCATGATGACGTCGGCGGCTTTGACCGCGTCGTTTACTTCCGCTACTTTCAGGCCGGCTTTCTCAACCTTGGACCACGACGAACCACCTTTACGCAGACCAACGGTCACGTTGCAGCCGGAGTCGCTCAGGTTTTGCGCGTGCGCATGGCCCTGCGAACCGTAGCCGATGATGGCAACGTTTTTACCCTTGATCAGGGAGATGTCGGCGTCTTTGTCGTAGAAAACTTTCATGATAATTCCTATTTATATTGTGTGAGAACTAGTACGTTTTTGGGCGTACCGATGAAACAAACGTACTAATTATTAAACTTTGAGGATGCGCTCGCCGCGGCCGATACCCGAACCACCGGTACGCACAGTCTCGAGAATCGACGCGCGGTCGATCGAATCGATGAAGGCGTCGAGCTTGCCCTTGTTGCCGGTCAGCTCGATGGTGTAGGTCTTCTCGGTCACGTCGATGATGCGGCCGCGGAAGATGTCGGCGGTGCGCTTCATTTCTTCGCGTTCCTTGCCGACCGCGCGCACCTTGATGAGCATCAGCTCACGTTCGATGTGGGCGCCTTCGGTCAGGTCCACCACTTTCACCACTTCGATCAGGCGATTCAGATGCTTGGTGATCTGTTCGATGATGTCGTCGGAACCGGTGGTGACGATGGTCATGCGCGACAGCGTCGGATCTTCGGTCGGGGCAACGGTCAGCGTTTCAATGTTGTAGCCGCGGGCCGAGAACAGGCCAACCACACGGGACAGCGCGCCGGCTTCGTTTTCCAGCAGTACAGAGATAATGTGTCGCATCTTATAAGTCCTCCGAACCCAACAGCATTTCAGAGAGCCCTTTGCCCGCTTTCACCATCGGCCATACGTTTTCCGATTGATCGGTAATAAAGTTCATGAAGACCAGTTTGTCCTTCATGCCAAACGCTTCGCGCACGGCGCCATCGACGTCGCCCGGTTTTTCGATGCGCATGCCGACGTGGCCATAGGCCTCGGCCAGTTTCTCGAAGTTCGGCAGCGAATCCATATAGGACTCGGAGTAGCGCGAACCGTAGTCGATCTGCTGCCACTGGCGAACCATGCCGAGGAAGCGGTTGTTGAGCATGATGATCTTCGGCGTCAGATGGTATTGCTTGCAGGTCGCGAGTTCCTGAATACACATCTGGATCGAACCTTCGCCGGTGATGCAGGCGACGGTCGCGTCCGGGTTAGCCATCTGCACGCCCATGGCGTACGGCAGGCCCACGCCCATCGTGCCCAGGCCACCGGAATTGATCCAGCGGCGTGGCTTGTCGAAGGGGTAGTACTGCGCCGCCCACATCTGATGCTGGCCCACGTCGGAGGTGATAAAGGCATCGCCCTTGGTCACTTCCCAGACCTTCTGCACCACCGATTGCGGCTTGATGACCAGGTCCGAGGTTGGATAGACCAGGCAGTCGCGGCCGCGCCATTCATTGATCTGTTTCCACCAATCCTTGACGGCGGGCGCGTTCGGCTTGGCTTCCGAAGCGTCGAGCTGGGCCAGGAATTCGATCAGCACGTCCTTGACGTTGCCGACGATGGGGATATCGACCTTGACGCGCTTGGAGATCGACGATGGATCGATGTCCACGTGGATGATCTTGCGCGGGTTCGAGGCGAAGTGTTTCGGGTTGCCGATCACGCGGTCGTCGAAACGGGCGCCGATGGCGATCAGGACGTCGCAATGCTGCATCGCCATGTTCGCTTCATAAGTGCCGTGCATGCCAGGCATGCCGACGAAGTGCTCGCTCGAGGCGCGGTAGGCGCCCAGACCCATCAGGGTGTTGGTGACAGGGAAACCGAGTTTGTCGACCAGCTTGTTCAGCTCGGGTGCGGCATTGGCCAGGATCACGCCGCCGCCGGTGTAGATCATCGGACGTTCAGCTTGCAGCAGCAGCTGCACGGCTTTGCGGATCTGGCCGGAATGGCCCTTGTCGACCGGTTTGTACGAGCGCATCTCGATCTCTTTCGGATACGAGTAAGTCGCTTTGTGCATCGAGATATCCTTCGGGATATCGACCAGCACAGGGCCTGGACGGCCGGTACGGGCGATAAAGAAGGCTTTCTTGACGGTTTCAGCCAGGTCCTTGACGTCCTTGACGAGGAAGTTGTGCTTGACGACCGGGCGGGTGATGCCGACGGTGTCGCATTCCTGGAAGGCATCCTGGCCGATGGCGTGGCTCGGGACCTGGCCCGAAATCACGACCATGGGAATCGAGTCCATATAGGCGGTCGACAGACCGGTGACCGCATTCGTGACGCCCGGACCGGACGTGACCAGCGCTACACCAACCTTTTGCGAGCTGCGCGAGTACGCATCGGCGGCATGGATAGCGGCCTGCTCGTGACGCACCAGAATGTGTTGGAATTTGTCTTGCTTGAAGATGGCGTCGTAGATATACAGTACGGCTCCGCCCGGGTAACCGAAGACGTGTTCAACGCCCTCTTCTGCCAGACAGCGCACCAGTATTTCCGCGCCCGTGATTTGACCTGCTGCTTCGGTATTCATAAAACATTCCTTTCAAGGTCCATTGGAGATTGATCGGATGCTCTTTCCTAGCGAAGTTCGCCTACGACTACAGTTGCCCCTGCTTCCCTTTTTTATGCGGTCACGCCACCTCTTCCGCTACCCATAGATAGCGTACAAAGCGTCGCTAAACGCAAACTCGTTTGGCTGGATTATTCTGTAGCGGTTGTGCGTACCTCTCGCGCTTGTGGCGCGGGTTAGAGCAAACTGCCTACATATATTGAGAGCGCGTCGTGCCGAAAGCGGCGTTGTGTGCCTGCTGCGACATGACCATAGAGCTTCGGGGTGTTCAAAGCGTTCCATACGGTACTACGGCTGGGCCATTTCGGCAAGTGAAATTACACAAAACGGGCCAAAGTGGTGCGCCTGAGCATGAAAACCATGCAGAAATGGCCAATTTTTGCTAGCATGCGCTCAACTTGGCAATCACCTCCAGTTCGACCTCCTGGCCGCTTACGGCTCTTTTAACCGCAGCCTCCGGCAGTACGTTCCTCCACGCATGGCAACAGACAAAGAACTCTCCGACTTTCTCGAAAACGTCGAGCGGCGCGCCTTCAAACAGGCCGTCTACGCGGTGCGCAAGGATGAATCGGCCCTGGACATCGTGCAGGACGCGATGATCAAGCTCGCCGAAAAATACGGCGACAAGCCGGCCGCCGAACTGCCGATGCTGTTCCAGCGCATCCTCCAGACCACCATCCTAGATTATTTCCGCAGGGAAAAGGTCCGTAACACCTGGGTTAGCCTGTTCTCCGGCATGGCCCCGGCGAATAACGACCATGAGGACTTTGATATACTCGAATCCTACGAGGCGGAACAGGGAACGGAAGCGTCCGAGTCGAGCGCGGACAAGGTCGAGCGCCAGCAAACGCTGGAGTTGATCGACCAAGCGGTGCAAAAGCTGCCCGCGCGTCAACGAGAAGCCTTCCTCATGCGTTACTGGCAAGACATGGACGTGGCCGAAACGGCCGAAGCAATGGGTTGCTCCGAAGGCAGTGTGAAAACGCATTGCTCACGTGCAACGCACGCGCTCGCCGAGACGCTGAAAGCCAAGGGAATAACACTATGAACACCGACGACCTCAATTTTGCCTACAAGGTGCGCCACGCGCTCAACGACCAGCTCGATACGCTGCCCGCCTCAACGACCGACCGTCTGGCGGCCGCGCGCAAGGCGGCCATGGCCCGCAAAAAGGCCGATGCCCCTGTGCGCGTGCAGCAACTGGCGCTGAACACTGGCCGCGCCGGCCAGTCCGGTGGTTTCTTCTCGCAGCCCTTCTCCTGGCTGGGCCGCATGAGCGTGGCCGTGCCCCTGTTCGCGCTGGTCGCCGGCCTGAGCGGTATCTATCAGTACGAGCAGCAGCAGCGCATCGCCGAGCTGGCCGAACTGGATGCCGCCGTGCTGTCCGATGAATTGCCGCTGTCGGCCTATCTGGATCACGGTTTCAACGCCTACCTGACACAAAGCGAGCAATAAGGATGACCCGTTTCAACGGTCGGACCAAACTCGGCCTGGTGGTGCTAGCGCTTGCAGCAGTGGTCGCCGCGGGCGCCGGCTGGATCAGCGCGACCCGGTCCACGCCCGCGCCGGCAGCCCCTGCCGCGGCGGCTGCCGTCGGCGCCAGCGCCGGCGTTGCCACGAGCAAGCCCGGCGCAGCGGGCGGCAAGCATGCCAGCGCCAAATCGCCTGAAAAACCCCTGTGGAAAGATCTGACGCCAGCCCAGCAGCAAGCCCTGCAGCCGCTGACCGGCGAGTGGGACAAGCTGGAACCGCTGCGCAAGCAGAAATGGCTGGAAATCGCCAACCGTTACTCGTCGATGAATCCGGACGAGCAAGCCCGGGTGCAGGAACGCATGCGCGAGTGGATCAGGATGACGCCGGAAGAACGGCGCGTGGTGCGCCAGAACTTTGCGCGCAGCCAAAAGATCGGTTCCGGCCAGAAATCGGCGCAATGGGATCAATACCAGCAGTTGCCGGAAGAGGAAAAGAAGAAGCTCGCCGCCGAGGCCGCCATGAAGAAGCAGGTGGCCAATCTGCCGACCCCGGCACAAAGCAAGGTCAAGACGGTGGCCCCTATCGTGCCGCCCACCAGCGCGGTCCGCAACCCGACGCCGGTGCTGATGCCACTGCCGGCCAGCGCGCCTGCCGCCAGCAATGTCACGCCCGTTCCAACGGGACCGGGGACTGCTCCGGCAGCCGCTGCGCCGACGGGCACCGTGCCAGCGCCTGCCGCCGCCGTGCCTGCCGCCGCCGCTGTAACGACGGTCCCGGCTGCTGCCGCCCCCACCCCACCCGCTCCCGCCAATGTCAAATAAGCAGCCGCGCCCGCAAGCCAAATCCACAGGACGCGGCGCGGGCGGTTCCGCCAGCGGCGTCAAGTCCGGCAAGTCCGGCAAGTCCGGCAACAATAGCGGCGGCATTGGCGCCGAAGCGACATCGGGCAGCGCAGCCGCGAACGGCGACAGCTTCATCCGCGTCGCGCCGACCGTGGCCCGCCGTCTGATCTCCATGGTGTACGAATGCCTGCTCGGCTTTGCCGTGCTGTTCCTGCCTTTCCTGATCTTTGAAGTCGCGACTCAGTCCAGCCATACCAAGGTGGTCGAGCATATGCGCCAGGCGCTGGCCTTCCTGGTGCTGGGTGCTTATTTCATCCACCAGTGGAGCCGCGAGGGCCAGACCCTGGCCATGCGCACCTGGCGTATCCAGGTGCAGATGCCGAATGGTGCGCGCCTGTCGTTGCAGGCTGCTGCAGTGCGCTATCTGCTGTGCTGGTTGTGGGTCTTGCCGGCGCTGCTGGCTGACTATGCGCTGGGTCTGGGCAGATGGCGCGCACTTGGCGCGGTTGGTATCGGTATCCTGTGCTGGGCCGCAACGGCCTTCTTCAACAAGGATCGGCAGTTCCTGCATGACCGGATGGCGGGCACGCGGCTGGTGCAACTGCCCAAGCCGGCCAAGAAAGCAAAAGCCGCAGGCGAAGCTGCGGCTTGATTTATGGTTGTGGGTTCTAGGTCGTTGATTTCTGGTCGCTGGTCAGCGGCTTTTGAAAAAACTCACGGCGTAACCCTAAAAACCCACTGCGCAACCCTGGGGTACGACCCGGCGGGTCGTACCCCGGCTCTTTGCCGTGGGTTTTAAGAAGGCCGGCGGCGCCTTGGCGTTAACGTCAACACCACTCAACCTTAGAACTTCTCGTGATCCAGCAGGTAGCGCCACTCGCCTACCGGCAAGCTGGACATGGCGATACGTCCAATGCGGATACGCTTCATCGCCACCACACTCAAGCCCACCTGCTTGCACATAAACTCGATCTGCCCCGACAGCACGCCCTTCAGCGCAAAGCGCAGTTTCGTTTCATTCTGCCAGCTGACCTTGATCGGCGGCAGTGGCTTGCCACGGAAATTCAGGCCATGGTTCAGCCGCGCCAGACCGCCTTCGGCAATATCCCCCGCCACTTCCACGATCAGCTCCTGCTCCACCTTCGCAGCATCGTCAACCAGCTTGCGCGTCACCCGGAAGTCCTGGGTGTAGATCATCAGGCCGCTGGCCTTGGTATCGAGCACATTGGTCAGCGTCAGATTATTCACATGGCGCTTCAGGAAGCGCTGCCCGCGTGCGCTGGCTGTCAGCGAATCGGCGTTCAGCAGATTCACAGCTGGCTCGCCTTCGACACCATCGCCGCCATTACTGCCAGCCGGCTTGTTGAACAGAATCGTCACCGGCAGGATTTCCAGCAAGGTCGCATCGGCCGCGATCTCGATGACCTGGCCGGGCGAGACGCGCGCGCCGGCTTCCTCGACGATCACACCATCGACCGTGACCCAGCCGCCTTCAATATACTGCTCCGCTTCGCGGCGCGAGCACGGCCGGGTTTCCGCGATGCGCTTGGCCAGCCGCACCGACAGGTCGAAAATGGAATCGTCGCTCATGCTGGCTGCTCCGTGGTTTGTGCAGCGATAGCTACTTGTTCAGTAAAGAAGCGCTGCCCCATTTCTTCCAGGCCCAGCGTTTCCAGCACTTCGCGCAGGCGCGCGGTTGGACGCTGGCGCGGCAGGTTTTTATAGGTCGCGATGATCAACTCGTTTTTCATCGAGTGTTCCCAGCCCACCAACTCCGTCACATTGACCTGATAGCCATGCGCTTCCAGCTGCAGGCAGCGCAGCACATTGGTGATCTGGCTGCCGAACTCGCGCGTATGCAGCGGATGGCGCCACAGTTCGGTCAGCACATTCCCGGCCAGGGACTTGGCCTTGTTCTTCTTCAGCACCGAAGCCACCTCGGCCTGGCAGCAAGGCACCAGCACCATGTACCTGGCTTTTTTCTTCAGCGCGAAATGGATCGCGTCGTCGGTCGCGGTGTTACATGCGTGCAGCGCGGTGACCACATCGACCTGCTCCGGCAGCAGCTTCGACTCGGTCGATTCGGCCACCGACAGCGGCAGGAAGGACATGCCGGGGAAGTTGAATTTCCTGGCCAGCTCCTGCGATTTGGCGACCAGCTCTTCGCGCGTTTCGATGCCGTAGATATGCGAGCCATCGTTGAGCGACTTGAAGAACAGGTCGTACAGTATGAAGCCCAGATAGGACTTGCCCGCGCCATGGTCGACCAGCGACACGCCGCGCGCATCGGTGCCGCCTGCGGCCTGCACTTCCTTGAGCAGAGGCTCGATGAACTGATACAGATGATAGACCTGCTTGAGCTTGCGCCGGCTGTCCTGGTTCATCTTGCCGTCGCGCGTGAGGATATGCAGCTCCTGCAGCAGCGCGACCGACTGGCCTTCGCGGATTTCGGGCATGGCCGCCACCGAGGTGGTGGTGGCCAGCGGGGCGGCGTTCGCCGCCGGCTTAACGCGCTTCATCGATCCACGCCGCCTGTATCGCTTCCAGCACTTTTTCGCCGCCGCGCGTATGGTCGTCGTCGAAGCCGTCCAGATCCACCACCCAGTTATGCAGGTCGGTGAAGCGGATCGTCAGCGGATCGATGTCGGGAAACTTGTCGTACAAGGCTTCGGCGATGGTATTGATGTCACTCCATTTCATGGCTGCTACGGTCTCAGTGACCGCCCTCGCTGGCATGATTGATCGTGTACTTCGGAATTTCGACCACCAGATCCTGGTCGGCCACGACGGCCTGGCAGGACAGGCGCGATACCGCTTCCAGACCCCAGGCTTTGTCCAGCAGGTCTTCTTCGGTGTCGTTCGCTTCGTTGAGCGAGTTGAAGCCTTCACGCACCAGCACGTGGCAGGTGGTGCAGGCGCAGGACTTCTCGCAGGCGTGCTCGATGTGGATGTCATTTTCGAGCATGATGTCGCACAGCGTTTTGCCGGCCGGAGCGTCGATGACGGCGCCGTCCGGGCAGAGTTTTGCGTGTGGCAGGAATACGATTTGTGGCACTTGATACCTCTGATATTGGTTGATACGAGTCGCTTGTTACGCGCCGCTTATACGACCTGGTCCAGCGTCTTGCCGGCCAGTGCGCTGCGCACGCTGCGGTCCATGCGGCGCGATGCGAATTCTTCGGTGCCGTTGGCCAGCGCTTCGACGGCGGCTTTGACGCCGCCGTGGTCCAGCGTACCGGCCTGCGACTGGGCGATGGCCTCGCGCACGCGCTGCATCAGCGCATCCACGCTGACGCGCTCGGCCTCGTCGAGCAGGCCGCTGTCTTCGTCCAGCGCCGACTGGGTGGCCAGCAGGATGCGCTCGGCCTCCACCTGTTCTTCGCGCAAGGCGCGCGCCACCATGTCGACATCGGCCGACTTGTAGGACTCTTGCAGCATGCGCGCCACATCGTCGTCGCCCAGGCCATAGGCCGGCTTGACGGTGATCGAGGCTTCCACGCCGGAGCGCAGTTCGCGCGCGGAGACCGACAGCAAGCCGTCGGCATCGACCTGGTAGGTGATGCGGATACGCGCCGCGCCCGCCACCATTGGCGGAATGCCGCGCAGCTCGAAGCGCGCCAGCGAACGGCAGTCGGCCATCAGCTCACGTTCGCCCTGCAGCACATGCACCGCCAGCGCGGTCTGGCCATCCTTGAAGGTGGTGAACTCCTGCGCGCGGGCGCAAGGAATGGTGGAATTGCGCGGAATGATTTTCTCGACCAGGCCGCCCATGGTTTCAATTCCCAGCGACAGCGGGATCACGTCCAGCAGCAGCCAGTCGTCGCCAGCCGCGCGGTTACCGGCCAGCAGATTGGCCTGGATCGCGGCGCCCAGCGCCACCACTTTGTCCGGATCGATATTCGCGTGTGGGGTGGTGTGGAAGTATTCGCTGACGGCGCGCTGCACGTTCGGCATGCGCGTGGCGCCGCCAACCATGACCACGCCGTCGATATCGTCCGCATCCACGTTGGCGTCACGCAGGGCCTTCTTGATCGCGTTCATGGTCTTGGCGACCAGATGGCGGGTGATTTCGTGGAAGGTCTCGGCGGTCACTTTCAGGTGCACTTCCTCGCCCGAGTTCAGGATCGCATCGACCGTCACTTCGGACTTGGTCGACAGCAGTTCCTTCGCTTCGCGCGATTTGACCATCAGGATCGCCGTGTCTTCATCCGACAGCGGCGCCAGGCGCTCCTGTTCATGGATCCAGCAGAACAGGCGGTGGTCGAAGTCGTCGCCGCCCAGCGCGGAATCGCCGCCGGTGGACAGTACTTCGAACACGCCCTTGCTCAGCTTCAGGATCGAGATATCGAAGGTGCCGCCGCCCAGGTCGTAGACCGCGTAAGTACCTTCGGAACCGTTGTCCAGGCCGTAGGCGATGGCCGCGGCGGTAGGCTCGCTCAGCAGGCGCAGCACATTGATGCCGGCCAGCTGGGCCGCATCCTTGGTGGCCTGGCGCTGTGCGTCGTCGAAGTAGGCAGGCACGGTGATCACGGCGCCGACCAGGTCGTCGCCCAGCGAATCTTCCGCGCGCTGGCGCAGCGTGGCCAGGATCTGGGCCGAGATCTCGACCGGGCTCTTGATGCCGGCGACGGTCTTCAGCTGCACCATGCCGGGCGTATCCTGGAAGTCGTAAGGCAGGTTTTCCGCGTAGGCGATGTCGTGCAGGCCACGGCCCATGAAACGCTTGACCGAGACAATGGTGTTCTTCGGATCGGTGGTCTGCGCGGCCTGGGCCTTGTAGCCGATGTTGGCGTGGCCATTCGGCAGATAGCGCACCACGGACGGCAGCAGCGGGCGGCCCTCTTCGTCGTTCAGCACTTCGGGAATGCTGTTGCGCACGGTGGCCACCAGCGAATTGGTGGTGCCCAGATCTATCCCGACCGCCAGACGGTGCTGGTGCGGTGCGGTGGACATGCCGGGTTCGGAAATTTGCAGAAGTGCCATGGATGTGACCTGTATTCTTGTAATGTGCTGGTAAGACGGCTGGTCTCCGCCCTCTTGTATGCTGTCGTGCCGGCGCGGACGCGGACGCGGGCTACTAGGCCTCGATGGCCTCGAACGCGAAGCGCACTTCCTCGCCGAATTTATCGAGGAACATCAGCGCGCGCACGCCCTGGGCCGCCGCGTGATAGTCGCCGGCGTCGAGCTGCTGGGCGATGTCGAGCAGATGGCCCTTGCGCACCAGGCGCAGTTCCTTGTCCAATCCTTCGAGCGCATCCAGATTCTTGTCGGCGCGGGCCTCGCCCAGCGCTTCGCGCCATTCCATCTGCTGCATCAGGAAGCTCATCGGCATGGCCGTATTCGACTCCGTCTGGAGGTCGACGCCATGCAGTTCGCACAGGTACTGGGCGCGCTTCTGCGGATGCTTGAGGGTCTGGTAGGCTTCGTTGGCGCGGGTGGCCCACTGCATCGCCACGCGCTTTTCGGCGTCGGTGGCGTTGACGAATTTGTCTGGGTGGACGCGGCTCTGGACATCGCGGTAAGCGCTGTCGAGCGCCCCCAGGTCGATGCCGAACCGGGGTGCCAGATTGAAGAGTTCGAAGTGATTTTGCATGGCTGTCTATCTGGTCGCAGCTGGATGGATCAGATGACCCCGGTGCAGATTGGATGGCATCAGATGCGAAAACTCTCGCCGCAGCCGCAAGCGTCTTTTTCGTTCGGGTTGTTGAACTTGAAGCCTTCGTTCAATCCTTCGCGCGCGAAATCGAGCTCGGTGCCATCGATGTAAGGCAGGCTTTTCGGATCGACGAACACCTTCACGCCGTGCGATTCGAAGACGCTGTCTTCGGACGCCGCCTCATCGACATATTCGAGCTTGTATGCCAGGCCCGAACAACCGGTGGTGCGTACCCCAAAGCGCAAGCCGACGCCCTTGCCGCGACGTTCAATGTAGCGGTTGATGTGTTTCGCTGCTTTTTCGGTCAGTGTGATTGCCATTCAATTCTCCGTGCCGGCGGCGCACTCAGGTGCGCCGGCCGGGGTAAGTCCATCCTCAGGCTGCAACAGGATGCTTGGTCTTGTAGTCCAGTACCGCTGCCTTGATCGCGTCTTCCGCCAGGATCGAGCAGTGGATTTTCACTGGTGGCAGGGCCAGTTCTTCGGCGATTTCGGTGTTCTTGATCGACAGCGCCTGGTCCAGGGTCTTGCCCTTGACCCATTCGGTCACCAGCGAGCTCGAAGCGATGGCCGAACCGCAGCCATAGGTCTTGAATTTCGCGTCTTCGATCAGGCCATCGGCGCCGACCTTGATTTGCAGCTTCATCACGTCGCCGCAAGCTGGCGCGCCGACCATGCCGGTACCGACGGTTTCATCGCCTTTTTCGAAGGCGCCGACGTTGCGTGGGTTTTCGTAGTGGTCCAACACTTTTTCCGAGTAAGCCATTTGGTGCTCCTGATATTTAAATATTCGTTACAAAGCCTGGCGACGCTTAGTGCGCTGCCCATTGAATCGAGCTGATGTCGATTCCCTCTTTAAACATGTCCCACAGCGGCGACAGTTCGCGCAGCTTGTGTACCTTCGATTTCATCAGATCGATGGCGAAATCGATATCGGCTTCGGTGGTGAAACGACCGATGGTGAAACGGATCGAGCTATGTGCCAGTTCGTCGCTGCGGCCCAGGGCGCGCAGCACATACGATGGCTCCAGGCTGGCCGAGGTGCAGGCCGAGCCGGACGATACTGCCAGATCTTTAACAGCCATGATCAGCGACTCGCCCTCGACGTAGTTGAAGCTGACGTTCAGGTTGTGCGGCACGCGGTGTTCCATGTCGCCGTTGATATAGGTTTCTTCGATATCTTGCAGGCCGGCGGCCAGACGGTCGCGCAGTGCCTTGATGCGACCCAGTTCGCTGTCCATCTCGACCTTGGCCAGACGGAAGGCTTCGCCCATGCCCACGATCTGGTGGGTAGGCAAGGTGCCCGAACGCAGGCCGCGCTCATGACCACCGCCGTGCATTTGCGCTTCCAGGCGCACGCGTGGCTTGCGGCAGACGTACAGCGCGCCGATGCCTTTCGGGCCATAGGTCTTGTGCGCGGTGAAGGTCATCAGGTCGACCTTGGATTTTTGCAGGTCGATCACCACCTTGCCGGTCGCCTGGGCGGCGTCGCAATGGAAGATGATGCCTTTCGAGCGGCACAGGGCGCCGATTTCGTCGATAGGCTGAATCACGCCGATCTCGTTATTGACCAGCATGACGGACACCAGGATCGTGTCTGGACGGATGGCCGCTTCCAGCTGGGCCAGGGTGATCAGGCCATTGTCCTGCGGTTCCAGGTAAGTCGCCTCGAAGCCGACGCGTTCCAGTTCGCGCACCGTGTCCAGCACCGCTTTGTGCTCGGTCTTGACGGTGATGATGTGCTTACCCTTGGTTTTGTAGAACTGGGCCGCGCCCTTGATCGCCAGGTTATTGCTTTCGGTCGCGCCGGAAGTCCAGATGATTTCGCGTGGGTCGGCATTGACCAGCGCCGCCACGTGGCCGCGCGCCTCTTCCACCGCTTTTTCCGCCGTCCAGCCGTACATATGGCTGCGCGATGCGGGATTGCCGAACTGCTCGCGCAGGTAAGGAATCATCATATCGGCAACACGTGGGTCGATCGGCGTGGTGGCCGAGTAATCCATGTAGATCGGGAAGTGCGGGGCGTGCTGGAATTGGACCGGTGGGACCTGCGCGACATTTTTTTCTGGGGCGTTCATCAATAACTCCGTATCAGGCAACTTATATAGGCTTAGCCGATGGCTACATGGTTGCGGTGCACCAGCACCACGTTTTGTTCAGCGTTCTTTTGTTTCTGTTGATCGACCAGATCCTGCAATGACACGGAGTCCAGATAGTCGACCATTTTTTCATTCAGTGTGGCCCACAGTTCATGGGTCATGCAGCGCGCGCCGGTCGCCGCGTCCGAGCCGTGGCAGTTTTCCTTGCCGCCGCACTGGGTCGCATCGAGCGGTTCATCGACGGCGATGATGATGTCGGCCACGGTGACCTTGTCGGCGCGGCGCGCCAGACTGTAGCCACCGCCCGGACCGCGGATCGATTCAACGATCTCGTGGCGGCGCAGCTTGCCGAACAGCTGCTCCAGGTAAGACAGCGAAATGGCCTGACGCTGGCTGATGCCCGACAGCGTGACCGGGCCTTTGCCTTGGCGCAAAGCCAGATCGATCATCGCAGTCACAGCAAAACGGCCTTTGGTGGTCAGACGCATCACTACCTCGGTTCAACTCGGTTAAAATATCGTGTATTCCAACTAGTCAAAACCTGATTAGTTGATCGATTTAGTCAAGTATACCAAACTTTGACAAAGTTTGCCGGGGGCAGCCTTGCCCCAAGCCATACACGCCACCCTCTACCTTAGCAAGCAATGGCCCGCGCTCCGTGGCCGCAGAACCATAGTGCTTATGCGCCTTGCCGCCTCCCCTATTGCGCCAGCAATAACTTCATCGGCCCGAACAAGGCATGCATATCCGCATTGCCAATGAAGCTGAGGTTATAGGGATGTTCCGCCTTGATTTGCGGAAAATCTTTCATTACTGGCAATTTATTCAGTTGCTCGGCGATCTTGCCCCACAAGATAAGCGTCGGCGTTTGCGCGGACTTTTCGGCCAGCCCCGCCATCACGGTCTCGAAGAAGGGCAACCAGGCGCGCGCATCCTTGACCGGCGCCACATGGCTGCGGAACACCAGCGAGGCGTTCAGCAACAGGAAGCCGTGCGCTGTCAGGCGCTGCTCGATCTGGGACAGGGTCTGCACCGCATTGCCGCCGCGGGCGCGCTGCGCCACCTCGGCCAGCGCCGCGCCGGCGGTGTTTTCCAGCGCCAGCTGGCCGTCCGCCACCAGCAGCATCTTCATGAAGTTGCGCAGCGAGGTGGCCTTGTTGACGGGCTTGGACAGGCCGCCGTCCTTGTCGTCCGACCACAGCGAGCCGACCGCGCCGTCCATGAAGCACACGCCGGTCGCGCTTTCCGCGCGCGGATAGGGCCCCTCGCCCACCAACACATAGCGCACCGCGTCCAGCGGCAGCGCGAAGGCGGCGAACAGGCGCTGTCCGGTCGGCAGGTACTGGTCCTGGGCCAGTTCGGGCAGATAGGACGGACTGGCCAGCATCATCGCCTCCAGTCCCTGGCGCAACACTGGCTGCCAGGACGGATGGGCGCGCGACAGCGCATCGAGGATGGGAGCGGGTATGGTCATGGCGGTCTGGCAGGGGAAAGGCGGCATTGTAGCGCAGGGGTCGGCGAAAACGGCCGATAGCCCCACTGGCAGCAGGCTTGAATGAGGTGGAACTTTGCTTGTGCAATTGACTCAGATGTAGCAAGATTGGCATGCTTATTATTCTAAAAAAACCCAAGGCGTAACCCTGGGGTCTGACCAAGGGTCCGGAGAGGGGCTGCGCCCCGCCGGTCCCGATGGGACCGGCCCCCGGCTCTTTGCCATGGGTTTTAACAGCGCAGCGGCACGCGTAATTAACGACATTACCGTCAGACCCCGGCTCTTTGCCTTGGGTGTAAGCAGCAGTTCCCGGCAATCTAATTCCCTCCCCGCGTGAAAGAGGCCCCCGTGACAACACCCGACATTTCCCGGCTCAAGATCGAACGCGGCCCGCAGGCGCAGATCCCGGGCCAGCGCTCGCGCCGGCGGCGCTGGATCAAGATCGCCGTAGCCGCACTGGTGCTGGCCGCGCTGGCGATCGTCGTCAGCCGCCAGTTGGACGGCAAGGCCAGCGTGGAAACCGTCACCGTCGCACAAGCGTATCCCTCGCAGAACTACACCCTGCTCAACGCCACCGGCTACGTGGTGGCGCAGCGCAAGGCGGCGCTGTCGTCCAAGGCCACCGGCCGGCTGGAGTGGCTAGGCGTCCTCGAAGGCAGCAGCGTCAAAAAAGACGAAGTGCTGGCGCGGCTGGAAAACCGCGATGTCAGCGCCAGCCTTGGCCAGGCCCAGGCCAACGTCAAGGTCGCGCAGGCCAATCTGGAGCAGGGCCAGGCCGAGATGCTCGACGCGCAGGCCGGCTTCAAGCGCGCGGCCGAACTAATGAGCCAGAAATTCATCTCCAGCGCCAGCTACGACACGGCGCAGGCGCGCCTGAACAAGGCCAAGGCGGCGATTGCCGGCCAGCGCGCCGCCATCGCCGCGGCCCAGGCCAACGCCCAGGTGGCGCAGGTGGCGCTGGACCAGACCCTGATCCGCGCGCCCTTCGACGGAGTGGTGCTGACCAAGAACGCCAATGTGGGCGACAACATCACGCCCTTCTCGTCCGCCGCCGACAGCAAGGGCGCCGTCGTCACGATTGCCGACATGAGCACGCTGGAGGTGGAGGCCGACGTGTCGGAGTCGAACATCAGCAAGATCAAAGTGGACCAGCCGGCCGAGATTCAGCTCGACGCCTTCCCCGAAATGCGCCTGGCGGGCACCGTGTCGCGCACTGTGCCCACGGTGGACCGCAGCAAGGCCACCTTGCTGGTCAAGGTGCGCTTTGCCGAGCGCGATACCCGCGTGCTGCCGGATATGAGCGCCAAGGTGGCGTTTCTGTCCAAGGCTGTGCCGGCGGAGGACAGGCAGGCCGTGACCGCCGTGCAGCCGGCCGCCATCGTCGCGCGCGAGGGACGGCAGGTGGCGTTTGTGCTTGATGGGGACAAGGTGAAGCAGGTTGCCGTTACGCCTGGCCGCAAGATCGGGGAGCTGGTGGAAGTAAAGGGTTTGAAGCCCGGTGACAAGGTGGTGCTGAAGCCCGATCCAAAGCTGCATGATGGCCAGCCGGTCAGTGTGGCGAAAAAGTAGCGTGCCACTTGGCCACTTGTAAACCCAAGGCGTAACCCTGGGGTCAGACCCGACGGGTCTGACCCCGGCTCTTTGCCTTGGGTTCTAACGATGTCCCCGGCTCTTTGCCTTGGGTTCTAAAAAAATCCCCGGCACTTTACCGCAGGCTTAAAAATGTCCCCGGCTCTTTGCCACTGAAAAAACAGAAAGCACTCAATGGCACTGGTTCAAATCGAACACCTGGTCAAATCCTACCGGCGCGGCGGCCAGACCGTGCCGGTGCTGACCGACATCAGCCTGTCGATCGAAGCGGGCGACTTCACCGCGCTGATGGGACCATCCGGCTCAGGCAAATCCACCCTGCTCAACCTGATCGCCGGCATCGACAAGCCCGACAGCGGCCTGCTGCGCGTAGACGGCATCGACATCGCCAACCTGGGCGAGAGCGCGCTGGCGCAATGGCGCGCGGCCAATGTGGGCTTCATCTTCCAGTTCTACAATCTGATGCCGGTGCTGTCTGCCTACGAAAACGTGGAGCTCCCCTTGCTGCTCACCTCCCTGTCGCGGCACGAGCGGCGCGAGCGGGTGGAGCTGACGCTGGCCATGGTGAACCTGTCCGACCGCATGGATCACACGCCAAACGAACTGTCCGGCGGCCAGCAGCAACGCGTGGCGATCGCCCGCGCCATCGTCACCGATCCGACCCTGATCGTGGCCGACGAACCCACCGGGGACCTGGACCGCCAGTCCGCCTCCGATATCCTGAACCTGCTGCAGCAGCTCAACCGCGAACTGGGCAAGACCATCATCATGGTCACCCACGACGCCCAGGCGGCGGCGCAGGCGCGCACCCTGATCCATCTTGAAAAAGGCGAGCTGCTGCCCGCCCAGGCGGTATAACGCCATGTACGCGCTGCGGCTGATCATCAAGAACGCCTTGCGCCACAAGCTGCGCACCACGCTCACGGTGCTCGGGCTGGTGGTGGCGACGCTGTCTTTCGGCCTGCTGCAAACGGTGGTGGACGCCTGGTATGCAGGTGCGGAAGGCGCGGCCAACACCACCCTGATCACCCGCAACAAGACCTCGCTGGTATTCCCGCTGCCGCTGTCCTACCAGAGCAAGATCCGCGCGGTGGAAGGCGTGACCGGCGTGGGCTATGCCAACTGGTTCGGCGGCGTGTACCAGGACCCCAAGAACTTCTTCGCCCAGTTCGCCATCTCAGGCCAAAGCTATCTGGACATCTACCCCAACTATCTGCTGAGCGAGGCCGAGCGCAGCGCCTTCCTGCGCGACCGCAAGGGCGCCATCGTCGGACGCAAGCTGGCCAATCAGTACGGCTTCAAGGTCGGCGACATCATTCCGATCCGCGGCACGATCTATCCGGGCCAGTGGGAGTTCGTGGTGCGCGGCATTTACGAGGGACGCCAGAGCGGCACCAACACGGCCACCATGTTCTTCCACTGGGACTATGTGAACGAGCGCATCCTGAAAATGGCGCCGAAGCGCGGCAACCAGATCGGCGTGTACGTGGTGCAGATCGCCCAGCCGGAAAACGCGGCCAGCATCTCGGCCGCCATCGACAGCCAGTTCCGCAACTCGCTGGCCGAAACGCTGACCGAAACGGAGAAGGCTTTTCAACTGGGCTTTGTGTCGATGTCCGAAGCGATCGTGGTGGCGATCCGGGTGGTGTCCTTCGTCGTCATCCTGATCATCATGGCGGTGATGGCCAATACCATGGCGATGAGCGCGCGCGAGCGGCTGGGCGAATACGCCACCATGAAGGCACTGGGCTTCGGGCCGGGCTTCCTGGCGCTGCTGATCTTCGGCGAATCGCTGCTGCTGGCATTGGTGGGCGCGGCGCTGGGCATCGCCCTGCTGTTCCCGCTGACGGCCGGCATCGGCGCGCAGCTGGGCACCATGTTCCCGGTGTTCGAGGTGGCGCCGCTGACGGTGCTGCTGCAACTGCTGTCGGCGCTGGGCATCGGCGTGGTGGCCGGTATCGCACCGACCCTGCGCGCGGCGCGCATCAACATCGTCGAAGGCCTGCGCAGCATAGGCTAGCCGCATGAGAACCCACCCATGAAAATCCCGCTCTCCTATATCGCGCGCAATCTGTGGGCACGCCGCCTGACCACGGTACTGACGGCGGCCGGCCTGGCGCTGGTGGTGTTCGTGTTCGCCACCGTGCTGATGCTCAACGAGGGCCTGCGCAACACCCTGGTGACCACCGGCGAATACGACAACGTGGTGCTGATACGGCGCTCCGCCGAAACCGAAGTGCAGAGCGGAATAGACCGGGTACAGGCCGGCGTGGCGGCCAGCCATCCGGCCATCGCGGTCGGCGCCGACGGCGAAGCGATGGTATCGAAGGAAACCGTGGTGCTGATCTCGCTCAACAAGCGCGGCTCGGACAAGCCCTCGAACGTGGTGATACGCGGGGTCAGCCCGCGCGGCCTGACGCTGCGCCCACAGGTCAAGCTAACGGCGGGCCGCATGTTCCGTCCCGGCGCTTCGGAAATCATCGCCGGCGCCAGCATCGCGCGCCGCTTCGTCGGCGCGGGCATCGGCGAAACGCTGCGTTTCGGCCAGCGCGAGTGGACGGTGGTGGGCCTGTTCGACGCCGGCAACAGCGGCTTCGACTCCGAGATCTGGGGCGACGCCGACCAGCTGATGCAGGCCTTCCGCCGCAATGCCTACTCGGCCATGGTGCTGCGGCTGGCCGATTCGGCGCTGTTCGACGGCTTCAAGGCGGCCATCGAAAGCGACCGGCGCCTGACGCTGGACGCCAAGCGCGAACAGAGCTTCTATGCCGACCAGTCCAAGGCCCTGTCCACCTTCATCAGCATCCTGGGCATGATTTTGTCGATCATCTTCTCGATCGGCGCCATGATAGGCGCGACCATCACCATGTACGCCTCGGTGGCCAACCGGGTCGGCGAGATCGGCACCCTGCGCGCGCTGGGCTTCCAGCGCCGCCATATCCTGACGGCCTTCCTGGCCGAGGCGATGCTGCTGGCCCTGGCCGGCGGCGCGGTGGGGCTGGCGTTCGCCTCGCTGATGCAGTTCCTGTCCTTCTCGACCACCAACTTCCAGTCCTTCTCGGAGCTGGCCTTCGGCTTCCGCCTGAACGCGGACATTGTGGTCAAGACGCTCATCTTTTCACTGGTGATGGGGGCGATCGGCGGCTTTTTGCCGGCGCTGCGGGCCGCGCGCATGCAAATCGTGGACGCGCTGCGCGCCGCCTGAACCTGCGATCGCCGCTTACGGTTTCAGCAGCGCCTGAATTTCCGCCTTGCGATAGTTTTCCAGGGTCACCATGACCGCGTCGACAAAAACGGTGCGACTCTCGACGGGTGCGTTCTTGACAGCCCCCAGCGCCGCCTTGAGCCCGAGGTAGCCCATTTGGCGCGGGTTCTGGACAATCAGCCCATCGATCTCGTGCTGCTCCAGTCCAGCGAGCAGAAAGCTGGTCGAATCGAAGCCGACGAACTTTTTCTTGCCTGCCAGTCCCGCCTGCCGCAGCGCGCGCAGCATGCCGTCGCTGACGGATTCATTGACTGCAAAAATGCCATCCACCCTGGGATTCTTGTTCAGCAGATCCGCGGCCGCATGCAAGGCTTTTCCCCTGCTCCCACCGCCATATTCGTCCGCGACAATCCTGATTTTGGGAGCATTCTTTTTGAGATAGTCGATAAACCCGCTGGCACGCTGATCGGTCGATGCGCTGCCCGCCACCGTGCGCAGTATCAACACCTCGCCCTGGCCGCGCAACAGGCCCGCCATGTGCGCCGCGGCCAGCTTCCCCGCAGCATAGTTATCGGTGCCGATAAAACGCGAAAAATCGCTGCCGTCCAGCACGGAGTCCACCACCACCACCTTGATGCCCATGGCTACCGCTTGCCTGACCGGCTCCATCAGGCGCGCACGGTCGGTCGGCGCCAGCACGATGGCATCGACGGCGGGAACGGTGTACTTCTGCAGGATCTGAATCTGCGCATCGACATGATCGTTGTAGGCGGGACCGCGCCAGGTCAGGTCGATATTGCGCTCCTCCCGGATGGCCCGATCCACACCGTCGCGCATGAACACCCAAAAATCCTGGTCGCGGGATTTCGGAATGAAAACGACGTTGACATTCTTGTCCGCAGCCCAGGCGAAATCGACCAGGCTTGCCGTAAAAACCATCACCGCGACCATCAACGTCAGCGGCCTGCGCCACGCCGGGAAATTCATGCTGTCTGGCCTTTCGCAATGCGCCGTGCGCGCAGCAAGGCGGCGCTCACCCGCACGCAGTTCCCTAGTCCGCGGACCGCTTGCAATGGAGCGAAATTTCATGATTGCATCTCCAGATTGAACATGCAAGTGGCATTTGGGACGCCAACGCGGCAGGCAGGCCAGCACGGATACCATGTATCCGCGACTTGTATCCACCTGGCAACAGGTGCGCCACCAAAGCGTGCTAGACTTTTTACACTGCGCGGTATGGTCGCGCCTGTCCGAAGCCGCCGATGTCGCTATCTGCCAAACGCTTTGCCATGTCCGGGACTGCTTTCACCGTCTGACTTCGGGCCGCCTGCCTGTTGCTTCCGCTACTGCTGAGTGCTCCCGCGTGGGCGGCCAACCGTCAGGTGCTGATTCTGTATTCGCTCGGTGCCGATTCGGCCTCCGCCTGGCAGGCCCTGATCCATCGGGGCTTGTACGACGAGCTGGCGCGCAACAAGCTCAGCGCCGCATTGGGTATCTACGAAGAGCGCTTCGACGCCGTGCGGGTGGGAGAGAATCTGAACCACGCCCGCCATGACTGGCAGCCCGCCGATGACATCGGCTATGAAGTCAGCGTCGACTTCAGCCACGGCATAGGACTGATCCCCATGGTGGCGCCCCAGGTCAAGCGGGTGGTGGTGGTGGTGGGCGACCGTACCGAGCGCACCCAGGAACTGATAGGCGATCAAGCCATCGTGGCGGTATCGCATGCGCTGTGCGCGGGCATGCGCAGCATCGACATGGCGGCGCGCTTCGGCGGCGAGGAGTTTGTGCTGCAGATGCCGGAAACCGACATCGAGGTGGCCGGCATGGCGGCCGATCGGCTGCGGGGAGAAATCGCCGCGATGCGGATCGATATCGGCGAGGGGAAACGTATTACGCTGACGATCAGCATCGGCGTAGCGGCGTCCGACCCGGAAGGGCCGCCGGGATACCGCGTCGTCCTTGCTGGTGCGGGCGGACAAGGTGCTGTATCAGGCCAAGAACGAAGGACGCGACCGGGTGGTCTGCGCCTAGGTGCCGTGCCCCTCATTAGAACCCATGGCAAGGAGCCGGGGCGGCGCTTGAGTGCCGCAGCCCTCCTTAGAACCCACGGCAAAGAGCCGGGGCGGCGCTTGAGTGCCGCAGCCCTCTTTGGAACCCACGGCAAAGAGCTGGGGTCTGACCCGGCGGGTCAGACCCCAGGGTTTGGCCGTGGGTTTTAAAGCGCTGCCAATGGCCCGCCAACCTTACTCCGCGTCCGGCTGCTGCGACGGATGTGCGCTGACAAATGCGGGCAAATCCTTGCAGTTGTCAAAGATCCGGGCGATGGTCGGATAGGGTGCGAGGTCGATCTCAAAGCGCTGCGCATTGAACACCTGCGGCACCAGACAGCAATCGGCCATGGTCGGCGTATCGCCATGGCAGAAGCGCCCGGTCTGCGGCTCGCTGGCCAGATGCGCTTCCAGCATGGCCATGCCCTCGCCCAGCCAATGGCGATACCACGCCAGCTTGTCTTCCTCCGACAGTCCCATCTTGCCGGTCAAATGCTTGAGCACGCGCAGATTGGTCAGCGGATGGGTATCGCAAGCGATGGTCTGTGCCAGTGCGCGCACGCGGGCGCGGCCCAGCGCATCGGCAGGCAGCAGCGGCACCAGCGGATGGCATTCTTCCAGATACTCGATAATGGCCAGCGACTGGTGAATGACAGCGCCCCCCTCTTCCAGCGCAGGCAGCAGCGCGCTGGGGTTGATGGCGCGGTAGGGCTCCGCCAACTGCTCACCGCCATTACGCAGCAGGTGCACCGGCACCGCTTCGTAGGCTAGCCCCTTCAGATTCAGCGCGATGCGGACGCGGTAGGCGGCCGAGCTGCGAAAGTAGGTAAACAGTTTCATCTCACACCCGTTCCTGGTAGTGGGTCACGGTCTGGTCGATCGCGCCGAAAATGCTGGCGCCCTGCCCGTCGACCATCTCGATGCGCACGCTGTCGCCGAATTTAAGGAAACCGGTTTTCGGCGCGCCGCCCTCGATGGTTTCATACATGCGTACTTCGGCCAGGCAGCAATAACCCACGCCGCCGTTTTCAATGCTGGAGCCATGCAGATTGCCCTGCTTGTTCGACACGGTGCCGGAACCGATGATGGTACCGGCAGCCAGTTCGCGCGTGGCGGCGGCATACGCCACCAACTGGGCGAAGTTGAAGGTCATGTCTTCACCGGCGTTCGGCTTGCCGAAGGGCTTGCCGTTCAATTCCACCAGCAGCGGCAGATGCAGCTTGCTGTCGTCCCAGTGTCCGGCCAGTTCGTCCGGCGTGACCGCTACCGGCGAGAAGGCACTGGCGGCCTTGGACTGGAAGAAGCCGAAGCCCTTGGCCAGTTCGTTCGGAATCAGGTTGCGCAGCGAGACGTCGTTCACCAGCATCAGCAGGCGGATGGACCCGGCAGCATCGGCCACGCTGGCACCCATGCGCACGTCGCCGGTAATGACCGCCACTTCCGCTTCCAGGTCGATGCCCCAGCTTTCGGACAGCGCGAAGATCGGGTCGCGCGGACCGATGAAACTGTCCGAACCGCCCTGGTACATCAGCGGATCGGTATAGAAGGAGGCCGGCACTTCGGCGTTGCGCGCCTTGCGCACCAGCTCCACGTGGTTGATGTAGGCGGAGCCGTCGGCCCACTGGTAGGCGCGCGGCAGCGGCGAGTGGCAGGCGTTCTGGTCGAAAGGCTGGGCATCGGCGATGCTGCCCTGATTCAGGGCGGTGTAGCGTTCCTCCAGTTGCGGTGCGAGCATGTTCCAGTTGTCCAGCGCCTGCTGCAGGGTGGCGGCGATGGCCGGCACGGCGACAAATGTGCTCAGATCGCGGCTGACGACGACCAGGGCGCCATCGCGGCTGCCGTTTTTAAGTGTGGCGAGTTTCATGCTTGTCCTTCGAATCGGGTTGGCGGATGCGCCGGCGGCCTTCACGGCCGCTCGGGCGGATGGACACCATTAGAATCCTGTTTCAGATATCATACAAACAGTATTTTCCTCATCATTTATCAGATTTTCAAATGAATCCTAGTTTACGCCAGATGCGCGCCCTGGTGGCCGTCGCCAAGACCGGCAGCTTTACGCTGGCGGCCGACTTCCTGCATGTCACGCAATCGGCCCTGTCGGGCCAGATCAAGGAGCTGGAAACTTTGCTCGGCGTGAAGGTCATCGAACGCACCACCCGCAAGACGCAATTGTCGGAGGTGGGCCGCGAGCTGTACCCGCTGTTCGACAAGATGCTGCAGGATCTGGACGGCGCCATGAACGATATCGCCAAGCGCAAGGCGCTCAAGACCGGCATGGTGCGGGTGGCGGCGCCGCAGATGATGGCGTGTACCTTGCTGCCCGAAGTGATCGCCGCCTACCGCGCCAGCTATCCGGATATCCAGGTGCGGCTGGTGGATTGCCCGGTGGAGAATGTGTCCGGCCGGGTCTACAGCGGCGAAGTCGATTTCGGCATCGGCCCGGAGCGTGAGCCGACGGCGGAAATCGAGGCAGGCCTGCTGTTTGAAATGCCCTTCGTGCTGGTGTTCCCGACCGGCCATGCGCTGGAGAGCCGCGAGCGCATCTGCTGGTCCGACGTCGGCGACTATCCGCTGATCGCCCTGCAGGGGCAATTCACCGAAAGACTGCGCCACGATATGCATGTGTCGCTGCGCGAGCTGTCGCTGACGCCCTATAACGAGGTGACCTTCATGACGACGGCGCTGGCGATGGTCGGCGCCGGGCTGGGCATCACGGCCTGCCTGCCCTATGCGGCGCCGATGGTGCAACGCCATGGCTTGCAAATGCGGCTGCTGCAAGACCCGGAACTGACCCGGCGTTTCTTTGTCTTCCGCAAGAGCGGGCGCGCGCTCTCGCCGGCGGCAGACAGTTTTGTCGCTTTCCTGCACGCTTATGTGGGCGAGCACGAGTGGAACGTGACGGTGGGCTAAGCGAGGACTCATGCGGGCTGCGAAGCCAAGAGCCAGGCAAGTCCGGTTTGCGCAAACCGCTTGAGGAATGTATTTGCAATACAGCCACAGTGCTAAGGATTTTTACAATGCTATACTGATACATTAATTTCCCATATACAACAAATATTGCCATGAATATTCTGCATATCGATTCCAGCGCTCTGGGCGACCATTCCGCCTCGCGCCGGCAAACGGCCGCTACCGTGGCCGAACTGTGCGCAGACCAGCGTGAAACCCAGGTGGTGTATCGTGATCTGGCCGCGGCACCGCTGTCGCATATCAGCGGCCCCTTGTTGCAAGCTTTGCGGGGCGAGTGGAACCAGGCCCTGCCCATGAATGCAGAGCTGCGTGCCGAGGTGTTGCAAAGCGAATCGCTGCTGCACGAATTCCAGGCTGCGGACGTGGTGGTACTGGGCGCGCCGCTGTGCAATTTTTCCATACCTTCCACCTTGAAGGTATGGGTGGACCGCCTGTTGCAGGTAGGTAGCCAGGCCAGCGCCCAGGACGCCGGCCGGCCGGCCAAGCGCGTGATCGTCGCCATGCAGGGCGCCTGCGTGATCAGCAAGGGCTCGCCGCTGGCGCTTCAGCAGGAAAGCTATTTCCGCGCCGTGTTCAATCACGTCGGCATCCGCGAGCTGGAAATCATGCACAGCGACGTGACCCGGCAAGCACAAGCTGCCTGAGGCGGGCCAAAGCCATCGCGGTAGCGTCCAGCACGCTCGGGGCTCTGGTTTTATAATCAGGTTTTCAGGACAGAAACCGCCCCGCCATGACCGCCAATACCATCGATGCCAACAAACGTATGAACAAATTCGATGGGCACGCCAGTGTCTGGCTATTCGGTTATGGCTCCCTGATCTACAAGGCGGACTTCCCCTATCTGGAACGGCGCCCGGCCAGCATCGCCGGCTGGACCCGGCGTTTCTGGCAAGGTTCGCACGACCATCGCGGCACGCCCGATGCGCCGGGCCGGGTGGTGACCATCATCCGCGAGGCTGGCGCCATCTGCCACGGCATGGCCTATCTGGTCACACCGGAAGAGTTCGCCCACCTCGATTACCGCGAAAAAAACGGCTACCTGCGCCTGTGCACCGAGATGACCTTTGACGATGGCGGCAGCGTTGAAGGCCTGGTCTACATCGCCACCGAAGACAATAAAGCCTTTCTCGGCCAGGCATCCGAGCTGGACATCGCACGCCACATCGCCAAGGCGGCCGGTCCCAGCGGCCCGAATAGCGATTACCTGAACCATCTGGCCAGGGCGCTACGCGAACTGGGCAAGCACGACCCACATGTGTTTGCGATCGAACAGCATTTGCAGCAACTGAACAGCGGCAAGCAATAAACGCTAAGCGGTCAGCAGTAAACAAGCGGCTGCACGTGGCAAACAGCCCGGGTATCCGCAACGCCTGCCGCCGCGCGGTCTAAAACAAATCCATCTGTCCTTCGTCACCGCCCTTTGCCTTGGCCCCCAGCGGCGGAACCACCAGCGGGCGCCGGAACTGCGAGGTATCCAGATTGTAGAAGCGCCCGCTATGCCCCGCCAGGCCCAGCCGCGCCGACGCGATCTGGAAACGCTGGCGTATCAGCTCGGCCCAGACGCCCTCGCCGCGCATGCGGGTGGCAAAATCGGCGTCGTAATCCTTACCGCCGCGCATTTCGCGCACGCGGTTCATGACCCGCTGCGCCCGGTCCGGAAAGTGGGCCTGCAGCCATTGCTGGAACAGCGGATTGACTTCCCACGGCAGCCGCAGCACCACGTAATGCGCGGAGATCGCGCCCGCATCGCGCACCGCCTCCAGCAGGCGCTCAATTTCCGGTTCGGTGATGAAGGGGATAATGGGCGAGATGCTGACGCCGACCGGAATACCCGCATCGGTCAAGGCGCGGATGGTACGCAGCCGCCGCGCCGGCGTGGCGGCGCGCGGCTCCAGCGTGCGCGCGATGGTGGAATCGAGCGTGGTAATGGTGACGGCGGCCGACACCAGGCCCTTGGCCGCCATCGGCGCCAGGATATCGAGATCGCGCTCGATCAGCGAAGACTTGGTGATCATGCCAAACGGATGCTCGCACTCCTGCAATACTTCCAGCACCCGCCGCGTTAGCTGCAACTCGCGCTCGCATGGCTGGTAGGCGTCGGTGTTGACGCCGATGGCGATCGACTGCGGCACATAGGAAGCCTTGGCCAGCTCGCGCCGCAGCAACTCGGGCGCGTTGACCTTGGCGAAGATTTTGCTCTCGAAATCGAGCCCGGGCGACAAGCCCAGGTAGCTGTGGGTGGGCCTGGCATAGCAATAGATACAGCCGTGCTCGCAACCACGGTAGGGGTTGAGCGAGACGCCGAAGGGAATATCGGGCGAACTGTTGCGGCTGAGGATGGTGCGCGCCTGCTCCGGCGTGACCAGGGTTTTGAACGGTGGAACGGCGCCATCGCCAGCTTCGCCGCCATCGCCACCATCTTCGGCCACGCCCTCCTGCTGCTCATGCACCCAGCCATCGTCGAAATCCTCGCGCCCGTGCACCTCGAACCTGCCTTGCAGGTTCGAGACGGCGCCACGCCCCTTGCGCGCCTTGAGCGACGGCGGGGGCAGCATTACTTGCTCGTTGGATTCTTCGTCGGACATGGGACACCGGATACTGTATATATAAACAGTATTCTATGCCCACGCAGCCAGCACAGCAAGCGCGGCCATGCAAATAAATCGCCATGGCGATGCCCCTGCCGGGCTCGATCTTGTTTTGACACAGTGCAGCATAAGCCCGCGAACTGGTATCATGCTATCAATATTGGGGATCTACGATCCCCGCGCCTCGCGCGCGGCTCTGGCCGCAGCCTGGCGGGCCACTAGCAGCCCCAACCCCACATCAACAATCAGATTGCCGCCCAAGGCATGGCGGCGCTCTGATTTTTACTTTTACGCGAGCATCCAATGACGCAATCGAATAAACCGACGCTGCCTTCGTTCTGGAGCAGAATCCCCCTGGCCTTCGGCGCCTTTTTCAGCACCCTGTCCGACGCGCAATACGCGGCGCGCATCATGCGCCTGTCCGATGGCCCACCTGTCACCCCAACTCCGGCCGCAGCACCTGTGCAGGCAGCTCCCGCCCCTGCACCGGCGCCGGCACCAGTGACCGCGCCGTTGCGCGTATCCACGCCGGACGCCGCGCTGCAGCTTCTGAGCCTGCTGCAGCGCGAAGCGCGCCTGATCGACTTCACGCAAGAGAACCTGACCGCCTACTCCGACGCCGACATCGGCGCCGCCGCGCGCGTGGTGCATGAAGGCTGCGGCAAAGTGCTGCGCGATCACTTCACCATCGAAGCGGTGCGTTCGGAAGCCGAAGGCAGCCGCATCGTGCTGGAAGAAGGCTTCGACGCGGCCTCCGTGCGCCTGACCGGCAACGTGGTCGGCAAGGCCCCGTTCCGCGGTGCGCTCAGCCATCGCGGCTGGCGCGCGGCCAGCGTGCGCCTGCCCAAGCTGGCGGAATCGCATGATGCAACCGTACTGGCACCGGCGGAGGTGGAATTATGAGCGACCCACGCTACGCCATCGGCATCGACCTTGGCACCACCCACAGCGCCCTGTCCTATGTGAACCTGGCCGAGAGCGAAGGCGAAAAAACCAGCCACGGCGTGCTGAATATTCCGCAGCTGACCGGTCCCGGCACGGTGGAAGAACTGCCGCTGCTGCCGTCCTTCCTGTACCTGCCGCACCCGGACGAACTGGCGCCCGGTGAACTGAGCCTGCCATGGCAGCAAAGCGCAGCCGAACTGACTGGCGTGGCCGGCGAGATGGCGCGCAGCCGTGGCGCCACCACGCCTATCCGCCTGGTGTCGAGCGCCAAGAGCTGGCTGTGCCACCCTGGCGTGGACCGCCGCGCCGCCATCCTGCCGAACGACGCGCCGGAAGAAGTCACCCGCGTGTCGCCGCTGGAAGCGTCCACCCGTTATCTGGCGCACCTGCGCCAGGCCTGGGATACAGCCCATCCGGAAGCGCCATTTACCGAACAGGCGATCACCGTCACCATCCCCGCGTCCTTCGATCCGGCCGCGCGCGAACTGACGGCCGACGCGGCCCGCGCCGCCGGCTATGAAACCCTGACCCTGCTGGAAGAGCCGCAGGCCGCGCTGTACAGCTGGATTCAAGGCAGCGAAGGCCGCTGGCGCAAGGACGTCAAGCCAGGCGACATCATCCTGGTGGTCGACGTGGGCGGCGGCACCAGCGACTTCTCGCTGATCGCCGTGCTGGAACGCGACGGCGTGCTGGAACCGCACCGCGTGGCGGTGGGCGACCACATCCTGCTGGGCGGCGACAATATGGATCTGGCGCTGGCCCATCTGGTGGCGCGCAAGCTGGCCGCCAGCGGCACCCAGCTCGACGCCTGGCAGCT
Source organism: Oxalobacteraceae bacterium (assembly GCA_013284265.1). GTDB lineage: Bacteria > Pseudomonadota > Gammaproteobacteria > Burkholderiales > Burkholderiaceae_D > Rugamonas. The sequence continues at coordinate 3,960 of JABTBR010000056.1, read as the reverse complement.
GCGCGCCCTGACCTACGGCTGCCGCAGCGCCAAAGAAGCCCTGCTGTCGAACACCGACGCGGCCAGCTGGCCTATCGTGGTGCCCAGCCGTGGCTCGAAGCTGATCGGCGGCTCGATCCGCACCGAACTGACGCGCGAAGAAGTGCAGACCTTTATCCTGGACGGCTTCTTCCCGCAGGTGGAAGCGTCGGCCCGTCCGGCCGTGCGCGCCCGTGCCGGCCTGACCCAGCTTGGCCTGCCGTATGCGCAGGACGCCGGCATTACCCGCCATCTGGCCGCCTTCCTGGCACGTCAGCTGGGCGCCACCGGCGAGCTGGAAGGCTTCGCCGGCCAGCCGAATGCGGACGCCAGCTTCCTGCATCCAACGGCCGTGCTGTTCAACGGCGGCGTGTTCAAGTCCGAGCTGCTGGCTACCCGCGTGATGGCCACCATCAACGACTGGCTGTATCTGGAAAACGCCGAACCCGCGCGCATGCTGGGCGGCGCCGACCTGGATCTGGCCGTGGCTCGTGGCGCGGCTTACTACAGCTATGTGCGGCGCGGCAGCGGCGTGCGCATTCGCGGCGGCACGGCGCGTTCCTACTATGTGGCGATCGAATCGTCGATGCCGGCCATCCCTGGCATGGAACCGCCGATCCAGGCGCTGTGCGTGGCGCCGTTCGGCATGGAAGAAGGCAGCGAAATCGAACTGCCGGCCCAGGAGTTCGGCCTGGTGGTTGGCGAGCCCGTGCACTTCCGCTTCTTTGGTTCCTCGGTACGCCGCCAGGACCAGATCGGCGATCTGCTCGACTTCTGGCAGGCCGACGAACTGCAGGAGCTGAACGAGATTCAGGCCACGCTGTCGCCGGAAGGCCGTCAGGCCGGCGACGTGGTGCAGGTGCGCCTGCATGCGCTGGCCACCGAGTCGGGCACGCTGGAACTGCTGGCCGTGTCCGACGAAGGCCAGCGCTGGAAGGTGGAGTTCGACGTGCGCAACGCGGGAGCGGCTGACTGACAATGACGCCCTACCTCGTCAGCATCGACCTAGGCACCACCAACACGGTGCTGGCCTACGCCGCACCGGGCCAGCAAACCATCGAGCTGTTCGAGATTGAACAGCTGGTGGCGCCGGGCGAAGTCGGCGCGGCCGCCCTGCTCCCTTCGCTGCGCTACCATCCGGCGCAGGGAGAACTGGCGCCGGGCGAGCTGCAGCTGCCGTGGGTACAGGCCGATGTGGCGGGATTGGAGCAGGTCGTTGGCGGCAGGCTGGCGCGCAAGCTGGGCGGACAGGTGCCGGGCCGGCTGGTGGCCAGCGCCAAAAGCTGGCTGTCGCATCCGCAGGTCGACCGCATGGCCCCCATTCTTCCATGGGGCGCCGAGGCCGATGTGGCCAAGGTGTCGCCGGTGGCGGCCAGCGCCAGCTATCTGGCGCATCTGCGCTCTGCCTGGAATACCCGCTTCCCCAAACATCCGCTGGAACAGCAGCAGCTGGTCCTGACCATCCCCGCATCGTTCGACGAAGGCGCACGCGCGCTCACGCTCGAAGCGGCGCGCATGGCGGGGCTGCCCAAGCTGCGCCTGCTGGAAGAACCGCAGGCGGCCTTCTACGACTGGCTGCAACGCCATCGCACCACACTGGCGGCCGATCTGGCCAACACCAGACTGGTGCTGGTATGCGACGTCGGTGGCGGCACCACCGACTTCAGTCTGATCAAGGTAGAACTCAAGGATGGCCAGCCGCAGCTGAGCCGCATCGGCGTGGGCAACCACCTGATACTGGGCGGCGACAATATGGATCTGGCGCTGGCACATCTGGTGGAGTCGCGCCTGGCTGCCGGCGATGCGCAGGCGCCACGGTTGTCGTCCGCGCGCCTGTCGCAGCTGACGGAACGCTGCCGTGCCGCCAAGGAGCTGCTGCTGGCGGCCGATGCGCCGGAACGTAGCGGCGTGACCCTGCTGGGCGCGGGCTCGCGGCTGATCGGCGGCAGCAAGACGGTGGAGCTGAGCCGCGCGGAAGTCGAGCAGCTGGTGGTCGACGGCTTCTTCCCGCAAGGCGAGGCGAGCGATCTGGCGCGGCGCGGACGCGGCGGCATCGTGGAGTTTGGCCTGCCCTATGCCAGCGACGCGGCCATTACGCGCCATCTGGCCAGCTTCCTGCACCAGCATGCCGACGCGGCGCGCGCGGCGCTGGGGCTGAGCGATGACGGCGTGTTGCCGATCCCGGACACGCTGCTGCTCAACGGCGGCGTATTCCGCGCCGACGCCCTGGCCAGAAGGCTGGAAGCGACACTGGCCGCATGGCGTGGCCAGCCTCTGCACGTTCTGCACAACGACAATCCCGACGTGGCGGTGGCACGCGGCGGCGTGGCCTACGCGCTGGGCAAGCGCGGCCACGCGCCGGTAATCGGCGGCGGATCGCCGCGCAGCTACTTCCTGCTGCTAGACGATAAACCCAATGCAGACCAGACCCGCCGTGCCGTCTGCCTGCTGCCACGCGGCAGCGAAGAAGGCCGCGAAGTGCTACTGGCCGAACGTAGCTTCGCGCTGCGGCTGGGGCGGCCGGTGCGCTTCCATCTGGTATCGTCAATTGCCCAGAGCGGCGCAGCGCCCGCTGCGGGCGCGCTGGTCAATTTACGGGCCGGCGACTACCAGCCGCTGCCCCCGGTTGCCACCGTGCTGCGCGATGAGGACAACAACGCGCTCAAGGAAATTCCCGTGCAGCTGGCAGCCTCGCTCAGTGAAGTGGGGACGCTGGAAGTGCATTGCGTGGCGCAGGAAGGCGGCCAGCGCTGGCTGCTGGAGTTCCAGCTGCGCGATACAGTGACGCCTTCCGAAGCACCCGCGAACACAGACGCCGCTCACGCGAGTGAAGTCGGCGATAAGGCCATTGCCAAGCCATCCGCCCTGCCCGCGCGCTTCCACGATGCCATCGACAAGATCGACCGCATCTTCGGTAGCCGTGCGCAGCAGGTGGAAGTCAAGGAAGTCCGGCAACTGCGTGCCCAGCTTGAGCAATTGCTGGGCAGCCGCGAGAGCTGGGAAACACCTTTGCTGCGCGGGCTGTTCGACGCGCTGATGCAGCGCGCCAAAGGCCGGCGCCGCTCGGCCGAACACGAACGCGCCTGGCTCAATCTGAGCGGCTTCTGCCTGCGTCCCGGCTTCGGCTACACGCTGGACGAATGGCGCATCGAGCAGTTATGGGCCTTGTTCGAACCCGGGGTGCAGCATCATAAGGATAGCCAGGTCTGCACCGAATGGTGGACCTTGTGGCGGCGTGTTTCAGGTGGGCTGGATCAGACGGCGCAGCTGCGCGTACTGGATGATTTTGCGTTCAACGTGCAGGCCGATCAGCAGGATCGCGCGCGGCGGGCCGTCACGCTGGTCAACGGGAACGACGACGACATGCTGCGCCTGGGCGCCGCGCTGGAACGCATCCCCGGCGGCTACAAGGCTGAAATTGGCGCGTGGATGCTGGTGCAGCTGGAGCAAGCCAGCGGTGCCAAGGCCGATGCGGTGCAGGCCAAATATCTGTGGGGACTGGGCCGGGTTGGCGCGCGTCAGCCTTTCCATGGCAGCGCGCACGATGTGGTGCCGGTTGAAACGGTGGAGCAATGGCTGGCGGCGGTGCTGGCGCTCGATTGGAAGAAGGTGGAGCCGGCAGGATTTGCGGCAGCCCATCTGGCCAGGATGACGGGCGACCGCTCGCGCGATATCGGTGAGCCGCTGCGTGCCGAGGTGCTACGCCGCCTTGGCGCGACGGGTGCGCCACAAAGCTGGAGCGCGATGGTGCGCGAGGTTGTGCAGCTGGATCAGGCTAGTGAAAAGCGTATGCTGGGCGAGGCACTGCCGCCGGGGTTGAAGCTTATTTTCTGACACGTCCATTCAAACCCAAGGCATAGTCCTGGGGTACTACCGCGGCCAAGGGGCCGGCGGCAACTGCTTAAAACCCACGGCAAAGAGCCGGGGTCTGACCCGCCGGGG
>JABTBR010000055.1 GCA_013284265.1 Oxalobacteraceae bacterium | reverse complement strand
TGCCGGACGGCAGCTGGTTGAGGAGCAGTTGTCGCCGTATTCCTGGGCATAGCTGCGGCCGGGAGTGCCCAGTATTTGTTCCGCCTTGGGGCCATGCTTGCGTTCGATCCCGATCTTGTCCAGTTGGATGTGCCGCACATCCATGCCGGGGAGCTCCTGAATATTTCTCGGAGTATCCGGGCTCGCCGGCTCCGTATCTAAAACTAACAGCAAGTTAGGATATTGCTTAATTTGGATTGGCACCCGCATTACAACATTGACGGTCGCACTCTGCGGCTCCTCAATAAAGCCATAGTTGGTACAGAAGCCTGGACCGGTTGGAATATCCGTCGGCGCTCGCGCATGATAATTTTTGCGTACTTTGTTATACTTTTCGTACATACCATTTTCATTTTCACTCTCAGACTTCGACAACTCGCCGCTGAATGTTCGGACACGTTGATCTTTCAGGTCGCGAAAACCTAGAATATATTCATCGCCCAAGCGTATTGCAAAACTATTTTTATCCCCCAATGCTGCTTCTTTCGACACTTTCGAAAAATTTATAATTCTTCGCAACTTGGCCTTCGCATCCTTCAACGACTCCAGATCAGATACAACCTCATCTCTGGGACTCTTAGCCGCGCGTTTGATCCAATATGCAACATCTTCTTTGCGAGATTGGATCAGCTCCTTATACATTTCCGGCGTAATCAGGTTATTTTTTGCCTCTAAGCGTATGTCATCGAATCCTGAGAAGTCAGTTGGCACGGTTTCAGCGATCTTCCTCCCCTCCCAGCGCAACACTCCCCATGAACCAACGTTATCGATTCCTTCGAAACCATAAGTGCCGCTATATTTCACCTTGGTCGCCCCGAGTTCGGCTGAAGGAGGCAAGTCAATCAAAAATCGACCTATACAGACAGTCTTCCATTCCGTTGATTTGACGTAGCCACTTGTTTCAACATGACTAACATCGGCAGCATTGCTGCAAGCGGCTAACAGGGCACAACTAGCCAACATCCATGCCGAAACGATGAACCTAGGTTTGCGAAATAAAACAGATTTTTTCAAAATTATTACTTTTGTATTGGTGACGGTGCCGCAGTCGAGGCACTTTGTCCAGCGATTGCACCAGGGCGCAATCGAATTGAATGCAGCACCTGCTCAAAGATCTCTTGCCCAACTTTAAAAGGCGGCGGAACGTGACCACTCAACGCCGGCCTGGAGGGAGTGTTGTACGACGGCTCGTTTGGCTGGGCCGGTCGTTTCAGCTTGTAGTCATCGGAAGTTGCCGCAATCATCAACAATGTGAGTTGCGGTCGATCCACGCGACCAGGTTCACCAAAGGTTTTAGCCTCCATGTCGTATGCCTGATCGGCCGGTCGGCAGCTGGTTGAGGAACAATTGTCGCCGTATTCCTGGGCATAGCTGCGGCCCGGAGTGCCCAGTATTTGTTCCGCTTTGGGACCATGTTTTTGCTTGATTCCGACCTTGTCCAATTGGATGTGTCCCGTATCCATGTTGGGTATCTTCTGAATATTTCTCGGTCCATCTGGACTAGCCGGTTCCATCTCTAAAACTAACAGCAAGTTAGGAAGCTCCTTGATCTGGATTGGCACCCTCATCTCAACATTGACTGTCGCACTCTGAGGCTCCTCAATGAAACCATAGTTAGTGCAAAAACCTGGACCAGCAGGAATATCCGTCGGCGCTCGCGGATGATAACTTTTTCGTACATTTTCGTATTTTTCGTATATGCCTTTTCCACTTTCATTTTCCGACTTCGACAGCCCGCCGCTGAATGTTCGGACTCGCTGATCTTTCAGATCGCGAAACCCTACGATATATTCATCGTCCAGACGTATTGCAAAACCATTTTTATCCTGAAGCTCCGCCTCTTTTGATATTTTCGAAGCATGAATAACATCTTGCAATTCAGTTTCCGCACTCTTCAACGACTCCAAGTCGGATACAACCTCGTCGGCAGGGCTTTTAGCAGAACGATTAATCCAATATGCGACATCTTTTTCACGATATTGGATCAACTTCTTATACATCTCCGGCGTGATCAGGTTACTTTTTGCCTCTATGCGTACATCATCAAATCCCGCGAAGTCAGTTGGCATGGTTTCGGCAATTTTCCCACCTTCCCAGCGCAATGTCCCCCATGATCCAGTATTATTAATTCCCGAGAAACCATAAGCACCACCATATTTCACCTTGGTCGCCCCGAGTTCGGCTGAAGGAGGTAAGTCAACCAGAAATCGACCTATGCAGACAGTCTTCCACCCTGGTATAGAAATATGTGCATCGCCATTGGTCTCATGACTCTGACTTGCTCTAGTGCAGCCCGCAAATAGAAGTGTGCTTGCTATCAAGAAGGCGACATTTTTTAAAAAATACAAATTTTCTGAAAATTTAAACATTTTGAATCCGTTTCGGATTTTTATTTTGATTTGGAGAGTCGTTTTGTGAAAGCACCAATACACTCATTTCGCCTGGATGATTATTTTCACCAACAGTCCAATATAGTGGTAATTCTGTGAAAAAGCCTTTCACGCCAGTCGGCGCAACAAATGCTGTTTCTTGAGTCGTCCAAAATTTTTCATCAAATGGCATTTTTCCAACCAACGCAGCTGCAGTGGCAGCTGAACTATTTTTAGGACATACAGGCCAGAGAGAGGCGCCCACACCAGGAATATTCCTTTTTTGTGGAGTACTCCAGGGAGTAAACGGAAAGGCGACCTTATATTTCGCCGCGTTAAGACTAGAGATCCGTTGAACCGCTTCTATGGTGGCATCTGCAGCTGGCCTTTCGATGAGGTCTGACATTTCGCTGGCTGGCTTAACAATTCCATTCCCTCCGCCCGTCAGTGCAAAATGTTTTTCCCAAAGTTCAATCCTAAGCTTACGAGCCAGCGTATTCACGTGAGTCATATTATCCCGAATAGTCTTTTTTTCTTTGGTATTATCAAGCAGCATTACCGCGATTTCAGAATCCCGCTTCCCACTTAAACTGCGATCATTGATATTTGCACTACCCATGATGATGTGCCGGTCGTCGACGATCAATAGCTTGCTGTGAATATATATTTGCTCTGTGCGAACCCGGTCACCTACCTTCTGACAGTTACGCAAGTTCAGGAGCGTTAGATACTGCTTCCACTCCTCAACCAATATCTTTTCATAAGGTGCTCCGCCCTTCGCACTTTCACTCGCTTCGGCAAGCGCCTGTTTCCACGCAGCGTCACTCAACGGCTGCTTGCACAGGCTCTTGGCAGCGATAGCCTGACGCACTCGATTCACCAAGCTGTATTTTGCGAACACCAGACTTTGCATAGTCCAGTGGATTTGACCAACAATGGTGATGTCCGAAAGCGGGCCTTCAGGATGCACCGGTAAGACCATGTAAACATGGAACGGCTGCCCATAACGCACCGCTCGCGTGATTCTATCGCCCAATGCCTCGCCAATTTCATTGGCTGGATAGGTATACTTACCCGTTGCGCCACCAGAACTGCTCAGCCTGGCGGTGGCATCATTGCCAAACTGGCCCATCAGATATTTGACAGGTCCCGACGCCAATTCACGACCATCTTTGGAGAACACATCAATCGACGGTTCCCCAAACCCGGTCTGATAAAACTGATTCTCGATGTAAATAAAATCGCTTGCGCCCTGGATCAACCTGATCATCGCAGCCTGGATCTCATGCTGCTCTTCTGCTGGATTGACGGTGCTGTTCTGCGCTTGCAATTCCTGCAGGCACATTTTGTGCGGAGCGCTGCGCAGCACACGCACCGCGACGCCGCTTGGTGCCACGCCGACGGGCTCCGGAGGGCGCCTCTTGGGAAGCAGATCATCGCCGATCAAGACCCGCTTCAGCATGAGTTTCGCCAGACCGAACGGATCGAACTCTCCCTTGGCGATGTCCTCTACACTCGGTACTTTTATGACGACCGCCAACGCATCATCGGTCAAATAGCTGGTGTTACTGGCATTCCAGCGACGAATGAAATTCAAAGCCAGATCATCGACGGCCGGCCCTTCAATCTGGCAATGCACATCCTGCCAGGGCTGCCTTGGCTGAGTTGCTCCCAGCACGCTAATGACTGCGGACTTGGTCGTTTTTTGCATGAGCAAGGGATGTGCATGCGCATGCGACCATGACACAGCCAATAACTTTAAATAGATCAATTTAAGCAGATGCTTGAGCTCGGCAACGACCTTTTCCACCCGTTCCTGGCTCTGCGTGCTGATATACGCACCTGTCTCGTGCTTGGCGATCTCCATCAGGGCGAGCACCCGGGTATTGATCGCGGAGCGCACGACATTGATCTGTTCGATAACAGCGCGCTGGAATATATTCACCTGCCCAATAGCGCTTGTCGCTGTCGCTTTGATCTCATAACTGACCTGGTGTATCGCTCCTTTTGCCTCGGCAACCTCACGCTCGACCAGAGGGCCAATTCCCACGCACACCTGCTTCGCCGTCTCGGCGCCCTGCTGGACCTTACCACCCAAAGCCGCCGCGGTATCGATTACCTTATTGGTGCTGGTGCGCGCGTCACGCTCGGCCTGCTCGATTGTTCCCGGCAGCGAAGATTGGGGAACCGGACTGACGCGCAAGCTCTTCAGCGGCGCAAAGAAATGGTGTACTTGCGCAACGTTTTCCACGCTGTTATTCCACCCCGCGCGCGCATTCTTCTCCGCCCCCCGAATCACCTTCGGAACGCTGGACGTGGCTGCCGTGCCGACCTTGGCGGATTTCACGCCGTTATACAGATCAGGCACCACCAAAGCAGCGCATTGACGGCTGACCGCATTCGCCGCGGCAATAGCGATATCCGCACCGGCGTTGGCGATGGATTTGGCGCCGGCAACCTGTTCTTTCACCAGCGCTACTTCGGTGTCCAGCATCAGCTTGGCGGCCTTGTTGACCAGCGTCACAGCCTCGATTGCCAGCACATTCGCTTCTTTTTGTACCTTGTCGAGAAGATTGCTCAGCGCTCCCGGCTCAGTATTGCCGCCCTTGTTCCACACGCCATAGCTAAACGTCGTGCACAACAAATCCATATCGGAAAGGCAGGGACCGTCGCTTGGGGTTATCGTACCCGTCGCGAACACGCTCGGGTTGTAACGCTCGCGAAAACGCCGCTTACCGGGATCGAGCGAAAAGCTGGCGTCGTCATAGCGGCCATAGGCCACGTCCATTCCCCCCACATAAGCGAACTGGTTGTCGACCACGATCATTTTCTGGTGGTGACTGAAAGCCGCGCCCTCGCTACCTTTAAAGTCGCTCTGAGCGCCAGCCGGACAGCACATCGCCTGCATGGTCTTGCGGCCGGCATTGAGCTGAAACACGGCGAGCATGGTACCCAGATCGCCAGTATCGACGCCCACTTTGGGCGACATCCACGGCATCACATACACGCGGAAGGTCTCGGAGCTATGCACCCGTTCATGCAGGATATCGATCAGGCGCTCACCCGGCGTCAGTTCCACGTCCCAGTTGACCTGCCAGCCGGCGATGAAAATGCTTTTCTCGGCTTTCTTCAAGACCTTGCTCAGCGCTTTGAAATACGCCTCGCCGGTCGTGAAGCATTCCACTTTATTGCCCTGCCGCAGAGGCGCAAAAGGGTTGGCTTCTGCATGATCCTGACGGTGCGCCTGGGCATGGCCAGCAGCCTGTCCTTTGACGACAGTCTTGCCGCCGTCGCCGCGCAGGGAAATAGGGGTGAAAGGATTACTCATGCACGCTCACTGAAATTTTTTGAAGAAGTTGAATACGCTGCTTTCGCCAATCGCCTCGGCGGCCCGAGTCCGCTCCCGCTGGCTCTCTTGGGTTGCAACGTGGGTACCTGGCGTATTCGAGAAATCCAGCGCGGCCAGGGCGTGCAGGGTCTGCTGGCTGCGCGACCAGTCTTCCCGCTCGCCGTAAATGTCCAACGGTCTTTCGATGCCAGGCGCCAGCAGCCTCAGATCATTGGGCCAGCGGGCTACGGCCACCGACAGGCGCAACTGCTGGGCCGCCGTCATCTTCATCTTGCCCTCATTGTCGGAGCGACCCTCGACGATCACGCGGTCACGCGCCGAGCCGCCGGTGCGCACGATTTGCCAATCGTACTGGCTCAAGGGCGTGGCCAACGGACCGGGCAAGGCGGTCAAGGCCAGGTCAAACTCCAGCGGCTTCGGTTTGGATTCGGACTTGGGCAGCTTGGGCAAGGGGTAGTTCAGGCTTCCCGGTCCGATGAAGCTTTTCTTGCCCGCGTTGATAGCAATTTTTCCAGGAGCCTGCACCGTGATATTGCCGCCATCGATGGTAATGTTCGCTCCGCCCGCCGTCGAGATGCTGATGCGCTTGGCGGCGGCCCAGTCGATATGGGCGTTGGAGCTGATCACGCTGACTTCATCGCGCGCCTGCACCTTCAGCTCATCGGTCTGCGCCTGCAGATCGATCGCTCCCTTGGCGGAGATCAATTGCAAGCCAAGACCCTGCTCGCCCGCCTGCACCGTGCCGCTCAGCACGCCAATGGCCTGCCCGCTGTGCACCCGCATCTGTCCTCCGGATACAAACTGACTATCCGCGCCACTCATCGCGGTGGCGGTTTCGCCGTTCGCCCATTGCAGGCTCATCCCGGCGCTCACGCCCAGACCAGCCTTGGCCGCGATCGCGATCAAGGAGTCACTTACGTACGGCAGCTTGCCGGCGCCAGGGGCTGTGGACCTTTCCGCCGCATCCGCCTGCGCCGCATCCAGACTGCCGTTGCCGACCATGCCAGAGACGCTCGCCAGCATCGCTTTCAGCGGGGCGCTGCCGTCATCGAGGGCGCTGGCCGTGGCCTTGTCCGCGCCCACGTGCGTTGCCAGGGCAACCGTCTGATGGGTCGCCGCCGCGCCGCTGAAGGTTTCCGCCAGTTTGACGGCTTGCTTTACCAGCGCGATCCCGGGCGCATTGTCGCCCGCCGGGTCGCGCGCGGCTGCGCCGTGCTGAAGCGCATAACTACTCACCAGCAAGCCCGCACCGGCGCGCACGGCGCCATAGGCGTCGGTGCGCAATTCGGCACCCTGGCCACGCAGGCTGCCGCGATAATTGTCGGCACCGTGGATCAGGTGGCCCAGATTCAGTTCGGTGCCGGCATGGCTGGTTTTGAGCTGAATGCGGCCCTGCGCGTCGGTGTCGTCGAACAGTAGCTGGTTGTAGCCGGACGCGCCGAACTCCTTGCTGCGCACGCCCCATTGCGCGGCGTTGTTGCGGTGGCCGGCGCTGTCGGCTGAGGCGCCATGCCACAGCGGACTGTTGCCGCCGGCCAGATTCGCCTTGGCCGAGGCCATGTGATCGTGGGCCGGCGCGAACACCGCGCCGCCGTTGTCCCTGGCTTCGCCGCCGCCCGGCGTCGCGGCTATGCCGCCCTCGCCACGGCCGTTGTAGAGCGCGCCGACGATGATGGGACGGTCTATGTCGTTCTCAATAAACTGGACCAAAATTTCTTGTCCGATCCGAGGCAGGAACTGGCTACCCATGCCGCCGCCAGCGGCGCGTTGCGCCACCCGCACCCAGCAACTGGCGTCGCCACCGTCCTGCCAATGGAAGCGGATACGCACGCGTCCCAGTTGATCGCAATACAGCTCATCGGCGCCGTTCGGACTATCGGCACCATCCGGGCCAATCACGATCGCGGTCTGCGATCCCAAGGCGGTGGGACGCGGATGGCTGCGGCCATCGCTGCCGCTCAGTTGCGGACGCCAGATCACGTCCGAGGCCACCGCCTCGAAGCTGTTGCCGTAGCCGCTGCCGACGGCCTGCGCGATGGTCAGCGCAAAGTCCGCCGGCTGCTGCTCCATCCGCGACTCTTCCAGCAACTCGGGAATCGGGCCAAACAGTTCCGCCAGCCCCTGCCGCGCCGGTGCCGGCAAATTGTTGATGCCGACACTGCTGACGCGCCATACCGTATAGGCAGGCGGCGCGCTGGCACGCGGATTGTCCATGATCGTCAGGCGCGTACCGGCACGCAGGCTGCGCACAGTCGAGCGGCCGCTGCAGCCCTGGGCGCGCGCCTCCAGGCCTTGCATCTGAATGTCGGCGTAATGCTGGGCCTGGGCCGCACTGGCATGCGCGTATTGACCGGGCACGTCGTAGCTTTCCAATACAGGGATGCCTTTTATCGCCGGCAAACGCGTGGGAGAGCTGGCGGCAATGGCCTTCTTAGCCTTGTAATCGTAGCTGAGGCGGGTCACCATCGACGCGGCAAGCGTGCGTCGCCACTGCAAGGACTGCACCGTGTCCTGCGCCTCGCCGACGCGCGCGCCCTGGAAGCGGATGCCGGCGCTGGCCACGCTGCTGAGGTCTTCCGGCACGCCACTGAGCTGGCTGCTGTCGGCGAACAGCACCATGCCAACACCTTCTTCGGTCTGTTCAAAGCGCCAGCTCAAGCCTTCCTCGGTCAACAGGCGTGTCACGAAGGCCAGGTCGGATTCGCGATACTGGCTGCAATAGCTGCGCTGCCCGGCATCGGTCATGAAGGAGGCGGTTTCGTCGCTCCAGCGCCAGCGGGCCAGAGGCATATAGGCCTCGAACACGGAGTCGACAATTTCGATCACGGATTTGTCTTGCCACACCCGGCTATTGCGGCACTGGCCAAGACGCCACAGCCACGGACGCAGGCGCAAGCGATAACGGGCCAGGCCGCCCTCGCTGCCGAGCATGGCCGCTTCGGCGATTTCGCCGCTGAAGTGGCTGCGGCTGCCGTCGGCCAGCGTCAGGCCTAGCGTGGCGGACTGCCCCAGCAAGTCATGCAGATCGACAAAGGCATTGGTGGACAGGACAATGACGTCGCGCACGCCTATCCCCTGTATTTCCTCATGGGCACAGAAGGCCTCGACCAGCAGCGTCTCGGCCTCCGTGTCAGACCCGCTATCGCCAATACTCAGCTGGTAGAGGCGGGTTTCACTGGCGAACTGCGCCAACGCTGATTTGATCTGTTGAAGCAGTGCCATGAGTTTATGGGGATTTCCCCGAGATAACGTAGGCGCGAATGATATATTGTTTTTTGAATAATGTGGCGCACTACTGAGCGAAACTGTCCATTCGACAGCGCTAGCGGTGGCGGCCGATAAGCTGAGCGCTTAGCGTTGAACGATTATTGCCTTGATGCCCAGCGCCACAGGCATGGCCTGCATGGCCTGCGCCGCTTCCTGGCGGCTGGCGAAGGGGCCGCTGAACAGGCGGTACACCGCCCCGCCCTGCACCACTTCCAATTGACCGGGATTGCCCTCGGCCTGAGCCAGCCGGGCGCGTACCGCTTCGGCATTTTCCTGGCGCGCGAAGGCGCCCAGCTGCAAATAGAAACCCGCCGCCATCGGCTTGGGCTGCGCGGTGGCCAGCAGCACGGCCGGCACAGCGCTGGCACTGGTGGCAGTCGCGCCCGCGCCGTCAGTGGCGACGGCTGCAACGACTGCACCGCCCGCGGCACCGTCGCCCAGCCTGAGCGCCTGCAATTCCTGCGCGGTGGGTGCGGCCGGCGTCAGCGCCGCCACATCGAGCCGGCGCGCGCTGGCCGGGGCGGCCGGCAGCACGGCCTCGGTCACCACGCCGGAGATGCCATCGCCACCGACGCCGGCATTGGCCGCATTGCTGGTGCCGCCCTTGCCGCGCGCCGCCTGCATGCGCTCGATTTCGGCCGGCATGATGCGCTCGATCTGCAGCTCGTGGCTGCCCTTGCTGAGCAGGCCCAGTTTCAAGGCCGCCGTGTAGGATACGTCGATCACGCGGCTCGAATGGAAAGGCCCGCGGTCATTGATGCGCACGATCACCTGTGCCCCCGTGACCGCATTGCTGACCCGCGCATACGATGGAATCGGCAGCGTCGGGTGGGCCGCCGTCATCTTGTACATATCGTAGATTTCGCCGGACGAAGTGCGCTGACCGTGGAACTTCTTGCCATACCAGCTGCCCACGCCACGCTGGCTGAAGGACTGGCTGGGAGCGATCGGCGTATAGGTCTTCCCGAACACCACGTAGGGCCGGTTTGAACGCGGCAGCAGCGGGTCGTTGCGCACTTCGGCATCGGGCACGTCGGCCAGATTGGCCGGCGGGTTCTCGCCCGGACCATCGTCCTGGTAGTAACCGCCCTTGCCCGATCCGGCCGCAGGTAGCGCCGGCACGCCGGCATCGGGCCGCGCCGGGGTCTTGCCGGTGGCCGCCGGCCGGGTCGGCGCCGGCTTGCTGTCGGTCAGCGGGACCGAGCTGCAGCCGGCCAGCGCCAGCACCGCTGCGCAAAGCGCAAGCTTAATTAAAGTACCATTTTGTTGTTGGCGCATCGTGCCATCCTTTTGTTTTGTTTTTTGCAACGGCGGCACGATGACAGCGCGCCTTCCTATGGAGGCGGCACTGCCACGGCATCATCCTGCGGCGCCTTGCCGGCTTTGCTGCCGGCCGGGCGCTTGCCCAGCAAATAATAATCGAGCGCCTTGCGTGCTATCGGCGCGGCGAACTCACCGCCATGGCCCGCATTTTCCACCACCATCGCGATCACGATGCGGGGTTTGTCGACGGGCGCAAACGCGGTAAACATCGCATTATCGCGCAAACGCTCGGCCAGCCTCGCCGCGTTGTACTTCTCGTTGGATTTGATGGTGATCACCTGGGCCGTGCCGGTCTTGCCGCCAACCGTGTAGCCGGCACCGGAAAATGCCCCGAAAGCGGTGCCGCCAGCCTCGCTGGTCACGCCCACCATGGCGTTTTTAATGAAGTCGATATGCTCCTGTTTGAGCGCGATCCGGTAGCTCTCCTTCGCTACCGTCAGTGCGCGTGCTCGCGTCGCGCTGTCCTCGACCATGCGCACCAGATGCGGCTTCATCACCACGCCGTTGTTGGCCAGGTTGGCCAGCGCGTGCGCCATCTGCAAGGGCGTGTAGGCATTCAGGCCCGAGCCATTGCTGATCGAAATCGTATCGCCGCCCACCCACTTGCCGGCGTTGCCCTTGAAGCGCGCGCGCTTCCATGCCTGCGATGGCAGCACGCCGCTCTTCTCGTTATCGAGGTCGATGCCGGTGCGCTGGCCAAAGCCGAAGGGCTGCATGAAATCGTGGATCGCATCGATGCCCAGGTCGTGGCCCAGCGCGTAGTAATAGGTATTGCAGGACACGATGATGGAACGGCGCATATCGACCGAACCGTGGCCGCCCGCCACATCGTCGCGGAAGCGGTGCCCGCCCAGATCGTAGAAGCCGGGATCGTAGGTGCTCTGCCCGGTGCTGCGCTTGCCCAGTTCCAGCGCGGCCAGCGCCATGAAAGGCTTGAAGGTCGAACCCGGCGCATAGGTGCCCGACAGCGGCCGGTTCACCATCGGCCGGTCCAGCGAGGTATTGAGTTCATCCCAGCTTTGCGGATCGATCCCGTCGACGAACAGGTTCGGGTCGAAGCCGGGGCGCGACACAAACGCCAGCACATCGCCGCTGGCGGGCTCGATCGCCACCAGCGCGCCGCGCCGCTCACCGAAGGCCTGCTCGACGATCTTCTGCAGTTCGATGTCGACCGACAGGATCAGATTGCTGCCCGCGACCGGCGCCTTGCGCGCCAGCGTGCGCACCGCCCGTCCGCTCGCGGCCACTTCCACCTGCTCGAATCCGCTCACGCCATGCAGCAGCTTCTCGTAGCTTTTTTCCAGCCCTTCCTTGCCGATATGGTCGCTGCCGTTGTAGTTGGCGCCCTCCTCGCCCGCCTCCAGCGCGGCCGCTTCGGCGCGGTTGATGCGGCCGATATAGCCGATCACATGGGAGGCGGTTTCACCCAGCGGATACTGGCGGTACAGGCGCGCCTGCACTTCCACGCCGGGGAAGCGGAAGTGCTGGGCGGTGAAGCGCGCCACCTCCGCGTCCGACAGGCGGGTGCGCAGCGGCACGCTCTCGAAGTTCTTCGAATCATCCAGCAGCTTTTTAAAGCGCTTGCGGTCGCGCACATCGATGGCGATCAATTCACCCAGCTGGGCTATGGTCTGGTCCAGCGGCAGGCGCAGCTTGGACTGTGTGATTTCCAGCGTATAGGCCGAGAAGTTACTGGCCAGGACCACGCCATGGCGGTCCAGGATCAGGCCGCGGGTCGGCGCGATGGGCAGCAGCGCACTGCGGTTGTCCTCGGCCTTGGCCACGAATGCGCTGTGCCTAAACACCTGCATCCAGATCAGGCGCGCCAGCAGCAGGCCAAAGCACAGCAGCACCAGTGCGGACAGCACGGCCAGGCGCAGGCGGAACTGCCGCAGTTCGCGCCCGGTGTCGCGAAATTCGGTCATGCCGCCACGCCCCGGGCGCAATCGGAATCCGGACGCTGCCGGACGGCGCGTCCCTCAGGAAGATCCATGCGCGCGCCCTATTTGCCGTGCGGGGAAGGCGCAGCCTCGGCCTTGCCGGCGGCCACGCGGTTCACTTCCGCCTTGGCCTGGTAGACGTCGCGTTCGACGAACTGCAGCCAGACAAAGCGCGCCGTCAACAGCCCGAGCAGCACGCAGGCGCCCAGGCCCAGCAGCTTCAGGCGGCGCAGGAATTGCTGCGACTCCTGGGCGAATCGATGGGACTCGTCGATGCGCCGCTCCATCAGGTCTGCACCAGCTTGCGGTGGCGCTGGATACTCATCAGGATGCCGCCGCCCAGCCCCAGCGTCAGCAGCGCGGTGCCGCCATAGCTCATGAACGGCAGCGGCACGCCGACCACCGGCAAAATGCCGCTGACCATGCCCATGTTGACGAAGGCGTAGGTAAAGTAAATCATCGTGACGGCGCCGGCCAGCAGGCGCGTGAAGAAGGTCGGCGCGCCGGCCGCGATCATCAGGCCCCGGCCGATCAGCAGCAGGTACAGGAACATCAGCACCAGATTGCCCACCAGGCCGAACTCTTCCGAGAACACCGCGAAAATAAAGTCGGTGGTGCGTTCCGGGATGAATTCCAGGTGGGCCTGGGTGCCGTGGGTCCAGCCCTTGCCGGTCAGGCCGCCCGAGCCGACCGCGATGGTCGACTGGATGATGTGGAAGCCCTTGCCCAGCGGGTCGGAGGTCGGATCGATCAGCGTCATCACGCGCTCGCGCTGATAATCGTGCAGCACCGACCAGATCACAGGCAGGCTGGCCGCGCCGGCCACGAACAGGGCCAGCAGCGCCTTCCACGACAGGCCGGCCAGGAAGATCACGCAGAAACCGGCCGCCACCACCAGCAGCGCCGTACCCAGGTCGGGCTGCTTGGCGATCAGGGCCACCGGAATGGCCAGCAGCACCGCCGCCACCGCATACGAGTCCCAGCGCAGCTGGCCGGCGCGCTGCTGGAAGAACCAGGCCAGCATCAACGGCATGGCGATCTTCATGAATTCCGAGGGCTGGATATCGACCCCCACATGCAGCCAGCGCCGCGCGCCGAGCTTGATGGTGCCGAACAGGGCCACCGCCACCAGCAGCGCCACCGACACCACATAGGCCGGCAGCGCGATGCGCATCATCATCTGCGGCGAGACGTTCGCCACGAACCACATCACCAGGAAGCACATACAGATATTGCGCAACTGGTCTTCCACCTTGCCGGGAATGCCGATGCCGGCCGAATACAGAGTCACCAGGCCGGTCGACAGCAGCAGCACGATGATCAGTGTCAGCGGCCCGTCGAACACCGTGAAATAGGGGCGGAGGCGGCGCCACAGCGAGCGCCGTTCATTGATACGCATGATTGTCCTAGTCTTTATTGCCAGGCGTCTCGGCGCCCGGCTTCGGTTCGCCGCTGACGCCCTGCTCGGCCTTGAGCTCTTCGAGCGAGCGCAGTTCGGCGTCTTCCTTGGGCACCTTGGTGGTTTCTTTTTCGTTCGGACGCTTGCCCAGCAGGTAGTAGTCGAGCGCCTTGCGCACGATGGGCGCGGCCACGCCGGCGCCGAAACCGGCGTTCTCCACCACGATCGCGATGGCGATGCGCGGCTTGTCGGCCGGCGCGAAGGCGGTGTAGAGCGCATTGTCGCGCAGCCGCTCGGAGATCAGGTTGGCGTTGTACTTCTCGTTCTTCTTGATCGCGATCACCTGGGCGGTACCGGTCTTGCCGGCCGAGGTGTAACCCGCACCGGCAAAGGCCTTGGCGCCGGTGCCGCCGATGGTCACGCCCACCATGGCGTTCTTGATCACGTCGATATTTTCCTGCTTGAGCGGAATCCGGTAGCTTTCCTTGGGCACGGTCAGCTTGCGCGCGCGCGTCACGCCGTCCTCAATGATCTTCACCAGGTGCGGCTTCATCACCACGCCGTTGTTGGCCAGGTTGGCCACCGCATGCGCCAGCTGCAGCATCGTGTAGTTGTTGAAGCCCTGGCCGATACTGATCGAAATCGTATCGCCGCCCACCCATTTCTGCTGCTGCGGGTATTTCTTGAAGCGGCTGCGCTTCCACTCCTTGGACGGCAGCACGCCGACCTTTTCGTGATCCAGGTCGATGCCGGTGAGCTGGCCGAAACCGAAAGGCTTCATGAAGTCGTGGATCGCGTCGATGCCCATGTCGTTGCCGAGCATGTAGTAATAGGTGTCGCAGGATTCGACGATGGACTTGTACATATCCACGCTGCCATGCCCGCCCGGCTTATCGTCGCGGAATTTGTGGCCGCCCAGCGTAAACGAGCCCGGATCGGAAATGGTCTGGCCTGGCGTGCGCCGGCCCAGTTCCAGCGCCGCCAGCGCCATGAAAGGCTTGAAGGTCGATCCGGGCGGATAGGTGCCCGACAGCGGCCGGTTCACCATCGGCTTGTCGAGCGAGGTATTGAGTTCGTTCCAGCTTTGCGAGTCGATCCCGTCGACGAACAGGTTCGGGTCGTAGCCAGGGCGCGACACATAGGCCAGGATGTCGCCGCTTTCCGGTTCGATCGCCACCAGCGCCCCGCGCCATTCGCCAAAGGCTTCCTCGATGACCTTCTGCAGCTCGATGTCGACCGACAGGATCAGGTTATTGCCCGGCGCGGCCGGGGTGCGCGAGAGCGTGCGGATCGCCCGTCCGCCGGCCGACACTTCCACTTCCTCGTAACCGGTGTTGCCGTGCAGCTGGCGCTCGTAGCTCTTCTCCAGCCCTTCCTTGCCGATATGGTCGGTGCCGTTATAGTTGGCCGCATCGTCGCCCGACTCCAGCGCGTTCGACTCGGACTGGTTGATCCGGCCGATGTAGCCGATCACGTGCGAGGCCAGCTCGCCCAGCGGATACTGGCGGAACAGGCGCGCCTGGATTTCCACGCCGGGGAAACGGAAGCGCTGGGCCGAAAAGCGCGCCACTTCCTCGTCCGTCAGGCGGGTGCGCAGCGGCACGCTCTCGAAGGTCTTCGATTCTTCCAGCAGCTTCTTGAAGCGCTTGCGGTCCTTGATTTCGATCTCGACCAGCTTGGCCAGTTCGTCGATGGTCTCGTCGAGCGTCATGCGCAGCTTGGACGGCGTCACCTCCAGCGTATAGGCCGAGTAGTTGCGCGCCAGCACCACGCCGTTGCGGTCCAGGATCAGGCCGCGGTTGGGCACGATCGGCACCACCGCGATGCGGTTGTCCTCGGCCTGGGCCGCATAGTCGCTGTGCTTGACCACCTGTAGCCAGATGAAGCGCGTCAGCAGCAGCGCGAAGCAGATGAACACCAGTATCCCCAGCAAGGTCAGGCGGAGCCGGAACAGCTGCAGTTCGCGTTCGGTATTCTTCAGTTCAGTCATGCCGGACAGTCAAGGCTTTCAGGGACAATATGGTCAGATCGGGCGGGTATGGTCGCGGTCCACCGCGCGCCGCTGCGGCGCCAGCAGCAGCCAGGTGGTCAGCGGCCACAGGACCACGGCCACCACGCTTTCGATGAAATAGAACCAGCCAGGGAATTTGCCGGAGGCGAAGAAGCGGATCAGCAGTTCCACCGACTGCGCCATCAGCAGCAGCGGGAACACGTGCATGGCCTGGGTCCAGGTGGGGAACCACAGCACGCGCCGGTGCAGCATGATCGCGAAATACGACAGCAAGGTGTAGGCCAGCGCATTCTCGCCCAGCAGGGTCGAGTCGTGCACGTCCATCAGCAGGCCGAGGCAGAAGGCGGTGCCGATGCCCACCTTGCGCGGCTGGTGCACGCCCCAGAACACCAGCACCAGCGCGACGAAGTCCGGCGCGCCGATGAAGTTCCCCCAGGGCAGCAGGTTCAGTAAAAAGGCGCAGAACAGGCTGAAGGCGATGAACAGCGGGCTGACCGGCAGCAGAATATAGTGGGGACGATTCATCGTGCGCCCTCCTTCGGTTTGGCGGGGGTGGCGGCCGGCTGCGGCAGCAGGCCGGCCGGTGCGGCCGGTGCGGCCGGCGGCTGCGTGGTACCGCGCACGACCGGCGCCGCTGGCGCGGCGGCCGGCGTCGCGGCCGGTGTGGCGGCCACGCCACCCGCGGCGGGCGCCACGGTGGTGCGGCCGGGTGCCGCCGTGGCAGGAATGGCCGCGGCGGCGGCGCCCTCGGCGCCCGGCTTGGGCGCTTCCTTGATCGGTCCCATCTTGCTGGCGTGCTTGCGCGGCCCGCGCACTTCCTCTTCCGGAGGACGCGGCGGCAGCTCCGGCTGGCCCGTCAGGATCAGCAACTGGGTATTGTTGGCGATGCCCGCCAGAGGCTGGCACACCACGCCGCCGAAGGAACCGCCGGCGCTGTTTTCCACCTGGCTCACGCGCGCCACCGCCAGACCGGCCGGATACACGCCGTCCAGGCCCGAGGTGACGACCACGTCGCCCACCTGGATATCGGCGTTCGGCGCGGTGAAGCGCAGTTCCAGCGAGCCGGACTTGCCACGCCCATAAGCGACGCTGCGCAAGCCATTGCGCAGCAGCTGCACCGGAATCGCCTGCTCCTTGTCGGTCAGCAGCGTCACTTCCGAGGTGAAGGGGAACACCCGCGTCACCTGGCCGACCACGCCCTGGTTGTCGATCACCGGCAGGCCCAGTGTCACGCCCTGCTTGATGCCGCGATCGAGCACGATCTTGCGGCTGTTGACGTCGCGCGTGTCGTACAGCACCTCGGCCAGCATCGACTTGACGGGCACGCGCTCGCGCGCTTCCATCAGCTTGCGCAAGTGGTTGTTTTCAACGGAATTGAGCTGGGCCTGCTGGAGCGCCTGCGCCGCGACGATCTGCTGGCGCTGCAGCTCGCGCACCTGCTTTTCCAGCGCCGACAGCGAAGAGAAATAATCGCCCATGCCGTAGATGGCATCGCGCGGCAGCAAGGCCGCCATTTGCAGGGGATAGAGTACGGTGCCGGCGGCCAGGCGCAGGCCCGGCAGCGCATGCATGCGCGCATCGGCCAGCAGCAGCGCGATCGATATGCAGGCGAACACCGTCATCTTGACCCGCGCCGAAGCGCCTTGCTTGAACAGTGGCGGAGGACTGTATTCCATGACTTCCAATAATCCGGCGCTCGCGCGCCAACAGACGGACCGGGACGATCACCTCATCCTGAATGGCGGCCACCCCGCTCGCGCAGGGTCGCCACAACGAAAAAGCGGCCGATTTGCAAGGGCCGCGGTTTCAAATCATTCGTAAGAGAAGATGGAACCCAGTTGATCCATCCGCTCCAGTGCCATGCCCGAACCACGCACCACGCAGGTCAGCGGGTCTTCCGCCACCAGCACCGGCAGTCCGGTCTCTTCCATCAGCAGGCGATCCAGATCGCGCAGCAGCGCGCCGCCGCCGGTCAGCATCATGCCTTTTTCGGCGATGTCGGCGCCCAGTTCCGGCGGGGTCTGTTCCAGCGCGTTCTTCACGGCCGACACGATGTTATTCAGCGGATCGGTCAGCGCTTCGAGGATCTCGTTGGACGAGATCGTAAACGAGCGTGGAATGCCTTCGGACAGGTTGCGGCCCTTGACTTCCATCTCCTTGACTTCCGAACCCGGGAAGGCCGAACCGATGGCCTTCTTGATCGCCTCGGCGGTCTGTTCGCCAATCAGCATGCCGTAGTTGCGGCGGATGTAGTTGACGATGGCTTCGTCGAATTTGTCGCCACCGACGCGCACCGAACCCTTGTAGACCATGCCGCCCAGCGAGATGATGCCCACTTCGGTGGTACCGCCGCCGATGTCGACCACCATCGAGCCGGTTGCATCCGACACCGGCAGGCCCGCGCCTATTGCGGCGGCCATCGGCTCTTCGATCAGGTAGACCTGCGACGCGCCGGCGCCCAGCGCCGATTCGCGGATCGCGCGGCGCTCGACCTGGGTCGAGCCGCAGGGAACGCAGATGATGATGCGCGGGGAAGGACGGAAGAATTTCGAGTCGTGCACCATGCGGATGAACTGCTTGAGCATCTGCTCGGTGACGGTGAAGTCGGCGATCACGCCGTCTTTCATCGGGCGGATCGCCTCGATGTTGCCAGGTACCTTACCCAGCATCTGCTTTGCTTCTTTACCGACGGCCTGGATCGTCTTCTTGCCGTTTGGGCCGCCTTCCTGGCGGATCGCCACGACCGACGGTTCGTCCAGCACGATGCCCTGGCCGCGAACGTAAATCAAGGTGTTGGCCGTGCCCAAGTCAATGGCCAGATCGGTGGAGATATACCTGCGTAAAAAACCAAACATGAGTGTCCTGTGGCGCCTCTGGAGTGCGCGTAAGCCGTTATAGGGAGGTTCGAAGCGCACGCCCCAAGGGCGCCGCGCCATCTGTTCCGATGCGGCGGCAGCAATCATTCAGCGCCGGCAACGCATCAACCCGCCATTCTACCTTATAATTTGATTGCAATTTACCGCAAATCCACGTGAAAGTGCACAACGCGAACAGGCGAAATGCACGGCAATCGAAAGCTTTTGCCAGCGAATAGCAATAATTTCAAGTTTTTTATCAATACCACAACTAAACCATTGCGCGGTCCGTCCGCGCCATTTGCCATGTCCCTGACCTTATCTGACGTAAAACGCATCGCCAACCTGGCCCAACTAGCAATGAGCGAGGAACAGGCCAATACCGCGCTGGGCCAATTGAATGGCATTTTTGCGCTGGCCGAGCAGATGCAGGCGGTCGACACCGACGGCGTGGCGCCGCTGAGCCACCCGCTGGCGGCCCATATGCACGTTGCGCTGCGCCTGCGCGAGGACGTCGCCACCGAGAGCAATCGCCGCGAGGACTATCAGGCGGTCGCGCCCAAGACCCAGGATGGCTTGTACCTGGTGCCGAAAGTGATCGAATAAGCGGCGCGCCGCCCGTCACCGCCGCTGCCCGTCCGGCCCGCCGCGCTCGCGTCCCTGTCCGAGTGCGCGCCCGCCCGGCCGATCCCCTTGCCCGAATTTGAACTGAACACCATGCATACCAAATCCATCAAAGAGTTGTCGGCTCTGCTGCAGAGCAAAGCGATTTCCGCCACCGCCCTGGCGACCCACTTCCTCGACCGTATCGAGGCGAGCGACTTGAACGCCTTCCTGCACGTGGACCGCGCGCTGACGCTGGCCCAGGCCGCCGCCGCCGATGCGCGCATCGCCGCCGGCACGGCCACGCCACTGACCGGCGTGCCGATCGCGCACAAGGATATTTTCGTCACCCGCGACTGGCGCTCGACCGCCGGCTCGAAGATGCTGGCCGACTACGTCAGCCCGTTCAACGCCACCGTGGTGGAAAAACTCAACGCGGCCGGCATGGTCACGCTGGGCAAGCTCAATTGCGACGAATTCGCGATGGGTTCGGCCAATGAAAACTCGGCCTTCGGCGCCGTCAAGAATCCCTGGGATAAAACCGCCGTACCTGGCGGCTCCTCGGGCGGCTCGGCCGCGGCCGTCGCCGCACGCCTGGCGCCTGGCGCCACCGGCACCGACACCGGCGGTTCGATCCGCCAGCCGGCCGCCTTCTGCGGCATCACCGGCATCAAGCCGACCTACGGCCGGGTATCGCGCTTCGGCATGATCGC
The DNA here is from genome assembly GCA_013284265.1 of Oxalobacteraceae bacterium. GTDB lineage: Bacteria > Pseudomonadota > Gammaproteobacteria > Burkholderiales > Burkholderiaceae_D > Rugamonas. The sequence goes on along the minus strand of JABTBR010000055.1, from coordinate 23,896 downwards.
CTTCGCCTCCTCGCTCGACCAGGGCGGCCCGATGGCCCAGAGCGCAGAAGACTGCGCCCTGCTGCTGTCGGCCATGGCCGGCTTCGACGAGCGCGATTCCACCAGCCTGACGCCTGAACAAGGCGGCGTGGCGGAAGACTTCAGCCGCTCGCTCAACGAGCCGCTGACCGGCCTGCGCATCGGCGTGCCGCACGAATACTTCGGCGAAGGCCTGGCCAAGGACGTCGAACAGGCCGTGCGCGCCGCGCTGGAACAGTACGTCAAGCTGGGCGCCACCCTGGTCGACATCTCGCTGCCGAACACCGCCCTGTCGATCCCGGCCTACTACATGATCGCCCCGGCCGAAGCCTCGTCCAACCTGTCGCGCTTTGACGGCGTGCGTTTCGGCCGCCGCGCCGACGGCTACAAGGATCTGGCCGATATGTACAAGAAGACCCGTGCCGAAGGCTTCGGTCCGGAAGTCCAGCGCCGCATCATGGTCGGCACCTATGTGCTGTGCCATGGCTACTACGACGCCTACTACCTGAAGGCGCAGAAGATCCGCCGCCTGATCGCCCAGGACTTCGCCGCCGTGCTCGATGGCCCGAACGCCGTCTGCGACGTCATCATGGGACCGGTCGCGCCGACCGTGGCCTGGGATCTGGGCGACAAGGGCGACGACCCGGTCGCCGCCTACCTGGCCGACATCTTCACCCTGTCGACCAGCCTGGCCGGCCTGCCCGGCATGTCGATCCCTTGCGGCTTCGGCCAGGGCGAGAAGAATGCCCAGCGTCCGGTCGGCCTGCAAATCATCGGCAACTACTTCGCCGAAGCCAAGCTGCTGAACGTGGCGCACCAGTTCCAGCAAGCGACCGACTGGCACCTGCGCGCGCCGGCTGGCGTGTAAGGCCAGGGCATCTAACGAATACGGCCTGCGGGCCAACAGAAAAGCGAGAACACTATGCAATGGGAAGTCGTCATCGGTCTTGAGAACCACGTACAACTCACGACCGAATCCAAAATTTTCAGCGGTTCGCCGATCAAGTTCGGCGCCGAACCCAACACCCAGGCCAGCCCGGTTGACCTGGCCCTGCCCGGCGTGCTGCCGGTGATGAACAAGACCGCCGTCGACCGCGCGATCCGCTTCGGCCTGGCCGTGGGTGCCAAGATCGCGCCGCAGTCCATCTTCGCGCGCAAGAACTACTTCTACCCCGATCTGCCCAAGGGCTACCAGATCAGCCAGTTCGAAGACCCGGTGGTACAAGGCGGCAGCCTGACCTTCGGCTACGAGAAGGATGGCGAATTCGTCACCAAGACCGTCAACCTGACCCGCGCCCACCTGGAAGAAGACGCCGGCAAGTCGCTGCACGAAGACTACGCCGGCATGAGCGGCATCGATCTGAACCGCGCCGGTACGCCGCTGCTGGAGATCGTCTCCGAGCCGGAAATCCGCAGCGCCGCCGAAGCGGTTGCCTACGCCAAGGCCCTGCACTCGCTGGTGATGTGGCTGGGCGTGTGCGACGGCAATATGCAGGAAGGTTCCTTCCGCTGCGACGTCAACGTCTCGGTGCGTCCGGTCGGCCAGAAGGAATACGGCACCCGCTGCGAGATCAAGAACCTGAACTCCTTCCGCTTCATCGAAGAAGCCGTACACGTCGAAGTGCGCCGCCAGATCGAGCTGATCGAAGACGGCGGCAAGGTCGTGCAGGCGACCCGCCTGTACGATCCGGACCGCAAGGAAACGCGCGAAATGCGCAGCAAGGAAGACGCCCAGGATTACCGCTACTTCCCCGACCCGGACCTGCCGCCGCTGGCCATTTCGGAAGAATGGATCGCCCGCGTCAAGGCCTCGATGCCGGAACTGCCGGACGCGATGCGCGCGCGCTTCATCAGCGAATACGCCTTGTCGGAATACGACGCGCTGGTACTGACCCAGTCGCAAGCCATGGCCACCTACTTCGTCGCCGTGGTCGACAAGGCCGGCAAGGAAAACGCCAAGGCCGCCGCCAACTGGCTGATGGGCGACGTCGCCTCCACCTTGAACCGCGAAAACGTCGACATCGGCGCCTCCCCGGTCGCACCGGCGCAACTGGCGCTGATGCTCAAGCGTATCGCCGACGGCACCATCTCCAACAAGATCGCCAAGGAAGTGTTCGCCGGCATGTGGGAAGCCAAGTCGGCCGACGAGAACGTGGTCGATACCATTATCGAAGCGAAGGGTCTGAAGCAGATTTCGGACACCGGCGCGCTGGAAGCGATCGTCAACGACGTCATCGCCGCCAACGAGAAATCGGTCGAGCAATACCGCGCCGGCAAGGAAGCGGCGCTCAACGCCCTGATCGGCCAGGCCATGAAGGCTTCGCGCGGCAAAGCCAACCCGGCCCAACTGACCGAGCTGTTGAAGAAAAAACTGGCGGAGTGATCCAGCAGTAGCAGCAAACAAAAAGGACGCCGATGGCGTCCTTTTTGTTTACCCCCAGCATTGCGCTTCGGCTCCAGAACGCTAAGCCAAGGGGCCGCTGCCACCATTTAGAACCCACGGCGTAACCCTGGGGTCTGACCCGACGGGTCAGACCCCGGCTCTTTGCCGTGGGTTTTAAAATAGCCGCCGGCCCCTAGACTCCTTTGTTCAAGCCGCCGTGCTGGCCACCAAGGCCTGCGGCACCCGCTGCCCCATCCAGCGGAAAATATCGGCGAAGATCTGCTCGCGGTTCACCTCATTGAAGTTCTCATGATAGTTTTGCGGCTGGCGCTGCAGCTCCAGCAGCTTGCCGTCAACCATGCGCAGCAAGGCTTCGCCGGCGACCGCATCGGCCAGCTTGTCGTCCCCTGCGACCACGGCGAACAGCGGATACGTCCAGCGCGGCATCTTCTGCGCCAGCCCTTCTTGCGCCTTGTTCAGCGCATTGCCAAAGCGTACCGTCACCTCGGTGGCGCGGATGCCATCGCGTTCGTCGGCATAATGACGCGCGGTGATGGCACTGTCATGCGTCAGCTGATGGGTCAGCGAATCAAGCGGCACCTTCATCTTCGGTGCGATGCTGCCCAACACGCCGGCCAGCGCCAGCAACAGCGGCGACACCTTGATCGCGTTCACGTAATACGGCGACGACAGGATCACCCCATGGATGGCCGGATCGGACGGGAAGCGGTCCGTCACCAGATGGGTGGCGATCAGCGCGCCCATCGAATGGCCCATCAGGAAAATCGGCAGGCCGGGATAGTTCTGCTTGACCCAGGCCAGAAACAGCTCGCCCTCGTCGAGGAAGACATGGAAGCCGGGAATGTCGACGCGGCGCGCATTCTCGTGCCCGCACATATCGTAGCTGACGGTGGCGATGCCGCGTTCGCGGAAGTACAGGGCCGGGGTCACATAGTCGCCCGCGTGCGCCATGCCGCCATGCAGCGCCATGATCACTGCGCGCGGTGCAGCCGGTTCCCATACATGAACCACACGCTGTACCTGGCCGCCGCAGTTCAGCGTGGCAAGTCGGTCCTCCGAAAATCGCATCTCAAACTCCTGTTGTGCTTTTGGCAAAAACAGTAGCTTAACGTATATCGGCGATTATCGCGAGAGTAGCAGGGCCGTAGAGGGGCATAGGCGCAACAATGCGCCCAATAGAAGATCGCTGGCGCGCTGGCCGGCGCGGCACCGGCACCAGGGGCCGGATCAGGAAGTGATGCTGAGCGAAAGACCGGTATCGACCAGCATGCCCAGATCGGCCAGCGACAGATCCATCGATGGTGCGATATGGCCTTGCGGGGCCACGGTAAAGGCGATGCGCAGTTCGGCGGCCACGTCGGAACGCTCGAAATGGATGCCGCGGGCCTTGCATTCACCCAGGTAGAAACGCACCTGCTTGAGCAGGGCGTCCGGATCGGCATCGGTGCCGATACTGACGTAGAAGCCGGAATCGATGCGTACCCGGCCGTCAGGACGGACATCGCCCTTTTCCCAGGTGCTGTCCGGTTCGGTCGGCAAGCCATCGCGAATGTCGGCCAGCCCGGCATTGTCGCCGTGGACTTTTAACGTTGCTATGTTCATGTTCCGCTTTCGTCTCCCGGCCGGCAGGCCGTTATAAGTAGATGGACAAGCATACCACTATTGCAAAAGATTACATCAAGGCAAGTTAAAAGTCACGCATGAGCTAACGCAACATTCGCGCACGGCATCAAGCGATGCCGTAGCGCTCGCGGTAGGCCGCGACCGCATCTTTGTATTGTAGCAATTGCGGGTCGGCACCGGCGCCGTTCAGGTAGCCGAACAGATCGTCCAGGTTGCCGATCGAAATCACCGGAATGCCATAGGTCTGGCTGACTTCCTGCACGGCCGAGCTTGGCGACAGCGCGCCATCCTTGCCGGAGCGCTCCATGCGGTCCAGCGCGATCAGCACGGCGGCAGGTTCGGCGCCGGCGGCGCGTATCATGGCGACCGATTCGCGCACCGAGGTACCGGCCGAAATCACGTCGTCGATGATCACGACCTTGCCTTGCAGCTTGGCGCCGACGATGGTGCCGCCTTCGCCATGGTCCTTGGCTTCCTTGCGGTTGAAGGCGAAGGAGGTATTGCGGCCTTTGCCCGCCAGCGCCACCGCGGTGGCCGAGGCCAGGGTGATGCCCTTGTAGGCCGGGCCGAACAGCATGTCGAACTCGACGCCGGAGTCGAGCAGGGTCTGGGCGTAGAACTGGGCCAGCTGGGCCAGGGTCGCGCCTTCATGGAACAGGCCCGCATTGAAGAAATACGGCGACTGGCGCCCTGCCTTGGTGGTGAAGTCGCCAAAGCGCAGCACGCCGGTGGCGACCGAGAAAGCGATAAAGTCTTGCCGTAAGTTATTCATATTGCCTCATTTCATAAAAGTGCCTGTATTTTAATCCCCGCGCCAGTCCGCGACAATTCTGGCGCCATTTTTCGCGCCGCGCGCGCCCTCCCGCGCATGGGGAAAACCGGCTAAACTGTTGCGATTGCGCAGAGCGCGCTGCCCTCTTTTATCCTCTATCTATGCCAAAAATTATCTCCGCCAATCTGAATGGCATCCGTTCCGCCGCAAAAAAAGGATTCTTCACCTGGATGGCGGCGCAGGACGCCGATTTCGTCTGCGTGCAGGAGCTCAAGGCCCAGGCGCCCGACATGGCGCCGGAATTCCTGAACCCGGACGGCTATCACGGCCACTTCCATTATGCGGAGAAGAAAGGCTATTCCGGCACCGGCGTCTACAGCAAGGTGGAACCGGACCGCGTGCTGATCGGTTTCGGCAGCCCCGAGTTCGATGCGGAGGGCCGCTATGTGCGCTGCGACTTCGGCAATCTGACCGTCATTTCCGTGTACTGCCCGTCCGGCTCGTCCTCGCCGGAACGCCAGGAAGCCAAGTTCCGCTTCATGGACCTGTTCCTGCCGCACCTGCTCGCGCTGAAAGAAGAAGGCCGCGAAGTGGTCATCTGCGGCGACTGGAATATCGCCCACCACGAGATCGACCTGAAGAACTGGAAGGGCAATAAAAAGAATTCCGGCTTCCTGCCCGAGGAACGCGCCTGGATGACCAGGATCTTTGACGAAGTCGGCTTCGTCGACGTCCATCGCGGCCTCGACAAGCGCGAGGAACAATACACCTGGTGGAGCAACCGCGGCCAGGCCTGGGCCAAGAACGTAGGCTGGCGCATCGATTATCACGTCGCCACCGCCGGCATCGCCGCGCATGCGAAAACCGTGGCCATCTACAAGGATGAACGCTTTTCCGACCATGCGCCGCTGACGATCGACTACATCCTCGACAAATAAGTGCGCTGGCCGGCCGCGCTACAGCGTGCGCCGGCTGGCAAACGCGCGGCGCGCGCCCGTCAAAGGGTCGTCAAACGCGATCGCGCGCGCCAGCAGCTTGAGCGGCTGCGACACATCGTCCTGCTTGCACGGCAAGGCCACCGGATAAAACGCGTCATTGATGATCGGGATGCCCAGCGCGGCCAGATGCACCCGCAACTGATGCTTGCGCCCCGTATGCGGCCGCAGCCGGTACAAGGTGCAGTCAGCCCGATGCTCGATCACATCGATCACGGTTTCCGAATTCGGCTCGCCCGGCGCTTCCTGCATCAGAAAGAATTTCTCCCCATCGACCATGCGGCTGCGATAGGTAAAGGGGAAGCTGTAGCCCGCCAGCGGCGCGGCCAATGCCTCGTACTCCTTCTCGATCGCGCGCTTCTGGAACAGCGACTGGTAAGCGCCGCGGCTACCCTGCAGGCAGGAGAAAATCACCACGCCGGCCGTCTCGCGGTCAAGCCGGTGGATAGGCGTGAGATCCTGCAGCCCCAGTTTTTTCTTCAGCCGCACCAGCAGGGTCTCCTGCAGGAAGCGCCCTCCCGGCGTCATCGGCAGAAAATGCGGCTTGTCGACCACCACCAGATGCTCATCCTGGAACAGCACTTCCTCCTCGAAGGGGATAGGCGTCTCCCGCTCGATCTCGCGGTAATAAAAGATGCGCATGCCGCGCCGGAAGGCGCTGCCCGGATGCAGCGGCGCGCCATTGCCATCGACCACCTCGGCGCGCGCCATGCGCTCGCGCCAGGTCGACTCGGCCACGTCGGGGAAACGCTGCAGCAGAAACGTCAGCAGATCGGGCCACTGCCCTTCCGGCAGCCACAGGTAGCTGGGCGCCACGCCGTCGCGCAAGGGCAGCGGCGCCTTGGCCGCGCCGGAACGAGCGCCCGCCATGTCAGCGCTGGGCCGGAATGGCCAGGCTGTGGTAGACCGGCAGCGCGTTCGGATTCAGGCCCTTGGCGCGCGCGAACACTGGCAGCACCAGCGGCATGCTGCGGTTCATATCACCGATGCGGGTGCTGCCGCTCGGGTGGGTGGACAGGAACTGCGTCGGCTGGTTCTTGTTGACCTGCCCCATCTTCTCCCACAGCGCCACGCCGGCGCGCGGATCGAAACCGGCGCGCGCGGCCAGGTCCATGCCGACCAGATCGGCCTCGGTCTCTTCCTCGCGCGAGAATTTCAGTACCGCCAGCTGTGCCACCTGGCCAGTGACGGCGCCGGTGATGCGCGGGTCGACGCCCAGCCAGGCCGACAGGCCAGCGCCGGCAACACGGCCCAGCAAACCGGTGGCGCCCGCCTTGCCGGCCCGCTCACGTCCGTGTTCGCGCAGCGCATGGCCGATTTCGTGGCCCATGACGATCGCCACTTCATCGTCGGTCAGGTTCAACTTGGTCAGGATGCCGGTGTAGAAGGCGATCCGTCCACCCGGCATGCAGAAAGCGTTCACCTGGCTCGAGTTGAGCAGATTGACTTCCCATTTCCAGCTGGCCGACTCCGGATTCCAGCGGGTGGCAAACGGTATCAGGCGCTTGGCGATCGCACGCAGGCGTATCACCTGTGGATGGGTGGCGGGCACCAGCGCCTGCTTCTGCTGGGCCTCGTTCAACAGCGCCGTGTACTGCAATCTGGATTGCTGCTCGAACTCCTCGGCATTGGCCAGCATGCGCATGCGCGACATCTTGGTGACGGGGATACCATCCGGCTCGCCACCCTGCTGGGCATAGGCCGGGCCACTTCCGGCGCAGCAGGCGGCCAGCGCCAGCAAGGCGACCTTATGTTTAAGCGTTTTCATCTTTACTGTTCCATGGTGCGATTTTCGGCAGCATCATCATGGCAGGAAACGCCAGGGCAAAGCACACGATAAAGAACATGAACCAACCCGTTTCCGCCACGATGTAGCCGACCGAAGAATTAATAAAAGTGCGCGGTACAGCCGCCAGGCTGGAAAATAACGCATATTGGGTAGCAGTGTAGCGCGGGTCGGTGGAACGCGAGATAAACGCCACCAGTGCGGCCGATCCCAGTCCCAGGCTGGCGAACGATTCAAAGCCGAACACGGCCGACAGCAGCAGCTGATCCGGCCCCACCCTGGCCAGCCAGGCAAAGCCCAGGATCGCCAGCGCCTGCAGCACGCCGAACACCCACAGCGCCCGGTTCACGCCCATCTTGATCATCCATACGCCGCCGACGATGCCGCCGGCCAGGCTGGCCCACCAGCCGGTGGCATTCGCCGCCAGGCCGATATCCTTGGTACTGAAGCCCAGGTCGAGGAAGAACTTGGTCGACAGGGCCGTGGCCATGCTGTCGCCGATTTTATACAGCAGCACGAAGGCGACGATGGTGATGGCGCTGCGCCAGCCGTCGCGCTGGATGAACTCGCGGAACGGCAGCACGATCGCCTGCTGCAGATTCTTGGGCGGCTCGCCATACACGGCCGGCTCGTTGACCAGCAAGGTGCAGACCAGGCCCGGCAGCATGAAGGCCGCCACCACCCAGAACACCACGTGCCACGGCTGGCTGTCGGCCAGCACCAGTCCCAGCGCGCTGGGAATCAGGCTGGCCGCCTTGTAGGCGTTGACGATGATGGCCGCGCCCAGTCCCTGTTCGCGGTCGCTCAGGATTTCGCGCCGGAAGGCGTCGATCACCACGTCCTGGCTGGCCGACAGGAAGGCCACCGCGCCCATCGCCAGCGCCACCAGCGGCAGCTGGGTCAAAGGATCGATCATGCCCATGGTGCCGATCACCAGGAACAGCAGCAGCTGGGTCAGCGCCATCCAGCCGCGCCGGCGTCCCAGCCGGCCGATGCTGAAGCGGTCCATCATCGGCGACCACAAGAACTTGAAGGTGTAGGGGAAGGTCACCAGCGTGAACAGTCCCAGCGCCTTGATGTCCAGGCCGGACTTGGACAGCCAGGCCTGGGTCAGGTAAATCAGGGTATACAGCGGCAGGCCGGAACTAAAGCCCAGGAACAGAATGGACGCGGTGCGGACATTCAGATAGGTGTGCCAGGCTGGCGCCGCCGCATCCTTCATCAGTGCGCCGCCTTTTTCCGCAAGCGGAACACGGCCAGATCGCCGCGCAGGTTCGGCAGGAAGCTGACCTGCTTGCCCTCGGCCAGCGCCACGTATTCCAGCACCTCCAGCCCGCACTCCTCGGCCAGCTGGTAAAAGTCATTGATGGTGGCGCAGCGCACGTTCGGCGTGTCGTACCACTGGTAAGGCAGCGACTTCGATACCGGCATATGCCCCTTCAGCAGCGCTACCCGGTGCGGCCAGTAGGCGAAGTTGGGGAAGGATACGATCGCCTCGCGCCCTACCCGCACGATGTCGCGCAGCAGGCCTTCGACCTGCTTCATCATCTGCAGCGACGACAGGCACAGCACCGTGTCGAAGGAATTGTCGCCGAAGATCGCCAGCCCCTTCTCCATATCCTGCTGGATCACGCGCACACCGCGTTTGGTCGAGGCGAGTACCTTGTCGTCGGCGATCTCGATGCCGTAGCCACTGCACTGCTTGTCGCTTTGCAGATAGTCGAGCATGACGCCGTCGCCGCAGCCCACGTCGAGCACGTGGGCCTGCTTCGGCACCCAGTGGGCGATAAAAGCCAGGTCGGGCCGGGCGCTGCTCAATTCATTGAAATTCATGCGGTCTCCTTGCTGCTGGGGGTCTCCAGCCATACCTGCTCATAGTAGGCGCGCACCATATTCATATAGCGCGGATCTTCCTGCAGGAAGGCGTCGTGGCCGTTGGGCGCGTCGATCTCGGCATACGTTACCTGGCGGCGGTTGCACACCAGCGCCTTGACGATTTCCTGGCTGCGTTCCGGCGCGAAGCGCCAGTCGGTGGAGAACGAGGCCACGAAGAACTTGGCCTTGGTGCCTGCCAGGGTCTTGGCCAGGTCGCCGCCATGCGCGCGCGCCGGGTCGAAATAGTCCAGCGCCTTGGTGATCAGGAGATAGGTATTGGCGTCGAAGTATTCGCTGAACTTGTCGCCCTGGTAGCGCAGATAGGACTCGATCTCGAAATCGACGCCGAAGCCGAACTGGTAGTTGCCGGTCTTGGCCACGTCGCGCAGCTTGCGGCCGAATTTTTCGGCCATGTCGTCGTCCGACAGATAGGTGATGTGGCCGACCATGCGCGCCACCCGCAGCCCGTTGCGCGGCACCACGCCATGCTCGTAGAAGTCGCCGCCACGATAGTCAGGATCGGACAGGATGGCCTGGCGCGCCACGTCGTTGAAGGCGATATTCTGGGCCGACAGCTTGGGCGTGGACGCGATCACCACGCAGTGGCGCAGGCGCTCGGGGAACATGATGCTCCAGGCCAGCGCCTGCATGCCGCCCAGCGAGCCGCCCATGACGGCGGCGAACTGGCTAATGCCCAGCGCATCGGCCAGGCGCGCCTGCGAGGCGACCCAGTCTTCCACCGTGACGACCGGGAAGGCCGCGCCATACGGCTTGCCGCTGGCCGGATTGGTGTGCATCGGGCCGGTCGAGCCGAAGCAGGAGCCGAGGTTGTTGACGCCGATGACGAAGAATTTGTCGGTGTCGAGCGGCTTGCCCGGACCGATCATATTGTCCCACCAGCCGGTGCTTTTCGGTTTGCCTTCATATTCGCCGGCCACATGGTGCGAGGCGTTCAGGGCGTGGCAAACCAGCACCGCGTTCGATTTGTCGGCGTTCAGGGTGCCGTAGGTCTCGTACATCAGTGTGTAGTCGACCAGCGAGGCGCCGCTTTGCAGCAGCAGCGCCTGGGCAAAGTGCATGGTTTGCGGCGTTACGTATCCTATGGATGACATGAGTGTGTCGTGATTAAAAAATTGGGCGGCCCCACGGGCCAGTTATCGATGCGGAACCGCGAGGGTGGGTTCCGCAGGCTTACTTCTGAATCAGGCTGCGATGATGACGTTCAGGCTGTCAGGGTCACATCAGCTGTAATTGATGGACGGCTTCGGCGATGGCGTTCGGTTCCATCGCCCGCATGATCTTGCGCGTCTGCGGCACGATCCGGGCCATGTCGCTGTTGAGGATCTCCTGCTTGACCGCCAGCAGCTGGGCCGGATGCATGGAGAAATCGCGCAGCCCCATGCCCAGCAGCAGGCGGGTGAGCTTGATGTCGCCCGCCATCTCGCCGCACACGGCGACATCGATGCCGGCCTTGTGGCCGGCCGCGATGGTCATGGCGATCAGCTGCAGCACGGCCGGGTGGAGCGGATTGTAAAGGTGCGCCACCTCATAATCAACCCGGTCGATCGCCAGCGTGTACTGAATCAGGTCATTGGTGCCGATCGACAGGAAATCCATCCGTTTGACGAACATCGGCAGCGCCAGCGCGGCGGCCGGAATTTCGATCATCGCGCCCACGTCCACGTCCTCGTCGAACTTGATGTTCGCTTCGCGCAGTTGGGCCTTGGCCTGGGCGATCATGGCCAGCGACTGGTCGATCTCGAAGGCATGCGCCAGCATCGGAATCAGGATGCGCAGCTTGCCGAAGGCCGAGGCGCGCAGGATGGCGCGCAGCTGGGTCAGGAAAATCTGCGGTTCGGCCAGGCAGTAGCGGATCGCGCGCAAGCCCAGGGCGGGATTGAGCGCGGTGTGCTCGGTCTGGTCGAGCGGCTTGTCGGCGCCGATGTCGAGCGTGCGGATGGTCACCGGACGGCCCTTCATCGCCACCACGGCGGCCTTGTACTGCTCGAACTGCTCGTCCTCGGACGGGATCTTGCTGTTGCGGCCCATGAACAGGAACTCGGAGCGGAACAGGCCCACGCCGTTGGCGCCCGCCTCCATCGCCGCGGCGCAGTCGCCCGGCAGTTCGATGTTGGCCAGCAGGGTAATCTGGGTGCCGTCGCGCGTGACCGCGGGCGTTTTTTTCAGTTTATTGAGTTTTTTGCGGGCCCGCTGCAAGCCGCTCTGGCGTTCGCGGTACTGCTCCAGCACCAGCGCGCTGGGGTTGACGATGACCACGCCGGCGTCGCCGTCGATGATGATCCAGTCGTCCTGCTCGACCAGCGTGGACGCCTGCGACATGCCCACGGCGGCCGGAATATCCAGGCTGCGCGCCACGATGGCGGTGTGCGAGTTCTGCCCGCCCACGTCGGTAACGAAACCGATGAAGGAGCGGTCGCGGAACTGCAGCATGTCGGCCGGCGAAATATCGTGGGCCACCACGATCATCTGGGCCTGGTAGCCATCCTCGCCCGGCACCGTCGGCAGGGTCTGTTCGCTGCCGATCAGCACCTTCAGTACGCGCTCGGCCACCTGCTGGATGTCGGCCTTGCGCTCGCGCAGGTAGGGGTCTTCGATTTCGTCGAACTGGGCCGACAACTCATCGATCTGGGTCAGCAGCGCCCATTCGGCGTTGTAATGGCGGCTGCGGATGATGTCGAGCGGCGCTTCCGAAATCATCGGGTCCGACAGGATCAGCGCATGCACGTCGATGAAGGCGCCCAGCTCCGTGGGTGCATCCTTGGGCAGCTCCAGCCACAGGGTTTGCAGTTCCTTGTGCACCTGTACCAGGGCCTGCTGCAGGCGCTGGACTTCCGCTTCCAGGTGCTCTTCGGCCACCAGGTAATGTTTGACGTCGAGCGCCGCCGGCGCCAGCAGATGCGCGCGGCCGATGGCAATGCCACGCGAGACAGGGATGCCGTGCAGCGTAAACGATGCCATGGCGGGACCTGCCGGGGAGCGGGAGCGGCTGCGTTCTGCGGGCATTACTCGCCTTCGCCAAACTTGTCGTTGACCAGTGCCGCCAGCGCGGTGATGCAGTCCTGTTCATCGGCGCCGTCGGCTTCCAGCGTGACCTTGGCGCCCTTGCCGGCGGCCAGCATCATGACGCCCATGATGGATTTGGCGTTGATCCGGCGCGCATTACGCGTCAGCCAGACATCGCTTTGGTATTTTGCAGCCAGTTGGGTAAATTTGGCGGAGGCACGCGCATGCAGTCCAAGCTTGTTGATAATCTCAAGTTCTTGTTGAATCATTTTTTCTCTTGTCTCGATCAGGAATGCGCACTGCATAAACCGCCGCCCCCTGCCCGCGGGCGGCCACCTTTAGTAAAGACTACGACTCTACAGATTCTGGCCGACCCGGATGCGGTTGTCCACCCGTACCGCTCCACTCTGGGCACCGGCCAGGGCCATCTCCACCACCACGTCCAATGTATCGCGGCGGTAGGTGATCGCGCGCAGCAGCATCGGCAAGCTGATGCCGGCGATGACTTCCACCCGGCCCGCATCGGCCAGCTTGTTACAGCAATTGGCCGGCGTGCCGCCTTTGACGTCGGTAATCACCAGCACGCCGTCGCCTTCGTCCAGACGCTTGATCGCCGCGCTGGCCAGGATCTGCACTTCCTGCAGGTCCTGGTCCGCCACCACGTCGATCGCCTCCAGCCTTTCGGTCGGACCACGGAACACATGGGCGCAGGCCGCGATAAAGGCCTGTCCCAGTGGAGCGTGCGTCATGAGCAGTATGCCAACCATATGATTAAACCGCCAGTGAGGGCGCGCGCTTTACAACGCGGGCCGCACAAATTAAATGGGTGAACACGCTCATGCCTGCGCCACCGCCTGCTTGGCCGCCTGCACTGCCTGCTCCACCGCATCGATAAACATCGCCGCCACGCCGAATCCGGTCTGCTGGGTGATCTCCTGGAAGCAGGTCGGGCTGGTGACATTGACCTCGGTCAGGTAGTCGCCGATCACGTCCAATCCTACCAGCAGAAGCCCGCGGCTGGCCAATATCGGCCCGAGCGCCTCGGCGATCTCCAGGTCGCGCGCCGTCAGCGGCTGGGCCACGCCCTTGCCGCCGGCCGCCAGATTGCCGCGCACTTCGCCGCCCTGGGGGATGCGCGCCAGCGAAAACGGCACCGGCTTGCCGCCGATGACCAGGATGCGCTTGTCGCCGTTGACGATTTCCGGGATATAGCGCTGCGCCATGATGGTGCGGCGGCCGTTATCGGTCAGCGACTCGATGATGGAACCCAGGTTCATGCCCTCGGCCGTGACGCGGAACACGCCGGCGCCGCCCATGCCGTCCAGCGGTTTCAAAATCACATCGCCGTACCTGGCGTGGAAGGCGCGCAGGCGCGCTTCGCTGGACGTGACCAGGGTCGGCGCGGTGAACTGGCTGAACTGGGCAATCGACAGCTTTTCATTGTGGTTGCGGATCGCGGCGGGCTTGTTGAACACCTTGGCGCCCTGGGTCTCGGCCAGCTCCAGCAGATACGTCCCGTAGATATACTCCATATCAAACGGTGGATCCTTGCGCTGGATCACGGCATCGAAGTCGCTCAGCGGCGTTTCGTGGGCCGGTTCGGCGCGGAACCAGTCATGGGCGTGGTCGGGCCCAGGCGCGGTGAGGGTAATCTGGCGCACATTGGCATAGACCACGCCGCCATCCAGCGCCATATCGTCTTGCTCGAAAGCATAGATGGCGTGGCCGCGTTTGGCCGCTTCGGCCATCATGGCGTAGGTCGAGTCTTTGTAAGTCTTGAAACTTGCCAAAGGATCGGCGAGGAAGGCGATTTTCATGGGCGATTCCATTCTGGGTAATGCCTGATTTTAGCCGAGTTCGCCGCGGCGGGTGGGAGGCACCCGCGCGGCCTCATCGCTGGCAGCCTCAGTACACTTCCGGATTGGGATCGGTGCGCTCCATTTCCAGCGACGCCGCCAGCAGTGCCAGCCGCGCCACCACGCCATACACATAGAAACGGTTCGGCGCCGCCGTGCCCGGCTTGGCTTTCAAGTCCGGCACCGCGTGCTGCTGGGCGAAGGCCAGCGGCACATACTGCGAACCGGGCGCGTTCAGGTTCTGGTCGATACCCTTCTCGGCGTGCACGCGGTAGAAGCCACCGACCACATAGCGGTCTATCATGTAGACCACCGGCTCGGCCACCGCATCCTTGATGCTCTCGAAGGTCGGCACGCCTTCCTGGATGATGATGTCGGTGACGGCCTTGCCGTCCTTGACCACCGTCATCTTGTTGCGCTGGGCCTCGGTCAGGTTCAGCAGATCCTTGGAATCCTTGATCGTCATGATGCCGGTGCCATAGGTGCCGGCGTCGGGCTTGATGATGACGAAGGGTTTCTGGTCCTTGATGCCGTATTCCTTGTACTTCTTGCGGATCTTGGCCAGCAGGCCGTCGATGCTGGCCGTCAGGCATTCCATGCCCTCGTTGGTCTGGAAATTGACCTCGCCGCACTTGGCGAAGAAGGGATTGAGCATCCAGGGATCGACGCCGATCAGCTTGCCGAACTTCTTGACCACCTCGTCATAGGCGGCGAAGTGGTTGCTCTTGCGGCGCAGCGCCCAGCCTGCGTGCAGCGGCGGCAGCAGGCTCTGCTCGTGGATGTTTTGCAGGATGTCGGGAATGCCGGCCGACAGATCGTTATTCAGCAGAATCGTGCAAGGGTCGAAATCCTTCAAGCCCAGGCGGCGGCCATTGGCCGAGCGCACCAGCGGCTCGATCACTAGCATATTGCCGTCAGGCAAAGCCAACGGGGTCGGCTGGGTGATTTCCGGCGACAGCGAGCCCAGCCGCACATGCAGGCCGGTCTGGCGGAAGATCTGCATCAGCCGCGCCACGTTCTGCAGATAGAAGGGATTGCGGGTATGAATCTCGGGAATCAGCAGCAGATTGCGCGCGTCCGGGCAATACTTGTCAATCGCGGCCATCGCGGCCTGCACCGACAAGGGCAGCATTTCGGTGGCCAGGTTGTTGAAGCCGCCGGGGAACAGATTGGTGTCGACCGGGGCCAGCTTGTAGCCGGCGTTGCGCAGATCGACGGAGCAATAGAACGGCGGCGTGTGCTCTTGCCACTCCAGACGGAACCAGCGCTCAATGGCCGGCGTGGCGGCCAGGATTTTTTCTTCGAGGTCGAGCAGCGGTCCGGTCAGGGCCGTGACGAGATGGGGAACCATGGTTACTTCCTTAATATGGTGCCGGGCAAAAGGCCCCAAAGCACACCGAACTGTCTATATTACCGTGCAAGTACCCCAAATCGGGGCAAAACCGCCGTTTTAAACCCCCAAAACGAAAAAAGCGCCCCGAAACGAGGCGCTTTTGGCGGGCCGGCGCAACGCCGGCCCTGCATGAATAACAATGTTTCTGAAAATTATGCGTGGTAGGCGGACTCGCCGTGGCTGGTGATGTCCAGACCTTCGCGCTCTTCCTCTTCCGGTACGCGCAGACCGATGACGATATCGACCAGTTTGTAGGCGATCACCGAAACGATGGCCGACCAGACGATGGTGGTACCCACGGCGGTCGCCTGGGTGGTCACCTGGCCGATGATCGAATAAGGATCGGCCGACATCTTGTTGGCGACGTAGTCGAAAATGCCCTGGCCACCCAGCGAAGGCGAAGCGAATACGCCGGTCAGCAGCGCACCCAGGATACCGCCGATGCCGTGCACGCCGAATACGTCCAGCGAATCGTCAGCGCCGAGCAGGCGTTTCAGACCGTTCACGCCCCACAGGCAGACCACGCCAGCGGCCAGGCCGATGATCAGTGCGCCCATCGGACCGACGAAACCGCAGGCCGGGGTGATGGCCACCAGGCCGGCCACCGCGCCGGATGCGCCGCCCAGCATGGAAGGCTTGCCCTTGACGATCCATTCGCCGAAGACCCACGATACGGTCGCTGCGGCGGTTGCCAGCAGGGTGTTGATGAAGGCCAGTGCGGCGATATCGCCCGCTTCCAGTGCCGAACCGGCATTGAAACCGAACCAGCCCACCCACAGCAGCGAAGCGCCGATCATGGTCATCGTCAGCGAGTGCGGCGCCATCGATTCACGGCCGTAGCCGACGCGTTTGCCGATCATGAAGGCACCGACCAGGCCGGCAACGGCGGCGTTGATGTGCACCACGGTGCCGCCGGCGAAGTCCAGCGCGCCTTTTTGGAACAGCCAGCCGGCTTTGGCGCCTTCGGAGGCGGCGGTGGCGGCATCCTTGATCGCGTCAGGACCGGTCCAGAACCAGACCATGTGGGCGATCGGCAGATAGGAGAAGGTGAACCACAGCACCACGAAGGCCAGCACGGCGGTGAACTTGGCGCGCTCGGCGAAGGCGCCGATGATCAGCCCGCAAGTGATCGCCGCGAAGGTTGCCTGGAAGGCGACATAGACGAACTCGGGAATCACAACGCCTTTGCTGAAGGTGGCGGCGGTGGTGAACGAGGCCTTGACCGGATCCCAGATACCGTTGAGGAACAGGCGGTCGAAGCCACCGTAGAAGGCGGTGCCTTCGGTGAAGGCCAGCGAGTAGCCGTAGATGCACCACAGCACGATGATGACGGCGAAGATCATGAACACTTGCAGCAGGATAGACAGCATGTTCTTGGAACGGACCAGGCCGCCGTAGAACAGGGCCAGGCCAGGAATGGTCATCATGATGACCAGCATGGTCGAGGTCATCATCCAGGCGGTATCGCCTTTTTGCGGGGTTGGGGCTGGTGCGGCGGCTGCGGCAGGCGCGGCGGCAGCGGCGGGCGCGGCGGGCGCGGCGGCGGCGGCAGGCGCGGCGACGGGAACTTCCGGAGCGGACGCGGCTGGTGCCGAGGCAACAGCGGCTGCCGGCGCCGAGGCGGCAGCGTCCGCCTTGACTTCGTCGGCAGCGAAGGCTGGCGCGACGCTACTGCAGGCAATCAGGACAGCGATCCCAGCGAGCCATTTTGTTATAGTTTTTTTCATCAATCTTCCCCTTAAAGTGCTTCGTTGCCGGTTTCGCCGGTGCGGATGCGAATAACCTGTTCCAGGTTGTACACGAAGATTTTGCCGTCGCCGATTTTGCCGGTGCGGGCTGCGCCTTCGATAGCTTCGATCGCCTGCTCGACGATGGCGTCGTCGACAGCAGCTTCGATCTTGGTTTTTGGCAGGAAGTCGACCACGTATTCGGCGCCACGGTAGAGTTCCGTGTGGCCTTTCTGACGGCCGAAACCTTTGACTTCGGTCACGGTGATGCCTTGCACATTGATCGCCGACAGCGCTTCACGCACCTCGTCGAGCTTGAACGGCTTGATAATCGCGGTAATCAGTTTCATATAAGCCTCGCTCAGAAGGTTTTGGAGATGGTCAGCACGGCGCCGGTCTTGGCCAGGTTCTTGCCGTTCGGGCCGATGTAGGCATCGGTATCGGCATAGATTGCGGCCAGTGCCACGGTGACGACGCCGAAGTCCTTGGTCACGCCGACCTTCCAGTCGCTATAGCTGCCGGCGCCAAAGTTCTTGACGTTCTGGTGGCCCACATGCAGGTTCAGTGTGTAGCCGTCGTAGACGTCGTAGTTGAAGGCGCCATCGAGGTAGCCGCTGTTTTTGCTGTCGGCGGTGCCGAACAGATTGGTGGTCGAATGCGAGTATTTGAGCGAGAACGGACCGGCCGAGATCTGACCATACAGTTCGAAGGTATTGGCGCTTGGGTGCAGGCCATTCGATGGGTAGAAGTAATACAGACCACCGACGTCGTAGCCGATATCCTTGGCGATTTCGCCGCGCTTGCCGCCGTACAGATCGATTTCAACGTCGCCGTCGCCGCCCAGATCCTTGGTCCATTTGATCGTCGAGCCCCACGCACCGGCATACAAGCCGGTCGGATTGTTGACGTAGTCGACACCGCCCTGCACTGCTGGCTTCAGACGGGTTTGCGACAGGCCACGATAGCGGTAATCGCTGGTCAGCGCGGCGTTGAAGCTCACTTCATTGTCTGGTTTGGCTTCTGGTTTGGCATCTTCGGCGTAGGCCAGATTGGCGCCCATGGTCGCGAAAGCTAAAGTCAACGCTGCGGCAAGAGTGAAATTCTTGGTAAGGCTGGTCATGGCGATTTCCTTTTGGTTGAACTTAGATGGCGGTTGCGGTTTAAAATCTAGGCTGATCGACAGCGTTCCCGGCATATGTAGCAGAATGCGTGCCAGCCATTAACAGTGCAGCGGACAGCTATAACGAAGTTCGGTAGTGCGGGGAAATACGTACTGAGGTGACAATTTTGCTGGACGGATTGGCAAAATTGCGCGGATTTGCACCATCTTAAAGCCAAAGTGCACCGCAATGGTGCGATGCACAGGCGGCGATATCAAGGAATATTATGGATATGAACACTTTTTTTAACGATCTGCAGAGCAAGATCAATCAGGCCATCGAAAATTCGCCGGCAAAAGACATCGAAAAGAACGTCAAATCGATGATGACCCAGGGTTTTTCCAAGCTCGATCTGGTCACCCGCGAAGAGTTCGACATTCAGGCGCAGGTGCTGGCCAAGACCCGCGCCAAGCTTGAAGCGCTGGAATTACGCCTGGCCGAACTGGAAGCGCGCCTCGGTCCGGACCAGTAATTCCATCCTGCCGCGCCGTAGGCGGGGCCGCTCCTGGCGGGCGCCCCAAACCGGTGCGAGTGTTGGCAATAGGCCAACTGCGCGTCACGATCCGGTCTGGCTTGCACCACTTTTGTGATAGCGCAATCATGCGCCTTGCACCGTGTTTGCACGCCAGCGCCGGCATCGGTGAAATTGCCCCGCCATGGCGCATTGCAGGGCCGGCGCTGGACGCTTCCCGCCGTCCATGCGCTGGAAGCGCACCGCCATCGTCCATCCGCACGTCCCCCAGGCGTTTTCCGCTTCATCGCCTTGAGCGTCCCCGGCGCCTGCGCTTGTTGCGCCTCAACGTCCCTTCCCTTCAGGCTCCTACGATCTTCTCTGCAGTCTCCCGCCCACTCTCCGAGGATTACGATGAGCCTGGCTGTCCTGAAAAGCCGTGCGCTGGCTGGCATGGAGGCGCCCGAAGTGAGCGTCGAAGTCCATCTGGCCAACGGCCTGCCCGGCTTCGCCATCGTCGGACTGCCCGAAACCGAGGTCAAGGAAGCGCGCGACCGGGTCCGCGCCGCCATCCAGAATGGCGGCTTCGACATGCCGCAACGGCGCATCACCGTCAACCTGGCCCCGGCCGACCTGCCCAAGGAATCGGGTCGCTTCGACCTGCCGATCGCGCTCGGCATCCTGGCCGCCTCGCATCAGATTCCCGCCAATGACCTGGATCAATACGAGTTTGCCGGCGAACTGTCGCTGTCCGGTGCGCTGCGTCCGATCCGCGGTTCGCTGGCCATGTCGTTTGCGATGCAGCGCGGCGGCGGCCGCTGCCAGTTCATCCTGCCGCTGGCCAATGCCGACGAGGCCGCACTGGTCAGCGGCGCCGCCATTTATCCAGCGGAAACGCTGCTTCAGGTATGCGCTCACTTCGCCGCAACGGGGCCGGATTGCGCGCTGCTGCGCCATCAGCCAGCCTTGCTGGAACAACTTCCGTGCTATCCCGACTTTTCCGACGTCAAGGGACAGAGCGAAGCCAAACGGGTGCTGGAAGTGGCCGCGGCCGGCAATCACAGCGTGCTGCTGGTCGGACCGCCGGGCACCGGCAAGACCATGCTGGCCACCCGTTTCGCCGGCCTGCTGCCGCCCATGACGGATCAGGAAGCGCTGGAATCGGCCGCCGTCCAGTCCCTGTGCGGGCTGTTCAGCATGGAGTACTGGAAACGCAGGCCATTTCGCGCGCCGCATCACACCAGTTCCGGTGTGGCCCTGGTCGGTGGTGGCAGCATTCCCCGTCCAGGCGAAATCTCGCGTGCCCATGCCGGCGTGCTGTTTCTCGATGAGCTACCCGAATTTGACCGGCGCGTGCTGGAAGTGCTGCGCGAACCCTTGGAATCGGGCCGCGTCACCATTTCGCGCGCCGCGCGCCAGGCTGAATTTCCCGCCCGCTTCCAGCTCATTGCCGCAATGAACCCCTGCCCCTGCGGCTATCACGGACATGCCTCCGGCAAATGCCATTGCACGCCAGACCAGATCCAGAACTATCAGGGCCGTATTTCCGGTCCCCTGCTCGACCGCATAGACATGCAGGTCGAACTGGGCTCCGTCAGCCCCGAAGTTCTCAGCGCCAATCTGGAAGGAGAAGCCTCGGCCACAATCGCCGTCCGGGTCGCCCTGGCCCACGAGCGCCAGCTGGCGCGCCAGCACAAGAGCAATCAATACCTGACGCCGCGCGAAATCGACCGCCTATGCAAGCCCGATGCGGCGGGCGAAATGCTGCTACGTGGCTCGATGAGCAAGTTCCAATGGTCGGCGCGCGCCTATCACCGGGTATTGCGGGTCGCACGCACGATTGCGGACCTGGCCGGCGCGCGCCAGATCGCCTGGGCCCATGTCAGCGAAGCGATCCAGTACCGCCGAGCGTTGAAGGAGCGCTAAGGATCTCCGCGCGTTGCATTGTTTGCTGGCATCCTGCTAACATCAGCCATGCGAAAAATTCCCCTGTCCTTTAGTCTGACCAGCACGCTTGCCACCGTTGCAGCCGCGTTCGCCCTGAGCGCCTGTAGTCCCAAATTCGACTGGCGCGATTACCGTAGCAGCGATGCGCCCTATGCCGTGCAATTCCCCGGCAAACCATCGAGCCACAGCCGCAGCATCAAGCTCGACCAGCTCGATGTCGACATGACGATGACCGCCACCGAAGTCGATGGCGTCACGTTCGCCGTCGGCAGCGCGCTGCTGGCCGACCCGGCGCAGGCGCAGGCAGCGCTGCTGAGCATGAAAACCGCGCTGGTGAAAAACATCGGCGGCACGGTCATCAAGGATCAGGCCGCAGCCGTTTCATCGGCAAATGCCGCCGGCGCAACCCAGCAGACCACCGTCGAGGTGGAGGCGCGCGGCGCCCAGCATGGCGAGCCGGTGCTGCTGATCGGCCATTTTGTCGCCAAGGACAAACGGATTTACCAGGTCATCGTCATTGGCCGTGAAAAACAGCTGGTACGTGACACAGTTGACACCTTCCTCAGCTCATTTAAACTGAACTAGGCAGAGGGTTGCATCCCGGCGTATGATCATTACTAACAACAAGAACTCGGAAAGCGCTTATGTTAATCACATTCACATCCAAGTCCTCGCCAAAAGTGATGATGTATCAGGAACATGCCCAGCGCATCCTGGACCTCCTCCACAAGAGCCCGACCCGTGGCGTGATCACGGCTGCGGAAGCTGCGGCGGCCATCAGCCAGCTGGAGCACGAAGTCGAATTGAGCAAACAGCACCCGGAAGTCGATGTGGAGCACGACGTCCATGCGCACGAGCAGCAGGAAGAAGGCGAACTGGCCGAGCACGCGCTCAAACTGCGCGTCGGTTTCGCCCAACGCGCCTTTCCGCTGCTGGAAATGCTGC
Organism: Oxalobacteraceae bacterium; assembly: GCA_013284265.1. Taxonomy (GTDB): domain Bacteria; phylum Pseudomonadota; class Gammaproteobacteria; order Burkholderiales; family Burkholderiaceae_D; genus Rugamonas. Next base: position 1,920 of record JABTBR010000055.1, on the reverse strand, counting down.
GAGCGGCAAGCCAGGGCGGACACGACATCGTCTGGGGTGTCTGACAAGGCTGCGCCTGTCAGGCGCTGGCAACGCACAGCCGTGGCCACGGCAGCCATGCTGCTGGCCGCTGCTGCGCAAGCGGCGGCGCCATCTTCGCGCACGGCGGCCGATACGGTATTTCGCAACGGCTATATCTACACCGTCGATGCCAGCGACAGCGTGCAGCAGGCGCTGGCGGTGCGCGTCGGCCGCATCGTCTATATCGGCGACGATGCCGGCGCCAGCGCGCTGACCGGCAAGGCCACCAAAGTCATCGACCTGCAAGGCCGCATGCTCATGCCCGGCCTGATCGACGCGCATATGCACCCGCAATCGGGCGGCAGCCGCCTGCTCAATTGCAGCCTCGACTATGCTCCCCTGACCGTCGTCCAGTTTCAGTCGCGCATCCAGGCCTGCCTGGATAAGGACAGGCGCCCCGATGCCCAGCGCTGGCTGGTCGTAGTGAACTGGTTCCAGCAGGGCATACTGCCCGAAGGCGCGGACATCAGCGCCGCTACGCTGGACGCATTGCAAACCAGCCGCCCCATCATCGTACGTTCCTCGTTCGGCCATTCGGCCCTGCTCAACAGCATCGGTTTAAGCGCGGCCGGCATCAACGCTGCGACGCCGGACCCGGCGGCCGGCAAGATCGCCCGCGATGCCAACGGCAAGGCCACCGGCCTACTGGAAGACGCGGCCCAGGATCTGGCCATGAACCTGCTGCCTGTCTTGACGCCGAAGGAGAATTTAGCAGCCTCGACCGCAGCGTTGAAGGCTATGCGCGAGCAAGGCATCACCACCTTCCTCGACGCCTACACCGATCCGGAAACCATGACCGCCTTCCGCCGGTTGCAGCGGCAAGGCAAGCTGAGCGCGCGCGCTCACTTCGCGATCATGATCGAGCCGGAGTCCGCCCCCACGCCAGCCAAGGCCGTAACAGCCTTGGTGAAACAGGCGCGGCAATACGATCAGGGCGCGACAGCTGTAACTCCATCGATGCAGGTACGCCACGCCAAACTGTTCATGGACGGCGTGATTTCCGCACCGGCACTGACCGGCACCATGATCGAACCGTATTATGTGGACAAGGGAAGCCCTGGCCATCCCCACTGGGTGCCTGGCGACAGCAAAGGGCCAGCCAGCTATTTCCCCCAGCCAGTACTCCGATCATTCTTACAGGAGCTGGCCAAGGCCAATATCGACCCGCATATCCATGCCGACGGCGATGGCGCGGTGCGCGAAGCGCTGGACGCGATCGCGTATCTGCGCGGCACACCCGAAGGCAAGCGGATCCGTCCCGCATTGGCCCACGATGAAATCGTCGACCCGGCCGACTTCCCCCGTTTTGCCGAACTCGACGCTACCGCGGTGCTGTCTTTCCAATGGGCCAAGCCCGCGCCGGACACCATGGCTAGCCTGCAACCGTATATGGGACCCGCACGTGCCGCCTTGATGGAACCGCAAGCACTGCTGCTGAACAAGGGCGCGCGCATCGCCTTCGGCAGCGACTGGCCGGTAGACCGTCTGAATCAGTGGTTCGCGCTGAAGGTCGGTGTCACCCGCACCAATGCACCGGAAGCTGGCCCTGAGTTTGCCGGTCGTCTCGGCGCCCAACCCGGCATGCCACGCTCGGAAGTTTTGCGCGCGATCACCATGAACGCTGCCTACACGCTGCGCCAGGAAAAGCTGACCGGGTCTTTAGAAGTGGGGAAATTGGCGGACCTGATTGTATTAGACCGTAACTTCTTCCAGATCCCTGAGGAAGACATCGCCAATATCAAGGTTCTGCAAACGGTCGTGGGCGGAAAAACCGTCTATGAGGCCCGCTAAAACAGCATTCTTTTGAATACTACAGACGTAAAAAAACCCCCAACGGATCACCGAAGGGGGTTTTTTCGT
>JABTBR010000054.1 GCA_013284265.1 Oxalobacteraceae bacterium | reverse complement strand
AGCCGCCGGCACTTTAAAGCCCCATCAACCCCGCTTTTTTACATCAGCAGATCAACACTCGCCTGCCTGACCCGCAGCGCCCGCGCATTGCGGTAGCGCGCCAACAGCCTCGGGTTGGTGATCAGCCGTCCCAGCGTCTCGCCGATCACCATCACCACGCCCAGCAGCGGCAACACCAGCATCAGTCCCACCACCCCGGCCATCTCGCCACCCATGAAAATCATCAGCACCGCGACCAGCGGGTGGATGTGCAGGCTGCGTCCCAGGGTCATCGGCATGAACACGAAATCGTCCAGCAGCCGCACCAGGATGAACACGCCAATGGCGCCGTAAGCGACCAGCGGGTCGGCCGGCGCGTCGGTCGAGGCCACCGTCACCACCAGCACGCAGCCGGCAATCGAGCCCACATACGGCACCCAGGCCAGCAGGGCAGCGATCAGGCCCAGCATCAATGGCGCCGACACGCCGATGGCCCACAGGCCGAAGGCCAGCACGGCGGTATCGAGGATGGTCAGCTTGATGAGCCCCTGGAAATAGCGGTGCGCGGTCTGGTCCACTTCGTGCAGCAGGAATAGCGATTTCTCGAAGAAGGCATTCGGCACGGCACGCGCGAGGAATTTTTTGAAGGTATGGCCATCGCGCAGGAAGAAGAAGGTCAGGAAGGGCGCCAGCAGCAGCGAGGGCAGGGAGGCGGCCACCGACACCAGGATATCGGTCAGGTGCTTCTGCACAAAGGTTTCGGTGAAGCTGCTCATGCGGCTGTTGATCAGGCGGCCGAGACGGATCTGGTGCAGCAGCGGAAATTTGTTCTCCAGCGCGCGCAGGCTGCTGCGGATGAAGGCCAGGCCGCCGTTCAGATAGCGGGTCAGCAGATCCTGCCAGCTCTCGGACGGCGCCGAGTTCCAGTACACCCCGGCCAGCGTGAGCAGCGCCAGCAGCAGCAGGAACACGCCGCCCACCAGCAGGGCCGCGCTGCTATGGCCCATGCCCATGCGGATCAGGCGCTGCATCGGCGGCTGCAGCAGGTAGTAGAGCACGATGGCGAACAGGAAGGGAATGGCCAGCCACAGCATCTGCTGCAGCAGGAACAGCAGGGCGCAGGTGGCGGCGATGATGCCGCACCAGACGATGGGGCCGGAGCGCTGCTGTGCCGTCATAGTGCTTCGAGCTGGGGTTTACCGGACATCCAGTCGCGCAGCCGGCTGGCGATATGGCGCGCCAGGGCCAGCGAAAGCTTGTAGCCGATCACGGCGTCGGTGTCCATCAGTCCCATGAAGTCGGCGCGGAAGAACACCGCCACTTCGCAGTTGTCCAGCGCGCGCGCCTGGGCGTTGCGTGCCGTATTGTCGAGCAGGGCCAGGTCGCCGAAGAAGGCGCCGGGCGACAGTTCGGCCACCACTTCCACGCTGTCTTCCAGCGCCCGGCTGATCAGCACGCGGCCCGACATGATCAGGTACAGGGCCTGGCCTTCCTCGCCTTCATCGAAAATGATTTCATCGGCCAGATAGCTGCGCTCGTGCAGCAGCTCGCCGACGATCTTCATTTCCAGCGGCGACAGCGTGGAAAACAGGGCCGAGTCCTGGAGCTGGAGCAGCCGGGGCGACAGGGCGGGGGACTTGAGAAATCCGAACATCTAAGCGGCTCCGTATAGAGGATAAGCATTCAGGCAGGCAACATCATTGTCGCTGCTTTTGCGCACTTTGCTGAGGATAGGGGAAGAGTTGTTGCTAATCTGGCACAGCGAGCATGTTGGAACAGGCGCTGAAAGGAGGGCCAGAAACACAAAGGGCCCGACGAATCGGGCCCTTGCGGAAAGCTGGCGGAGCGGACGGGACTCGAACCCGCGACCCCCGGCGTGACAGGCCGGTATTCTAACCAACTGAACTACCGCTCCTCATTCTTGCGAATGTTTTAAACTTGTTACCCAAGAATTCTGGAGCAGAATCCTTGTCATATATGCTGGCGGAGCGGACGGGACTCGAACCCGCGACCCCCGGCGTGACAGGCCGGTATTCTAACCAACTGAACTACCGCTCCTAATTTGTTACCCTGTTTTCTGCATGGTGGGTGCTGAGAGGCTCGAACTCCCGACCTACGCCTTGTAAGGGCGCCGCTCTACCAACTGAGCTAAGCACCCATGCTTATTCCCAGAAAACATCTCTCAACGTTTGTCACAACGTCTGAAAGAGGCCGTATTCTACTGTGCAGCTTGCGGGGCGCGCAAGGGATTTTGGAAATAATTTCATAAAGCAAGTGCCTGCGCCGGGCGGCGGGATAAGGCTGGGGACGGATTGAGGACGATTACCTGGGACGTTATCGCCAGCGTTGGGGGAATTCGGGAGAATGGTTTCGTCGATCTGACATAACCACTTCAAGGAGTTCTTCATGCACAACCCTGCCCATATCGCTGAACAATACCTGGCCGTCTGGAATGAACGCGATGCCTCTTCCCGGCGTGCGCTGGTGGCGCGGGCCTTCGGTCTGGAGGCCAGTTATCTCGATCCGATGATGCGCGGCAGCGGCCATGACGGCGTCGACGCCATGATCGCCGGCGCCCAGCAGCAGTTTCCCGGCTATCGCTTTGCGCTCGATGGCACGCCCGATGGGCATAACGATGTGGTGCGTTTTTCGTGGACGCTGGGCTTGCCGGGCGCGGATCCGGTGGCGCATGGTACCGACGTGGCCGAGCTGCAGCCCGATGGGCGCCTGTGCCGGGTGACGGGGTTTCTGAACAGTGTGGTGTGAGGCAAAAACCGCCGCGTACCCCGAGGGGGGCTGGCGAGCCGCCGGCTCGGTTAACACCCACGGCTTACCCCTGGGGTCTGACCCGGGGTCCGGAGAGGGGCTGCGCCCCGCCGGTCCCGATGGGACCGGCCCCCGGCTCTTTGCCTTGGGTTTTTTGCAGGCGTCTCCGGCTCTTTTGCCGTGCTTTTTTGCAGCTTGCCCCGGCACTTTGTCGTGAGCAGACTTGAGTTCGCCAGTTTCCCGCGCTAGATTGGGTGCTGGCCATTTTCCGGAATCCTTCCATGACCGTAACGTCCGCCTCCGCGCAGCAGCCCTACTTCAGCGACTTCGCCGCCGCCCTGCGTTACTGGCGCGGCAAGCGCGGTTTCAGCCAGTTGCGCCTGTCGACCGAGAGCGCGATTTCACAGCGCCACATCAGCTTCCTGGAAAGCGGGCGCTCCCAGCCCAGCAAGGAGTTGATCGTCAAGCTGGGCATGGTGCTGGAAGTTCCTCTGCGTCAGCGCAATGTCATGCTGCTGGCGGCCGGCTTCGCACCCGCCTACCGCGAGCGCAAGTTGTCCGATCCGGAACTGGGCGCGGTACAGCGGGCGCTGGAATTCATGCTGGCCAAGCAGGCGCCGTATCCGGCGCTGGTGGTGGACCGGCTGTGGAACCTGGCCATGGCCAATGCGCCGGCGGCCGGCATGGTGCGCTGGCTGCTCGATCTGCCGGATGATGCGCCGCTGGCGCTGGACGGCTCCGTCAATGTGCTGCGCCTGATGCTCGCTCCCCAAGGCTTGCGCCCTTATCTGCTCAACGGCGACGAGGTGGCCGCCGACCTGCTGCTCTGGATACAGCGTGAAGCCATGAGCGACGGTCCGGGCAGCGAGGCCGGTGCGCTGCTGGCTGAACTGCTGACCCTGTCCGGCCTGGATGGCAGGCCGCGCCCGCCGAATCTGGACCGGCGCGCACTGCCGTTTTTGCCGATGAGCCTGCGCAAGGATGGGGTGGAACTGAATTTATTCACCACCATCGCCACCTTGGGCACGCCGCACGATGTGACGGTGCATGAATTGCGGGTGGAATCGTTTTTCCCGGCCGATGCGGCCAGCGCGGCGTGGTTCGAACAGCGTTTTGCAGGCAGGTCTCCCGGATAGACCGGGTGGCATTGCACAGCTTGCCGGAAACAAGGGCGGCACCGTAGGCGTCAGCTGAAGCCGCCGGCTATTCCTGCGGCTGCGCCTCGATGGCGTCGAGCAGCTCGCGCACGCCGCCGGCGAACATCTGTTTCGCTATGCCCGGTCCCAGATGGCGGGCGTAAATCCTTTGCACCGTGCCATCGGCAACGATGGCGCCGATGGCACTGGCGAAGTGGCGGTAGACCGGGAACGGCACATTGGCGCGCGACACATAGGCGCCGATGATGCGGCGCGGCGTTTCCGGCACCGTGTAGCTGACCATGTCCTTGCTCATATGGTAGCGGCGCTGGTGCAGCAGGTGGATGGCCGGCGGCGAAAACGTGCCCTCGGCGCGGCCGGACTGGATTTTTCTGAACACCACATCGTAATCGCTGACGTACTCCAGCCGGCCCGCCGCTTGCAGCCGCTCCAGCTGCACGGCGGCCTCGGGCGGATAGTAGACGCCGCGCGTGATGTTCAGGCGCGCGCTGCTGTGGTCGACGAAGTCGGCCAGGCTGCGGAAGCTGCCCGGCACTTTCTTGCTCAGGACCAGCTCGAATTGGGTATAGGTATAGGGAATGTAGCGGCCCTTGCGCTCGCGCTCGTCGCTGCGCGAGGAGGCCATCGCCATATCGACCAGGCCGGCGTCGAACTGGGCAAACAGGCGGCTGCGCGGAAACCAGATCAGCTCGAAACGGCAGCCGGTGCGGCGTCCCAGCTCTTCGACGATGTCGATCGAGGTGCCCCGGTAGCGCGGGCCATCCTGGTAGGAAGAGTAGCCCAGGTCGCTGATGCCGACCCGGGTCAGCGCCGGGCAGCTAAAGGCCCAGGCGCTCGCGGGCAGGGCGGCAGCGAGGGCAAGCAAAATGCTACAGCGGGCAAGTCTGGCCATCATCCGGCGTCAAAGGGGAATCGTAGCCTCAGTGTAGCAGTTCAAACCATGCTTGATAGCAATTTTGGTGGGCTGTGCAGGACAAAGCCGCCTAGCGTCCTGCCAGTCGGAATACGCTGACCGCCTCCGACAGGTGCACCGCCTGCTGCTGCATGCTGGCCGCCGCCGCGGCCGCCTGTTCCACCAGCGCCGCGTTCTGCTGGGTGGCGCTGTCCATGGCGGTGATGGCCAGGTTGACCTGCTCGATGCCGGAACTTTGCTCGATGCTGGCGGCGGTGATCTCGCTCATGATGTCGGCCACCTGGCGCACCGAGGTGACGATCTGCTGCATCGTCGCGCCCGCCTCGTCGACCAGCTTGCCGCCGGCGTCGACCTTGCCGACCGAGTCGCCGATCAGCTCCTTGATTTCCTTGGCCGCCGAGGCCGAGCGCTGGGCCAGATTGCGCACCTCGGAGGCCACCACGGCGAAGCCACGCCCCTGTTCGCCCGCGCGCGCCGCTTCCACCGCCGCGTTCAGCGCCAGGATATTGGTCTGGAAGGCGATGCCGTCGATGACGCCGATGATGTCGACGATCTTGCCCGAGCTTTCCTTGATCGAGCCCATGGTGGCCACCACCTGGCCCACTACCTGCCCGCCCTGGTTGGCGAAGTCGGCCGCCGACACCACCAGCTGGTTGGCCTGGCGCGCATTGTCGGCGTTCTGCTTGACGGTGGAGGTCAGTTGCTCCATCGACGAGGCGGTTTCTTCCAGGCTGGCGGCCTGCTGTTCGGTGCGCTGCGACAGGTCCAGATTGCCGGAGGCGATTTCGGACGAGGCGGTGGTGATCGTGTCGGTGCTGGCGCGCACCGCGCCCACGGTGGTGGTCAGACTGCCCACCATGTCCTTCAGGGCGTTCAGCAGGCGGCCCGCCTCGTCGCTGCGGTTGACCACGATGCGGGTGCTCAGGTCGCCGGTGGCCACGGTCTCGGCCAGGTGCACCGCCTCATTGATCGGCACGGTGACCGAGCGGGTGATAATAAAGCCGGCCCCGGCCGACACCAGCGTGGCCAGCACGAGCAAACCGAGCAGCAGGGCGGTGGCGGCCTTGGCCGAATCGGCCGCATCCTTGCCGTTGTCGGCCATCTGGCCGGCCAGGTATTTGAGCATTGCGTCGAGCCGGCCGAAGTAGGCGTTCTGCACCGGTATGACTTCCTTGAACAGGAACTGGGCCGCGCCGTCGCGGTCGCCGCCGTCGAGCTGCTTGAGCGCCTGGGCGCGCTTGGCGGCATAGCTTGCGAAGGCGTCGGACTGGTCGCGGAACAGCTGCTTGCCCTCGGTTTCGCCGAGCATTTTTTCCAGCTTGGCGGCGGCCTCGTTGCCGACCCGGTCGGCATCGCCCACACCGCCGATGAAGGTTTTCGACTGGGCTGGATCGGGCGCCAGCATGGCGTTGCGCACGCCCTGGGCGCCACGGTTGGCGTAGCTGCGCATTTCATTGATCAGCTGCACCTTCACATAGCGGTCGTCGACGATCTGGGCCGTCATGTCGCTGGCGTGGTCGACCCGGTTGATGCCCACCAGCGACATGATGAGCATGATGGCGATGGTGATGCCGAAGCCGATCGCGAGCCGCAGGCCGATCTTCAGATTGGACAAATTCATGGTGTTCCTTCAAGCGTGGGACAGCGGAAAACGGCCAGAGCGGATGCGACGAGGGGCACACTGCCTTGCTATCGGGGAGTGCGGAAGCATGGTTGAATACTACCCCTGTCCGGCCCCGTCCGGCACGTGGTGCAGGCCCTGTTGCGGAAATACAATAAGTGCTGAAGCGGGCCGGACTTGCGGGGCGCGGGGATTCTTGCGATACTGTATGTATTCACAGTATTTATTCCTCCGGCCACGCATGACGACCCTGTTTGCAGATACCCGGCGCATTGCCCACCTCGACATGGATGCTTTCTACGCCTCCGTGGAATTGCTGCAATACCCGGAATTGCGCGGTCAGCCCGTGGTCATCGGCGGCGGACGCGACCATGCACCCGAGCTGCTGCCCGACGGCACGCGCCGCTTCGCCCGGTTGCGCGACTATGTGGGCCGGGGCGTCATCACCACCGCCACCTATGAGGCGCGCGCGCTGGGCGTGGGCTCGGCGATGGGCATGATGAAGGCGGCCAAGCTGGCGCCCGACGCGGTGCTGCTGCCGGTCAATTTCGACGCCTATCGCCATGTCTCGCGCCTGTTCAAGGCCGCCGTGGCCAGCATCGCCCCCGACTTCGAAGACCGCGGCATCGACGAGATCTATATCGATCTGACCCATGTGGATGGCGAGACCGCCGAACTGGGCGCGCGCATCAAGCGCGCCGTGTTCGAGGCCACCGGCCTGAGCTGCTCGATCGGCATCACCCCCAACAAGCTGCTGTCGAAAATCTGCTCGGACCTGGAAAAACCGAATGGCCTGACCATCCTCGGCTATGCCGACATCCCCGACCGGATCTGGCCGCTGCCGGTGCGCAAGATCAATGGCGTCGGCCCCAAGGCCACCGAAAAACTGGCCGCGCTCGGCATCGAGACCATCGGCCAGCTGGCCGAGGCCGAGGCGGGATACTTGCAGGAGCATTTCGGCGCCAATTACGCCGGCTGGCTGACCGAGGTCGCGCATGGCGTGGACCAGCGCGAAGTGAGCACTAGCTCGGAGACCAAATCGATCAGCCGCGAGACCACCTTCGAACGCGATCTGCACGCGCGCCAGGACCGCGACACCCTGTCCGGCATCCTGACCGCGCTGTGCAGCCGGCTGGCCGACGATATCCAGCGCAAGGGTTTTGTCAGCCGCACCATCAGCATCAAACTGCGCTTCGACGACTTCCAGATCGTCAGCCGCAACGTCACCCTGCCGCGCGCCATCGCGGACGCGGCCGGCATCCTGCAGGCGGCGCGCGAATGCCTGAAACGGGTGCCCCTGCAACGCCGTCTACGCCTGTTGGGCGTGCGCGCCAGCGCGCTCGAAGCGCCGGGACTGGCCGGTCCGCTTCTGTGCAGTCAGGGCGAGTTGTTTCCCTGAGCCCGCATCAAACAACGGCATGGCGCACGCGCGAGCGTGTAAAATGTCGATCCCCTGGCAACACTGAAACAAGGCAAATTACTCATGTGGTTCAAGAATCTACAGATCTACCGTCTGCCGGCCCCATGGGCCTACACCCCGGAACAACTGGAAGCAGCGCTCGCTCCCCATTCCTTCGTGCCAGCCAGCAGCAATGAGTTGCTGCGCCAGGGTTGGGATTCGCCACGCGGCAACGGCTCGCTGGTCCACGTGGTCAATCAGCAGATGCTGATCCTGCTGGGCACCGAGAAAAAACTGCTGCCTTCGTCGGTGATCAACCAGGTCGCCAAGGCCCGTGCGGCCGAGATGGAAGAAGCTCAGGGCTTCGCTCCCGGCAAGAAAGCCATGAAGGAATTGAAAGAACGCGTGGCCGACGAATTGCTGCCGCGCGCCTTCTCGATCCGCAGCAATGTCTGGACCTGGATCGACCCGGTCAACGGCTGGCTGGTGGTCGACGCGGCCAGCCCGGCCAAGGCCGACGAAGTGATCAAGCTGCTGCTGAAGGCGGTCGACAAGCTGCCGCTGGAAAGCCTGCGCGTGCAGCGCTCGCCGGTGGGCGTGATGACCGAATGGCTGCAGGCGGACGACGCCCCGGCCGGTTTCACCGTGGACATGGACACCGAGCTGCGCGCCACCGGCGAGAGCAAGGCCGCCGTGCGCTATGTGCGCCACACGCTGGAAGCGGACGAAGTACGCCGCCACATCGCGGCCGGCAAGCAGTGCACCCGCCTGGCCATGACCTGGGACAGCAAGATTTCCTTCGTGCTGACCGAATCGCTGGCGATCAAGGGCATCAAGCCGCTGGACGTGATCAGCGAAAAGGAATCGAGCACCAAGAACGACGAAGAACGTTTCGACGGCGACATGATGCTGATGACCGGCGAGCTGAGCAAGCTGATGGCCGACGTGGTCGAAGCGCTGGGCGGCGAAGCCAAGGCTTGATGGACGAATAGTCTGCTGGATGGCCGGTGTCATCCGCAAAAGACCCACGGCAAAGAGCCGGGGTCTGACCCGCCGGGTCAGACCCCAGATTTGAGCCGTGGGTTCAAAAAAAATGCCCGCGGCTTTGCGGGCATTTTTACATTCAGCCGCGTTTGTTACGGCGGCGTGTAACTGCGCCCATGATCCCCAGACCAGCCAGCAACATCGCATACGTGCCCGGTTCCGGTACCGCCAGCGCGGACACGCGGGTATCGGTGAAGGTGGAGTAATTACCCCATGGATTGGACGCATACGCCTGGCCACCTGGCGGCGTACCCCAGCCGAAGTAGGACGAGATGCCCACCGTGTTGCTGCCGACCGCCACATTGCCAAGGCTGATGCTGAAGGTCGCGCTGCCGCCGGGCGTGTACACCGACTCCACGTTCTGACCCCACCAGGTATAGGTGTGATAGCCGCTAGGCGCCGCCAGATTCTGGGAACTGTCGCCCATCAGATTCAGTTCGCTGCCCGTCCCTTCGGACCAGAAGCCGGGTCCGAATTCAGCGCCCACCGCCGGCAGCGGATGGGTGGAACCGAGGAAGATGGCGGTGTCCGGCACGAAGATGGTGAAACCGTCCAGGCCGGTCTGGCCGCCTGCACTCTGGTTCACATTCGTCACCGTGTAGGTAAAGAGATAATTCGAACCGCCCAGCGAGCTGGCCGAATCCGACACGATGTATTGCCCGGCCAGCGGCGTGGTGGCGCTGGCGGCGCCGCCCATGGCGAGGGCCAGAACGGTGAGCGAGGTTTTGAGCAGAGTGCGGGTGAAGGCCATGATTTTCCTTGATGTAGTAAAGGTGCGGCTATGCATTCAATATAGCAGGACTTTGAGAAAAATCATGTTTTAAATAAACTTTAGTTGCAAATATGTGATTTATATTTCCACAGGGAATTAAATCAAAACAATCCTTTGCAAGACCGCCAAGCTTGCCTGGCTTGGCGCGGTTTCCATTGGCTTACAGCGGCTGAAACACGCCGGCCGCGCGGTTCTTCTGCACATTGTCCCAGGCGAAGATTTTGCCGTTCATGGCCACATAGACGCCGGGGGCCAGGGTCTGCGCCACGCCGCAGGCAAAGCCCAGGTTGAACAGGGCGTCGGAGTTGTCGATCGCGTAGGGAATCATGGCGCCGGTCAGTACCACGGTGCTGCTCAGGCCGGCCGCGCCGAGCACGGCGGCCGTTTGCGGCATGGTGTCGGTGCCGTGGATGATGACGATGGCTTTTTCGCCGGCGGCCTGGCAGGACGCCAGGATGCGCGCGCGGTCGGCGTCGCCCATGTCGAGTGAATCCATCAGCGGCAACTGTTCCAGCGCCACGTCCACGGTCAGGCGGCAGCGCGCCAGCACGGCCGGCACATGGCTGTCGGCAAAGCCCAGTTTGCCCGTCAGTTCGTCGTAGTGTTTATCGAAAGTGCCGCCGGTGGCGAGGATGCGCAAGCTCATGGTATCGTCAGTATATGGGGTGGAGAATGACCGGCATGATAGCCTGAACTTCGCCGCCTGTGCGGCCCGCCGGCATGCGCTTTGATGCCGCCTTGATGCCTTGTTCTGGCCGCTGGCAACTTGGCCCAACGTTGAGTACACTAGTTTCTTTGCCTGTTCACCGCCATGAAAGCGCTCGCACCCGGTACTGTTATTTTCCATCGCCATCGTGGCTACGGCGTCATCACGTCGGTCAATCTGCTGACCGGCTGGATCTGCGCCCGCTTCGGTAGCGAGGGGCGCACGCTCGACCTGAATCTGTCCACCGACGAAGTCCAGTTCGCCGACGGCGAAGCGATCCTGTTCCGGCGCGCACCGCCCGACCGCATGCCCCATGCGCGCCTGATGGCGATGGTGCGCGAACTGCACAAGGCCGGCTATCAGCGCCTGTATCTGTATGCCTGGCCCAAGCCTTCCGGCCTGCACTGGCGCTGGCATCTGTTCACCGGCCAGCGCGACTGGATGCAGCGTTCCTGGCGCGAGGGCTGGTATGGCTCGGGTGCCGACTACAACGTCAATCCGGTGATGGGCTGGGGCGACCTGCCCGGCGCCAGTGCCGAGGAACTGGTGCATGCGCTGGCGCGCTTCGATCCGCAGGGCTTGGCGCAGGCGCTGGGCCGCGATGAAGACCATACGGCCTGGTTCGCCCAGGTGTGCGACGCGCTGTTGCCGGGCTATATGTACAGCCTGGACATGCAGAGTCCGAATGGCGGACCGCTGATCGACATGCCGCCAGTGCCGGTGATCCCGGTGCGCGCCACGCTGCCGCCGTACAGCGGGCCGGTGATAGGCTGGCCGCCGGGCTGGGCGGGTTTGTGGTCCAAGGTGCATGCGATGCCGGCCGCGCCGATCAATCTAACGGGCGTGCCGGAAATTCGCTGAGGTTTTGTTGGGCTTTTGGATTTGCGGTAAAGGGCCGGGGCCGCTTTTAAAACCCAGTGCAAAGAGCTGGGGTCAGACCCGCCGGGTCTGACCCCGGGGTTGCGCCTTGGGTTTTAATCAGGGTTACGTCATGCGTTCTCAAAAAGCTTAAAACATCAAACCTTCGCGTTGGCCGCGTAGTCGGAATTGAGAATGGTCTTGCAGCTGCCATTGGCAAAGTCCGCCACATTCTGAAACGCATGCTTGAAGTACAGCTCGTAGCTCTCCTGCTCGACGTAGCCCAGGTGTGGCGTGGCCAGCACCGTCGGCATGCGCAGCAGCGGCGACTCCGCCGCCAGCGGTTCCGACGTGAACACATCGAGCGCCGCATAGCCAGGCCGTCCTTTTGGCAGCGCCTGCTCCAGCGCATCGGTCTCCACCAGTTCCGCGCGGCTGGTATTGACGAACAGCGCCGTCGGCTTCATGCGCGCCAGATCCTCCGCCTTCACCAGACCACGGGTCGCGTCGCTCAGGCGCAGATGCAGGCTGAGCACATCAGCTTGCTCAAAAAACGCTTCGCGCGAGTCGGCCGCCTGATAGCCGTCCGCGACCGCCAATGCGCGGCTCTGCTCGCTCCCCCACACCACGACCTGCATGCCGAAGGCCTTGCCATAACCGGCAATCATGCGCCCGATCTTGCCATACCCCCAGATCGCCAGCGTGCGCCCCTTCAGCACAAAGCCCAGCGAGTTCAGGCCCGGATTGATGGACGCGGTCTGCCACAGTCCATCCTTCAGATTGCTGGCATAGGGCACGATCTTGCGCGCCGCCGCCATGATCAAGGCCCAGGTCAGTTCGGCCGGCGCGGTCGGCGAACCGATGCCCTCGGCGATCGCGATCCCCAGCTCGGTCGCGGCGGCCACATCGATGTGACCGGCCACCTTGCCGGTCTGCGACAACAGCTTCAGATTCGGCAGTTTGGCCAGCAGCGCACGGTTGAACGCGGTGCGCTCGCGGATCAGCACCAGTGCGTCGTAGGGCGCCAGCCGGATCGCCAGCTGGCCCACACCGCGGGTGGAATTATTGAAGATTTTGACCTCGTGGCCGTCCAACAACTGAAAACAGGCGAGGCTGCGCGTAGAATCTTGATAATCGTCGAGAATGGCAATTTTCATGGTAGTTAGCAGATTTTAAGTGGAAATTCGTAGGGAAATAACAGTTTAATGTAAAACCCAAATAGCCTACTACTTTAGTCGGACATTATTCCTACATTTTTGGCGAAAAGGCGGTTTGAGCGGTGTACAATCGCCCACTAATTTTAGAGCTCGGATAGCGAGTTTCAGCAATACGTTCCATCAGCCTGATCACATGATAGGGCTGCGTGCCCGTGATTCAACCGGGCACAATCGACAAGACCGCCGTACGCGCCGACGCATTTCGAATGCTGCTCCGAGCGCCAAGCCACAAGCTGACGACGATCCTGCCGTGCCGGGACAAGACAGATTTTCTTTATTGGCATTGGAGGTAATATGAATCAGCCCGTTATGGGTGGCGTTGCAGTACTGAACGTCCCAGCTTACATTAAACAGCAGAAACTGATCAATTGGGTCGCGGAAACCGCCGCCCTGACCAAGCCGGACAGCATCTACTGGTGCGACGGTTCGCAGGAAGAGTACGACCGCCTGTGCGGCGAAATGGTTGCCGCCGGCACCATGAAAAAGCTGAACCAGGACAAGCGTCCGAACTCCTACCTGGCCTGCTCCGATCCTAGCGATGTGGCCCGTGTGGAAGACCGCACCTTCATCTGCTCGCACACCAAGGAAGAAGCCGGCCCGACCAACAACTGGATGGCGCCGAACGAAATGCGCGGCACCCTGAACGGCCTGTTCGACGGCTGCATGATCGGCCGCACCATGTATGTGGTGCCGTTCTCGATGGGTCCGCTCGGTTCGCCGATCGCCCACATCGGCGTGGAACTGTCCGACTCGCCTTACGTCGCCGTCAATATGCGCGTGATGACCCGCATGGGCCGCGCCGTCTACGACGTGCTCGGTACCGATGGCGAATTCGTGCCTTGCGTACACACCGTCGGCGCACCGCTGCTGAACGGCCAAAAAGACGTGGCATGGCCATGCAACCCGACCAAATACATCGTGCACTTCCCTGAAACGCGCGAAATCTGGTCCTACGGTTCCGGCTACGGCGGCAATGCGCTGCTGGGCAAAAAATGCTTCGCGCTGCGGATCGCCTCGAACATGGGCCACCAGGACGCGCAGGCCGGCGGCACCGGCTGGCTGGCCGAGCACATGCTGATCCTGGGCGTGGAATCGCCAGAAGGCAAAAAACATTACATCGCAGCGGCCTTCCCATCGGCTTGCGGCAAGACCAACTTCGCCATGCTGATCCCGCCCGCAAGCTTCAAGGGCTGGAAGATCACCACCATCGGCGACGACATCGCCTGGATCAAGCCGGGTGCCGATGGCCGCCTGTACGCGATCAATCCGGAAGCGGGCTACTTCGGCGTGGCACCGGGCACCAACGACAAGACCAACTTCAACTGCATGGCGTCGATGCGTGAGAACACCATCTTCACCAACGTCGCGCTGACCGACGATGGCGACGTCTGGTGGGAAGGCTTGAGCAAGCAGGCGCCGGATCACCTGATCGACTGGCAAGGCAAGGACTGGACCCCGGCGTCCGGCACCAAGGCCGCCCACCCGAACGCCCGCTTCACCGTGGCCGCGACCCAGAATCCGGTGATCGACTCGGCCTGGGATGATCCGGCTGGCGTGCCGCTGTCGGCCTTCATCTTCGGCGGCCGCCGTTCGACCACCGTGCCGCTCGTCACCGAAGCGCGCAACTGGGTCGAAGGCGTCTACATGGCAGCGACCATGGGTTCCGAAACCACCGCCGCCGCCGCTGGCCAGATGGGCATCGTGCGCCGCGATCCGTTCGCGATGCTGCCTTTCATCGGCTACAACATGAGCGACTACTTCCAGCACTGGCTGAACCTGGGCCAGAAACTGGGCGCCAGCAATGCCGCCGCGCTGCCGAAGATCTTCTGCGTCAACTGGTTCCGTACCGATGAGCAAGGCCACTTCGTCTGGCCTGGCTTCGGCGACAATATGCGCGTGCTGAAGTGGATGCTGGAACGCATCGAAGGCACGGCCGGCGGCGTGGAAAACGTGTTCGGCACGACCCCGCGCTTCGGCGACCTGAACTGGGACGGCATTCCATTCACGCCGGAAGAGTTCGAGACCATCACCTCGATCGACAAGGATGCATGGCGCGAAGAGCTGAAACTGCACGAAGAACTGTTCGAAAAACTGGCTTACCACCTGCCAGCTGAACTGAAAGCCGTGAAGGCCGATCTGGAGCAGCGTCTGGCCAAGTAATTCCGGTTAATACCTACAAAAAAGCGCGCACCCTTCGCGGGATGCGCGCTTTTTTTATGTTTAATGCCGTTAATTTTGCGTGCCGCAACGCGCTGTTGAAACCCAAGGCAAAGAGCCGGGGTCCGACCCGCCGGGTCAGACCCCAGGGTTCAGCCGTGGGTTTAAAAGCTAAATTTTCCGGCATATTTCGCACAGGTGTGCTAAAGTGATTTCCATGGATACCCTGACCGCCAAAAGCGAAGCCACTTACGCCGCCATCATCGACGCCGCCATGCAGATGGCCGCCGCCGAGGGCATCGGCAAGCTGTCGCTGGGCGAGCTGGCCAAGCGCACTGGTATCAGCAAGAGCGGCGTGTTCTCGCGGGTTGGCTCGCTGGAGGCACTGCAGGCGGCCGTGCTGGATGAATACGACCGCCGCTTCGCCGCCGAGGTGTTGCTGCCGACCCTGCATCTGCCGCGTGGCCTGCCGCGCCTGATCGCCCAGGTCAACAACTGGATACGCCGCTCCGGCGACGAAGCCCTGAGTAACTCCTGCCTGTACTCGGCCGGCGCCTTCGAATTCGACGACCAGGCAGGTCCGCTGCGCGACCGTATCGCCCAAGGAGCGCTGGCGTGGCGGGCCTCGCTGCGCAAGACTATTCTGCAGGCGGTGGAAGCCGGTCAGCTGCGTCCGGATACGGATCCCGAGCAACTGGTCTATGAAATTTACAGCCTGATCGTGGGGCTGGTGCATGACACCCGTTTTCTGCATGACGAGAATGCATCGCGCCATATGCAGCGCGCCTTCAACCGCCTGATATCGACCTACAAGGGTTTCAACGACCCGGAGTGAGTGGCCGCCGCAGCCCTGTGCGGCATTTTCTTTGATCAAGTTTCGCACGGGTGTGCGAAAAAGGAGTTGACCATGAGTACCTTGCTGTTGCTGTTGTTACTACCGCTGCTGGCCGGGCTGTACCCGGTGTGCCGCGCTCTGATCGCCTTGCTGCGTGCCATCCCGGACAGCAATGACGATTTCCAGGAAACCTACTAGGAGAACACTATGAATCAGGACATCACGTTTTACTTCGACTTCGCCTCGCCCTACGCCTATTTCGCCGCCACCCGCATCGACAAACTGGCGGCGGCGCACGGCCGCAAGGTGCGCTGGATGCCGGTCTTGCTGGGCGCGCTGAGACAGGAGACCGGCAGTCCCTTGCCGGTGGAAGTACCGATCAAATGGCAGTATGTGCAAAAGGATCTGCTGCGTTCGGCGCGCTTGCATGGCCTGCCTTACCGGCAGCCGCCGGGTTTCCCGAAGTTCCTGATCGACCCGGCGCGCGCGATGCTGTGGATACGGCGCGAGCATGGCGATGAATTGGCCACGGCCTTCGCCCGCAACTGCTTTGGCGCGAACTTTGGCGATGGCGTCGATATCGGCGATGCCGAGGTGCTGATGGGAATTGCGTCCGCCTTGGGCGTGGACCGTGCGGCGCTCGCGGCCGGCATCAAGGAGCCCGCCATCAAGCAGCAGTTGAAGGAGGAGGGTGAGCAGGCGATGCGGCGCGGCGTGTTCGGCGTGCCCTTCGTCATCGCGGATGAGGAAGCGTTCTGGGGCTTCGACCGGCTCGATCACTTGCAGGCTTACCTGAAGCAAAGTTCTGCAGGGCAGTAATTTACGGGACGCATGCCACTTGAACCGGGTGGCATATGAAAAACGGCGCGTTCAGATGAACGCGCCGTTTTGAGGTTTCAAAGCCCAGGTGCCGCCGGCTGCATTCAAAACCCAGGGCAAAGAGCCGGGGTCTGACCCGGCGGGTCAGACCCCAGGGTTACGCCTTGGGTTTTAAACGCACTGCGGCCCGCTTACTTGAGCAACGGTCCCAGATATTTCCCCGTCACACTCTTCGGATTCTTGGCGACCTCTTCCGGCGAACCCGTGGCGATGATCTGCCCGCCGCCCGCCCCACCTTCCGGCCCCAGATCCACGATCCAGTCAGCCGTCTTGATGACATCCAGATTGTGCTCAATGATGACCAAAGTATTGCCCTGATCACGCAGGCGGTGAATCACCTTCAGCAGCAAATCAATATCGTGGAAGTGCAGACCGGTGGTCGGCTCATCCAGGATATACAGCGTGCGGCCGGTATCGCGCTTGGACAGCTCCAGCGACAGCTTGACGCGCTGCGCCTCGCCGCCCGACAGCGTGGTCGCGCTCTGGCCCAGCTTGATGTAACCCAGGCCCACATCGAGCAAGGTGTGCAGCTTGCGCGCGATCAGCGGCACCGGCTTGAAGAACTCGTGCGCGTCTTCCACCGTCATCTCCAGGATTTCGGTGATGCTCTTGCCCTTGTAGTGCACTTCCAGCGTTTCGCGGTTGTAGCGCTTGCCGTGGCAGACGTCGCAAGGCACGTACACATCCGGCAGGAAGTGCATCTCTACCTTGATCACGCCATCGCCCTGGCAGGCTTCGCAGCGGCCGCCCTTGACGTTGAAGGAGAAGCGGCCCGCGCTGTAGCCGCGTTCCTTGGCCATCGGCACGGTCGAGAACAGATCGCGAATCGGCGTGAACAGGCCGGTGTAGGTGGCCGGATTCGAGCGCGGCGTGCGGCCGATCGGCGCCTGGTCGACCGAGATGACCTTGTCGAAATGCTCCAGTCCGCTGATCGAATCATGCGGCGACGGCTCCGTCTGCGAACCGTACAGGTGGCGCGACAGCGCCGGGTACAGGGTATCGTTGATCAGCGAGGACTTGCCCGAGCCGGACACGCCGGTCACGCAAGTCATCAGCCCGACCGGAAGGTTCAGCGACACGCTCTTCAGATTGTTGCCGGTCGCACCGGTGATGACCAGCTGCTTGTCCGGATTGGCTTCGTGGCGTTTCTTCGGTACCGCGATCTTCAGCGTGCCGTTCAGATACTGGGCCGTCAGCGATTCCTTGTTTTTCAGGATGTCCTTCAGCGTGCCCTGGGCGATGATGTCGCCGCCGTGCACGCCCGCGCCCTTGCCCATGTCGACCACGTAGTCGGCGGTGCGGATCGCGTCTTCATCGTGCTCGACCACCAGCACGCTGTTGCCGATGTCGCGCAGATGCTTCAGCGTTTCAATCAGGCGGTCGTTATCGCGCTGGTGCAGGCCGATCGATGGTTCATCGAGTACATACATGACGCCGGTCAGGCCGGAACCGATCTGCGATGCCAGTCGAATACGCTGGGCTTCGCCGCCGGACAAGGTGTCCGCGCTGCGGTCCAGCGACAGGTAATCGAGGCCCACATTGTTGAGGAACTGCAGGCGCGAAATGATTTCTTTCACGACGCGGTCGGCGATCTCTTTCTTGGCGCCCTTGAGCTTGAGCTGCTCGAAGAAGGACAGGGTCTCGCGCAGCGGCTTGGCGGCGATCTCGTAGATCGCGCGTTCCTGCTTGCCGGTGCCGACCTTGACGTAGCGCGCTTCCACGCGCAGGCGGGCGCCGTCGCAGGATGGGCAGCGTTTCTCGTTGATGAACTTGGCCAGCTCTTCCTTGACGGCCATCGAATCGGTCTCGCGGTAGCGGCGCGACAGATTGGTGACCACGCCTTCGAAGGTGTGTTCCTTGATCACGGTACGGCCGCGTTCGTTCACATAGGCGAAAGGAATCACCTGCTTGCCGGAGCCGTGCAGGATCACCTGCTGGGCTGGCGCCGGCAGTTGTTCGAAAGGCTGGTCCAGGTCGAACTCATAGAAAGCCGCCAGGTTGGACAGCATCTGGAAGTAGAACTGATTGCGGCGGTCCCAGCCCTTGACCGCGCCGGAAGCCAGCGACAGGTTGGGGAAGGCGACGATGCGTTTCGGATCGAAGAACTCGATGTGGCCCAGGCCGTCGCATTCCGGGCAGGCGCCCATCGGATTGTTGAACGAGAACAGGCGCGGCTCCAGCTCCTGCAGCGAATAGCCGCAGGCGTTGCAGGCGAACTTGTTCGAGTACACATGTTCTTTGGCGGTATCCATTTCGTAGGCCACCGCGCGGCCATCGGCCAGGCGCAGGGCGGTCTCGAAACTTTCGGCCAGGCGCTGCTTGATCTCGACATTCACTTTGACGCGGTCGATCACCACGTCGATGGTGTGCTTCTCGGTTTTCTTCAGCTTGGGCAGATCGTCCACTTCGTAGATCTTGGCCTCATGGGTGCCGCTCTGCACGCGGAAGCGCACGAAGCCCTGGGCCTGCATCTGCTCGAACAGGTCGGCATGCTCGCCCTTGCGGTTGGCCACCACCGGCGCCAGGATCATCAGCTTGGTGCCTTCGGGCATGGCCAGCACCGCGTCGACCATCTGCGATACCGACTGGGCCGCCAGCGGATTTTCCGGGTGGTCCGGGCAATACGGCGTGCCCACGCGGGCGTACAGCAGACGCAGGTAATCGTGGATTTCCGTCACGGTGCCGACGGTGGAACGGGGATTGTGCGAGGTGGCTTTTTGCTCGATCGAAATGGCGGGCGACAGGCCCTCGATCAGATCCACATCCGGTTTTTCCATCAACTGCAGGAACTGGCGCGCATAGGCAGACAGCGATTCCACATAGCGGCGCTGGCCCTCGGCGTACAGGGTGTCGAAGGCGAGCGAAGACTTGCCCGAGCCGGACAGGCCGGTAATGACGATCAGCTTGTTGCGCGGCAGATCGAGATTGATGTTCTTGAGATTGTGGGTGCGTGCACCGCGAATGCGGATCTGTTCCATGTCTGCCTTGCGAGAATTTGGTGGCGAGGCCGGCGCGCCAGGCTGAGCAGGGCTAGCGATAGCGGGGCCAAAACGGGTCAACCCGGTACTATAGCTGGGATTCAATACTTGTGTCTTACGCTAACTGACAAGGTGAGGAACAGTAGCGGGACAAGCTTGATCCAACTCCAGTCCGGGTTGATTTCACTGTATATAATACCAGTATTCGACGCCCTTGTTTCTGCTGCTCCATAAAAATAGTGCCATAAACCAAAGAACTGTCCCGGCGCCCTGTGGGCCGGCCGAGGCGGGCGTTCGGACAGCTGTTTTCATGCCCGATTGAGGCTCAACATTTGTGGCAAGGGGACGCCAGTCATATATAATCCTCCGTCTAGTAAAACACTAACCGCGCCGCGCCGCAGTTCATCAGGAGTTATTCATGGCATCAGTTAACAAAGTCATCATCGTCGGCAATCTGGGTCGCGATCCGGAAATTCGCTACATGCCTAGTGGTGATGCGATCGCCAACATTGCTGTGGCGACCTCGTACAAATCCAAGGACCGCAACACCGGCGAGCAAAAAGAGCTGACCGAGTGGCACCGCATCTCCTTCTTCGGCCGTCTGGCTGAAATCGTCGGCCAGTACCTGAAAAAAGGTTCCTCGGTCTACGTCGAAGGCCGCCTGCAAACCCGTAAATACACCGACAAAGACGGCGTCGAGAAATACGCGACCGACATCATCGCCGAGCAGATGCAAATGCTGGGTGGCCGTCAAGGCATGGGCGGCGGCGATGGCATGGATGATGGCGGTGGCTACGAAGCCCCACCTAGCCGTCCGGCACCGATGCAGCGTCCGCAGCAGCAGCAGGCTCCGGCACCGCGCCCGGCACCGAAGCCAGCGCCGAACTTCTCGGATATGGATGACGATATCCCGTTCTGATTCGGATAAGCAGCACACTCTGAAAAGCCCCGTAACTTGTTGAAGTTGCGGGGCTTTTTATTTTTCACGTGCCATACGTCCGAACATTGAAAAATGACTTGTACATGTAGTCATTTTTTTTCTACCATGATGACGATGGAGAGACGGCCAAGGGGGAAATATGCAGAGCAAACAAGTCTCAAAATCGGAATTCAAAGCCAAGGCACTTGAATTCTTGCGGCAGGTTGAGGCATCCGGTGAAAACATGGTGATAGCCGATCATGGCAAACCTGTATTGGAAGTTCGCCGCTATCGGAGCGCGGATCGCAATCCATGCGACACGCTAAAAGGGGCCGTGGTGCGTTATGTTGATCCGACTGCTCCTATTGATGTCGAGTGGGACGCGGCGCGGTACTCCCACAGTAATCAGTAATAGCGTCTCAGTTCGCTACTCAGGAATCACATGGTTTCTTGAATATGGAAAAGCCTCGTTCACATCGCACCGTCCCCAGCGGAAACAATCACATGACCTCGGCTTGGCGCCAGCAGCGCACGCAAGCCAGAGAGTCAGGAGAATTTGGAGAACTTGTTCAGCGAATCAGGCTTCTGGCGCCGTCCAGACCAGATTCCACAGGTGGCCATCGATATCCTCGAAGCCCTGGTCATACATAAAGCCATGGTCCTCGGGCGGATGCGGTATGCGGCCACCA
The DNA here is from genome assembly GCA_013284265.1 of Oxalobacteraceae bacterium. Classification (GTDB taxonomy): domain Bacteria; phylum Pseudomonadota; class Gammaproteobacteria; order Burkholderiales; family Burkholderiaceae_D; genus Rugamonas. The sequence continues at coordinate 26,182 of JABTBR010000054.1, read as the reverse complement.
GCGGCAACGGCCTGGGCGATCAGGCTGTCTACCTCTTCCCGGCTTTCGCAGCTCAGGCAAATGACGACTTCATTGGCTTCCTTTGCATTCGCGACGGGTTTGTCGATCAGGGACTTGAAGAAGGGTTCGGTCGTCAGCATGGCCTGGATGGTGCCGTCGACGATGTTCATGAACGCCGCGTTCTCTCCGCTAAATCGCGGAACGAAGGTAAAGCCGAGAGCGGAAAAGAAGGCCTTGGATTTGTCCAGGTCCTTCACGGGCAGATTGAGGACGATCTGTTGGTTCATCGCGTTTCCTTGCTTAAGGTGGAATGGGCAATCGGTGCTTCATCCCTACGACGGGTGACGGCACACAAAATCGACACGCTTGCGAAAAAATATCTTCCTCTAGGACGGCAATAGATGAAGGCGTAGAAAGTGACGGGCAGGCCGCGAGATATGGCCAATAATGCAATTATAAAACGCTATAGTCTAGAACCTCATCCAAGCGGATCACAGAAAAATAATCGTTCTATAATCACTTTATAGTTGTCTATAAAGACGAGGTGCCGCCATGTTCCACGCGCCAGAGTTGTTCCACCGGCCAGTGCTGGCTGAGAAGATTGCCAAGCAAGTGTTGACGGTCGCAGTCGGTAGTGCCGCCAGTTCAGGCGTGTTTCTCGCAGCTCCGCGGCGCACCGGTAAGTCGACGTTCGTGCGCGAGGATCTGAGGCCGGCCTTTGAGCGTGCTGGCGCACTCGTAGTCTATGCAGATTTATGGGCTAATCCAACGGTGGATCCTGGTGAGGTCATTGTCGCGGCTGTTCGAGCCGCGCTGACTACCAAGGATGGTGTTGTCATGCGTTTGGCAAAAGCGTCCGGCTTAAGCAAGATCGCTGTCGGGGGAGCCGTTAATTTTGACCTGGATCGCGTGGGCTTAGGTAAGGAAGTGTCCCTGAGCGACGCGCTGGTGGCGCTATCTGATGAGATCAAGCAGGTGATTGTCCTGATCATCGATGAAGCCCAACATGCCATAACGACCGACGCAGGCATTGCCGCCCTGTTTGCTTTGAAGGCGGCGCGGGATGAATTAAACAGTACGCAGCACTATGGCCTGCGCGTAGTTTGCACGGGCTCAAATCGTGACAAACTGGCGATGCTTCGAAACAGCAAGGAGCAGGCATTTTACGGTGCGCCGATGGTCAATTTCCCCATGCTCGGCAAAGACTTTATCGAGTGGTTTTGCCAGAAAGCGGAGCTCTCGTTCCCACTGTCACCTGAACGAGTTTGGCCCCTCTTTGCGGAGGCCGCTTACCGTCCAGAACTGCTGGGCTCCGCCGCCGACACGCTGCGCTTCAATTTCGACGTCGGCGCAGATACCGGCCCGGACACGTTCGAAAACGAAGTACGCCAGCTGGCTATTGAGTTGAGTCAGGTACAGCGGAAGGTGATCCGTAGTTTGACCCCTATCCAACAAGTGGTCCTGCGGGTAGTGGCTGCAAGCGGCAGCAACTATGCGCCCTTTGAGGCTGCGACCATGGCGCTGTATCGGAAAGGTCTGCAGTTGGCGGGGGAGGCCGAGGAGGATGTAAGAGTTGATGTGCCCGGCGTTCAACAAGCGCTGCTTGCTCTTCAGGAGAAGAAATTGATCTGGAAAGCCGCACGCGGGGTCTATGCGATTGAAGAACAAACAGTTGCGGACATTCTTGCCGCAGATGGATTGCTAAAAGGCTTAGAACCTGCGGCAGAGCAAGGCGGAGTAGCGCCCTGAATAAAAGGGCGGCATGCGCGGCGCTTACAAACTGCGATCCCCTCCGATCCCGGAGATTCTCGGGAAGACAGCAACTCCTTTACATGTTATATTAATAACATTTGCGATGTAAAGGATGCCATGCAAGTTGAACATCGAATCAAAGTCGCTACCACTCCCGCATCAATCTTCAACATCTACCAGGACGTTGAGAACTGGCATACCTGGGACCCGGACACAAAGCGCGCAACTCTTCAGGGCCCGTTTGACGTCGGCAGTCGCGGCCGCCTCACGCCGACCAAGGGGAACACCGTTCCCATGGTCGTCACGAAAATGGTGCACGACAGCTGCTTTACAGTAGAGTCGAAGATCCCCTTGTTTCGCATGGTGTTCGAACACGAGCTTGTGCCCATGCAAGGAATGACCGAAGTCATTCACAGGGTCACGTTTTCGGGGCCGCTCACGTTTGTTCTCGGCAGGATGCTGGTCAAGCAATTGAACTCGGGGCTTCCGCTTACGCTTCAAAGGCTCAAGGCGCTGTCTGAGTCGCTGAGTGCGGCCTAAGCCGTCATGTCGAGCCGGGCTTCGGCGCGCCGCCACCTGCGGCAGCGCAAAGCGGTGCCGCCAAGCCTGTCACTTCTTGAGTGACAGGCTTTGTTGACTTAGCCGCACTTCATTGATAGTTCGACGTCGTCGGCGAATGGCAGGGACAGGTAGCCGCTGTCCGGCTTGCGCATCAGTGCCAGATACTCGGGGCAATAATCCGCATTGTCGGCGATGATGAGGGCACCGGGCCGCAGCCGATGCTCCACCAGGCGCAGCACGTCGGCATACAGTGACTTGGCGCCGTCGAGCAGCAGGATGTCGATCTGCTCGGGCAGTCCGCTGCGCAGTGTTTCCAGTGCATCGCCTTCGCGGATTTCCACCAGATCCAGCAGGCCGGCGGCCGCGAGGTTGTCGCGGGCGAGCTGCTCATGGCGACCCTCAGTACGGTAGGAAAACAGTTTTCGGAGACGCCGCGCACGGAGAAGGAAATCACGGTATTTGCCGACGCCCTGGCAGACATGCTGTGCGCCTATCTGGCCAATCTCGCCGCGATGTCCCCTTAGGGGATGGTCTGATGCTGGTCACAGGCGATGGCGGCACCTCTTGCTCAAGCGAGCGATGCTACTGCCGCACAGCCAGGTCGGCTGTTGCGCAAGCACTGGCTGGATCAGCTAGCCGTTGCGCCCCGGGGCCAGCCTGGCAAGCTGGCAAAATCCGCTTAGGCCAGCGGGGAATTGCCGGCCATTGCCGTTTCGCGCAAGGCGCGGCGCGCATAATAATAAAAACCGGCCTGCGAGCGCTTTTCTTGCAGAATCCAGTCATGCGCTTCCCTTGCCAGTTCCGGCTGCAGCGGCTGGATCTCACCCGCCGCTTCGGCCAGCAGTTGAAGACGCGCCGCCCGCTCGCATTGCAGCGCGAACATGCATGCTTCCTCCACCGAGCCGCAGGCCACCACAATGCCGTGGTGGGCCAGCAGCGCCGCGCGGCGCTGGCCCAGCACGCCCGAAATCAGCTCGCCTTCTTCATTGCCGACGGGGACACCGGGCCACTTGGCCAGGAACGCGACATCCTCGTACAGCATGCAGGCGTCCATGTGCGACACGTTCAGCGGGCGTTCCAGCATGGCCAGGGCGGACAGGTGCGGTGCGTGGGTATGAATGATGCAGCGCACGTCAGGGCGTGCGCGATAGATCCATGAATGGAAGCGGTTTGCCGGGTTGGCCATTCCCTGGCCTTGCAGAACGGACAGATCCTCATTGACCAGCAGCAGATTGCTCGCGGTAATTTCGTCAAATCCCAGGCCCAGCCGTTGCGTGTAGTAACTGCCCTCCTGCTCGCCGCGGGCCGTGATCTGCCCGGCCAGGCCGGAGTCGTGGCCCTGCGCAAACAGGATGCGGCAGCTCAAGGCCAGCTTTTCTTGCACGGTCCAGTTTGGCATGGACAGGTGGGTGCTCATCTGCTGCTTGGCCAGTGCGAGCAGTTCGGCCTTTTCCAGATGCATGGTGTCGTTCATATGTCTTCCTTGTTTGCACGGCTCGGACGGGAGCCGTGCGGGTTGGCCTTGCGTGGGCGTCAGGCCGTCGTCAGCGTGGCCGTCTCTTCCAGGCGTACTTCATCGAGCGCCGAGAAGAAGGCCAGCCGTGCATCGACCATGGCATTGCCCGCTTCAATCATGGCATCGAGCTGCGAGCGGTCGTCGCCGGCCAGATCCACCATGATATCGCGCAGGGTTTCCGCGTGGCCGTCGTCGCACTCTACATGGATACGGAAGAACTCGATATCCTTCTGCTGGACACCGCACTGGCGGAAGCCCTCGATGAGGTCCGCATACAGCGACGGCACCAGCGCTTCGGCGCCCAGGCACAGCGCACCCAGGCCATAGGCCGGGTTGAGATTGCGGCAGTAGTGGAACATGGTATCGATCAGTTGCCGGGTTCCGCTGGAAGGCGCAGCCTGGTCGAGCGAGAGCGAGAAGGCGGTGAGCATGTCGCGATAGATGAGGTAGTGCGGGGTCGGGCTGTCCGGTGCGAAACCGAGTTCTTCAAACAGGTTTTCGGCCAGTTCAAACACTTCATGATTGCTCGGCAGGTTGGCCATCATGGCGCACAGGTAGCGCGTGAAGTAGCCGCTGTAGTGGCCTTGCTGCACCATGAATACCTTGAGCTCGTCGAGGGTTACCGTGCCTGCCCTGCAGCGCTGCAGGAAAGGATGGGCGGACATCCGCTCGATCATTTTGCTTTTTGCTGCTTCGAGAATATCAATATGCATTTCCATTTGTTTCTCCGATGAGTAAATGACGTACGCGATACAGATGCGTCCATTAATGAAGTCCGAATTCTTTGAGAGCACGGCCATTCCATCGCTCTCAAAACCGCGCGAAGATAGCATGGGGATTTGCATACTCAACAGGACACTTCCGCAGTATTCCCGCCTATCTGTCCGGTGCAAACACCATGCCACCTTGCATGGCCAACGCTATGCCGTCGACAGGTATTTCCGGGTAAATGCATTCAGTATGTCAACCGTTTCGGCATCGGCCAGCTGGCTTGCATTGAAGCGGAACCAGTTGGACTTGCCGTCGCCCAGCGTGAACATCTCGCCTGGCGCCATCAGGATGCCCTGCGCCGCGGCGCACTCGGCAAAATGGGCCGCCGAAGCGATCTGTGGATGCTGTGCGCATAGCAGGTAGCCGCCCTCCGGCGCGGAGATGCCGGTAAAGCCCGTCTCGGCCAGCGCCTGCTTGGCGGCGCCCCGCGCGAGCACCAGCCGCTCGCGCAAGTGTCCGATATGCTTGCGGTAGTTGCCACCGACCAGGAAGGCATAGACGGCCCGCTCCGCAAAGGCCGGGCTGCCGATCACGCCGTTCAATTTGATGCGGTTGATGCGTTGAAGCAGCTCGGGATGGGCGGCCAGGAAGCCCGCGCGTGTAGAGCCGGACACGGCCTTTGAGAAACTGCCGGCCAGGATCACGCGATTGAGCTGATCGAGGGTGGCGATGCGCGTGCGGCCAGCGTCATCGAAGCAGCCGTACACGTCGTTTTCGACGATGTGAAAATCGTATTCCTGTGCCATGCGCAGGATGGCATGGGCCGTTCCCGGATCGGTACTGTCTCCCGTGGGGTTCTGGAAAACGGACTGGGTGAAGAAGACTTTGGGACGGTGTTTTTCCAGGATCGCGCGCAAGGCTTGCAGACAAGGCCCGGTGCGCGTGCGCGCGACCCCCACCACGGTGGCGCCGTGGTGGGCGAGCGCGGTATGCATATTGAAATAGCCTGGGTTGTCCACCAGCGCAATGTCGCCGGGCCGCAGCAGGGCACGCATGGCTATTTCCATGCCATGGCTGGCGCCTATGGTCAGGGAAACCTGATCCGGGCCAGCGTTGATACGCAGTTCCTGCAGCATTTCGGCGATGCGTTCGCGCAAAGGCATATAGCCCTGTGGATCGCCATAGCTGGCCAGGGAAACGCGCTGATCGCGCATCATGCCGCGGATGGCGCTCCTGAAGTCGGCGTCGGGGTACCACGCGTCAGGCAGCATGCCCGCGCCCGGCTTGGCCTTCCAGTGGCTCAACATCTGCTGGCGCATCAGCCACTCCCCGTCGATGCGCGGCTTTTCCGGAGACGGCACCGGGGCCAGGCGCTTCTTCTGGCCCGGCGCCGCGAAGAAGCCGGACCCGGCCCGCACCGTCAGATAGCCCTTCGCGACCAGCCGCTCATACGCTTCGCCAACGGTAAAGCGGCTCACCTGATAAAAGGTGGCCGCCGCGCGGATGGACGGCAGGCGCGCTTCTGGCGCCAGACTGCCATTGTTGATCTGGACCGTGAGATCCTGTTCAATCCGGAAAGTCAGTAAGCCTTCAGCATCGGCGACGCGGCGTCTTTTTCCTACAGTTCCCATAAACCTGGCGAGTTTGCAATAGTGAGGCGAGTGATTTTTACACCATATTTTCACAAATACAACTATTTACTTTGGCGTAAAGTACACTTGTTTTCCGGCTCAGTGTCAGGCGCTAGGTCGGACTTTGAGCGTGCGTGAAACAGCCGCGCTCAGCCTTTAATCATGATGAATTTTTATCAGGCGAGCGCCATAAGCCTGTCACATTTGCTCGCTACCCTCTCTGCTCCGCATGCCTTCGCCGTGCAACAGAGAGCCCCCGATGTCCATCAGCCGCCGCAAATTCCTCAGCTTCGCCGCCACCAGCGCGGGCGTCAGCGCCACCACCATGTTCCCCGACCTGATCCGCCAGGCGCTGGCGGTTCCCGCCAATAACGCCACCGGCACCCTGGCCGACGTCGAACACGTGGTCATCCTGATGCAGGAAAACCGTTCCTTCGACCACTACTTCGGCAGTCTGGCCGGCGTGCGCGGTTTCGACGATCCGCGCGCCGTCGACCTGCCGGACGGCCATCCGGTCTGGTATCAGCCCAACGGTACCGGCGGCTATGTGCTGCCCTTCCATTTCGACGCCAAGAACACCAGCGCGCTGTCGGTCGGCCTGGACCATTCGTGGAAAGGTTCGCACGCCACCTGGAAGGGCTGGGATGCCTGGGTCAAGCAAAAGACCTCCAAGACCATGGGTTACTTCAACCGTGGCGACCTGCCGTTCTACTACGCGCTGGCGGATGCCTTCACCATCTGCGACGCCTACCACTGCTCGATCTTCGGCGCCACCGATCCGAACCGCCTGTACTCGCTCAGCGGCACCAGCCAGGGCCAGCTTGGCGCCATGGGCAGCCTGTACAACATCAACGCCAGCGGTGTCTACAACGCCGACCCGGCCAACGACAACATCACGGCCGCCGTCACCGCCACCGCGCCCACCTGGCAGACCTACGCCGAAGTGCTGCAGGCGAACGGCGTCAGCTGGAAGGTGTACCAGGAGTGGGACAATTACGGCGACAACTACCTGGCCTACTTCAAGAACTTCCGCGTCAACGCCGACGGCAGCCGGCTCGCCGCCAGTTCGCCGCTGGCGCAAAATGGCCGCGTGATGGCGGCCGGCTCCAGCGCCGCCAACGCGCCTGGCACCAAAGGCGATTTCCTGGTGCAAGCCTTCGCCGCCGACGTGCAAAACAACCGCCTGCCGCAAGTGTCCTGGATTTCCGCACCGACCGAGTACTGCGAGCATCCCTCGCATTCGCCCAACGCCGGCGAGAGCATCACCGCGCGCCTGCTGGCGGCGCTGGTGGCCAATCCCGCGGTCTGGTCCAAGACCGTGTTCCTGCTGATGTATGACGAGAACGATGGCTTCTTCGACCATGTGCCGTCGGACATGGCGCCGCTCAGCGCGGGCATGGGCAAGACCACGCTGGCCGATATCGGCGCCTACGAAAACTATCAGGGCGTGCCGGTCGGACTGGGACCACGGGTGCCGATGCTGGTGATCTCGCCGTGGAGCAAGGGCGGCCGGGTCTGCTCGCAATTGTTCGACCACACCTCCAAGCTGCGCTTCCTGGAAGAGTGGCTGGTCGAGGGCCTGGGCAAGGACCGCGCCAGCGTCAGCTGCCAGCATATTTCGCCGTGGCGGCGCGCGGTTTGTGGCGACCTGACCTCGGCCTTCGACTTCCAGAATCCCAATAGCGACTGGCCGGCCGGCGTGCCGAAGACGGCCGCCTATGTGCCGGTCAGCGGCAAGCCCTCGCCAGTTCCGCCTGCGGTGCAGACGCTGGCGCGCCAGGAGACCGTCACGTCGGGCGATGGCCCGCGTTACGCTTGCGCACTGCCATATGAATTGCAGGTCCAGGCCAGCAACAACGGCAACAAGCAGCTGGCCGTCAGCTTCGGCAACAGCGGGCAGGCGGGCGCCGCCTTCATCGTCTATTCCAATGTGCGCACCGACGGCCCGTGGTATTACACGGTGGAAGCGGGCAAGAGCATCAACAATGAATTGTGGACCTGGACCGGCAGCAGCTACGAATTGAGCGTGTATGGCGCCAATGGCTATCTGCGCCAGTTCAAGGGCACGGTCAGCCTGGTGGCCGGCGCCGCGCGGCCGGAGTTGCAGACTTCATACAACGTGCCCAACAACAGCATCTGGCTGACGCTGTCCAATTTGGGCGGCCTGCAAGCCTGCCGCTTCACCATCACCGACAATGCCTACGGCGCCGCGCCGGCCAGCTACGCCGTCCCAGCCGGCCAGACCCTGGCCATCGACTGCGGCCTGGCCGGCAGTTTCGGCTGGTACGATTTCACCGTCAGCTGTGATGCCGATGCGCTGTGGTCGCGCCGCGTGGCCGGCCACGTCGAAACGGGGGCGGCGAGCCGGGTCGATCCGATGATAGGCAGTAATCTGAACCAGATCGCGCTTCAGACCGGCACGCCCTTTGTGAACAAGGGTGCGGCGCTGACGCTCGGCTATGCGGTGCCGAACGGTAAGCTCGATCCGAAGAACTGGATCGGCCTGTACGCGTCCGGCCGTTCGCCGGGCAATGGCAGCGCCGCGCTGTGGAGCTATGCGCCGAATGCCAGCGGCAGCGTCTCCTTCAGCAGCGGCACGCTGGCGGTGGGCGATTACACGGCCTGGTATCTGTACCAGGATGGCTATGTGGTGCTGGGCGGCCCCGTGCCGGTCAGCGTGACCCAGCTGAGCGCGTCGGCCGCCAGCGTCAAGCAGGGCGTGGCGATCGCCATCAGCTACGCGCTGCCGGCCGCCAAGGTCAACAGCAAGAACTGGATCGCCATCTGGAAGGCGGGCGTCACGCCGGGCAGCGGCAGTTATCTGGTCTGGCAATACGTCACCGCCGCCAGCGGCAGCGCCAGTATCGATACCAGCAAACTGGTGCCGGGCAACTACAGCGCCTGGTGTCTGTACAACGATGCTTACACCGTGATGGCTGGACCGGCCAACTTTACTGTTAGCTGAGCGTCGGAACTATGTCGCCCTGGGCGGGCGAGTTCGTGTCGCCGTCATCAATGTTAACTCCAGTCGCCATAGGCACTGGAGTTAATTGCACATCAAACTATCACATATACTCGCTAGACTTTCTGCTTATATGATACTAGACTGTGCATATGACTAAAGAATGTACATTGCAGATCTTTGTAAGCGGCGCGTGGCGTGATGCTGCCGCCCTGACCCTTTTTGGCGATGAGTCACGAGGTATCGCAGCACAAACCTTCTTGGGCTATGAAGGGGATTTCGCATTGGATTATTTGCGCCGGCGAGATGCCGCGGCGCTGTCAGTCAATCATGAAGTCGACCTGTTCGTCATCGCGGGACCAAGCTGGCCGCCATTCCTGATTGACTTGCTGCCGCAGGGCTATGGTCGCAAGGAATTATTGAATCAAATAGGTAGGGACGAAAACGCCGGACCGTCCGCGGATTGGGATTTGCTCTGCGCTGGAGCCGGTAGCCCTATCGGCAATATACGTGTCAAAGAGGCATATAACTGGGTGACGGCGAAAACCGCCGGACCAGGGCGAGGATTTACGATTGAAGAAGTCGCTGAGCGCGCGGGAGACTTTAACGAATACCTGGCGCAACACGGCCTCTTTTTGGCTGGCTCCTCAGGTATTCAGGGCGAGTGGCCAAAGATTTTGCTGACGCGTGCACGCGATGGTCTCTACTATCTCGATCATGCCCTGCCCGACGCCGAGGCGGAACAGCATTTTATTGTCAAGTTTGGCCGAGGTGCGGACCAGGCGCTGGGCAACATCCTGCGATGCGAGGCGCCCTACATGCAGTTGGCGCGCAAGCTGGGGCTGCGCGTCCACGACGATTTACTCCTGCGCGAACGTGCTCTGTTCATTCCGCGCTTCGACCGCGAGGTAGTCGACGGCCGCGTCAAGCGCCATGGCCAGGAAAGTCTGGCCTCCGTATGCGAACTGAGCCGATTTGGCGAGGTTCCGTTCCACAATGAGTTTGTGTCCAGGATGAAGTCCCGGATGAGCGAAGCGGCAGGGGAGATCATTGAATACCTCAAGCGTGACGTTGCCAATGTCGTGTTGGGCAACACGGACAACCATGCACGCAATACCGCTATCCAGCGCCGCGACGACGGCTATATCGGCCTCACGCCGCTGTTTGACTTCGCTCCCATGTTCATGCACCCCGATGGCATCGCGCGCCGCATGCGCTGGGCCGCCGACGATGGCGGCGCGCCGCAATGGGCCAGCATAGTCGAGCAGGTTGCGACAGCGGCCGATATGCATGAAGAGCCGCTGTGTACGGCGCTGAAAGACATGGTCGAGCCACTCGGCACCCTCATGGATGATGCTTACGCCTTGGGAATAGGCGACCTGGTCGAGCCCAAGCGGCTCACCATTGACAATAATCTGAACCAGCTGAGGAAGCTCTGATGGACAAGCGGTATACCGCCTTGACGGCGGCAGAGCAGAATCAGTTGCGGCGCGCGCTGATGGACAGGCTGGCCGCCGCACCCGACTTGCCTATCCCGAAGGTGATACGGGAGATTCGCAAAACGCTGCGGTTCACGATTCCCGAGTACGCGAAAATTTGTGATGTTTCCCCGCGTACCCTGCAAGATATCGAACGTGAAGTGTCCAGTCCCACCCTCGATACCGTGGAAAAATTGTTGCGGCCCATGGGGATGAGAGCCGGTGCTGTGCAGGCCGCACGGCCTGGAAAAAACTGAGCAGGGCCCGCGAGCGGCCAATTTGACCGCCAGGTTTACTTCGTCTTGGGCGGCCGGCTGCGTATCGCGTTGATCAATTTCAGCTCGCGCTCGCTCGCGTTGTCGAGCACGGTTTCGTGGGCTTTGCCCAGCTCGACGTAGCGCGCCTGTTCCGGCGTGAGGGCATTGCCGCGCAAGGCCCAGCTGGTGATGAAGCCGGTCAGCAGGCAGCACAGCAAGGTGAGGGCGGCATAGAGGGTGATCCACCAGCCAGTCTTGAATTGCAGGATATTCAGCCTAGTGCCGGTTGTGCGCGCCGCCGCCGTGGCTTCGTTCATGGCCTCCAGCAGGCCGTGGACGGCGGCGCTGGTGGCCGCGGTCGCGGCCTGGCTGGCCGCAAGGCCGGCGGCGTCGGCATTGTGCTGCGCCTGGGCGCTGATCTGGATGGCCTCGGCGATTTTCTGGTCGATCTGGCCCAGGCTGGCGTTGCCCAGCTTGATCAGCTTGTCGCAGTTGGCGACCTGCCGGGTCAAGCTCGCCACTTCGGCATGAAAGCGCTCGACTTCCAGCGCGTGGGCGTCGATTTTTTCATGCAGGCTGTCGGGTTGAGCGTCGTTCATTGAACTGGTGGCGAAAGGCAATATCTCATCATACTATGCCGCCGCCGGCAGATGTTTCAGCGCGAGCGCAAGCGCTTCAGATCCAGTGCCCGCACCAGCGCCTCGTCGGTGTCGGCGATGGCTTCGCGGTCCTTGGCCATCACCGTGACGGTGAAGGGCTGGCGCGCCGTCTGCCTGGCGATGATCACGGTCCCGTCCGCCACATGGAAGCGCGTGGTCGGCGAAGAAAACCACAGTTGTGCGAGGCCGAGTTTGGCCGCGATCCGGTCGAGCGCGTCCAGCACGGTGGGCTCCGGCGCTGAGGCCGCGTGCTGGCGCTGCAGCAGATAGCCCTGGCGATGCGGCAGGTGATCGGTGACGGCCTGGCGCAGCATCGCGTGGCAGACGAACTCGGCGATAGTAGCGGCCACGCGGCTGCCGCTGTCGCCGGCCAGGCTGGCGTGGGTCGTGCCGATGCGGCTGTTCATGGATTCGAGCGCGCGCTCTTGATCGCGCGCGACCAGATAGAGATCCCGGTAAGGCTCGTCCTCTGCGACGGCGAACAGTTCGAAACCGGCAACGGGCGTGCCATAGGTCGCGCCCAGCCCCGTGAGCAAGCCTTGCGCCGAGGTGTCGAGCTGTTTGAAATCGAGCCCGCCGGTGGACCCGCCCATGGTCTCGAGGAAGCGGCGGTGGGGCAGGTCGAGCGGCCGGCCCTGCAACTCCGCCAGCGCATCGAGCTGCTGCGCCGATGCCCCGCGGATGCGCGCGGAGAAGCCGGGCGCGAGGGTGTCGCAATAGGCTATGGCACGGTCGATATCGTCTGGCGCGTTCATGCGTCGTTGAGCCCCTATGTCACGTTGATGGTGATGCTGGCCGTGGCGCCGGTCAGGACGCCATTGACCAGCACGCTGACGGTCAGCTGCGTCGTACCCAGGCCCACGGGCTCTATCGTCACGGTGGTGACATTGCCGGGCGCCACGCCGCCGGCGAAGCGCGCGACCGCGGGGTGGGCGATCTGCCATTGCAGGGTTCCCGGTCCCGGTATCGGCGTGGCGACGCTGATGGTCGTGCCGCCAGCCTGGGCCAGCGGCAGCGCCACCGGACCGGCTTCCACGATCGACAGCACGTGGAGCGTGATGGTCGCCGTGCTTGTGGTATTGATGGGGTAGGTCAGACGGACCATGGTCGTCCCGGCGGTGAGCGGGTCCAGGGTGAGGTCACGCAGATTGGACAGTCCGACGACAGGCGCGACTGCGGGGACCTGGATGGTCCACTGCATCAATCCCGCTCCCGATGGCAGTCCGTGCAGCTCCCTCCGCGCCCCGACCGACGCATAAACGAAGGGTGGTTCGTCGATCGCCACGCGCTGGCCGCGGTTCTGGATCGCGGCGGTGCCGCCATAGGGCGTGCTGCGCGCCTGAGGGCCGGCGTCGCATAGCATGTGTTCGAAATACTGCCGGCAGTGCGGGCAGGACGATTGCAGCTGCCCATCGACCCGGGGGCCGTTGGGCGCACCTATCCACATCTCGGCCATCGACATCAATTCCAGCCCCTGGTCCAGGGCCTGGGCCAGCATATGCGTGGCAGCACATAGACCGAAGGTCTCGCCGAGGTCTGGATGGTCATAATTGTAGCTGCCATGGGATGCACTCGGAATGTTCGCCCGGTCGGGCAACTGGCGCGCCCAAAACCGGTTGGGTGCGCCGTACTCGGGCGCCCCCTCGCGCACGCCCTGGAAGGAGCCCGACACCCCCCGCAAGCGGTAGACGCGGCCCTGCGCATCTCGGGCTACCAGCACCCCGATCATTTTTCCTCTGAGCAGGGCCACCCTGAAGCCCCCTGTGCAGCTAGGGCAAACTCCGTTAACGCATCGATTACAGGTACCGAACCTGCCATAGCGTCCAGTGCCATTGCAATTACTGCAGCGTCCCGTGGCCGCGCAGTGGTTGCAGGGCGGCCGCCAGCCCAGCGGGTTGTACAGCCAGACGCTGACGTTCGCCAGCCACGGGCGGCTCGCAATATAGTTTCGTGCCGCCTGCGGCATGTTGTTGATGTGATCGGCGGGATCCCATGTGGGGGACCAGTTCGGGGGAAGCAAGCCGCGCAGGTGGTGGATTTCCGCGTGCAACTCCTGCACGATGGTGACGGCGCTGGTCCCCGTGTCGGAGTGGATGAAGTGATGCACGGGGCGACCGGCCTCGGCGCAGTAGGCGCATTCGTCGCCATGGTGATGCTCGTCGGTCGCCGGCGCGGTCGCCGCGATCGCACTGGTGGGTTGCTGGAAGGCCGCCTCATGCGGGCATGGGCGGACCGCCGCGGTCAGGACGTTGCCTCCGCCTGCGGGGCGCCACGTCACCTGCGAGCAGGCCAGCGTGGTCACGTCCACGTCGATCGAGGCCTGCGCCGTGACGCTGCCCAGCGCATATTGCACGGTCGCGCTGGAGCGGCCGCGGGCCTGGGTGCGCAGCGTCGGGCTCAGGCCGGCGAGGGCGCTGGTGTAGACCAGCGCGGCGTTGCCGCCGTGATGGTCCAGCGCCTGAAACAGGGGAGCCCCCCCAAGCGGCGTTCCCACGGCGTTGAGCGTCAGGTTCGCGGCCGGCTGGCCGTAGGGGTGGACCACCGCCAGCGTGGTGCCTTGCGTGATACTGACTTGCACCACGTGGAAGGCCACGGTGGCGCTCACGGCGGGCGCGGAGCCGACCGTGTAGCTGACGGTCACGTTGGTGGTGCCGGGCACGAGGCCTTCGATGTCGGCCTGATTCACATTGCCAGGGGCTAGGCCAGCGACGAAATTGGCGGTGGCCGGTGTCTGGATCGTCCACGCATATTGCCCGCCATCCGGCGTGCCGGTCGCGGTGAGCGTGGCCTGGTTGGGCACCGTGGCGTGGTGCAGTACCGCCGCCGGCGAAGGCAGGATCGCGACCGTGGGCAGCTGGGCGACGACGCTCAGCGGCACCACCACCGGTCCGCTGAGCGCGTCCGAGGCGATGGTCACGCGGGCTTTCAGCGTTCCACCCAGCGTCGGCGTGGATTTGACCTTGAACGTGCGCTTGCCATTGACCTTGATCGGCTGGTCCATGACGGGGCCATCCATGATGCTGAAGTGGCCGGGGTCATCGAGCGTGATGCTGCTCAGGTGCAGGTGCGCGCTGCCGGTGTTCTTGATGATGAATTCCTGAACGGCCGAGTTGCCGCACACGAGTTTGCCGAAATCCTTCGCTTCCAGGTCGATGCCGATGTCCGGCGCCACGCCTCTCGCCTTGAGCTTCAGCAGCACGGGAGCCTGCTTGTTCTGGGCATCCGACGTGATGCTGATGGTCGCCGCGCGCGCCTTGGCGACGCTGGCCAGGCAGGCCAGCTTGAGTTCCCACTGCTTGCCGGGCTGGATAGGGTCGGCGGGCTTGCTCTGTTCCGCAAAACTGAAATCCGGATCTCCGCTGAGCGCGATATCGGCGATGTTCAGCGGGGCGCTGCCGGTGTTCTTGAGGGTGAATAGCTGCACACTCGCTTTTCCGCCGAGCAGGGAGTCCTTGAAATCCCATTCCGCGTGGCTGACCGTGATCTCCGGCCGTACGCCCTTCATCGACAGTTTCAGCAGGACCGGACTGGCGTTGTGCGCATCGGAGGCGATCGACAGGGTGACGGCGACCTGCTTGGCCGCCGTGGGCGTGGCCGTGATGGCAAATTCCAGCCTGGCCTGCGGATCGGTATCGGTGGGCGCGATCTTGCCGCTCAGCGGCCCCGTCGAGATCTGGAAGCCGGGGCCGCTGAAGGTCGCGCTCTTGAGCGTCAGTTCTTTCAGGCCGGGGTTGGTAATGACGAAGGTGGCGGGACTGGAGCTCTGTCCAACCAGGATGGCGCCGAAATCGAGGGTCCCCGGCGCGACCGCGATTTCTGGAAAGCCGGCGGTGACGCCGAGCGACACAATGATGGGCGCGTCGACATTGACCGCGGTGGAGCTGATGTGCACCTTGCAACTGTGATGACCGCGCGTGACTGGCGTGCAGGCGATCTTGAAGCTGCGTTCCTGCTTCGGTGCGATGGTGGCGCCGCCAAGGTTGGAGACCAGCTGGAAATGTCCGGGCAGCGCCGGCATCAGCTCTACCTTGGTGATGAGGAGATCGGCTTCGCCTATGTTCTTGACGCTGATCGTCGCCTGCTTATTCGCGGCGATATTGGGCGCGGTGATGCCGAAATGGTGATGCGCTGGGAGGACGGCGATGCGCGGCTTGTCGGGGCATTCGACCGTGCCCAGCACGGCGAGCTGTTGCACGTCCTCGTGTGCCTCTTCCGCCGCGACCAGCAATTCGCAGGCGCCCTCAAGGACCCCGCCTATGCCCTCGACCTTTTCGCAGGGCGTGCCTTCTTTTTCACACACCTTGGGCGAGCTCCGGGATTGTGGCCAACTGGCGCAGATGGCCGATGGCCGCCTCATACAGGCGCGCCATGCGGTGGCGGGAGTCGGCGATATTCTGGTCGGCGAGGATGGCGGCGGCCCAGGCATGCAGGGGGCTGCGGTGGAAGCCGGGGCCGAACATGAAGGTCAGATCGATGTAGTGGGTAATCTCGCGCTCTCCGTGAAAGCCCAGCTCTGCCGCAGCCGCGCGCGCGCTGCGCACTGCCCGCCGCGTGCCCTCGGGGCCGAGCGCGGCCACGTGGCGCGGAAAGTGCGCGCTGACATGCGCGATGGCGCCAGGCTCGAACGTCAGCTGCGAAAGCGTCTGCAACTGCTCGTTGCGTATCGTGATCATGTCGCCTTTCATCGTATCGAGGGCGCTTGACTGGCCCATTTGCCGCCGCCAGGCGCGATTCATTGCTTATTAATAATCTTACATGCCGTCTTTTTGGAATGGGAAAATTTGCTGAAAAGAAGGCTAGGGAGAATCGCAAAATAGCCAGGAATGCAACACTAGCAAATCGCAAGCAGATCGCTTGGCCCGGCTTGGTAGTTCGGCCCTTTCAATCGGCCGCCTATTTTTTGTTGACCTGTCTTTTTGCATCGTGATACTGCCACAGCACATTGATGACTTTCCATTCATTGTGCTGGTTCTTGTACAAATGCATGTAGTCTATCCACTCATCGGCGGTCAGCTTCACGGTCGCGACCCGGTTGTCGATATCCAGGATCTTGATCTCCGCACGCGGATGCGTCGGGAATTTATTGCCGTCTTTATTGAATGTCTGCGCGACTTTGAGCATCGTTTCATAGTCGGTCTTCATGATGAATTCCGTGCCGTCGGCCGCTTGCCAGTAGGTGCGCTTGGCAAGCTGTTCGTCCACGCCGCGCGCCATCAGCGCAGGCTCGGCTTTGTGCTGCGATTCGATATAGTCCAGAACGGCTCTTTCGACGGACTGATGGTCATTTGGATCGGCCGCGAGTGCCAGCAAGGGAAGTAGTGCCGCGATCGATAGGACAAGAATGCGCTTCATGAACAATCCTTATGTGGATAATTGCAGGGCGTTGGACAATGGGAGGCAGAACGCAGGCCCATCGTATCAGGCCAGGTAACGAGCGGCAACAAGGGCGAAATGGCACAAGCGGCGACGCGGCCCGCAGCGTGCTCGCCAAGCACGGTGCAGGCCCTCATCATGGAATGTGATGCCTTAGTGGCCTTAGTGCGCGATGGCGAGTTTGCCGAAATGGCGCCCGCCGGCGGCCAGTTCGGCGTAGGCGGCGCGGGTGTCGCCGATGTCGAACACGCGGTCGATGACTGGCACGATGCGGTGGGCGGCAATCGCGCGGGCCGCCTCGCTCAGGTCGGCCACCGAGCCGGTATTGTTGCCGACGATGCGCAGGGCTTTGACGATCACCGGCAGCAGGTCGATCGCAGCGGCCGTGCCGCCGATAAAGCCGACCGTAAATACCGCGCCGCCCACCGCGGCCGCATTCAGCGAGCGCGCGAAATTGGCGCCGCCTACCGTCTCCACCACCAGGTCGGCGCCGCGCCCGCCGGTCAGTGTCAGCACTTCCTCATCCCAGGCCGGCGTGGCGCGGTAGTTGATCAGCATATCGGCGCCAAGCTGGCGCGCGCGTTCCAGTTTGTCGTCGGACGAGGAGGCCAGGATCACGGTGGCACCGGATGCCTTGGCGAATTGCAGGGCGAAGATGCTGACGCCTCCCGTTCCCAGCAACACCACCACCGAACCGGGACGCAGCTGGGCCGAACGCACGGCGTTCCAGGCCGTCGTCGCGGCGATCGGCAGGGCCGCGCCCTGGACGAAGTCGAGGTGGGCCGGCATGGCGACCAGGCTGCTCGCAGGAACGGCCACATATTCGGCCAGCGAGCCGGGCAGGTTCACGCCGCGCAGCGCCGCCACATTGTGCGCGGTGATGGCGCCGCCCTGCCAGTTCGGCATGAAGTGCGGGATCACGCGCTCGCCGACAGCGAAGCCCTGTACGCCTTCGCCCAGCGCGGCGATCTCGCCGGCGCCATCGGCCACCGGCACCATCGGATAGCCGGCCACCGGGAAGGCGCCGGTGGCGATGGCCACGTCCAGATAGTTCAGCGTGGCCGCGCGCAGGCGCAGCAGCACCTCGCCGGGACCGGCCTGTGGATCGGGCAGCTCGGTCTGGCGCAAGGCGGACAGCGAAGGGGCGGTAAGTTCGATGGCTTTCATGGGTCTGCTCCTGGATGAATCTGGGGTGGGGGGGAGCAGCAGAGCGGTGATGGACTGCTCTGCTTGCCGGGAAAGCATCAGTGTCATTTAAAACAATTAAGAGATAAACTACGATTTACTTGATCAATCTGTAAGCAAGGGTGTTGAATGGATTTGCTCGACAGCATGAAGGTGTATGTCGCGGCGGTGGAAAAAGGCAGCCTGAGCGCCGCCGCCACGGCCTGCGCTATTTCGGCCACGATGGCCGGCAACCATCTGCGCGCCTTGGAGACGCGGCTGGGCATGCGCCTGCTCAACCGCACCACCCGGCGCCAGCATCTGACCGCCTTTGGCGAGGACTACTATCTGCGCTGCAAGGAAATCCTGAGGCTGGTGGCCGAGACCGATGCGCAGGCGCACAATCTGCAAATGGCGCCGGCCGGCAAGCTGCGCATCAGCGCCCCGGTCACCTTCGGCACCGAGGCGCTGATGCGCAGCTTGCCGGCGTATCTGGAGCGCTATCCCCAGGTCAGCATCGACCTGGCGCTGAGCGACCGCGTGATCGATCTGGCCGAGGAGGGTTGCGACGCCGCGATCCGCATCGGCCAACTGCCCGATTCCGCGCTGATCGCCAGGCCGCTGGCGCCGTACCGGCTGATGATCTGTGCCTCACCCGCCTATCTGGCGCGGCGCGGCACGCCGGCCGTACCGGAGGACTTGAGTGCGCACGAATGCCTGTCCTTCTCCGCCGCTTCGTTGGCGAGCTGGCGTCTGTCCGACGCCGATGGCGAATACCGGATTGCTGTCGCGGGCCGCCTGCAGGTCAATCATGGGGAAGCCTTGCGGGTGGCGGCCTTGCACGGTCTGGGCATCGTGCTGCAACCGGCCATTCTGATGGAAGCCGATGTGCAGGCGGGGCGGCTGGTGCAGCTGTTCCCCAAGCACCAGCTGTCCAAGCGGCCTATGCATGTGGTCTATCTGTCCGACAAATACCGCTCGCCCAAGCTGCGCAGCTTTGTGGATTTTCTGGTGGAACGGTTTAGCTGAGCCGGATTTGCGCAGGATGAAACAAGTCTGTGCTGCCTGCCTGGCGTCATGATGGTTGACTCCATAGCTGTGAACAAGGAAACCCCATGCAACAAGTGCCATTCACCGCCGCATCCCGCACGGGTGTCAGTTCACCCAGGGAAGTGGCCGCCTCACTGACAGAATATTGGTCCCCCCGTGTCATTGGCGAACTGGAGGATTCCTTCGTCAAGGTCGCCAAGGTCAAAGGCTCGCTGGTCTGGCATAGCCACGACAATGAAGACGAGCTGTTTCTGATACTGAAGGGGCATCTGCGCATCGAGATGGAGCAGCGGACGGTGGAATTGTCGGAAGGCGATATGTATGTCGTTCCCAAGGGAGTGCGGCATAATCCGGTTGCCTACGAAGAGTGCTTGCTGATGCTGATCGAAAAGAAGGTCACCCTGCATACCGGTAGCACCGTAACGGAAAAAACCCGGTCCATCGAGGAGCAGTTGTAAGCCGCCGGTGGACAAAGTAAAGGAGAGTTGTGCATTCCGATTTGTCCTGGCTGCTGTCGCAGCCCTTTGCCGCCGCGACGCCGGACGGTGCGGTGCGGATGCCGTTCGCTACCGCGCAACTGGTGGCCGTGCAAGCCTATCGCTTGCGCGCGGTGGCCTGCGATACGCCGCTGCTGATCATTCTGCTCGAAGGAACGAAACTGGGCCGGCTGGGCGAGGAGCGCCATGAGGCGGGCGTGGGCCAGTTCATGCTGGTGCACCGGGCCTTGCAATTCGATGTGGAAAACCTGCCCGCGCCGAGCGGCCTGTATCGCGCGCTGGCGGTGGCGTTTCCGTGGCGTGTCATCGCGTTGGCGCGCAGCATGCTGGCCGAGCACGCCGGCACCGAGCCGGTGCAGGACGCCAGCGTCAGCGTCGGCGCGCTGGCGGCGGTACAAGCGCCCTTGCGCGCCTATCTTGAAGCCGACCCGGCCGACGCGATGATGGTCGACCATCTGGCGCTGGGCCTGTTGCTGGCGCTGGCCCGCGCCGGCCACCATGCCTTCCGGCTGGCGCAGGACCCCTCGGTCGCGGCCAGGGTGCGCCAGATGATCGCGGCGGCGCCTGCACAGGACTGGAAGGCCGCCCATGTGGAACAGGCCTTGCAGTTCAGCAGCGCGACCTTGCGCCGGCGTTTGCAGGATGAGGGCACCAGCTTCCGCGCGGTGCTGCTCGAGGCCCGCCTGCATGCGGGCCTGACGCTGCTGCAGACGACGGGACGTTCGGTCAAGGCGGTGGCGGGCGCCTGCGGCTACAGCTCGGTGCCCAGTTTTTCCACGGCCTTCATCGAGCGCTTCGGCGTGCCGCCGTCGGCGGTGGGGCGCCTGAGCGATTGACGATGCAGATTGAGCACATCGGCCCTTGAGCCCCGCCTACACTGGTCGCACCAATTTGATCAGGAGGTAAGTATGGGCAAGAAGATGTGGATGGCCTTGTGTGCGGCAAGCGTATTGTCGGGCGCCCAGGCATTCGAGTTGAGCAGCAGGGATGTGCGCGCCGGTGCCACGCTGGACAATGCGCAAGTGTTCGCCGGCTTCGGCTGCACCGGCGGCAACCGTTCGCCGGAACTGTTCTGGCGCGATGCGCCGGCCGATACCAAAAGTTTTGCCGTGACCGTCTACGATCCGGATGCGCCGACCGGCAGCGGCTGGTGGCACTGGGTGCTGTACGACATTCCGAAGAGTAGTAATGCTCTGCCGGGCGGCATCACCAAGCAGGGCGATCTGGCCGATGGCAGCAAGCAGGGACGCAACGACTATGGCAGCAATGACTTCGGCGGCGCCTGCCCGCCGCCGGGCGACAACCCGCACCGCTACATCTTCACCGTGCACGCGCTCAAGACCGAGAAGCTGGGCGTGCCGGCCGACGCATCGTCCGCGCTGATCGGCTATATGCTGGGCGCGAACCGCCTGGGCAGCGCCAGTTTCACCGCCACGTATGGC
Source organism: Oxalobacteraceae bacterium (assembly GCA_013284265.1). Lineage (GTDB taxonomy): Bacteria > Pseudomonadota > Gammaproteobacteria > Burkholderiales > Burkholderiaceae_D > Rugamonas. The sequence goes on along the minus strand of JABTBR010000054.1, from coordinate 5,129 downwards.
CGTTGAAATAGTCCCTGGCGGGCCGGTAACTACCTTTAAATAAACCACGGCAAAGAGCCGGGGCTAAACGCTAAGGTAAGCGTGCCACCGCGCTTTTTAGAACCCAAGGCAAAGAGCCGGGGTCTGACCCGCCGGGTCAGACCCCAGGGGTAGGCCGTGGGTTCTAAGGGCGCCGTGGCACGCCATCATTGACGGAATTATCTAAAATGTAAGCAGTCGCCGGTTCGCAGCCGTATGTGCGTTAGAATCGCCAGCTTCGATATTAGCCATCCTGCTGCTCCATGAAATTTTCCCGGCATTTGACGGCGGCCGCCGTTGTCGTGGCCGCGCTTGCGGGCGCTGCTTTCCTCTATCAGAAACCGCGGGCGGGCGACTCCGCCCCCGCCGCCACCACCGCTGCCGCTGCCTCCGCCGTGCCGCAGGTGCTGCCGGAGCTGCGCGACATGCTCGCCGCCTACCGCAAGATCGTGGTGCTGTTCGCCGACGAAAAGGCGCTGGCCGAGAACGACCGCAAGGCCGCGCAGCAGGTGGGGCAGTCGCTCTTCCACGAGAACCTGGAACGGCTGGCCAGGGTGCAGGGCAAGCTGCGGCAGTTGCAGGCGCTGCCCGCGGCCCAGCGCGATCCGGTGGTCGACGCGCTGCTGTCCTATATCGAATCGGCCAGCGACCTGTTCGACGCCGACCGGCTGGCTTTCCGCGAAGTGCTGCTGGGCCTGCAGCAACTGGCGGCGGCCGACCAGACCCTGCCCGCGATCAAGCTGCACAAGCGCGTCAGCGAGGATCTGGCGGCGCTCGACGATATCGAAAAGCAGTATGACAAGGAACTGAGCGGCATCTTCGCGCGCTTCGAGACCCGCGCCATCGTGCCCAAGCGCGAGCGCTGGGACGACTACCTGGCGCATCTGCGCAAGCTGTTTGCGCGCGAACAGATCATGAAGGACTACGGCGTCATCGTCCCTTATCCGGAGCCGCCCAAGTCGGCCGCAGGCAAGGACGAGGCGGCGAAGGAAATCTTCGGCTACGCGCTGCCGCCCAAGACCGTGGTGCTGACCTTCGACGACGGCCCGCACGGCAGTTATACCGACGAAATCGCCGCCATCCTCAAGCAATACAATGTGCCGGGCGTGTTCTTCGAAGTGGGCCGCAACCTGGGCAGCATCGATGCGCAAGGCAAGGAAGCGCTGAACAAGGGTGCGGCCACCAGCCGCCGCCTGCTGGCGGCCGGCCACACCATCGCCAACCACAGCTTCAGCCACGCGCTGCTGTCGAAGGAAAAGGGCGATCAGCTGTATGGCGAAATCGCCCGCACCGACCAGATGCTCAAGGCCGTCGACGCACGCCGCTCGCCGCTGTTCCGCTTCCCCTACGGCGCGCACAATGCCGAGGGACTGGAGATCCTGTCCAAGCTGGGCCTGCGCTCGGTGATGTGGAATATCGATTCGCTGGACTGGGCCGATCCGGTGCCGAACTCGATCGCCAACCGGGTGCTGACGACGCTGGAAAAGGAACAGCGCGGCATCATCCTGTTCCACGATATCCACGACCGCAGCGTCAAGGCGCTGCCGATCGTGCTCGACAAGCTGATCGCCGACGGCTACAGCTTCGCCGCCTGGGACGGCAGCGAATTCAAAGTGGTCAAGGGCGGCAGGCCGGAGCCGGAAAAAGCCGCCGTCAGCACCGGCTATGCGAACAGCTATGCGGTGGTCATCGGCATCAACGATTATCAGAAGTGGCCCAAGCTGCAGTACGCGGTGCAGGACTCGAAGGCGATCCGCGATACGCTGGTGAACCGCTTCGGCTTCGACAGCAAGCATGTGTTCACGCTGAATAACGGCGAGGCCACGCGGAATAATATTTTGGGCCTGTTCCACGACAAGCTGGCCGAGGCGCAGCTGAAAAAAGACGACCGCATCTTCGTCTTCTTCGCCGGCCACGGCGCCACGCGCCAGCTCAGTTCCGGACGCAGCCTCGGTTACATCATCCCGGTCGATTCCGATCCGCAGCAGGTCAGCTTCGATGCGATCCCGATGACGGATTTGCAGAACATCGCCGAAAGCCTGAACGCCAAGCATGTGTTCTTCGTGATGGACGCCTGCTACAGCGGCCTGGGACTGACGCGCGGCGGCGGCAGCACCGCCTTCCTGCGCGATAACGCGCGGCGCATGGGACGCCAGATGCTGACGGCCGGCGGCGCCGACCAGATGGTGGCCGATGGCGGCCCGAATGGCCACTCGGTGTTTACCTGGACCTTGCTGCAAGCCTTGAACGGCAAGGGCGATTTGAACGGCGATGGCCTGATCACGGCCACCGAACTGGCGGCCTATGTGGCGCCGGCGGTATCGTCGGTGTCGCAGCAAACCCCGGCCTTCGGCAGCCTGCCAGGATCGGAAGGCGGCGAGTTCGTGTTCCAGATTCCGGTGGAAGCCGAGTTCCTCAGCGCGCAGACCGGCCAGCTGTCGGCGGAAGCGATTGCGCTCAACAGCAAGCTCGATAGCGGGCGCAATCAGCAGAGCGAGGGGAATGCCGTGGTGGTGAAAAACCTGCAGGGCGGCGAGCAGAAGATCGCCGCGCCCAAGCCGGTGGACGCGTCCAGCCGCCAGCTGGCGCAGCGCGCCAACGACCGCGGCCTGCAGCTGTACAAGGAGAAGCAGTATGCGCAGGCCGAGGCGGCGTTTACCGAGGCGCTGAAATACCGGCCCGACTTCGGCCTGGCCGCCAATAATCTCGGCTTCGTTTATTACAAGCAGGAGAAGTATGCCGAGGCGGCGCGCTGGTTCGAGAATACTTTGCAGATCGACACCTCGCGCGCGATCGCCTACCTGAACCTGGGCGATGCGCGCCTGCGCATGGGCGATGGCGAGAAGGCGAAGAAGGCCTTCACCAGCTTCATGGAGCTGGCGCCGAATCATCCGAATGCGGGGTATGCGCGCGAGCAGCTGAAAAAGCTGGGCTAGGCGCACATGTTTGGGTTGGATGAAGTGCGCGGTGGCGGGCCGGCGGCGGCACCTTAAACCCACGGCAAAGAGCCGGGGTCTGACCCGGCGGGTCAGACCCCAGGGGTACGCCGTGGGTTTTTGGCGGCTGCCGGCGGCTCGCTAGCCGGGCATTTCCTTCATAGAGCGGCATCAAACTAGACGCTGGCGAACTGCGCGCGCAGCCAGCGGTGGGCGGGGTCGTTGTCGCTGCGCCGGTGCCAGCCGATCGACACGCCGAATTCCCCGGCCTCCACCGGCAGATCAACAATATCGAGCTGCTCGCTGTAGCGTTCCAAAAACGCGGCCGGCAGCGAGCACACCAGATCGCTGTTGGCCAGCATGGCCGGCACCACGCTGTAGTGCGCCACCGAGACGGCTACTTCGCGCTTGCATCCATGCTGCGCCAGCACGTCGTCCATGAAGCCATGAAAGCCCGCCTCGTTGGAGACGATGATGTGGCGCAGCTTGCAGTAGGCCGCCAGCGTGGGCTTGCGCCGGCCGCGCGGATGGCCTTTGCGCTGTCCCATGCGGTATTTGACCGTACACACGGTCTGCGCCAGCAACTGGGGGGGCAGGAACTCGCTGCCGCCGACCACTAGATCGATCTCTCCCCTTTCCATCTGCTCCACCAGCCGCTCCATGTCCGGCGTGACAAAGGCCACTTTCAGATCCGGCCCGCCCTGGCTGCCGATGGCGGAAATCAGTTCCATCATCGTGATCATGATGGCATTGTCGTTGCCGGCGATGCGGAATACGCGCTTGGCGCTGGCCGGGTCGAAAGCGCTCGCATCGGGCGCCACCGCCATGCCCAGCGCCGCCAGCGCCTCGCGCAGCGGGGCCTGCATGGACAGCGCGCGCGCCGTGGCCACCATGCCGCGGCTGCGCTCGGACGGCACCAGCAGCGGATCGCCCATCAGGTCGCGCAGGCGCGCCAGCTGGGCCGACAGCGCGGGCTGGCTCAGGTGCAGGCGCGCGGCGGCGCGGGTGACGTTTTTCTCTTCCAGCAGCACATCGAGCGACACCAGCAAGGGCAGGTCGGCGCCTCGTATATCCATCATGCTTATGCCTCTTATATTAACAATCGATTTTACGTATGTATGGTAATCGGTTTTACTGGCGTCCCTACAGCATTTTTTGAGAGCTCACCATGATGTTCAAATCCACCCTGATCGCCAGCGCCAGCGCCGTCGCCGCCTTGCTGGCGCTGTCCACCGTGCCGGCAATGGCCGAATCGTCCGTTCCGTCCAGCGCGGCCGCGCCCACCGGCCTGGCCCATGCGCAGGCCGGCTACTATCACCTGAAGGTCGGCGAGTTCGACGTCATCGCCCTGTCCGACGGCAGCATTCCGATTCCGCCGCTGGATCTGCTGACCAATGCCAAACCTGGCCAGGTGAAGGCGCTGCTGGCCGACAGCTATCAGGACAGCAAGGTCGATGCCTCGGTCAATGCCTTCCTGATCAAGGCCGGCCAGCGCCTGATCCTGGTCGACACTGGCGCGGGCGAGCTGTATGGCCCGACGCTGAACAAACTCGGCGCCAGCCTGCTGGCCGCCGGGGTGAGGCCGGAGCAGATCACCGACATCCTGATCACCCACATCCATACCGACCACTCGGGTGGCCTGATGGATGGCAAGCGCATGGTGTTTCCGAACGCGCTGGTGCACATGGATAAAAAGGAAGCCGATTACTGGCTCAGTCCCGCCAACCGCGCCAAGGCGCCGGCTTCGGCGCAGCGCCTGTTCGACCAGGCGCAGCTCAAGGTGCAGCCCTATGTGGCGGCTGGCAAGGTGAAGACCTTCGAGGGCAGTACCGAACTGTTCCCCGGCATCCGTTCCATCGCCAGCTATGGCCACACGCCGGGCCACAGCTTCTATGCGCTGGAGAGCCAGGGCCGCAAGCTGGTGTTCTGGGGCGATCTGCTGCATGTGGCGGAAGTGCAGATGCCGGCGCCGGAGGTGACCATCGTGTTCGACACCAATGCGCCGGCCGCCGCCGCGACCCGCGCGGCGGCCTTCGCCGATGCGGCCAAGGGGCGCTATTGGGTGGCGGGGGCGCATCTTTCCTTCCCCGGCGTCGGGCATCTGCGCGCCGACGGCGCCGGCTACCGCTGGGTGCCGATGGCCTATGCCAACGACCACGTGGTGCCGGCGCCCCA